>NZ_CP010817.1:677422-1354844 GCF_000833025.1 Myroides profundi
TTTTTTGGCTTTTGATTATTTCTTTTTGTTTTTTTAGCTCAGCTTTATGCTCTTTTTCTAGTTGTTTCTGTGCTCTTAATTCTTCTTTTTGTTGCTCTTTAGCTATTTTTCTTTCTTGTTCTAACCTTTTAGCTGCATCCTTTTCATTTTGAAGTTTAATTTCTTCAAGTTTTAAGTTTTCTTCAACTACTTTTTGTTCGTCAATTAGAGACTCTAATGAAGTTTGTTCTGTTGTTATTTCTTTTACACCAGAGGTTTTAATTTCTTGAGCTTTAACCATAGATGTTGTTGCTACAAATAATGCAGCAGCACATAGCATTTTGTTTTTCATTGTTTTGTTTGTGTGAATTGTATTAAAAATTTGTTTCGTGAGTATTGTTTACCATTCATTAATTCTGTTAGCATCGAGCTTAAGAAAGATAAATAATAAAACAGTAAATGCCATTAAACTAGATCCTCCATACGAAAAGAATGGTAGGGGTACACCTATGGTAGGGAATAGTCCAATAAGCATTGTAATATTAAAGGCAAAGTGGATGAATAGAAAGCAGATAACACAATAACCATAAACACGGTTAAATATTTTTTTCTGTCTTTCTGCTAAATGTATTAATCTGAAAAATAGGCAGACAAATAGAATGATTACAAAAGAAGCTCCAGCAAACCCCCATTCTTCTCCTACTGTAGTGAAGATATAGTCTGTGTGTTGTTCTGGAACGAAACCTCCTTTAGTTTGCGTCCCTTCTAAGAATCCTGTCCCTGTCCAGCCTCCTGATCCAATGGCGATTTTGGATTGATTAAGGTTATATCCTTCAGCTTGTAAGTTAACGTCTTCTCCTATTAATACATTGATTCTGTCTTTTTGGTGTGGTTCTAATACTTTGTCATAAACGTAATCTACAGAGAATACGAAAGCAGACATGATTACAACCAGTATAATATATATTAATGGATTACGGGTTATCTTCTTGTTTAAATAGAAGTGTAATGCCGCTATTATAACAATAGATGCTATAATGATACCTGGTTTTACTACAAGTGCAGCTACGAAGAGAATAATGGTTATAAATCCAGTCCATAGGTACCAGCTAGGTAGTCCTTCTCTATACAAAACAAAAACAAGAGAAACGAATAACATGGCACTACCAGTATCATGCTTTAAGATAAATAGGGTAGGAACACCAATAATAACTAAAGCTATAATTTGCTCTTTAAACGAACTTAGGTGTGCTTGGCTATCTGATAAGAATTTAGCAAGTAGTAGGGCAGTAGTTGTCTTTACAAACTCTGAGGGCTGTATACCAAAACCAGCTATCTGATACCAGTTCGTTTGACCTTTTACAGATTTACCAAATACAAATAAACCAAGTATGGATAGTAGTCCAATGATATAAAATACCATAGCATACTTCTCATAGAACTTAGTGTCTATAGATACAATCAATATAATAAGTGGAATACAAAAAATAATAAACATTAGCTGTCTACCATAGATTTGGCTTAAGTCAAAAATAGATGTGGTTTCTGCAGGTAGAGAAGCCGAATAGATATTAATCCACCCAGCTATGACTAAAAGCATATACAGGAGTATCGATATCCAATCTATATTTTTTTGAACACTAACGTTTTTCATTTTTAATGTAATCTAAAGCTATATATTAATTCTGTGTGTTTTTTTAGGCTTGTCTGACTTGTCATAAAGATGAAGTACCTTGTCGTATTCATTTTTTAAACTTCCTTCAAGCATTCTCTTCTCTAAGTCAGTTCTTACTATTTCAGGTAAAAGATATTTCTGAACCATTAAGCTAGTAATAGGAGCAGCCCATCTACCTCCCCAATAACCATTTTCAATAAATACAGCAATAGCTATTTTAGGATCATCTTTAGGGGCGAATGCTACGAATACTGAGTGGTCAGTTAATTGGTAGCGCTTACCATTTATTCTAGTAAAGTTTTCTACAGTACCTGTTTTACCACACATTTCTAGTCCTTCTACTCTTACAGAACGTCCGGTACCAATGTTAAACACATCATTCATCCCTTTTATAATAGGTTCGAAATGACGTTGATCTATTGTTGTGATATGTTTAGTAGTGAATTTTTTATCTATATCGTGGTGTTCTATATTCTTAATGATATGAGGAGTATAGTAATAACCTTTATTTGCTACAGCTGCCATTACATTGGCTAATTGCATTGGGGTCATTATAACCTCTCCTTGGCCAATAGAATTAGAAATAGTAGTCGTGCTTTTCCATCCTCCATTCGGATACCATCTGTTGTAATAATCAGCATCAGGGATATGTCCTTTTCTTCCTTCAGGTAAATCATATCCTAAGAATTGACCTAATCCAAATGAATGTAAGTGCTCACTCCATTTATTGATTCCTTCAGCAGGAGATTTATATTTTTCTATTACTCTTTTATAAGTATTAGCAAAGTATGTATTACAAGATTTTGCGATAGCAATGTTTAAGTTCCAATGTCCAGAGTCGTGACACCCCATCCATGCGCCTTTACCGTAATAGAATCCTCTGTTACAAGCAAAAGTAGTATGTTCATTAATTACTCCTTCCTGTAAACCTATTAATCCAGTAAGAATTTTGAATGGTGATCCTGGAGAATATTCTCCAGAAAGTACACGGTTGTATAATGGTTTAGCTAGTGAATCATTATATAGTGCAGTATAATTTTTAGAGCGCTCTCTACCTACTAGCAAAGCAGGGTCATAACTAGGTGCATTAACTAAAGCTAGTATTTCACCAGTTTTAGGTTCGATTGCAACTATTCCTCCTCTTTTATTCTGCATTAATAGCTCTCCATAAGCCTGTAATTCACTGTCTATTGTTAGAATAATATCATCTCCTTTTACAGCTAAAGTGTCGTATATACCATTTTTAAATGAACCAATTTCTCTATTAAAACGGTCTCTCTGGATATATTTAACCCCTTTAGTACCTCTAAGTGTTTCTTCATATTCTTGTTCGATACCTTGTATACCGATCAAATCTCCAGATTTATAATATGAATTAGATTTTATATTCTGTTCATTCACCTGACGTATGTATCCGAATAGGTTTGCCCCAGCTGATACTTGGTAGTCTCTTAGTGATCTTTTTTGAATATAGAATCCGTTGAAGTGTCTTATTTTTTCTTGAAAAGCAGCGTATTCTGCTTTGCTTAATTGTGGTAAGAAAATAGAAGGTAGTCTAGGACTATATACTTTTGCTTTTTCTAATTTAGAAACGAATTGGTCATAGGTAACATCCAATAAACTACATAGAGCTAATGTATCAATATTCTTAACTTCTCTAGGAACAACCATAATATCATAAGAAGGTTGGTTCGCTATAAGTAATTTATTGTTTCTGTCAAAGACATATCCTCTTTCAGGATATTCATAGACAATTTTTAATGCGTTATTTTCTGACTTCTTAATATAAGTGTCATCTACTATTTGTAAAAAAAATAATCTAGCTAGTACTACAATAGTAACTACGATAATAATTAATGGTAATAAAAGCTTTCTCATTTTTTCGATGGTTTAATCAGAAATAATATCAAAATACACGCTAGTAGTGTAGTTATAGTTGTTAGTACAGTTCTTAAAAGAATCTCCCAGATAAAATTAAATCTAAAGAATTCTAATCCAAAGAGAATAATGTGATGTATAACAACGGATATAGAAATATAACCAAAAACCTCTAGAGATTTAAAAATATCTTTAGTGATTTTTTTGATGATATTTAAATTGTGATATTGATAGCTGATCCCGAAGGAGAACTTTAGTATAGATGGTCTAGCAAAGGCTAGAATTAAACTAGCAGCTGCGTGCATTCCACCAGAGTTCTCAAACATATCTACGATAAGACCAAGAAAAAAGCTTGTTAAGTAAAAAACAGCTTTATTGTTGTCTGTTGGATATAAAATGATAAAAAGAATATATGGAAATGGGTTTATAAAACCAAAAAGATCTATATTATTGAAAATAAGAATCTGTGCGATTAATAACGCAATAAAACGAGCAATATTTGAAAATGCAACACTATTCATTTTTTGTTTCAGCTTCTAGTTGGTTAATTTCTTCAATATCTTTATTCTTAATTACATATATATAACCAAGGTTCGTCATGTCATTAAACAAGCGAACAGAAATAGTAAAGTAATTTGAAGTTTCATTAGTATATGCTTTCTCGATTACACCAATAGGAATATTCTCAGGGAATATAGTAGATATACCTCCTGTTACAATAGTATCTCCTTTGTAAATCTCAGCTAGCCTTGGTATGTCAGATAAGTTAACATATCCAGTGTTTTTACCATCCCATTCTAGAGGACCGAAGTGATTAGTACCTTTAATTTTAGCATTGATCTTAGACTTTACGTTTAAGATGCTTTGTACAGTAGAGTAGTTTTTAGATGTTTTTTCTATAACTCCGATCACTCCATTACTATTAATCACTCCCATATCTTTTTCAATACCTTGCTTAGAACCACCTTTTATAGTAAGGTAGTTTTCTTTTGTATTGAAGGTATTACGGATTACTTTAGCGACTATAATAGAGTACTCTTGTCTTTCCTCTGGCATTAAGTTTCTAATTTCTATAGAATCTTGTGCCGTAGTATTGTTAAAAGCGATGGACTTTAGGTGTGCATTTTCTAAAACTAGAGCGTCATTCTCTGTTTTTAGATGCATATACTCCTTGAAATTGTTTACATTTTCATAGACATAACCAGTCACACCATTCGCTGAGCTAATAAACGAACTTTGGTGAAAAGTATGCGTTTGTATTATTAGCCCGAATGATATGATTAAAAGCAGCAAAAACAGTAGCTTAGTACTGTTTTTTATAAAGAAATTGATTATCTGCTGCATAAGTTATTCTTATTTGATCAATACACTTTTGTATTTGTCAATGTTCTTGATTGCTAGACCAGTACCTCTTACAACTGCTCTTAAAGGATCTTCTGCAATATATACAGGAAGGTCAGTTTTCTGAGAAATACGTTTGTCTAAACCTCTAAGCATAGAACCTCCACCTGCTAAATAAATACCAGTATTATAGATATCAGCAGCAAGTTCTGGTGGAGTTTGAGATAATGTTTCCATTACAGCATCCTCTACACGTTGGATAGATTTATCTAAAGCTTTAGCAATCTCTCTGTAAGATACAGTTACTTGTTTTGGTTTACCAGTTAATAGGTCACGCCCTTGAACTAGCATATCTTCTGGAGGAGTTTCTAAATCTTCAGTAGCTGCTCCGATTTGAATTTTGATTTTTTCTGCTGTACTTTCTCCAACGAATAAGTTGTGTTGTGTACGCATATAATAGATGATATCATTAGTGAATACATCACCTGCAATTTTTACAGATTTGTCACATACAATACCTCCTAAGGCAATTACAGCAATTTCAGTAGTACCACCTCCGATATCTACAATCATATTACCTTTAGGTTGCATAATATCTACTCCAATACCAATTGCAGCAGACATAGGCTCATGTATAAGGTAAACCTCTTTACCATTCACACGTTCACAAGATTCTTTTACAGCACGCATTTCTACTTCTGTGATTCCAGAAGGTATACATACGATCATACGTAATGCAGGTGTAAACATTTTTTTTCTTAATGCAGGAATGCTCTTGATAAAGAGGCTTATCATTTTTTCTGAAGCATCGAAATCAGCAATAACTCCGTCTTTTAATGGGCGAATTGTTTTGATATTACCATGCGTTTTTCCCTGCATCAAGCTTGCTTCTTTTCCGACAGCAATAATTTTACCCGTGGTCCTATCTCGGGCAACAATAGAAGGGTTGTCTACAACAACTTTTCCTCCATGGATGATTAGGGTATTCGCTGTTCCAAGGTCTATAGCGATATCCTCAGTCATAAAATCAAAAAATCCCATATAATTAAAAGGCTTTTATAGTTAATATTTTAATGCTTTACAAAAGTAGTAAATTAATGTTTAAAATGACGAATTCCTGTACAAACCATCGCGATATTATTTTCATCACAATAATTGATACTTAGATTGTCTTTGATAGACCCTCCAGGTTGGATTACAGCTGTAATTCCAGCGTTGTGAGCTATTTCTACACAGTCAGGGAATGGGAAGAATGCATCACTAGCCATAACAGCACCTTTAAGCTCTATATTAAATGAATTAGCTTTTTCGATTGCTTGACGTAAAGCATCTACACGAGAGGTTTGTCCTGTACCAGAAGAGCACAGTTGACCATCTTTTACTAATACAATTGTATTTGACTTGGTGTGTTTACAGATTTTAGAAGCAAATAACAAATCTTCTATCTCCCTGTCAGAAGGTGATAATTTTGTAACGTTTGTTAATAGCTCTTTATTGTCTGTAATATTGTCTTTATCTTGAACTAAAATTCCGTTTAAGCAAGTACGTACTTGTTTCTTAGGAAGTTCAGTTTCTTTTATTACTAAAATAATTCTGTTTTTCTTTTCTTTTAAAATCTCAATAGCAGCTTCGTCGTATGCTGGAGCGATTACAACTTCGCAGAATAATTTGTTGATTTCTTCAGCAGTTGCTACATCAATAGTGTTGTTTGCAATTAAAACACCTCCAAATGCAGAAGTAGGATCTCCAGCTAAAGCATCTAGGTAAGCTGCTTTCATTGTGCTTCTTTGAGCTACACCACAAGCGTTATTGTGTTTTAAAATAGCGAATGTAGGAGCTTCATTTTTAAACTCATTCATTAAGTTTACAGCTGCGTCTACATCTAGTAAGTTATTGTAAGATAATTCCTTTCCGTTTAACTTATCAAAAAGGGCATCAAAGTTTCCGAAGAAGTGACCTTTTTGATGAGGGTTCTCTCCATATCTAAGTTCATTTCCATCAGCTTGGCTAATTTTAAGCACTGTTTCATCTGTATTGAAATAGTTAAAAATAGCTCCATCATAATGAGAAGAAACATGGAAAGCCTTAGTCGCTAATAATCTTCTGTTTTCTAAAGTAGTTGCTCCATTATTCTCTTGAATCATCTGTAAGAATAATTCGTATTCGTTAACAGAAGCCACGATTACTGTATCTTTAAAGTTTTTAGCAGCAGCTCTGATTAAAGAAATACCTCCGATATCTATTTTTTCAATAATATCAGCTTCAGGTGCTCCAGATGCTACAGTATTTTCGAAAGGGTATAAATCTACAATGACTAAATCAATTTGTGGGATTTCGTATTCTTTCATTTGAGCAACATCTCCTTCGTGATCTTGTCTATTAAGAATACCTCCGAAAATTTTTGGGTGTAATGTTTTTACTCGTCCTCCTAGAATAGATGGATAAGAAGTTACATCTTCTACAGGTACAACAGGAATGTTTAATTCTTTGATGAATGTTTCTGTACCACCAGTTGAATAGATAGTTACATTGTGCTTGTGTAACTCTTTTACGATTGGCTCTAATCCGTTTTTATCAAAAACTGAAATTAGTGCTGATTGAATTTTTTTAGTTGTGTTCATGTTGTGTTTTTTGTCAATGCGCAAAAGTAACTATTGTCTATGTATTTATAAAGTTTAATGTAGAAGTTTTTTAGCTTTCTTTTTATTTTATTTCTAATAATGATTAATTTAGAAAAATATCTCCTTGTTTTTTGAGTTGTTCATAAGATTAGCGAGGTTGTGTAATGGTTAAAAAGTTAATGGAATTCCCTTATGAGATTGTATTTAAGACTTTTATCAACTAGTTTTGGTTTTGCAATTAATGCGTTGCGAATTAATAAACTGCGTACAGCCCTTTCTTTTTTAGGGGTTACTATTGGTATTTTTTCTATCATAGCCGTATTGGCTGCGGTAGATTCTATGGATAGGAATATTAGAACTGAATTAAGCGGCTTTGATAGAAATATGATTTATGTTTTTGATCGCTCTTTTGGTCCAACAGAAGTACCTAAATGGAAGTATGAGCAGTTTCCAAAGATGAAGTACGATGAGTACGATTATCTTAAACGAAATCTAACCAATGTAGAGTATGCATCGTTTAATTATTTTACTAAGTCTGAACAGATGAAGTTTGGAGCGAACTATGCTGAAGTTATTATGAGACCTAGTTCTTCTGATATGCAGTTTCTCGATAATGTAAAAGTAATTAATGGACGTTTTTTTAATGAATCAGAAGCAGCTAATGGAGTACCTGTTGTTGTTATTGGCCATGAAGTTGCTAATACACTATTTGAGGATTTTGATCCAGTAGGTCAGTATGTTCGGCTCTATGGTAAGCGTTTTACAGTTATAGGAGTTATTGAGAAACAAGGGTCTATAAGTGTTGGAGGGAGTCAAGATGAGAGTGTTTATATGCCTGTGAATATAATGAGACAGATGTTTGGTGATAATAGTTTAGCATCTACTACAGTAGTGATTCTTAAACCTAGTAAAGATGTAGACATTAAGCAGTTTGAAGATGAAATAGCAGCGAAATTAAGATTGTATAGAGGATTGAAAGAAGGAGAGGATGATAATTTCTTTATTAATGTGTTTGGGGGAATGCTAGATATGATTGAGAAGATTATTGGGCAAATGAATGTCGTGGGGTGGATTATTAGTGGCTTTTCTTTATTGGTAGGTGGTTTCGGTATTGCTAATATTATGTTTGTATCAGTGAAAGAACGTACTCATCTTATCGGAATTCAAAAAGCGATTGGAGCTAAGAGCCATTTTATCTTATTTCAGTTTTTGTTTGAAGCGGTGATACTTGCGCTTATTGGAGGGCTAGTTGGTATTGTGATGGTGTGGGGGATAGGTCTATTAGTGACTAGTTTACTAGACTTTACTTTTGTATTGAGTCTTTCTAATATTTTTATAGGATTGATGTTATCAGGTTTTATTGGAGTATTATCAGGATATTTACCAGCTAGATCAGCTGCGAAGTTAGATCCTGTAGAAGCCATTAGAATGGGAGGATAATAACTAGAAATAAAAAAGGATACTAATTATATAACTAGTATCCTTTTTTTATGCTCTAACCTTAAGAGATTATCTCATAGGTCTATTTAAGATCAAATCTAAGTATTGATTTACATTCTTTTTCAGATCTCTTCTGTGTGTAATGAAATCAAGGAATCCGTGTTCTAATAAAAATTCAGAAGTTTGAAATCCTTCAGGTAAATCTTTACCTGTTGTATCTTTTACAATTCGAGGACCTGCGAAACCGATTAATGCACCTGGTTCAGCTATATTGATATCACCTAACATAGCGAAAGAAGCTGATATACCACCTGTTGTAGGGTCTGTACATAATGAAATATATGGAATTTTAGCATCGCTTAGCATTGCTAATTTAGCAGATGTTTTTGCCATTTGCATTAATGAAAAACCTGCTTCCATCATACGAGCTCCTCCTGATTTTGAAATCATTAAGAACGGTATCTTATTTTTTAATGAGTAGTCTATACCACGTGCGATTTTTTCTCCTACTACAGATCCCATAGAACCTCCAATAAAAGCAAAGTCCATTGCAGCAACTACTAATTTTTCTCCTTTTGATTGACCAACAGCGACTTTAACAGCATCTTTTAATTGTGTTTTAGTCATTGCTTCTTTTAAACGATCTACATACTTTTTAGTATCTTCAAATTTTAAAATATCTTTTGAAGAAAGGCTTTTGGCTATTTCTTTGTAGTCGTTGTTGTCAAAAAGAATTTCAAAATATTCTTTACTACCAATACGAACGTGATATCCATCTTCTGGACTCACCCATAAATTTTGTTCTAACTGATCTTGATCAATTATCTTTCCAGTCGGAGATTTATACCATAATCCTTTTGGAATATCTTTTTTGTCTTCTGTTGGCGTCTGAATACCTTTTTCTTTCCTTTTAAACCAAGCCATAAAATGTTTCTTTTGTTTATACTAATTTGAAAGCAAGGGGGGAATTATAACGTATTTACGTTATTTAAATCTTCAAAAGCTTGTTCTAAGCGAGCGATTAAAGTTAATTCTCCTTGTCTAACCCATGCTCTTGGATCATAATATTTCTTATTTGGAATATCTGAACCGTCAGGGTTACCTATTTGAGTTTTTAAATAGTCTATTTTTGAAGACATATAGTCTCTGATTCCCTCTGTGTATGCAAATTGTGTATCTGTATCGATATTCATCTTGATTACACCGTAGCTGATAGCTTCTCTGATTTCTTCTAATGAAGAACCTGATCCACCATGGAATACGAAATCAACAGGATTGTGTCCTAAGTTGTGTTTCTTCGCTACATATTCTTGAGAATTTTTAAGAATGATAGGAGTTAATTTTACGTTACCTGGTTTGTAAACACCGTGTACGTTTCCGAAAGAAGCAGCGATAGTAAATCTAGGGCTTACTTTAGATAACTCTTCATAAGCGTAGTCTACTTCGTCTGGTTGAGTGTATAATCTTGATGAATCTACATCTGTATTATCTACACCATCTTCTTCTCCTCCAGTGATTCCTAATTCTATTTCTAACGTCATACCTAGTTTGTCCATACGCTCTAAGTATTGTTTAGAAATCTCAATATTTTCTTTAATAGGCTCCTCTGATAGGTCAATCATATGTGAACTAAATAGAGGTTTACCATATTGTTTCATATGTTCTTCACCAGCATCTAATAATCCATCGATCCAAGGTAATAGTTTTTTTGCACAGTGGTCTGTATGTAGAATAACAGCTACTCCATAAGCTTCTGCTAATGCATGCACGTGTTTTGCTCCTGCAATAGCTCCTATGATAGCTGATTTTTGATTGTCATTAGACAATCCTTTTCCTGCCATAAAAGAAGCACCTCCATTTGAAAACTGAATAATCACTGGAGAATTTAATTTAGCAGCAGTCTCTAATACCGCATTGATAGTACTTGAGCTAGTTACATTTACTGCTGGTAGTGCAAAACCTTTTTCTTTTGCATATCTAAAAATCTCTTGAACTTGGTCGCCAAAAGCAACTCCTGGTTTAATATTATGAGCCATAGTTGTGTGTTTAAATTTTGTACAAAAATACTAATTATTATTTGAATTAGAATGGATAATTAATCCCAACGTTTAAGACTGATTCTTTTAAGCTAAACTCTTTGAACCATTTTTGTCCTTTATCTTGTGCTGGATTATATGTTTTGAATCCCATATCTAACCTGAATACAAAGAAACTAAAATCATATCTCAATCCTAGTCCCGATGCTACTGCCATATCTTTTAATGAAGAAACGCCGTTAAAGGTATAGGTATTATCTTTAATATCGTCAAATACATTCCAAATATTTGAGGCATCTACGAAAAGCGCTCCATACCACTTACCACCAATGTTGAAACGGTACTCAGTACTGAAGAACAATTTCATATTCGCTTCGTTGAAGTCATTGATACCGCCACTTTGCCCAGGCCCTAATCGATAAGATTGCCATCCTCTGTTATCATTTGATCCACCAGAATAGTAACTTCTTGAGAAAGGAATAGAATTAGAATTACTATAAGGAATTGCTAGTCCAGCGAAAGCACGCATTGCAACAACACGTTTTTTTCCTAGATCAAAGTATTTAACGAAGTCTACCTCTGTTTTTACATATTGAGAAAACTCCACATCCATTATTGTCTTTTTCCCTGTAGGACCTATTTTAGAACTTGTATTTTGCATTAATAAGTTCATAAGACCACCTGCAGACTCTACTTTAGCTTTTAGAGTATAGAAGCTGTTGTCTAATAGATTAGTTCTAGTTGTATTCGTGAATGTAATATTACTTGCGATAATTAAGTTGTTTTCAGATAGACGCACACGTCTTTCTTCTATACTTCTTATTTCTTGATGATCTTGAGCTGAGATACCTAGAGGGTTACTTGAATCTAGAGCATCTTTTATAAATAGATTACTTCCTCCCTCAGCTATCGTTAGGTTGCCATTTTGATCATAGTAGTCTGGGTTAATAGTCGTATAGTGTTTAGATAAATCATTTAATCTGTCATAAGAAGATTTATAAACACTGAAGTAATTACTCGGATTGGTATTTCTAATGTATTGTATATTAGCTAAATCAACACTGAAGCTGTTTCTTCTAGATGGTAACCACGTATAGTTTACTATAGCAGTTAAGCTATTTTTATCAAGACCTATGTTTTTCTGTTTTGTATGACCAAAACTCATAGAAGTCGTAGGTAACATACTCTTAGGGATTAACCTATCTGTATTTAAAGGGAATAATAAACGAGGAAAGGTTAATTTAATGTCTCCACCATATTCAGTGACATTGAAGAATACATCATTAGGGTTGCTCATTTGGCGAGAAGATCCTAATGACCCTTTTAAGTTTATTTCTAATATCTCAGCACCTCTAAAGACATTTCTGAACAGTAACCCCATACTACCACCTATACCGAAATCTTGGATATTCGAGTGAGTAACATCAAATGATGGATTGAAAGTCATTTTTTTACGAGAAGTAAGATAGATATTACTGATTAGTGACTGACCAGTAGTATCTCTTTTATCTTCTATATATTCTATAACAGGGTAGTTGAAAGTACGCAAATTACTGATAGAACGAGATGTTAATACCCTTCTGAAGTCACTAAAAGTACTTCCTTTCGTGATAAATATAGCATCTGTAAGAGCCTTTGGCTTATACTGAAGTTTTGTAGAACTATAAATATTAAAGTTGTTATAGTGAATACTATCTAAGACGTATTCTTTGTTTTTAGAACTATTATCTGTGAAGATATTTACGTCACTAATCGTATATATTTTAAACGGAACTTCTTTTAATGAATCCCCTGACTTTACTGTTCTGGGATCAATGATCAATTCTATATTCGCTCTGTTTTTTTTATTGATGATAGTATCTACTTCATAGCGAATATTTAATTCTTGAAAGTAATACGCACCATTATCTCTAAAGTCTGTCGCTAATCTTTTTCGCTCTTCTTCGAAGTTTTTAACATCGAATACAGTATTGCTCTTAATTTTAGACTTAGATAGAGACTTAATATATAAATCTTCTAAAGCTTTCGTACTGATATTAGCGTTAATACTATCTATAACATACGGCTCTCCTGTAGTAATGCTATATGTGTTTTTTACTTTCTTTACCCCAGTAGTATCTAGTTGAGTTGTAATTTTTGTATCAAAAAAACCTTTGTTGAAATAGTAGTTTTTTAAACGAATCTTAGATTTATTTGTTCTAAGACTGTCGTATAAAGCAGGAGCTTCTCCTGTTTTTAGAAGGAAGTTATTAATCCCAGATATAATAAAAGACTCCCCTAAGCGGTCAACTTGTTTTTTAGAAAGAACACTTTCCATGACTCTTTCTTTACTAGGATTCTCTTTTAGCCATACTTGATATAGCGAATCAGCATTTGGCTTCGCTAGGTTATACAGATATAGTCTTAACCTCATATTAGTCATGGGAAAAGTACTGTTCGGGTGTTGGTATAGCTGTGCTATAACCTCTTCTTTAGATATTTTTTTACCATTTTCGAGAATGGTATTATCCATTAATAGAGCACGGTCGTTTGGAACCTGCTCAGTGATAGAGCATGCAAAAAAACTTATGCTCATTAATAGAAATAGTAGTATTTTTGGTAAAAATCTGCTCAAAGTAGTATAGTCAATTTTCAGTCAAAAATACAGTTTTTTATGGTTACGAAAAACCAAATCAAATTAATTAAGAGTTTACATCAGAAAAAATATAGAAAAGAACACCAACTTTTTATTGCAGAAGGAGTTAAGGTGATAGGCGAATTAGTTAAATCTTCTCTTGTTTTAGAACATATATATTGCACTGAGGAGCTTCATTTTAATGTTCCACAGTCAAAGGTTTCTATTGTTAGTAAAGACGATTTAAAGAAAATGTCTGCTCTGAGTACTACTTCTAATTGTTTGGCTGTATTTCATTGTACGGAACAAGAGACTGTAGATTATAGTGATCTTATCGTTGCTTTAGATGATATTAGAGATCCAGGTAATCTAGGGACTATTATACGATTATGTGATTGGTTCGGGATTAAGCATATTATTTGTACCAGTGAGACAGTAGATGTTTATAATCCTAAAGTAGTACAAGCTACGATGGGATCTATTGCCCGTGTAAATATTGTTTATGGAGATTTAACAGAATTAATAAGAGCAGGAGGAGAGCTACCTATTTATGGAACGTTTATGGATGGTGAGAATATCTATCCTAAGACTGTAGCGAATAAGGGTATTATCATCATGGGAAATGAAGCTAACGGTATTAGTAATGCCATAGAAGATTTAGTGACTGATAGAATAGCTATTCCGCGTTATGGAAATTTACAACAGACCGAAAGTTTAAATGTAGCCATGGCAGCCTCTATCGTACTAAGCGAATTTAGAAGACATAATTTTTAATAGCATAAAAAAAGGGAACTTAAGTAAGTTCCCTTTTTTATATCTGTTTTTAATGAAAGGTAAAGTTGACGAATATTCCTCTAGATTTCATTGATTCTATATTTCCTGTCCATGGACTTTGTGCATTTTTATCTCTGATTAACTCATCATTAATTCCGAATACCCCTCTAATAGAAGGTGAGAATTTAAAGTATTCAAAATAAAGATCCACTCCAACTCCGACTTCATAGTTAGCTGTAAGCTTTTCTACTCTCCAGACTCCTTCATAGTTATCACTATCTACTTTATTGTTACTTCCTAAGTTTAAGTCTAAAGAAAAACCTCCTAATACATAAGGACGTATATTTCCAGTTCTCAAAGCAGAGAATTTTAATAATAAAGGGAAGTGCAAATATGTTGCACTAGTTGATTTTTGAGAAGAACTGTTTAACTCGTATTCTGAAGGCTCTAGGTTATTGTGCTGTGTAGCATAATAATCATAGATAAGCGCTCTTGGGAAAGACAATTCTCTTTTAGCATATGTTAGTCCTGGTTCAAAACGCAAGTCTAGATGCTCCATGATACGCAAGTTCCCCACAAGACCAACATTAAATCCCATAGATGACTTAACTTGGATCTCAGTATAGTCATTAGGGTATTTTTCTTTTAATGCTTGTAGCTTGTGATAATAGTCTGCATTATAATCGAACTTGTAATTGTATGAATTAACTCCTAAGTAATAGCCCCAATGTACACGTTGTTTGTCCCAATCTCTTTTGTTAAGCATGGGATTTTTACCAAATATCCATTGCCCATAAGACTGTGAGCTAACGAATAGAATTAAAAAAAATACAATTAGTCTTTTCATATTATTTTGAAGATGAATATATCGTAGCAATTCCCATCGTTTGAGGAAGATGCTTTACATCTTTAAACCCAACTTTTCTTAAAATATTGTTTAAAGCTTCTCCAAAAGGGAAGTTTTTTGCAGAGTCAGATAAATATTTATAAGCTTTTTGGTCTTTAGAGAACAATTTACCCATGAATGGCATTACATTCTGTGTATAGAAGAAGTACCCTTGTTTAAATGGGAATTTAGTAGGAACAGAAGTTTCTAGAATAACGAATATTCCTCCAGGTTTTAATACGCGAAGTATTTCTGACAATCCTTTTTCTAAGTCTTCAAAGTTTCTAATACCAAAACCTACTGTGATAGCATCAAAGGTGTTGTCTTCAAATGGCAAGTTTTCTGAGTCTCCTTGTACCATTTCTATTCTGTTATCTAGGTTTAGTGCTTTGATCTTTTGTTTACCTACTTCTAGCATTCCAGCTGATAAGTCTAATCCAATGATTTTAGTAGCCTTTGTTTTAGAAAGTAAAATAGCTAAATCTCCTGTACCAGTAGCAATGTCTAATATTGTATTTGGTTTTTGCTCAGATACTAATTTTAATACTTTGCGTCTCCATCCTTGATCAGTACCGAAAGTAATCATTCTATTTAGGTTATCATAGTTACCTGAAATAGTATCAAACATTTGTTCAACTTGTTGTTTCTTGCCTAATTCAGATCCTTCGTATGGAGTAATATTTTTTGACATTGTATTTTATTTTTGACAAATATAATTATTAAAAGCCAAATGAGAAGTTTCGTTTTGTGTCAAAATGAAGAATAAATGCTTTTTAAATAAGGAAGTAGCTAAAGACAACTACCAATTATCTAAAATAAGAAATAGGAGGGATGTAAAAAAGAAAACCTGAGCATGTGCTCAGGTTTATCTATATGAGATTAGATATACATATGGTAGTATTCACCACCTGCAAATTCTAGTTGATTCCCTTGTTTAAATCCTAGTCGAGAATAAAGTTTCATTGCACTAGGGTTTTCTAAATCTACGATTAGTCCTACTTGTTCATGACCTTGTGACTTAGCATAGTCTACAGCATGTTTCAGTAAGTGACTACCTACTCCCTTACCTTGTACTTTAGGAGATACAGCTACAGTATCTAAGTAGTATTCTCCACCAGCAGTTTCTGGTTCAGGTATCATGTCATTATTATATTGTTGCTTCATTAGGTCTAGTACAGGTTCTCTTAACGTGATGAAGTCATCTCCGTTATACCCAGTAATAGATCCTACGATATCACCCTCTTCATCTATCGCTACGAAAGTGTTTTCATAACTATATAAGTTACCTGGTTTACGGAACATAATAGTTAGAAAGTTAATGGCTTCTTCGATGTCTTCTTTTTGGATAAATGTGAAGACAATATCTTCCATTGCTTGTAGCATTAATTCTGGAACTACGTCGTAATCTTCTCTTTTTGCAGGTCTAATTGTATAATGCATTTTTCTTAATTTGAATTAGTACAAAGGTAAGAAAGTTTAAGAGAACTCCTGATTATTACTGATGTGCTCTTCGTTCATTTATTTTATCCCATTCTTCAGAAGCATTCTCTATACCTATTTTATTAGGTTCGAATACAGGATCTTTTCCTTCTTTGCGTTGTGCTACATAATCTTTTAATGCTTTTAGAGCAGGCTTTCTTAGGATAAAGATAGCGATGATATTAATCCATGCCATAGCTCCTACACCGATATCACCGATTCCCCATGCTATACTTGGTTCACTAGTAGAGGCAAAGAATACAATGCTTAATATGATGATACGCATAACCCATCTAAGAACAATATTTTTCTTTTTACTTAAGTATTCAAAGTTTGACTCAGCGATGAACACATAAGACATAGCGGTAGTAATAGCAAAGAAAGTTAGTGCTATAGCAATGAATTGAGAAGCGAATACTGGAAAGTGTGTCGCAACAGCTTTCACCGTATAAGCAGCTCCTGCTTCTACACCTGGCATATTTTCTACTATATAAGCTCCTGACTCATCTATCACATTATACGAATTCGTAAATAAAATCATTAAGGCTGTTGCTGTACATACGAATAGTGTATCTACATAAACAGAGAAAGCTTGTACTAATCCTTGTTTTACAGGATGAGATGTTTCTGATGCAGCAGCAGCATGTGGTGCTGTACCTTGTCCTGCCTCATTAGAGTATATCCCTCTTTTTACTCCCCATGCGATTGCAGCACCGAAGACTCCACTAAAAGCAGATTCTAGGTTGAAGGCAGATTTAAAGATTAAAGCAAAGATGTGAGGAACCTCTTGTATGTTTAGTCCTATAATAACAATAGCCATGATAATGTAGGCACTTGCCATAAAAGGTACAATGATCTGAGCTATTAATCCCATTTTCTTCGCTCCACCGAATACTGCAAACCCTAAAAATAAACAGATACCGATCCCACTAACCCACGTATGGATAGAGAATGCAGAATGCATACTTACAGCGATACTATTGCTTTGAATACTCGGTAAGAATAGACCACAGCTGATTAGAGTTACGATAGAAAAGAATAGAGCAAATGCTTTGCTTTTCATTCCTTTTTCTATGTAGAAAGCTGGTCCTCCTACGTATTGACCATTTTTATCTACTTTGTAAATTTGTGCTAATGTAGATTCTATAAATGCAGATGCACTTCCTAAAAAGGCAATAGCCCACATCCAGAAGATCGCTCCAGGCCCTCCGGCAGCAATAGCTGTAGCTACTCCTACGATATTTCCTACTCCTACACGCCCAGCGATAGCCATACTAAATGCTTGGAATGGACTCACGCCTTTGTCAGAAGAGCCTTCTGTAAAAAGTAATTTCACCATGTGGCGAAAGTATCTGATCTGTATAAAACCTGTTGTAATCGTAAAGTAAAGTCCTGCTAACAGACAGAGCGCGATAAAAATGTTAGACCAAATTAAGTCATTTAGTAATTTAATAATTTCTTCCATTGTGTTGTTTGTGCTTATTGTTGTGTGTTTTTGTAGTACATCTTTTGTTGTTAAGTAGAAATGTACTTGTTTTAGATTTGTGGAAATTAAGAAAATTTTAAGTATTGAAGGGTGTTAAAATTGTCTTTTTTTAAATTTAAAATCATTCTTTGTAAATCTAACTAACTTATATAGTCAGTTTAGTGAAGTATTTGTTTTTTGTTGGTAAGAAATTTAGTGGATTAATAAAGTCGTTTTTTAACTTTGGAGAAATAACTAACAAAACTATAAACACTGCGCTTATGTCACACCTAGATTATATTAGACGTTCAGAAGGAATGTCTTTAGAAGAAATATTAATAGCCCGCATTCCTATTGTTTTGGATGCATTGGACAAGGTAACTTTACAGCATAAATGGGATTATGCTTATGCAGAGGGGAAGTGGACAGTAAAAGAATTGGTACAACATCTAATAGACTGTGAGCGAATATTTAGTTATCGCGCTCTACATATCGCTCGTAAGGATACAAGTGTCTTAAGTGGATTTGATGAGAATCACTATATAGATAATGCAAAAGGGGAGAATAAAGAACCTCAAGATTTAATAGAAGAATATGTGACACTGATGAAGAGTGTATACTATCAGTTTAAAGGTTTTACAACAGAAGCGTTAGCCTTAAAAAATCAGATGGCTCATTATGTACTTTCAGTAGAAGAGATCGGTAGGCTTAACTATGGACATACCTTACATCATATAGAGGTTCTATCAGAGAGGTATTTAGATAAAGAATAGTGAAGTATAAAGTAGGTATAAAAGAAAATAGCCACTCTTATGAGTGGCTATTTTATATATGTTATTAGTAACGGATGCTGAATAAACCTTCAGCTTTGTTTTCTAATTTTTCAAAACGCTCAGTACATTCTTTGATTAATTGAACAGCAGCTGCTTTATCTCCAAAACCATCAGTAGTAACTGTTTTGTTTTCTAAGTCTTTGTATACTTTGAAGAAGTGTTCTACTTCTTTTTTGAAGTGCTCGTTTACATCTTGAATATCGTTTAATTTATTCATGATTGGATCAGATACAGGTACACATAAGATTTTTTCATCTTGTCCTTTATCATCAGCCATATAGAAAACTCCTACAGGTTTTACCTCTACTACCATTCCTGGAAGAGATGGCTCAGTGAACATTACAAGTACGTCTAGAGGGTCTCCGTCTAATGCTAATGTTTCTGGAATGAATCCGTAATCAGCTGGATATCTCATGTTAGAATATAAAAGACGGTCAAAACGCAATCTTTTTAAATCAAAATCATACTCATATTTGTTTCTGCTGCCTGCTGGAATCTCAACAAATGCATCAAAAGTTTCGAATGTATTCATATTTTTTTATTTAAATCTTATTTCTAAAAATCGTGTGCAAAAGTACTCTAATTACTTGTTTATAACAAGTTTTAGATTAATTATTAGAAATAAATTCCGAAAGATCCTCTAATGGCAAACTTTCTAGCATCTGGCATATCTAGGTAATTTCCTCTCCAACTTAGATCAAGTCTAAAGATTTTAAATATATTACCTACACCAACATAATATTCATAGTATACATCACTAGGTGCCTTGTATTGTAGCCCTGATGCATTTAAGTTTATATTCTCTTGTGATACTTTTCCGTATATTCCTCTAACTCCTACGATCTCACGTAAATTGAAATCTCTTAACCATGGAATACGTGAGAATAAGCGACCTCCAAAATTGTGCTCTAAATGCAATGATGCATATTGGTCAGTAACAAATTCATAGTAGTTTAAGTTAGCAAACGTATTTTCTATATTAAACCACGATTGGTTACCAGGTACAACACTTAATAATCCTAATGGTACTTCTCCGAATGTCTTTCCTGCTTCGAATGTTGGTGTCAATGTACCAAAGCCTCCTAACAATAAAGGTTTTCTAGCATAGAATTGAACTTTTTTATACTCGAAGTCACTATCTATTACACCTTTGAACCCTTGTGTATACTTTAAGAACATACGTAGATATTTTTTATCTACATCCGTTCTATCTACACCGTATCCTATTGTTTTTCGTTTAGGTGTATATTCAGCAGTTAGGTTAAATTCAGACTGTTTTGTTTCGTTAGCGATGATATTATTCTCTTTATCCTCGTAGTAGTCTAGGTTAAATAAGTCTGATGCCGCTCTTAGTGTTCTATAATTAAACGAAGTACTAAACTTTAAGTTCTTGACAGGTTCTATCTCTAGACCTACTGTAGAAAGATTAATTTTAGTCAACTTAGTATTATCTCCACTTGCAAATAAAGAGTTCGAAGCAAAACTTCTTCCCAACACATCATTTGTCTCAGTAAGACTTACACCTATTTGCTCTATATCTCTACGATTCCCTCCGAATAAGATTAATCTACTATCGTTGTGCAATAGTACTTTAGCACTGATACCGTATTTAAACTGATTGTCTTTAAATCCATATGCACCATATCCTTCTAATCTCCATTTGTCATTTGGTCCAAAGTAAGTTCTTCCACCAGCACGTAAACGCAATCCTTCTATATCATTATAACCAAATGTAGAAAAGATAGGTCCGTAGTCAAATTTATACTTATCAATATTATAGTAGTTACTTGCTATAGTAGATGATAGATCAAATAGAAACTTAAACTTAGGTACTGTTTTTAATGTATCTAGCATTTTATAGATTCCTAGTTCGTCTTTACTTAATGATTCAAAGCGATAACTTTTCCAGAAGTCTTCATCTCTCTTATAGATTCCTTCATCATATACATTCACATTCTTTTGATAGAATTCATCAGGATGCTCTATGTCAAATTTGTGATGTTTATAGATAGAAGTACGTTTACCATAGACCCCTTTAGACTTCTCTCTTTTAGAAAGGGCAAAGTCAGACATGAAGTGATCTTTAGTCAATAGGAATACAGAATCATTTAGAACATCGAACTCTTGCTCTATATAGATCTCTTTTACCCAGTTAATATTCGCATCTCTACTCGCTTCCATATTGATCTTCTTGATTGCGAATGTAGAGTCGTTTACCCAGAAGTCTCCTTTGAATGTTAGTTCTCCTTTACGTCTAGGATAGTACACGATATTAAAGCACCATTTATCATCTATATATGCACTATCAGCTAGTACATAGTTATACACATTAATACCTGTACGAGATAGTGGACTGACGAAGTCTTTGTCGAATATCTTGATATAGTTGTTATAGATATTATACTCAGCGTATAAGTCTTTAACGAACTCGATGATATGTTGATTCGTATCAAAACCTGAGTTTTTGTTTCCTAAGGTTTTTTCGATTTTCTTACCGTTTCTATTATCACCATATACCTGACCTATATTTTCATTGATAAAAATAGGTAAGTATGTCTTTCCAGTAATGCGGTTGGTATCTATTTGTTCGAAGATGAACTCCATACCTCTGAATAGTTTTTTCTTCTGGTATGCACTATCTATACTGTTTAAATCAAATTCTACTTTCTCGTATTTATCATACTCGTATTGAGAGAACATGTATAAACCATTCTTGCGTTTACGCTCCCATATTTTACGTAGAATATCTAAGGCAGGGTTATTCTTCTTAGAAGTTTTACCAGCATAGATTTTAACTTCATCTAAGGTGTTGTCATCTTGTAGAACGACTTTTAGATCTAGATTCGTTTTTCCCTCTAACGGAATTTCAAGTGTTTTATAACCCACGAAAGATACCACTAGGGTAGTATAGGTCTTAGTAGACTCTAAGTAGAACTTACCAGATTCATTAGCAATAACTCCGTCAGTAGAGTTTTTAAAGTAAACGCTAGCAAATGGTACCTCTAAGTTGTTTTCGTCAATTATTTTCCCACTTACTTTGGTTTGTCCCCAACTAAATACCGAAACGAG
Source organism: Myroides profundi (assembly GCF_000833025.1). NCBI lineage: Bacteria > Pseudomonadati > Bacteroidota > Flavobacteriia > Flavobacteriales > Flavobacteriaceae > Myroides > Myroides profundi. The sequence continues at coordinate 699,513 of NZ_CP010817.1, forward strand.
TAGAAATAGTAATAAAAACTTAACTTTATTTTTCATAGCAAAGTAGTATTCATAAAAAAAGACTCCATCTTAGCATAAGATGGAGTCTATCAAATATACGTTATTTTTTTTACTTGTAAAGTACTTTTTTCACAGCTTTCACTACATCGTTAGCGTTAGGTAGCCACTCTTGTAGTAATACTGGTGAATATGGTGCTGGTGTATCAGCAGTCGTGATTCTTTGGATAGGAGCATCTAGATGATCGAATGCTTGCTCTTGTACCATATAAGTAATTTCAGAAGAAATACTTCCAAATGGCCAAGCCTCCTCTAGAATTACTAGACGGTTTGTTTTCTTAACAGACTTAAGAATAGCCTCTTGATCTAATGGACGTACAGTACGTAAGTCAATAATCTCACAAGAGATACCTTCTTGAGCTAATTCGTCAGCAGCTTTATAAGCTTCTTTGATGATTTTACCAAAAGAAACGATAGTTACATCAGTACCTTCTCTCTTAATATCAGCTACTCCTAATGGGATAGTGTATTCTCCTTCTGGCACTTCACCTTTATCACCATACATTTGCTCAGACTCCATGAAGATAACAGGGTCATTATCACGGATAGCCGCTTTTAATAATCCTTTACAGTCATATACGTTAGATGGTACTACTACTTTTAATCCAGGTACATTAGCATACCAGTTTTCAAAAGCTTGTGAGTGAGTTGCACCTAATTGTCCTGCAGATGCAGTAGGTCCACGGAATACGATAGGAATATTAAATTGACCACCAGACATCTGACGCATCTTAGCAGCGTTATTTATAATTTGGTCGATTCCTACTAAAGAGAAGTTGAAAGTCATAAACTCAACGATAGGACGGTTACCATTCATTGCAGATCCAACTGCAATACCAGCAAATCCTAACTCAGCAATCGGAGCATCGATAACACGTTTTGGACCGAATTCGTCCAACATACCTTTAGAAGCTTTATAAGCACCGTTATATTCAGCTACTTCTTCACCTATTAAATATATTGATTCGTCGCGACGCATTTCTTCGCTCATCGCTTCACACACGGCCTCTCTAAATTGAATCGTTCTCATAATTTTCTATTTTGTGTAATTAATTTACGAAAGCAAAAATAGGAAAAAATATCTTTATCTTGAGTATCTGTTTTATTGTTTTATAGGTTTTAACCTTACGAATCCGTTTTTATTATATTTTTTACATCCTACTTTATTTCTGATTTACAATTCTTTAATATTATACACCTTTAATTGAAGGTGTTGTAGTATTTTGGCTTTTATATACGCTCATTTATCCCTAGTGTAGTAGTTATAATAGTGTAAGGGGATGTAAAGGAGATAAAAAAAGAACCCCTTCTAGATGACTAGAAGGGCTAAGCATTATTTTTGAGACTGTAACCAGTCTTCATATTTTAATCTTGTGATTACTTCGATACGATCGTCTTTAAAGTATTTGTCGTATCTGTTTTCTGATTTATAAGCGAATGTAAATCCACATTTAGACTGAGCGCGTAGTGATTTCATATTCTCTTCATAGAATCCGCACCATAGGTCTACCATCTTTAGGTCTACAAATGCATGTTTGATTAATCGGTCAAGAGCCTCCGGGAGATAACCTTTGCCCCAATGTGGTACACCTATCCAATAAGCTACTTCTGCTTCGTTTTCAGAAATGTCAAAGTTACTGTTTTCTCCAATTAATAATCCGATACATCCTATTGCTTCATTGGTGTCTTTTAGAGCTACGGCGTATATCTCAGGGTGTGCAAATTCGTTGTTGATTACTGCTTTACTTTCCTCTACACTTTTATGTGCAGGCCAACCTGCTGCTGGGCCTACTTGCTCGTCTTTTGCGTATAAATATAAACTCTCTGCATCTGACTCTTCCCAAGGGCGCAAAATCAATCTTTCTGTTTCTAGTCTCATCTTCTTTTCATTTTGTGTACTCTTGTTTTTTGTTTGTAAGAGTACTTGTTATTATTCTGATGCAAAAGTAGGTGGATGACATGAGTCTGAGTGTATGATTATTTTAGAAGAAAATGTAATTTTAGAAACTAAATTTGTTTATTTGTATTGTATTCTAGTTTTATTGTGTGTTTATGGAAAGTGCTTTGATGGATTTAAATGATCGTATTACTCTTCGCTTTGGGGTAGATTATGGGATATGTACGAAGGAGAATCAGTATGATTATCCTGTGACTATACCTTATTTGACTTTCTTTTTTGTAGAAGTAGGAAGTGCAGTGGTCAGTGTTGATTTTAAAGATTATGCGCTGAGTAGAGGGAGCTTTATTATCGTAGGAGAGGATAATATGGTTACTTTCAGAGAGGTGTCGGAAGACTTTCTGATGCATTGCTTTTTGATTCAACGTGATTTTGCTAGTGAGATTGCTTATGTATTGCCAAATGAGTTGTTTAGTTATTTACATTATTTCCCAGTGCAGCACCTTACAGAAGAGAACGTAGTGATATATAATCACTGGCATTCGCTGTCTCTTTATATTATGGAGCATACTTCTATACATGCAAGAAGAATGTTGTGTAACCAATTTCAAACTTTGTTCTTAAGTTTGTCAGAGCAGGTTAACTATGACGAATTAGTTATAGAGAAACACTACAGTAGGCAAGAGGAGCTGTGTTGGAAGTTTTGGGATTTGATCACCCATCATGCTAAGCAGCATAGAGATGTCGCATTCTACGCGGATACTTTATTTATCACGCCTTATTATTTATCACAGATTACACAGCAGTTTTTAAACTATAGTCCTAAAGAGCTTATTAATCGCCAAGTCGTCTTAGAGATTAAACATTACCTTCGCAATACGGATTTGAACATTAGCCAAATAGCCGAGCAGTTAAACTTTCAAGATCCTTCTTATATGGGACGTTTCTTTAAGCGAGAGACAGGAGTGAATCCATTAGAATTTAGGAGATAGACTTGCTGATTTGTAGTTTATATCTCTATTATAGTATTGTCGTTAGATTATAGCGATCAGCCTTAGCTAAACACTGTGTTTTGAATGTGTATATTCTCTCTCCTTATTATTTACTTTTTCAAGAGGGATAGTAATCCGTCTTTATATTATTAATTTATTGTCTACATTTTTTCTCTTATTCTTTACCTTTTTAGGGGGTGTATTGAGGTTGTTTTATATCCTAGTGATTGATTTTTTTCATTTAAAATGGCTTTTTAGGTTCTTTTAGGCCTATTTATAGTAAAAAAGAGAGGATGTTTTTTTTATCTATTTTTACTGTTTTTTAGGTTTAAAGTATTGATAATTAGTTGTTTGTTGTTGTTTTGACTTTTAGGGAGGTTATATGTTGATGAGCTTTAAAGCCAGTATACATAAGGCTTTGTGCTATTTCCTTCAACAGTTCTTCAACATTTCTCCATGATTGCTCTAGTTGAGAAGCTGTTTGTTGAAGAAATCTTGAAGAAGTGTTGTAGCGGTGTTGAAGAAGTAGAGATAATTGTTGAATTACTTAAAAAGAAAAGAGTTTTGCTTAGATAGCTATAATAAGGAAGGTGATATTAGTACTATAAGCATAGATTAAAACCTGAATTTGTCTGTGGCGATAACGTAATTCTGTTCGAGTATTAAGAGTAGAAGTGAGTGAGTCAAAAGATTATTTAACCAAATTCGTGTTAATTCTTTTATTAAAAGAGTTGTTATTTACAGAGAAATAATAGGATAATGACAGGAGTACACCTACCATAAATAGGAAAGAAAAAGTTTGTAATTCAATATAATTAGAGGTTCTGAGGTATTAGAAAAGGGTTGGTGTAAAAGTTTATTAATTAGAATCTATTTAAATAAGGTTAATAATTTTATATGCATGCATAGTAAAATATCAAAAATAAATTCTTATTTTCGTTCGGTAAGTAAATGTGAAACACAAAAAACGATATAAAAATGAAAATATTAGTTTGCATCAGTCATGTGCCTGATACTACTTCAAAAATCAACTTCACGAATGGAGATACAACATTTGATACAAACGGAGTACAGTTTGTAATCAATCCTAATGACGAGTATTCTTTAACTAGAGCTATCTGGTTCAAAGAGAAGCAAGGAGCTACAGTTACTGTAGTGAATGTAGGTGGACCTGATACTGAGGCTACATTGCGTAAAGCATTAGCTATCGGAGCAGATGAGGCTATCCGTGTGAATGCTAATCCTACTGACGGAATGTTCGTAGCAAAACAATTAGCAGAAGTAGTAAAAAATGGAGGTTTTGACTTAGTACTAGCTGGTAAGGAATCTTTAGATTATAATGGTGGAATGGTACCAGGAATGCTAGCTGCATTCTTAGGATACGATTTCGTAAACTCATGTGAAGGGTTAGAAGTAGAAGGTACTTCTGTGAAAGCGATTCGTCAGATAGACGGTGGTAAAGAGACTATCTCTGGAAAATTGCCATTAGTAATCGGTGGACAAAAAGGAATAGTAGATGAAAAAGACTTGCGCATACCTAATATGCGTGGTATTATGTCAGCTAGAACAAAAGCATTAGCTGTAGTAGAACCAGTAGGAGCAGAAGCAACTACTAAAGATGTGAAATTCGAAAAACCAGCTCCAAAATCAGCTTGTAAAATGATTTCACCTGATAACATTGATGAGTTAATCAACTTGTTACACAACGAGGCAAAAGTTATCTAATTTCATTTATTTGTAAACCTTTAAAAAAGAAGAATTATGTCAGTTTTAATATATGCTGAATCAGCAGAAGGAAAATTTAAAAAAGTAGCATTAGAGTTAGCTTCTTATGCTAAGAAAGTAGCAGAGTCATTAGGAACAACTGTGACGGCTGTAACGATCAATGCTTCAGACGTAAGCGAATTAGGAAAATACGGTGTAGATAAAGTATTAAAAGTATCTAACGATAAGTTAGCTAACTTTAATGCTAAAGCTTATGCAGATGTAATCAAACAAGCGGCTGCTAAAGAAGGAGCTAAAGTAGTAGTATTATCTTCTACAACAGACAGTTTATACGCTGCTCCTTATGTAGCAGTAGCTCTAAACGCTGGATATGCTTCTAACGTGGTAGCTTTGCCAGAGAGTACTTCTCCTTTTGTAGTAAAAAGAAACTCTTTCTCTACTAAAGCATTTACGCATACAGAATTAACTACAGATGTAAAAGTATTAGCATTAGCTAAGAACTCTTACGGACTAGTAGAGGCTTCTGGTGCTGCTGCAGCTGAGGATTTTGCACCATCGTTAAACGATGCTGACTTCAGCCTAAAAGTAGAAGGAGTAGAAAAAGTATCTGGAAAAGTAACTATCGCTGATGCTGATGTAGTAGTATCAGGAGGACGCGGATTAAAAGGACCAGAGAACTGGAAGATGATCGAAGACTTAGCAGAAGTATTAGGTGGAGCATTAGCTTGTTCTAAGCCTGTATCTGACTTAGGATGGAGATCTCATGAAGAGCACGTAGGACAAACAGGTAAGCCTGTAGCTGCGAACTTATATATCGCTGTAGGTATCTCTGGAGCTATCCAACATATCGCAGGGGTGAACTCTTCTAAAGTAAAAGTAGCTATTAATACAGATGCGGAAGCACCATTCTTTAAAGTAGCTGACTATGGTATCGTAGGAGATGCATTCCAAGTAGTACCTCAATTAGTAGAGAAATTAAAAGAATTTAAAGCAAAGAATGCATAAGCATTTTATAAGCTTTTAAATATATAAGGCAACTAAGACGAAGAATATTTATATCTTTGTTTTAGTTGCTTTTTTTGTATAAAAATAATTATGAGTTTAATAAAATTAACGGTAAGCGGAATCTCTTATAGTCATACACAGAATGGTGCGTATGCACTTATATTAGAAGAAGAGGTAGGAAGTAGAAAATTGCCTATCGTAATAGGAGCTTTTGAGGCTCAGTCTATTGCGATAGCGATAGAGGATGATATTAAACCACCTAGACCTCTGACTCATGATCTGTTTAAGACCCTAGCAGATCGATATAGTATCATAGTCAAAGAAGTTATTATAAACAGGCTATTAGATGGAGTTTTTTACTCTAGCTTAGTTTGTGTAAGAGATGGTGTAGAGGAGACGATAGATGCGCGTACTTCGGATGCGATAGCATTAGCGATACGCTTTTATGCACCTATTTATACTTATAAAGATATCTTAGATAGAGCAGGTATTATTCTTAATGCTGAGGAAGAACAAGAAGAAGAGGAGGCAGAAGATCAGAAGGTTCCTTATTCTGGTGAAGATATTGCTTCTCAGGTAGAGCAGTTTTTAGAAGAGGAAGCGAAGGCTAATGATTATTCTAGTTATACTAAATCTGATTTAGAAAAAATGCTAGATGATGCTCTATCAAATGAGGATTATGAAAGAGCAGCCTTGCTAAGAGATGAATTAAATAAAAGATAATAAACCTATATATAGACAACACAACAATGAAACAATACTTAGACTTAGTACAGCAAGTACTAGATAACGGAACACAAAAAGGAGATCGTACAGGGACAGGAACTAAGAGTATATTCGGTCATCAGATGCGATTTGATTTATCAGAAGGATTTCCTTTGGTTACAACTAAGAAAGTACATTTAAAGTCTATCGTATATGAGTTGTTGTGGTTCTTAAACGGAGATACGAATATTAAGTATCTTAGTGAGAATGGCGTGCGTATATGGGATGAATGGGCTGATGAGAACGGTGATCTAGGACCTGTATATGGATATCAATGGAGAAACTGGAATGGAGAAGGGATAGACCAGATAAAAGAGGTGATAGATACACTGAAGAATAACCCTAATAGTAGACGTATAATGGTGTCTGCGTGGAATCCTAGTGTGATGCCTGATACTTCTGTTTCTTTTGCAGAGAATGTAGCTAATGGTAAGGCGGCATTACCTCCATGTCATTCATTCTTTCAGTTCTATGTAGCAGATGGTAAACTGTCATGTCAGTTATATCAGCGCAGTGCAGATGTATTCTTAGGAGTGCCTTTTAATATTGCTTCTTATGCTTTATTAACGATGATGGTAGCTCAGGTATGTGATCTAGAAGTAGGTGATTTTATCCATACATTCGGAGATGTACATATCTATAATAACCATATCGAACAGGTAACGTTACAGTTAAGTAGAGAACCAAAACCGTTGCCTCGTATGGTGATAAATAAAGAGGTGAAAGATATATTTAGTTTTAAATACGAAGATTTTACACTTGAGGGGTATGATCCTCATCCTGCTATAAAAGGACAAGTGTCTGTATAAACAGAATAATAAAAATATAGCTTATGAAAAGAGATGAATCTTACGAAATGTATGAATATGCACGCAAACGATTAAAACAAAGAAAGATGTTATTCTTTCACTTTGTAGTATTTGTTTTAGGAAGTATTGCCATGTTTTGTTTTAACGGCTTAGTTCAAGATCAGACTACAGTTACGATTTGGTGGCCGTATGCTATCGGGATATGGGCATTGTTAGTATTCTTACACGCTGTGAACGTGTTAATCGTAGATCGCTTTATGGGTAAGCGATGGGAGGATAAGCAAGTAAGACGTTTAGTAGAACTACAAGAACAACGTATCAAAGAATTAAGAGCAAAAGTAGAGAAGGATTTTCCATTAGTAGATACACAGAGAGATTTAGCACAAATCCAACAACCAACTCCTACTAGCTCACCAGAATTAGATAAAAAATAAATATATGCTGACACTGATCGCTGCAGCTGCAGAGAATAATGCTTTAGGTAAAGACAATGATTTGTTATGGCATTTGCCAGATGACTTTAAGCACTTTAAGGACTTAACGTCTCACCATTTTATTATCATGGGAAGAAAGACTTTCGAGTCATTTCCAAAACCGTTGCCTAACCGTACGCATATCATTATTACCCGTCAGGAAGACTATGATGCTCCTGCGGCGTGTATCGTAGTGAATAGTTTAGAAAAGGCTTTAGATTTAGTAACAGAGCAAGACGAAAGTTTTATTATAGGAGGTGGGGAAATCTATAATTTAGCTCTTCCTTTTGCAGATAAGATAGAATTAACTCGTGTACATACGGTATTAGAGGCAGATGCTTTCTTTCCTGTTATAGATCCTAAAGAGTGGAAGTTAGTCAGAGAGGAGTTTCATGATAAAGATGCAAGACATCAGTATCCGTTTACCTTTTTGACATATATGAAAAGCTAAAAAAAGTAAGTTATGAAAAAGATATTTTCTTGTTTAATTGTTGCTCTAGTTGGATTTTTGGGATATGCTCAAGAATCTTCTAAAACAATAGATCAAAAAAAAGAAACTGTAGTGAAGGATGAGCCAATCATCATTAAGGATACCTTACGACTAAAGTTTCAGAATAATGAAAATGTAGGTAAGGATCAGCAGTTCTTAGGTAAAGATATTTATGAAAGTACTTATCTAAAAGAAGGAGATGTTTTTAGAAAGAACACAAAATATAGTGGTACTTCTTATAAGAGTAAGAATTTTGACTCTCTTACCTTAATCGATATTACTAATCCTCTAGAGTTAATGCTTTTCTATAAAGAAAAGAAGGCTTTTGTATTAGTTAATAGAGAATTAGCAGAACGCAATGTCATCGAATTAGGAGTTAAGTTTCCAACTATGGAGACTAGTTTTGCAGGGGTGAGTACGAAGCGTAATTATTGGTTAGTAAATGAGCGCAACAGATCAGTGAATTTATATAACAGTGTTACTTATGAGCTACACCGTGTATTTACTTTTCCAGAAGGAGCTAAGATTAAACAATATTTGACACTGCCTCATCTGTTCTTTTGGGTAGATGAAGAGAACGTATTACATGGAAATGACCTAGTCGGTAAAGAGGTTGTTACGTATAATCTAGAGACGGAATACGATTTAATGCAAATATTAGAGGTAGATAAATTACTTTATTCTTATAAAGATAAATTATACTTTGTTGATTTAAAAGCGAATAAGACTTCTGTTCTAGATACAAAAGAAAAAAGCATTTCAGGCTTCTTTTATGGCAATCAAAAATTGAGTATTTTTGACGGACAGAAATTAAATAATTACTTTATAAAATTACCGTAATGCATATAGCTATTGCTGGAAATATAGGCGCAGGAAAGACTACGCTTACGAATTTATTAGCCAAACACTATGGGTGGGAACCTCATTATGAGGATGTAGTAGATAATCCTTATCTAGATGACTTCTACCACCAGATGGACAGATGGTCTTTTAACTTACAAGTGTATTTTTTAAATAGCCGTTTTCGTCAAGTTTTACAAATTAGACAAAGTGGTAAGACGATTATCCAGGATCGTACAATATATGAAGATGCACATATCTTCGCGCCAAACTTACACGCAATGGGCTTAATGTCTAATCGTGATTTTCAGAACTACTCATCTTTATTCGAATTGATGCAAGAGTTGGTAGGGGCTCCAGATTTATTAATCTATTTAAGAAGCTCTGTACCTAACCTAGTAGGACAAATCCAAAAGAGAGGAAGAGATTATGAAAACTCTATTTCTATCGAGTATTTAAACAAATTAAATGAACGATATGAGGAGTGGATTAGAGGGTATGACAAAGGAAAGTTATTAATTATCGATGTAGATAATTTGGATTTCGTGGAAAACCCAGAAGATTTAGGAAACGTAATCAATAAAATAGATGCTGAGATAAACGGTCTATTTTAGAGCTAATATAGAATAAAGGAAAGCCCTGGTATCATTTGATATCAGGGCTTTTTTTATAAAGGTACATTAGAGGTCTTTTTGATTGTCTGAATTACAAAAGAACTTTTGATATTAGAGATGATCTCTAGTTTAGAGATCTTGTGTACTACGAATTGTTGATAGGCTTGCACGTCGTCAACTAATAACTTTAAAAAGAAGTCATAGTCCCCCGCTATATAAGAAGCTTCTAATACTTCGTCTAATCCCTTTACATACTTCTCAAATTCTTCGAATAGACTTTCTTGATGTCTGATCAGTATGACTTGACAGTATACGATTAGTTTTTTTCCTAATAGATCTGGGTTAAGTTGGGCAGTGTATCCTTGAATAATACCTGTTGCTTCAAGCTTCTTTATTCGTTCGTGTACTGGTGTAAGTGATAAGTTTACTTTCTCTGCTAGCTGTTTTGTCGACTGTTTTCCGTCTAATTGAAGTTCGATAAGTAGTCTTTTATCAATTTCGTCTATGTGTTGCATAGTTAATTTTTCTGTTTAGTGAAGTTTAGGTTATGTAAAAGTAATGCTTTTTTCTTTTGAAGATATTGATTGTAGATGTTTTTTCCTTAATTGTGGTTGTGTTGTAGAAAAAATATTTATGTGTATATCTTTGCACTGTTATATCAGATAAAAAATAAGTAAATGAAGATTATACAAAAAATAGTAAAACCTATTTCGAAATCATGCAGTACACCTGTTCTTGCTAAAAACTTCTCTATGTGTATGGAGAAGATGTGTGTACCCTTATGTGAAGAAAAGCTTTATTGATTTTTTGTTTTAATAACAGAAAAGGAGGCTTTGGTAGAGCCTCCTTTTTTTGTATCGTTTTTTTAAGCAGCAAAAAAACGATAGGTAATGTGTGTGCTGCTAAAAATAATAAAATTTTTAGTATAAATGAAAAGTATTAAACTTCGGCTACTAATAAGTAGCTTGCTACTGCTGTGTAATGTGGCTTTAGCACAACAAGTAACTGTGACAGGTGTGGTAAGTGAACAGGGGGGATTCTCTCTACCTGGAGTCTCAGTTATCGTAAAGAACTCAACTAAAGGAGTACAAACTGACTTAGATGGTAAGTATGCTATCGATGTAAATGAAGGTGATGTGCTTCAGTTCGAATATGTAGGATTTAAACCTCAGTCTATCACTGTGACTAAGCAGCGCGTAGTGAATATTAGCTTAACTGAGGATGTAATAGGCTTAGACGATATCGTAATCGTGGCTTATGGTGCTCAAAAACAAAAAGCTGTAGTAGGTGCGATTAGTCAGATTAAGAGTGATGCTTTAGATAAGCAAGTGTCTACTTCTGTAGTGTCTGCACTACAAGGTACAGTAGCTGGAGTGAATATCATAAACTCTAGCTCTCAACCTGGAGAGAGCCCTACAATACGTATTCGTGGTATCGGTTCTATCAATGCATCAGCAGATCCATTAATTATATTAGATGGAGCACCGTATTCAGGATATATTAGCTCTATAAGTGCAGATCAGATAGAAAGTATCAACGTACTAAAAGATGCGTCTTCTACAGCCTTATATGGTTCTCGTGGAGCAAATGGTGTAATCCTGATTAAAACAAAAATGGGTAAGCTAAATAGCCAACCAGACGTGAATATCAAGTTGAGTTCTGGAGTAGCATTCGACGCTGTGAAAACACACAAGGTATTAGATACTCGTGGGTATACACAGTATCTGTGGGAAGCTAGAAAGAATAACTATCAATATGTGCTAGGACAAGATGAAGAGACAGCACGTAAAACGGCTTCAGATGGGTTAGTAAGTTACTTTGGTTATAACCCATTTGGAACAGATCAACCTGTGGATTATAATGGTAATTGGACAGTTAAGAATCCGTTGTTATGGGAGACAGACTGGAAAAAAGAATTGCAGAGAAACCAAGCGTTTAGAAATGAATACAATTTTAATGTAGCAGGTGGAGGTGATCGTACGACTTATTTCCTTTCAGGTAACTACTTAAACCAAGATGGAATGATCAAGACTTCTAACTTTGAACGTACGACTGTTCGTCTTAATATAGAAAGTCAAGTGACAGACTGGTTACAATTAGGAGCTAATACTGCGTACTCTGCTTCTAATCAAAACTTCCCTGTACAGAGTGGTACTAATCTTTATAGTCCAATGGGATGGATCTATGCTATGCCTAGTGTGTATCCTGTATATAAAAGAGACTTAAATGGACAAGTAGTATATGATGCTCAAGGAAGTCTGATCTATGACTATGGTAATGCTTCTAGTAAAGATATTAATAGTGTTCGTCCTATCATGAGTGGTGAGAATGCAGCAGGGATATTACAAAATAATAGTACTGTAATTAGACGATCTACGACGAGCTGGAATGGTTTTGCTAAGTTAGATTTGGCAGAAGGGTTATATTTCAGAACTAATCTGTCTTATGAGAAATTTGATTATGACAATAAAGAATACAATAACTCTCAGTATGGTCAGGCATCTAGTGTGAATGGTCGTGTACTTAGATTCAAGGATACGTCAGAGACATTGAATTTTATTAATGCATTGCACTACGATAAGACATTAGGAGAACACCATATCGCAGTAGATGGTATCTACGAGGCTTATAAGTTTAAGAAAGATTTCTTTAATGCTTCTACTACAGGATTCTTACCTGGTAATACAGAAATAGGGAGTGGTACATCATTAGAGGGTATCAATGGATATGATGTAGAGGATAGATTGACTAGTTATTTAGGAAGGGTAAGTTATGACTATGCAAACAAGTATTTTGTAGAAGGATCGTTTAGACGTGATGCAAGTACTCGTTTTGATAAATCTGTACGAAAAGGAAACTTCTACTCAGTAGGAGGATCTTGGATCGTGTCATCAGAAGATTTCTTAGTAGACAATAATACTATTGATTTATTAAAATTAAGAGTTTCTTATGGTGAGCTAGGGAACAATAATATCACAGGTAAGTACTTTCCTTACTTAAGATTATTTGATACAGGATATAATCAGTTAGATAATCCTGGAGTTGTATTAGGTGATTTAGCTGATCCATATTTGACATGGGAAAAAACGGCTTCGTTCAATGCTGGTATTGATTTTAGCTTGTTTAACAATAGAATAGAAGGATCTGTAGATTACTATAAAAAGCGTTCTATTGATTTATTATTTGCTATTCCACAAGCTCCTTCTACAGGTAACTTAGAGATATTATCTAATGCAGGAACAATAGAAAACTATGGACTAGAAGTAAGTTTGACTTCTCATAATATACGTTCTGGAGATTGGAAATGGGATACTTCATTTAACTTCTCTATTGATAGAAATAAGATTAAATCACTGACGCAAGACAGTTTTATCAGTGGGTTAAATAGATGGGCAGAAGGTCGCTCTCTTTATGATTTCTATTTAAGAGACTGGGCTGGTGTAGACCCTAATGATGGATATGGAATGTGGTATAAGGATGTAGTAGATACAAATGGTCAAGTGACAGGAAGAGAAACTACAAAGGACTATAATGAGGCAACACGTTACTATAATAAGTCTGCTCTACCAAAACTAGTAGGAGGATTTAATACGGCTTTATCTTATAAAAACTTTGATTTTAGTGCATTCTTTAATTTTAGTTTAGGAGGTTATATTTATGATAATGATTATTCTGGATTAATGAATGGTATGTCTATAGGGTATCAAAGTTCACCTGATATAGTTAATCGTTGGCAAAAGCCTGGTGATATTACGGATATCCCAGTACTTATTAACTCTACAAATAACTTCGCTGCAACATCTACTAGATTCTTATATAAGAATGATTATTTAAGATTAAAAGCATTAACACTAGGATATACTTTACCTATCGAGAGTTTAGGTAAGTTTAAATTAAAACAAGCAAGGGTGTATGTACAAGGAGAGAACTTATTGACTTTCCAGTCACATAAAGGTATCGATCCAGAGCAAGCAATTAATGGGGTGACTAACTATCGTGTACCTCTATCTGCAACCCTATCTGTTGGATTAAATATTAATTTCTAAAAGAGTAAATACGTGATAAAATCAATAATAAAAAGTATCGTAGCTGTATTATTCATTAGTACAGTTACAGGGTGTTCATCAGATTTCTTAGATGACCCAAAACCAAAAGATAGTATATCTCCAGAAGTAGTATTTGGGAGTAAAGAGGGGGCGACCTCATTCTTATCAGGAATTTTGAGATTACAGAGAAGCACTTTGATTAATGATGAAGCGTCTGGATTACATAGTATTTTATTTGCTCGAAGTGTAAAAGGAGCAGATTTGATACAAAAACAGATTTGGTTTGGCTCAGATTATGACTACCAGGTGTATTTAAGTACAGGGACTAGATCTAAGTTCTCATGGCGATTGCCTTATAGAATCATAGATCAAGTAAATAACTTTATTCAAGGGGTAGAGAGTAGTACAAAGCTTAATAAAGAGGATAAAGATGAGCTGATCGGTCAAGCATTAGCATTAAGAGGATATTATTACTTTCAATTAGCAATAGAGTTTGGAGATGCTTATTTATCTAATCAAAACGTAACATTTCCACCGATATATACAGAGCCAACTACTGTACCTAATCCATTCTCTACTAAGGAAGAGTTCTTTGGAAGAATAGTAAAAGACTTGGAAGAAGCTTCATCTAGACTAGGAGGAGGTAGAATAAATAAATCATATATCAATAAATCAGTAGCTCAAGCTTTTTTGGCTCAGGTATATCAATACATGGGTAAATGGGATCTAGCAAAGAAGAATGCGAATGAAGCTTATGGAGGAAATATACTAAAAGTATTGAATGCAGAAGATTACAACAAAGGCTTTGATACGATGAGTGCGACAGAGTGGTTATGGGCATTGCCTCAGAGTGCTGATCAGTCTGTGTATTATAAATCACATCCACATGCTATGATGGATCATATAGCGGTAGCTTATCACGGTACGTTTATCAATGATGAGTTTGTGAAATATTTTAGCCCAACAGATGTGCGAAACTTGTTTAGTAATTTTTATGAAAAGCCTAAAGGAGATTGGCAAGAGTATGTGACTTCTAAGTTTAAATTCACATTCGAAGCAGATTTACCAGTTATCAGATATCCTGAATTGGTATTAATAGAAGCTGAAGCAGAATATCATTTAGGCAATGAAGGAAAGTCAAAAGAGATATTAGATGCTATCCGTCTAAATAGGGATGCAAAAGCAAAAGCTACAAGTGCTACTGGTACAGCGTTACTAGATGTAATCTTATTAGAGAGAAGAAAAGAATTATATGGAGAATGCGGAGTAGAGTGGTTCGATGCTAAGCGATTATTAAGAGGGATCACTCGTACAGGTAATCACAGAACTGTAGTATCTCTTCCTGCACAGGATAAACGCTTTCAGTTAGTCATTCCTCAAGAAGAGTTAGATGCTCGTAATTAATTGAGCATTTATTTTTAAAAAAAGTATCCATTTTAGAATGGTATTTGGTTGTTGTTTTTAGTTAGCGTAAGAGGTTGTCATTCGTGGCAACCTCTTTTTTTTGTAGGGTTGAGGTATAAAAAACACCTCTTAGTAGAGGTGTTTTTGCTTATTGTGTAATCTCTCTAAAGAGACTTTCTAGATTCTTGTTTTTCACTTGCATAGATAGTGTTTTAAGACCATTCTCTTGAGCGAAGTCATATACAGTAGGTCTATAATCATTATCTATAGGGAATACTAATTCCCATTGTGTGTCATGAATATGATTAGCACGAATAAGATTAGGGATTCTATCTATAAACTGAACTTCTATTTTAAAGTCAAATTCAACAGCTATTATCTGTTCATTTTGATTCTCTAACATAGCAGAAAGCATTTGATCCGCTACTATTTGTCCTTTTTTGATAATAATCACCCGGTCACAAATAGCTTCTACTTCTTGCATAATATGTGTAGAAAGAAATACTGTCTTATCCTTACCAATGTTTTTAATTAACTCTCTGATCTCTACTAATTGATTAGGATCTAATCCTGTGGTAGGTTCATCTAAGATAAGTACCTCTGGATCGTGAAGAAGAGCAGTGGCTAATCCTACACGCTGTCTATATCCTTTCGATAATTCACCTATTCGCTTATGTGCTTCAGGGCTTAGACTTGTTAAGTTAATTACTTCGTCAATTCTATTTTTAGCTACTTTATAAATATCAGCATTGAACTGTAAATACTCTCGCACATACATCTCTAAATACAGCGGATTGTGCTCTGGTAAATAACCTATAGAGCGCTGTACATTTCGCTGTTCTGTCTCTACGTTAAAGTCATTGACATAAGCTTGACCTTCATCACTGTGAATGTATGTCGTTAGAATCTTCATTAGTGTAGACTTACCTGCCCCATTAGGGCCTAAAAAGCCAGCTATTTGACCTTTTGGGATAGAGAAACTAATACTGTCTAAGGCTTTCTGTTTGCCATAAAACTTGCTTATATTTTTAACCTGTAGTGACATTATCTTGATTTATATGATAGTAACAAAAGTATATATTTAATGTGAAAATCCGAAAGAAACACTGAATACAATAATACCTATTACAATCAATGTGATAAATACATATAACCAATCTTTCTCTAAGAAAAACGATAAAAGTGATAGAAATATTCTAAGCACAGGTGTTAAAAATAAAAGCAATATCCCCAAGAAGATAATAGATTCCCCATCTACCTGGGCTACACCTGATAAAATATTGTTTATCACGTTGATTATATTATCATCTTTTTCTATAAAATTAGTGAAGTTTACTTGTTCACTTCCTTTGCTAGAAAAAAGTATAATACCTCCTATACCAGCGACAGATAGGGCAGTCCATACTCCATATCGCAGTACATTACCAATTATAGATTGTAAGTCTGTATCTGAAAATTTAGTTGTTCCCATAATCTTATATATTACCTACTACTCCGTTATAAATCATATTAATCGCTAAAGCTAAGATTAGAAAAGCAAAGAATACTTTTAGTTTTTTAGGGTTGGCCTTAAGAAGTACTTTGGCTCCTACCATTGCCCCAACTAATACACCTATTATTACGGGCATACAGATAGAGGGTTCTATATATCCTTTTTGGATATAGATAACTGAGCTAGCAATAGCTGTTACTCCCATCATAAAGTTACTTGTAGTAGTAGATACTTTAAAAGGAATCTTCATAATAGAATCCATAGCAATTACTTTAAAAGCACCTGAGCCAATACCTAAAAGCCCAGACATCATTCCAGCAATCCCCATCATACTAAAGCCTCCAATGATATTCTTCATACCATATTTTACAGTTGTACCACTAGGGGTAGGGTATGTACTGACTAGTTTTAAGTTATGAGCAAGTTTACTTGAGTTCTCAGGAGTAACCAAGTGATCTTCTTTTTTTCGAAGAGAATTGATAGAAGAAAAAGTAAGAGTTAATCCAAAAATAACTGCAAGGACAGAAGTATTCGCATTGGTAGAGATGATAGCCCCTATAACAGCACCTGCAGTAGTAGCTATTTCTAGAAACATTCCTAATCTCATATTGGTAATTCCTTCTTTGACATAGGCTGAAGCTGATCCTGAAGAAGTTGCTATTACAGCAACTAAGGCAGTTCCAATAGCATAATGCATATCAACACCTAAGAATACAGATAACAAAGGAATGATTATTATACCGCCTCCTAGTCCTGATAAAGAGCCTATGAAGCCTGCTGCAAATGCTCCTAAGAACATGATCAGCGTGAAAGTTAATAAGGTCATTTTTTATATTATTTTGTTCTTAAGTGGTTAAAAGTAATTATTTATCAAATAAATATCGAATAAAAGGCCAACTTTATAATTTAAAATAATATATTAGAGTCTTTTTTTGACAGTTTTGGTGAGTACAAAACCAAAGTTGTAAAAACGTCATTATATGTAAATACAAATTAATAATTAACCAATGGAAAAACTAAACATTAACAAGGATTGGTTGTCTTTATTCCAAGGACAAAATCCTGCAATAATTGCAGGTCCTTGTAGTGCGGAAACGCCAGAGCAAGTCATGAGAATCGCTAAGTCACTGCCAAAAGAAGTTAAAGTCTATCGCGCTGGGATTTGGAAACCTCGTACTCGTCCAGGTGGATTTGAAGGAGTAGGTGCCATTGGATTGAAATGGTTACAACAAGTTAAAGCTGAGACAGGAATGTTATTAGCTACTGAGGTTGCAACCGCAGAACACGTACAATTGTGCTTAGAGCACGATATTGACATCTTATGGATTGGGGCACGTACTGCCGTAAATCCTTTTGCTGTTCAAGAAATTGCAGATGTACTTAGAGGTACTGACAAAGTTGTTTTGTTAAAGAATCCAGTGAATCCGGACTTATCTTTATGGATGGGTGGAGTAGAGAGACTTGCAGAAGCAGGTATTACTAAATTAGGAGTTATTCACAGAGGGTTTAGTACTTATGAGAAAACTAAGTATCGCAATATCCCTGAGTGGCAAATCCCAATTGATCTAAAATTACATTTACCTAATATTCCTATTTTCTGTGATCCATCACATATTACAGGTAATAGAGATAAAATATTAGGTGTATCTCAGCAGGCATTAGACCTTAACTATGAAGGATTAATGATAGAGACACACTGTGATCCTGATAATGCATGGAGTGATGCTGCTCAACAAGTAACACCTGATCAATTAGGAGATATTATTTCTAAATTACAAGTGAGAAACGTAACGGATGAAACTGAAGAGTTCTTACAACAAATACAAGCTCATCGTATCCAAATCGATGATATGGATAGTAAGTTACTTGATCTATTGAGAAAACGTATGGCTATCTCTGATGCTATCGGAACATTGAAGAAGGAGAAAAACGTAGCTGTATTCCAACAAGATCGTTGGTTGAAAATTCTTGAAAAGATGCAAGAGGAAGGTAAACATATCGGATTTACAGAAGAGTTTATCACTGCTATTTATACTGCTATTCACCAAGAGAGTATTCATAGACAAGATAAAATTATCAACAAATAGTAGTTGGTAATGTGAATTATAGAAGGGCTTTTACAGATGTAAAGGCCCTTTCTTTGTTTAAAGCATTGTATAATAGTGAATCAGGTTAACTAAGAATTGTCTTTAAACCTGTTTAAGGAACATATTTTTTGAAGTATATTTGCCATATGAATGGTATAGTTTACAAATCAACAGGTAGTTGGTACTCAGTGAAAGGTGAAGACGGTGTGTTTTATGACTGTCGAATTAAAGGTAAGTTTAGGATTAAAGGTATTAAAAGTACTAATCCAATTGCTGTAGGTGACCATGTTCGCTTTGAACTAGAAACTACAAACGATGTTACTACGGGGGTTATTAATGATATAAAACCTCGTAAGAATTATGTTGTTCGTAAGTCTGTAAACTTATCTAAGCAAGTACATATTCTTGCTTCTAACATTGATACTCTATTCTTAATTGTAACCATAAATAATCCTGTTACGACTACAAGTTTTATTGACAGGTTCTTAGTGACTGCTGAAGCTTATGGAATTAAGACAGTATTAGTATTTAATAAAATAGATACTTATTCTGAAGATGCTTTAGATGAGCAGTTGTACATGCAGTATATTTATTCTCAGATTGGTTATGAGTGTTTAAGAGTATCTGCTGTCACAGGTAAGGGAATAGATGCCATTAAAGAAAGAATGAGAGGTAAGGTATCTACATTTACTGGGCATTCAGGAGTAGGGAAGTCTACTTTAATTAATGCTATAGAACCAGGATTACACTTAAAGACTGCTCAAATCTCAGAACAACATCAACAAGGACAGCATACTACGACATTCGCAGAGATGTTTGACTTATCATTCGATGCTAAGATTATTGATACCCCAGGTGTTAGAGGATTTGGTGTAGTAGATATGGAACCACAAGAAGTAGGTGACTATTTTCCTGAGTTTTTTGCTTTAAAGGATCAGTGTAAGTTTAATAATTGCTTGCATAGAGAGGAGCCATACTGTGCTGTAAAGGACGCATTGGATAGAGATGAATTAGCCTGGTCTAGATATAAGACTTATATTCAGATTCTAGACGGAGAAGAAGAACATTATCGAACAGATATATATAAAGATGGAAAGAACCAAGACGAATAGTCTTGGTTTTTTTTATGTATTTAAAGTAGTAGTCAGATTAATTAAGAATCTTTTTGGTGTAAGTCCTCTTGCTATGTTGTATAATTGTGGTAAATTTTGACTTTATAATTACTACCACAAAAAATAAGATAATGAATAAAATAGCCTGTTTTTTATTTGTAATAATATGTTGTCTACAGACTCCTTCTTATGGACAAGATTTCTTAGGAAAAGTAAAGCCAGCTGAGTTAGCAGAACTTAGCAATACTTCTTTTGCTAAGGATAAAGCAGTCATACTACAAGAAGAAGTTAGAGTGGACTTTGAATATTCTGATGAATATGGTTTTAGAGTAAATGAGACTGTATCACGTAAAATCAAATTATATGATGAGGTAGCTAAGGAAAAGTTGAAGTTCGTAGTTCCTTATGCACCTAAAGGGTACGCAAGAGAGGATATGACTATTAATGTATCTAATATATATCGATTAGTAGACGGTAAAGTGGTAAAACAGAAATCTCCAAAACTAAATCTAATTGATGAAGATAAAGGTAATTGGAGAGAGAAGGGAGTGAGTTATAATGATGCGAAAGCAGGAGATATTATAGAGTATTCTTATATTAAATCTACGAACTATATAGATGAATTACCTGAGTGGTATATACAGAGTGATATGCCTAAAGAAAGTACAAGTTATACAGTAGTAGTACCCGAGTACTTTTTATATAGCATCGTAAAAAAGGGCGATATAAAGCTAACAGAACAAGAGTATAACAGAAGAGTATCTTTTCGTGGGGTGAATGGCTTTATGATTAAGTCTGAAATCAATGCTATAGAAAAAACATATAAAGCACAATTAGTACCTTCTTTTATTGTAGAGCCTTATCTTGATAATCCTGCAAACTATATTTCAACAGTGCGCTTTGATTTACAGCAAGTACAGTTCCCTGGTAATTCTGCGGAAAAAGTAATGCAAACAGAGAAAGAGTTTTATGCTGACCTACTTAAAAATAGAGGGTTTGGTAAAGAATTAAAACAAGATAAGTTTCTTAAAAAAGAAATTAACCTAGAGGATTATAAGGGGCTAAGTACAGAAGCTCAGATTTCAAAACTATTAAATATAGTACAGAGTCGAGTAACGTGGAATCAAGAATATGGACTTTACGCACAGAACGGTATTAAAACTACTTTCTATAAAGGGACTGGAAATAGTGCTGATGTGAACTTACTATTGACAGCCATGCTAAGATATGTTGGTATAAAAGCTAATCCAGTATTATTGAGTACTAGAAGTAATGGTGTGAAGACCGCTTGGCAACGCAACTATTATAACCATATTATTACTGCTATAGAAGCTGATAATAGTATTTATTTAGTAGATGCTACGAATAAGTATACGACTCTTAATATCTTATCATTAGATGACTTAAATGGTACAGGTACTATACTATACGATACAGGAGCTATTCTTAAAGTGAATCTAATGCCTCAGTTTATTTCTAGTAAAGAAGTGAAGTATCAGATCACTCCTAACTCGAATGGAAGTATTTCAGGTCAGATTATAGAGAACTATAAAAACTATCGTGCTCTAGAGTTTAGAAATATGTATGATGGTAGTGAATGGAGATTTGGGAAGTGGTACGAGAGCCAATATGTAGGGATGAATGTAAGTAGTACACGTGTGTATAATGGTGATAATAATGAGAAGGATGTAAGAGCAGTATTCTCGTTCAGTAAGCAGAATGGTGTATTGTTTTTTAATGATAAGTATATTATTAATCCATTTCAGTTCTACCCATTGTATTCTAATCCATTTCAAAACGAATATAGAAACAATCCTATTTACATAGGGTATCCAGAGTTAGACAATTATCTAATGGGGATAGTCATTCCTGAAGGGTATAAAGTAAGTACTCTACCTCAAAACTTTACTTTAAAAAGTGAGCAGACAGGATTAGAAGTACAAACTAAGTTTGAGGTAAAAGACAATCAAGTACTGTGTAGTTTGATTTTTATTAAAGCTAAAGGAGTGATTGCTTCAAAAGATTATGACAGCGTGAGAGATGTGTACATTCAATTATTAGAACAGTTAAAAACACAAGTTACATTAGAGAAGAAATAAAAATAAGGCTACCTAAATCAGGTAGCCTTATTCAATTATTATTAGTAAAGAGAAAAATAAAGTGGAACAATAACCACTTGTTATTTTATTGAGGTGTGAGTATAAATACTCCGTAGGTAGAGGTATTAAATATAGATTTTGAAATCTCTTTAATGTCATCAGGAGTGATACTATTTAGTATTTCATCATAATTATTAAAGTCCTCAAGAGAACCAAAGTTTAATAGAGTTTCTCTAAGCTTTTCTACCCATTGGAATGTACTTGTATCTGTTAGATGTAAGCGTTTATTATTCAGAATCGTTAATTTCATCTGTTCTAATTCTGTCTTTGAGATACTTTTTGTCTGTAGAGAGTGAATCACTTCTTTAGCTAAGTTCTCTAGTTTGTCTATATCAGTTAGAGAAGTAGAGAAGAATAAACTAACAGATGTTCTAGGCTCAGGGTAAACTTCTACGTCTAGAGCAGAATAAGGAGAATATACTAATCCTTCTTTTTCTCTCGATAGTGTTAAGAACTGGTTGTTAAACATCTCTCTTACGATATGAGCCATCATGCTCTCTTTTAGAGTAGGTTTAATTGTTCCATTGAATACTATTGTCACATCAGGTCTTTCGATATCACTACTCGTTAGCATAGCTCGTGTGATTTCTTCTTTTGCGAATACCTTAGATGAATTAGCCTTGTTTTTATCTCCTTGCTTTGGAGCATTATTTAAAGCACCGAAGTAAGCGATCGCCTTCTTCTTGATATCATCTGTATCAAAATTCCCTGCGATAAGTACATACACTTCTTCTAGATTAGCAAAAGATTGATTGTATAAAGTAAAGAAACTATCTAGATTAACTTTCTTCCAGCCTTCTATCGTTGTGAGCTCTTCAGAGAATAAACTACCTCCTTTTTTATATTCTTCTATTTGATGTCCTATTTTGATAGCAGGATTATCTAGTAAAGCAGAAGGCTTAGAAGTAGTATCTATAGAAGAGATACTTTCCTCTATATATTCTTTAAAATCCTGTTGAGGTGTGATATAGTCATATAACTTTCTATAGGTCCATTCAAAAAGGTCTTTGCTATTTCCTTTTCGCGAAGAAGTATTGATAATACTAGCATCCTTATTTATACTCACGAGTGTAGATATTTCTCTATCAGATCCCGCTTGCATATACCCGTCATTAGTAAAACCGTGTATCCAAGAAGAGTCTATAAAATATCCAGCATCTTGATAATATTTTTGTTCAGATGTAGGTATTTGATTTAGCCCATTTCTTGTGAACAAAGTCATGATATAATTATCATCTGTTGCCTTTGTTGGTTTAATACCTATGCGTAGTCCATTCGCTAATGTTAGTTCTGTAAGATTAATATCCGCATATAGCTGTTCTTTTACAGCTATATCAGTTGTTGCTTTTTGTATTGGAGGCATTGTTCTCCAATGGAAAGAACCACGTGGTCTTTCGTGCGTCTTCTTTTGTTTAGCAGATTTGAATACTAATGTTTTTGTACTTCCTTCATTCCAATACTTGTTTAGTTCATCAGCAGAGTCTATTGAGAACAAACTATCATTATATGTAAGTAGATATAGGTTCTCTTGATCAGTAGACCATGTGTTACTGTGTTTGCTTTCTATATCCTTTGTGGTGATAGTAGGAAGTAATTCAGTTAGTAAAGCATGTCTAGCTATAGAAGATAAGTAGTGGCTATTCACTACGACCTGATCAACATAAGCATTGGTGATATAAGCAATGTCTTCGTCTTCAGAAGGAACAGAATGGTTCAGTAGATGTTGCTTATAATGTTCAAGCTCTTTTTTGTGAATACCTTTTACAGACATAGTGTTTACTGTACTAGCTACTAAACTTATGCGGTTCTGTAATTCTTCTACTGTCTTAGCCTGTATTTCTATGGCATTTTCATTTTTATTAGGTAGATACCATAGACTGTGAGCAGTAGCAGTGCTCTTGCTTATAGACAGTTTCTTATTGATCCATTGTTTATAGATTTGTTCTATAAGCTGTTGTCTGTAATCTTCTTTAGAAGCTAAGAAAGGCGCTTCTGTAAAGCGAACTATTTCTAATTTATTAGAATTTATAGTCGCATTGCTCTGCTTTTCTAATAAGTTAGTATAGACAGGGCTAAAAGTGTTTTCGCTTTGTTTTCTATCTAGATTCAACTGCCCTTTAAAAGATCCAAAGTATTTTTTTATTTGCTCTACAGCATCTTTAGTATTCACATTACCTACGATGATTATAGTAGCTAGAGCAGGATTATACCATCGTTTATAGAATGCTTTAAGCTTTACAGGATCTAGATTTAGAATCTCTTTTTCAGTAGCGATAGGCAATCTATCTAAGTGAGGAGTACCTTCTAGTTTTTTGCGGTTAAATAAAGGCTCTGTACCAAAGTCTTTAATCTCTTGGATAACGATTCTTCGTTCTTTTTCTATTCCCTCATCATGTAGATGTGACTTACCTAAGAAGTTAGCTAGTATATTTATTGCTAAATCCTGTTGTTTGATATCTAAGAGAGACAGATCATATACGGTGCGCTCATAAGTAGTATAAGCATTGATATCTCTCCCAAACTGATAGCCTAAACGCTGTAATGTATCAATAGCTTGTCTACCTGGGAAGTCATCACTACCGTTAAAGATCATATGTTCTAAGAAATGAGCAAATCCTTTCTCATCATTGCGTTCTTGTAGTGATCCTACATTTAAGACTAGACGATACTCTGTCTTCTGTTGAGGTATAGGATGGATGATATAGTTTAGCCCATTGTCTAATGTTCCATAAATTGCTTTTTCTGCTTTAGGCAATGGAGAAAAAGTACCTTGCCCTACTACAAGCAGAGGGCAAAGTACTAAAGCAAAGAAATATAGTATTTGAGTACGTTTCATTATTTTAATTTGTATTCTGTTTTAACTTGGATATATCCATCAGCATTGTTATGAATGAATATAAACTCAAAAGTAAACTTACTATCTGTCAGTTTAGCTTTTGATTCTTTCCAAGTATAATTGTCATAATCGTCTTCTATTATTTGATCTACATTGATATGGTCAATCGGATTAAGAGAACCTCCCATTTCATAGTTTTCAGTAGCCATTAAATCTCCTGCATCTAGTAGTTTTTTTAATCTATCCCAAGCAGAATATTTAAACTCAAAAGGTACAGCTAGATATTCATCATTATATAAGTTCTTTAGTGTTGATATAAAAGATACTTCTTTAGTATTAATATCTATAGCGATATGGTTAAGTGTCACCTCAAATGACTCTGTAGAAGTACGTGTTAATCCTACAGATTTCATTACTTCTTTGTTTTGTGGAGGAGCATCAGGTCCAGGGTTATTCCAAAACTCTAAATCATCAATAGTTAAGTCTCTAAACATTTTGTAGAAATAAGCCTCCAGTCCCATAGCATTAGAGGTCATTTTAAGAACTGGTTTATCTGTTGTGGCTAATTCGCTTAGTGTTATTATCGTCTTACCTGTTAGAATTGTAGTATAAGGTAGGTTAAATACTTCTTGTACACCTCCTCCAGGATAGTTAACCTCTGTAGTGACATCTATTTCTCCTAGTAGAGGGTATAAATCTAATCCTTTTTCTTTATAACCGTCTAGTAAAGTAATCTGTTCTTTCGTTAGTTCATCTATAACACTCAAGGGTAATACTGTAAAAACAAGAGGTTTTTCTAAAGGAATAGTTGTATTGTTTTCTACTAAATTTAGTTTTATTCTTTTTGCTTCAGTGATAGTACGAGCTGTTTTACTTTTAAGGGTAAGTACTGCTTTCTTCTCACCTGGAGCAAAGGTGATAGTTTGACTCTTTAATTCTAAAATATCTTTGCCTTGCTCTTGATTATCTTCCAGACCAAAAGTTAAAGTGATGGTCTGATGTGTTTTTTTAACTAGTAATACTTCTATAGAGATCTCATCTTCACCATTGTTTTTTAGCACCGTGTTTTGGGTAGATAGATGAACTTTATTTTCACCTAAGTATTCTTTAGTAACCCCATCATCTTTACTACAGCTACTTAAAGATAGTGTAGTTAGGAGTAGTATAGTGAATGACTTTACTATATGTTTAAAACTTGTTTTCATCTTACTTTGTTTATTTGAATGAAGGCCAGCCTTTGTTTTGTTGAGCATTGCTATTATATCTCAATTCATTCATGGGTATTGGCCATGTCCAGCGATAGTCATTAGGTTCTATCTTGATAATGATAGTATTGCTATCTTCTTTTTTTCGTTCTATGGGTGTATTCCATCGTTTTAGATCAAAGAGGTTGTTCTTTTCTCCAATGAACTCTTTTTGTTTTTCGAAGTGAAGTTTATGACGTAGTTCTTGTTGACTAGGCGTATCTTCTATGTTAGGCTGATTTATAGCAGATAAGAATGTATTGAGAACTTCTTTTGCTTGTGCTAATTTATTTTGTTCTAAAAGACTCTCTGCTAAGATGAAATATGCCTCTGTACTGCGTATCATTACCACATCTCTAGGGTCTTTATCTAGTTGTGACCTTTTGTATTTACCTAGAAGAGAACGCTCTATTTTGTCCTCAGCAGTCGCTTTCATACTGTGTTTATATTGAGATACGGCATATCTAATATCGTCCAAGTCAAAATTATAATCTTCATTGATGTAAAGTAGATCCCCTTGGTTATCTTCGTAATATAAGTAGTGATTAGGATTATCTAGGTTGTTGTATAACCAGTATATATTAGTATTATCTGAAGTCCAAATATTGCGATAATCCTCTGTTGAGGTTGGAAGTTTAGCTCCATCATTTACAAGTTCTTGGGCAATGGACTCTGCTTTTGCATACTCTTTTTCATACATAGCCACTCTAGCTTGTAGTATGTTGATCCCTTTCTCTTTGATAAAGTAGTTTTGATGTTTACCAGATTGTTTTATTAAATCAAGACCTTCAGATAAGTATGTTTTGATTAATTTAAGAGACTCTTCTTGAGTTAGTCTAGCTTTTTCCTCTACGATTAATTTATCTTTAGCGATAATACCTAAAGCTGTAGGGTTATAACGTTCAGAGTATAGCTGTAATAAATCGAAGTAATTATAGGCTTTTAAGACTAAAGCAGAACCTTTAATATACTGCCATACAGGATCCTGACTATTGAAGTTGTGATCTGATTCTAATAGTACGTTTAGGTGGACAATGGCATCATAGTGATTATTCCATATCAAACTACTATTAATCGATAAGGTTGTTTCATCCCATTTATAAGCGAGGCTACTTCCTTTTAGATAATTAATTAGATAAGATGGCTGTAGATCTTCTGTATATAAAGTATAATCTTTTGGTTGTATAGGTGTAGCTTTATATGCCTGTGATAGTACTCCATAAGCTTTGATAGGTGAATTGATAATATCATTTCCAGAGATTTCGTTCTCAGATTTATTTTCTAGACTGCATCCCCATAGAGAACTAAATACGAATAAGTAGAATATTTTTTTAATCATTAGAAAGTAGCATTAAGAGAGAAAGTTAATATTGGCTGTAATACATCATTTAAAGAACCTCTATCTGTCTGAAAACGGTATGTATAGATATTATCTGCTTGTACACTTAGCTGTAGGGATTTAAAATACTTATTGATAAAGTTATTATT
This sequence comes from Myroides profundi, assembly GCF_000833025.1. Lineage (NCBI taxonomy): Bacteria > Pseudomonadati > Bacteroidota > Flavobacteriia > Flavobacteriales > Flavobacteriaceae > Myroides > Myroides profundi. The sequence continues at coordinate 727,048 of NZ_CP010817.1, forward strand.
GCCTAAGTTGTAACTAAGTTGTATGTAATTTAGCTTGATAAAGTCTGTTTTATATATTGTTCTATTATTAGCAAAGCTTTGATAATATTCTTCTGCATTGCTTGGTAGTTTTTTGATAGGATAAACCTTATCTTCATCTCCTACTTCAAACCAGCTATCTTGTAATTGTCCCTCTATGGCATTTAAATTAGAACTTTTATAGTCTCTTACATAAGATTGGTTGTACATTTTCTTACCACCGAAATTATAGTTGATATTTATATTTAATGCCCAATTTCTATAAGTAAAGTAGTTGTTGAAAAAGCCGTTATAAGGAGCTATACTATATCCAATACGTCTGAAGTGATTTGCATTTTTTGGCTGATTTAGATCTATTACATGACCATCATTATCTATGTATTCTGGTACTCCTGTTAATGGATGTATACCATTAGTTTCCAGCCCATAGATGATACCTAGAGGTTTACCTACTTCGTATTCTGGTATTACAGATTCTTCTGTTAGATATATTCTATCTGTACCATAAAGAGATTTTACCTTATTGGCGTTATAGGATAAGGAAAGAGAAGTATTCCATCTAAAATCTTTTAGTCGGATAGCATCTCCACTTAACATAAATTCTATCCCCCTATTTTCTAGTTCTCCTATATTTTTAGTAAATGTATTAAACCCATTACTCATAGCTATAGGCATAGATAGTATAGCATCTTTTGTTGTGTTTTGATAGAAGTTAACTAATAGACTTAGTCTTTCAAAGAAGCCGAAATCTACGGAGTAGTTTATAGAGTGAGTTTGTTGAGGTTTTAAATCTTTATTTGGTATTCCTTGTAGCACTAATAATCTATAATCTCCATAGAATGTATTAGGATTGCTAAAAGTAGACTCTATATCTCTTATTGAGATTCCTGTCATACTTGCTGTATATCCTAATGAGGCTTTAAATTTCAAATCAGTTAGTATATTTTGATTCTTGAAAAAATCATAGTGAATAGGAGACCATCCTATTCCTGTAGACCATGCATCATTCCATCGTTTACTTGAAGGTAAAAGGGAAGAACCATCTCTTTTAAAACTTCCATATACATCATAAGTTCCTTTATAAGTATATCCCAACGCAGCTCCAAAACCAAGTTGCGTATTCTTTATTTTGCTTCCTGAGTTTTTAGGAGCATAACCACCTGTTAAAGAGTTGTTGATACCCGATAGACTACTGATTTCATCATCTATTCCATGACCTTCGCCCCCAATTATTTTTGTATTCGTAGTATAGTAATCCATATTTACTCCTAGGAAAATATCATGATCGCCTAATTGTTTTTGGTAGTTAGCACGTAGATTATATGTAAAATCGAAGTTCTTGCTATCAGAGTCAGATATAAAGCCTTTAGCATTGTTAGGCTTTTGCTTTTGACTATAGGCAGTACTAAGGATTCTTTTATAAGTTTCGCTTAATGAATAGTCTGCACCTATTACCCCTGCTATGTTTAATTCGGGCAATATATCCCATTGCATTACCATGGAACTGCTAAATCTTTTACTAGTCTGTTTTTGTTTGTATTGATTGATTAAGTCAGCATAAGAGCGATCTGAATAACTCGTTAGTTTTGTCGAATGCTTTGTTTCATAAGGATTAAGCATAAAGGCTAATGAAGTAGGATCATTATCCATTCCATTTTCAGTATTGGTAGTCGAAAGCCCAAAACTATTGTTAAGAGATAAGGTTAGATTAGGAGCTAATATATAATCTAAATTAGCACGTGCGGTTATTTGATTGATATCATTGCCTGGTATACGACCACCTTGTTTACTGTAATTCAGCGAGTAGAAATAAGAGTTTTTTTCGGTACCACCCCTTACACTAAGGTTATGAGATTGGAAATAATTAGGCTTTACTAATTCTTTAAACCAATCTGTATTAATCCTTCTTAAGGAGTCTAATTTGTGCTCTCCTTCTTGTAGTTTCTGACTTAGAAGAGGACTGTTCTGATATGTAGTATTGATATATTCAGATGAGTATAGATATCCTGGAGTAGCAGGATTTTGCATTCTGCGTTCGAATGCTAATTTCTCATCAGTATTCATCATATTAGCCGTTCTTTCCCCTCTCATTGTTATTCCTTGTTTCATAGCATAACTAATAATCGGTTTACCGTCAAAACCTCTTTTAGAGGTTAATTCGATAACTCCATTAGCTGCCTTAATACCATATAGAGCGGTAGCAGGGGCATCCTTTAATACCTTGATAGTGGAGAAGTCATTAGGATTAAGAGTCATAAAAGTCTCTGTCGAAATCACAATTCCGTCCATTATAAATAGTGGCTCATTGGCATTTCCTTGATAGTTGAAAGAAGAATTACCACGTAGTCTTATCTCTGGTTTTTTGCCCAATTCTCCAGAGTAAGTAACAGTAAGACCAGCTACTTGTCCTTCTAATAACTTCGCCATGTCTAACTCTGAGCGTTGACTCAGCTGTGTCATGTCTACTGTGATTACAGAACCTGTACTATTACGAATGTCGATATCATTGATATTAGTAGATTTTCGGATGATCAGTTCATCTAATTGTTTTGTAGTTGGTAATAAATAGATTGTTTGATTTCCCTTTTTTAATTTCATTTCTAGATTTTCATAGCCTTCATGGCTGATGATAACAGAAGAGTGATAGAGTTCAGGAATTTGGAACTCTCCTTTTTCATTAGAGAAGAAGGTATCTCCTGAGGCTAGTACAGTGATTATAGCTGTATCTAATCCTTTTTTAGTTTCTAGATCTAAAATCTTACCTGTGAATACAGGCTCTTGTGCATAGACTCCAATTGCACAAAATAAACTGATTACGAGAGTAGTAATAGTTCGTAGTGGAGTAAGTAGCATAATGGTGTGTTGTAATTAAGACTAATTCTAAATTAAAGTGCAAAAGTAAGGAGTTTTTTTACTTTTCAAAACGAACAATGATTTTATTTAGATTAGTTATGTATTAAAAAACTACAATACGTGAGTTTTTTACAAAGTAAGCTTAGTTGTATTATAGGTTTTTTGTTTGTTTATTTTATTGGTTATTAGGTATTTGTTTTGTTTTTGTGTTTAGTTTTATTGCTTTTTATGTGTTGTTTGTTATTTAGAATTACTTCTTATAATATAAAAATAGTTGAGGATAGGATGATGTCTAAATATGATGTGATTATTTAGAATACAGTTTTTGAGTAGCTCTAAGGTTCATAGTGGTATGTTAGGTATATGTGAATGATAGAAGCTATTTGAGTATATAGTGAGTCCGTTATTTTAGCCCAAAAAACGGAGTCACTACGGACTCATAACGGACTCACTACGGACTCAACGCAACTAAGACTTGTCTCGTCCTACTATAACTGTACAGTTATAGTTAATAATCCTACTTAATACTGTACAGATTTTTATTAAACCTTTTATTACTGCACAGGTTGTTGTTTTTGTTTATTAGTCTTGTAATAATTCTTCCATCTCTTAGTTAGAATACCTGTCTTTAAATGAGCTTGATTTGGAGTTAACCTATCACAACTATCATGAGGTCTAATTTGGTTATAAGCTTCTATACTATTCTTAATTTTATCAATCGTTTTTTGATAACCTAAACTTGAATAGTTTAAATCAAATTCACCTTTAATTATACCATTTACACGCTCAGCTATTGCATTATCTCTTGGTTCACCACCTTGTGTTGTACTAATAGATATGTTGTTTTCTATCAGTATTTTAGTATAAACACTACTGCAGTATTGACATCCTCGATCTGAATGATGAATAAGTTTCTCTGTATAAATCCTGTTCTTTAATGCCATTTTCAAGGCTTGTAAGCATCCATTAGTAGTTAAATCTAAGCTAAAACTATAGCCCATTATTTTATGAGAATAAGCATCTGTGATTAAACTTAAATAGCCCCAAGTATTATTTAACCTGATATAGGTGATGTCACTTACCCAAAATTGTTCTGGTCTAGTAACTTTTACTCCATTATACAAGTCTAAATACTGTCCTCTCCAAGCTCTGGAGTCTGTTGTATATGCTTTGCGCTTTCGTTGCCTAACCAACATTTTATGACTGTCTAATAAATCAAACAGATAATCTCTTCCTACGCTTATATTGTGCGAACCTAAGCGTTCTTGTAACATATGTTGAAGTTTTCGAGTACCTACTCTTGGTAGAGTAGCTCTAATATTTAAAACTTCTTGAAGAATAATCTCATCTTTAATAGATTGACTTGCGTATCTGTCTATTGACTGATAATAAGCACTTCGAGTTTTACCAAACAGTTGACATATTTTTTTTATTCCCTTATTAGGGTATAAGAGTTTTACTTCTTCAACTGCTTGGAACCAGACTTTTTTCTGATATCAATATCCAAACTTTTCTCTGCTACATCTATCAATGTATTTAAAGCTACTATCTTAAATTGTGCCTCTGATAAAGCCTTTTTTAAAGCTTTAATTTCTAAAGATTCTGTATTGGATGTTTTTTCTTCCATAAGTGACGGAATAACAATTTCATTACAAATATCTATGTTTTTATTATAATTAACTAACAACCAGTTATTTATTGTACTTATACTTTCTACACCATACATTATACAGGCTTCTTGTGCTGTCATATGGTGTTCTGTAATACTATGAACTACTTGACGTTTAAGGCTTTCTGAATAAACTTTATTCTTACGTGTAGCATGATACTCGGGACTTGCATATTTCTTAACCCAACGATTTAGCGTAGATTTATTTAGGCTATACTCGCGAATTACCGAATTTTGACTTGCTCCATTCTCTATTTCTTGAACTATTTGTTCTATGAATTTTAAATGATAACGCTCTTTGTTTTTTGGTTCTCTTCCCATCTTTTAATGTTTTAAAAACTGTACAGTTTTTTTAGGACGGGTCAGCAACACGAATTCAGTAGAAAGATACATGAGTTTTAATTGTTAATTTAAAGGTTTATGTGTTTTTATTTTTGTTAAAATAAAGTTTTATTTGTTTTATTTTTGCTCTTTTTGATTTGAAGCTATCTATTGTGCTTAGGTAGTATGTTATGTTTAAAATTAGAATATATGGGAATGATTAGTTGCTCTAAACATGGATTAAGTGGTATCATATCTTGTATAGGGCAAGACCTAGTAGATAAAATACAATTAGGAGAAGAGGTGCTATCTACAAGTCTGTGCAAGATAAAAGTAGTGATGCATATCGATATAGAGGATAAACTAGAATTTAGTTATGTCTTAAGTCTAGAGACAAGGGATAGATTAAGATTAGCTGATAGATATGAGATTAGTAAAGACGAAGATTTAACTTCTTTAGATTGTCTTTATAAGTCATTAGGAGTTATCTGTGTAAGATGCTTTGCGGAGTACCGGTATAAAGACGCTTTTAAAGGTTTTTTAATAGGAGCAGAGGTTCTATAATATATAAATGCGTTTACAGTAGAGACACAATATCTTGTGTGTCACCCAAACTATGTCACCTAATACAGATTATGAACAGTGGAGATAACACAAGTATAGAGGTTAGAATGCATGATTACAATATATAAATGCGTTTAAAGTCACCCAAACGATGTCACCTCATACAGATTATGAACAATGGAGATAACACAAGTATAGAGCTTGTTAAATGTGTTTTTATACAGTGGGAAGATATACAATGTCTTGTGTGTATCCTCTAATCGATGTCACGGATTACGGTATCCGCGACAACATGAAGTGAGGCTACAGGTGAACTGTACAGATGTATTTGTTTTGGTTTAGAAAACAGCTTATTTTTTAAGCTTTTTGTATTCTCTAATTAAACCTTTAAGTTCTCGATTAGATGTTACATCAACGTCTTTATCAGATAAGAAATGTCTGAATGTGAAATGGCTTCTATAGTTCTTTGATACTATTTCTTGATCAAGAATAAATAAGTCATTTCTCAATTGTTGTTTTTCAGTTTCGATATTTTCTAAGTCAATAAACTTTTCTTTATAATCTCTTCTAAAAGTAGATGTACTAAAAGGAATAGAATTAAGAATCTGCATTTGTTTTTTAGACTTTAAGTCTAAAGTAGAGATAATCTTTATCGCGAGTGCATCTATTTCTATTTTAGTTAAAGAGTCTATTTTCTCAGGTAAGTAAGATTTTATTTTTTTAATCGGCTTTACTTTGCTTGACTGTTTAGTTACAGTTTTTTTTGAAGTTGATAAAGGAGCATGACCAGTTCCAAAGCATTTATCACAAAAAGGATCTAAACCTTCACAAGAGCAAATTTCTGTTCTCATATTTTTGAATTACATTTTAATTTAAGGAGGCTTGATAGTAGCCTTGTTATTTTACACTACTGATTTATTATAAAGAAGTAAATCATGTAGGTCATAAAATAACTGCGCAAAGATAATTGAATTTTTATAGCCTTAGTGAGGTTAAACCTAAAATTGCATTAGCCACATACTGCAGAGTCATTCTACTTCATAGCTCCTTCATTAGTTTTAAAACCATACTCTTGTATGTTTGTATCTCTAAGTAAGACCTCTTTTGTATCATTGCTTTTCGTTTATATGTCTATTGCATATTTTGGATTAAAACTAGAATGACTAGCAATGGGCTATAACTAAAACAAAAAAGACTGCTTATTAGGCAGTCTTCTGATATTATAATGATATTCTTATTTCTTTGTATTGATGGTGTTTTTATAGATTTTACCACCTTTCATGATTAAGATAAAGTTCTTCTCAGGATTAGCAATAAGAGATAAATCTTTTAGAGGATCTCCATCTACAAGTAGTAAGTCTGCATAAGCATTTTCTTCTACTACACCTAGTTTACCAGGGTATGGACTACGCAATCCTGATAACTGAAGTAACTCTCCGTTATCTTGAGTGACCATCTTTAGGATTTCAGCATTAGTGAACCATTTTTGTAAACGCAGGATATAATCATTTTGCTCTTTGTTTAATTCTGGTTCGAATAAGAAGTCAGTACCCCAAGCTAGTTTTACTCCTAGCTGTTTGGCTAATGGCCATACTTTGTCTTGTCCTTCTAATACAGGTTTGCGTTTTTCTTTGCGTTGCGCATCCATATTATCGTTGTTGTCCATTAGGTTCTGTAGACTTAACCAAATCTTCTTCTCAGCCATTATTTTTAGAGTCTCTTCATCTAGCATTTGTCCATGTTCGATAGATTTCACACCAGCTTCTATAGCGCGCTGTACTGCTCTAGGAGTATAAGCGTGCACCATCACATAAGTACCCCAATCTTCTGCTGCATCTACAGCTGCCTTGATTTCGTCAAAAGTATATTGTGTAACATCGATAGGATCATAAGCAGAAGAAGTTCCTCCACCTGCCATTACTTTGATCTGACTAGCACCGAAGCGTAGGTTCTCTCTAGTAGCAGTAAGTACTTCGTCACGACCATCTGCTATAAAAGTAGCTCCCATCTCTTCTGCACGAGAAGGCTTCCCAAAGAAGCGTCTAGAGCGCTCATTAGGAGTTCTAAAGTCTCCGTGTCCTGCAGTCTGACTGATAGTAGCACCTGAAGGCCAAATACGTGGACCTGCAGTCTTATCTGCATCAATAGCTGCTTTTAAAGGAAATATAGGACCACCTGCATCTCTAACGCTTGTGAAACCACGCATAAGCATGCTGTGTGCTCCTACAGCTACATTTTGCATTAAGCTTTCAGGAGTTGCATTAGGGGACATCATTTGTTCCATAGTCAAAGCTCCGAATACCATGTGTACGTGTACATCAATTAATCCTGGCATAAGTGTTTTTCCATTTCCATTGATTTTAGTAACATCTTTGCCTTTAACAGAAATAGAAGAAGGGCTTATCTTCTCTATTTTTTGATCAGAGACTAGGACATTCATAGGCGCAGTAAGGGCTGCAGTCTTGTGGTCTAGGATTCTTACATTCTCAATAAGAACTTGTTTGGTCTGAGCAAATGTGATAGAAGTACTAACAACAAAAAGTGCTATTATGGATTTTAATTTCATAAAATAAGGAAAATTAGAAGATTGTTCTGTGTGCAAATTATATAGCCTCTAAGTTATTATAAAAGTAGCTTTCTGCCTAATAATATTTTATGAAGTAACTGATTCTACTTTATTGTTAGAAATTAATCTAATGAAATGAAGGTAGAACTTTAGAAAGTTTTTAAGTTTGTAAGTAATAGAATAAAAAAGAACAAAGAGATGAAAGTAGTAATCCAGCGTGTGACAAAGGCTTCTGTGACTGTAGAAGGTAGTGTAGTTGGTAATATAGGACAAGGACTTTTAGTTTTAGTAGGGGTAGAGGATATTGATACAGAACTAGATATAGAATGGTTATCAGGTAAGATTGTGAATTTGCGTATTTTCGAAGATGAGAATGGAGTGATGAATAAGTCTGTAAAAGAAGTAGATGGTGAGGTATTATTAGTAAGTCAATTCACTTTACATGCTTCTACGAAAAAAGGAAATAGACCTTCTTATATTAAGGCTTCTAAGCCAGACTTCGCTATACCTATGTATGAGAAGTTTATAGATAAGTTAGAAAATGATTTAGGTAAACGTATACAAACAGGTAAATTCGGAGCGGATATGAAAGTAGAATTGCTAAATGATGGACCTGTAACAATCGTAATAGATAGTCAAAATAAAGAATAATGAATAGTTTAGTAAAGTTTAGTTTATTCACGGTTATCTATGTGATGATGACGTGGTTCTTAACAGATGAGGTCGGTTGTGCTTTTTCAGGTGATGAGCAGTGTTTAATTAGTTTTGTGGTAAAGTATATTATCTTTATCGCACTGATGTTCGTTTATGACAAATGGGTAAAAGGAAGAATTTTTAAAACAAAAAATAAGTAATTATGAATATTCAAGATGCACAGTTAGCAGTTGATAATTGGATTAAGGAACACGGTGTTCGTTATTTTAACGAATTGACGAATATGGCTCAGCTTACAGAAGAAGTAGGAGAGGTAGCTCGTATCATCGCTAGAAGATATGGAGAGCAATCTGAAAAAGAAAGTGATAAGAATAAAGATTTAGGCGAGGAGCTAGCAGATGTAGTATTCGTAGTGATGTGTCTAGCGAATCAGACTGGTGTGAATCTACAAGAGGCATTTGACAAAAAGATGGACTTGAAAACAAAGAGAGATCACGACCGTCACCACAATAATGAAAAATTAAAATAGAGAATACGTGAATATTAAGCTGTTAAAAAGTAAAGTAGAGCATGACAAGACGCTTGTTATCTCTGGTAGTAAATCCGAAAGCAATAGATTATTAATATTGCAAGAGTTGTTTCCATCTTTAACGATAGGGAATGTATCTGATTCTGATGATGTATGTGCCATGCAAGGTGCATTAGCATCTACGGGTGATGTAGTAGATATACATCACGCGGGGACTACTATGCGATTTTTGACAGCTTATTATTCGTTGTGTAGTACTCGTGAGCTTACTCTGACAGGGAGTAGTCGTATGCAAGAAAGACCTATCGGTGTACTAGTGGAAGCACTAAGACAGTTAGGGGCTGATATCACATATAGTAAGAAAGAGGGATATCCTCCACTTCATATAAAAGGCCAAATCGCAATAGGAGGTAAGGTAGAATTACCTGCGGATGTGAGTAGTCAGTATATCACAGCACTATTATTAGTAGGGACTAGGTTAAAGAATGGAATAGAATTACACTTGGTAGGTAATATTACTTCTCGTCCTTATATAGAGATGACTCTACAGTTGTTAAGCCAATTAGGAGTGGAGAGCTCTTTTAATGGGAACATCATTAGTGTAAAACCTTTAGTCAAGGCTAGTACAGAACAGTTTACAGTAGAATCAGATTGGTCATCTGCCTCTTACTTCTATTCTTTTGTAGCACTGTCACCTATAGGAACGACTATGCAACTGAAGAGTTATAAAGAGGATAGCTTACAAGGAGATAGTCAAGTAAGTCAACTGTATACTATACTAGGTGTAGAGACTACATACTTAGAAGACTATACCATAAAATTAGAAAAAGTAAGAGAGACAGACTTTGAGTTTAAAGCAGATTTGATAGAGACTCCTGATTTGGCACAGACTATAGCTGTGACTTGTTTTGGTTTAGGCATTCGTTGTGAAATGACTGGACTACATACTTTAAAAATAAAAGAGACAGATCGCTTAGTGGCTTTACAGAATGAGCTAACTAAATTAGGTGGTGTGGTTGATATCACAGAAGAATCTATTGTTGTTCACCCTTCTAAAGGGATGAGAGAAGGAATAGAGATTGAAACTTATCAAGACCATAGAATGGCTATGGCTTTTGCTCCATTATCTCTGAAAGGAGAGGTTACTATTTTAGAAGCAGAGGTTGTAACTAAGTCATTTATAAATTACTGGGATTGTTTGGCTGAAATCGGTGTAAATATTGTTAAAAAATAGAGCTGTAAAATTAAATATGGCTAAATACTTGACAACCCCTACTCTGAGGTTGTATATTTGTACTCAATTTGGACATCTATACTCTTAGATTTCCAAATTAGTTTAGTATTATTTTCTAACAAAACACATATTCAATGAAGTTATCAAACTTTAATTTTGATTTGCCTGAAGAATTATTGGCAGAGTTTCCAGCAGAGAACAGAGATGAGGCACGCCTAATGGTAGTAGATCGTAAAACTGGGACGATAGAGCACAAATTATTCAAGGATTTAATTGACTATTTTGACGAGGGAGATGTGATGGTGTTAAATAACACGAAAGTATTTCCTGCACGTTTATACGGTAATAAAGAAAAAACAGGTGCGAGAATTGAAGTATTCTTGTTGCGTGAGTTAAATGCTGAACAACGTTTATGGGATGTATTAGTAGACCCAGCTCGTAAAATACGTATCGGTAATAAATTATACTTCGGTGATGATGATTCATTAGTAGCTGAAGTAATTGATAATACAACTTCTAGAGGAAGAACTTTACGTTTCTTATACGATGGTTCTTACGAAGAGTTTAGATTTAAATTACAAGAATTAGGAGAAACTCCGATTCCTAAGTACATTAATCGTGAAGTAGTGCCAGAAGATGCTGAGCGTTACCAAACTATCTATGCTACTGAAGAAGGAGCTGTAGCTGCACCAACAGCAGGATTACACTTCTCTAAACACTTATTAAAACGTTTAGAGATAAAAGGTGTTGAATTTGCTAATGTAACATTACATATCGGTTTAGGTACTTTCAACCCAGTAGAGGTAGAAGATTTATCTAAACACAAGATGGATTCAGAAGAGATGTTTGTGAATCAAGAAGCTTGTGATATTGTAAACGCAGCTAAAGAGAGAAAGAATAGAGTATGTGCTATCGGTACAACAAGTATGCGTGCATTAGAAAGTTCTGTTTCTTCTAGTCAAACGTTAAACCCATTCGTGGGATGGACAAATAAATTTATTTTCCCTCCTTATGATTTCAGTATCGCTGATTGTATGGTGACTAACTTCCACATGCCTAAGTCAACATTATTAATGATGATCTCTGCATTCTGTGGACATGACTTAATGATGAAAGCTTATAAAGAAGCTGTAGAAGAGAAATATAAATTCTACTCTTACGGAGATGCAATGTTGATTCTGTAATAGATCAATCAAAATAAATTAGAAAGCCTTTGAGATTCTCAAAGGCTTTTTTTATGAATAGCATAGAGCGGACTTTTATCTTATATTTAGGAACTTATTTGTTTAAAAAGAAGTAAATTTACAGTTAATACTTAATCAGAAATACTCCTATATAATGACTTTTGAAAATACACTTGCTTATGCAAAGAGCTTAGATGAAAAAGATCCTTTAGCTAAGTACAGAGATGAGTTTAACTTTCCAGAGGTAAATGGAAAACAGGTTATATATTTTACAGGTAATTCGCTTGGACTACAACCCAAAAGAGCTGTAGAGTATGTCAATGAGGTTATGAATGATTGGGGGGCTTTAGCAGTAGAGGGGCATTTCTACGCAGAGAAACCTTGGTGGGATTACCACGAACGTTTAAGTGAACCATTGAGTAGAATAGCAGGAGCGAAGTCGTCAGAAATTACAGTGATGAATACATTGACTGTTAACCTTCACATACTGATGACTACTTTTTATCGTCCTACTGCTAGTAAGTATAAGATTATATGTGAGGAGAAAGCATTTCCGAGTGATCAATATCTGATACAGTCTCAAGTAAGGTTGCATGGGTTAGAACCTAAAGAAGCTATTATAGAGTTAAAGAAAAGACCTGGAGAACATAACTTTAGATTAGAGGATATATTAGAAAAGATAGATGAAGTAGGAGAAGAGGTTGCTTTAGTATTAATAGGAGGACTTAACTATTATACAGGGCAGGTGTTTGATATCAAAACCATTACAGCTCATGCTCATCAATATGGAGCTAAGGTAGGATGGGATTTAGCTCATGCTGCTGGTAATATAGAGTTAAAGTTACATGAGTGGAATGTAGATTTCGCTGCATGGTGTAGTTATAAGTATATGAATGCTGGGCCAGGTAGTGCATCAGGCTGTTTCATTCATGAACGTTATCATACAGATAAAGATTTGATTCGATTAGCTGGATGGTGGGGACATAATAAAGAACGTCGTTTCTTAATGGAGAAAAAATTTGATGCAGTAGAGAGTGCACATGGATGGCAGATTAGTAATCCTTCTATTCTTAGCTTAGCTCCTTATTTAGCATCTATAGAGATGTTCGATGAAGTGGGAATGGAGGCTTTGATAACAAAACAGAGAGAGATTACTGCTTACCTTGAATTTGTAATGGAGGATGTGGCTAAAGCGGTTAATGCTAATTATGAATTAATCACGCCTAAAAAAGAAATCGAAAGAGGAAGTCAGCTTTCTGTTTTTCTTCATGGAAAGGGTAAAGATCTGTTTTCGTATTTAATGAATGAAGGAGTAATTGTAGATTGGAGAGAGCCTAATGTAGTTAGGTTAGCACCAGTTCCTTTCTATACTTCTTATGAAGATATATATCGTTTCGGAGAGATTCTGAAAAAAGCAGATAGTCTTTTTTAGATTATTAGTATGATATATTACTGCATTAGTGTAGTAGAGAAAATAAGGAATGAATAGTTATTTAATAGAATTTAATTTGCCTGATTTGTCTATCATTTAAATTAAATTACATTTGCAAAAAAATAAAATACGATGTCAACTAAACAAAATAAGATAGATAATTTCGATCCATCTCAACCAGGGTTAGCAGATGCGACGATATATGGATTGCCTTTTACAGCAGAGGAAAGTGAGATTATAGTGGTACCAGCACCATGGGAAGTAACAGTAAGTTATGGAGCAGGGGCGTCAGAAGGGCCAGAAGCTATATTAGAAGCTTCTTATCAAGTAGACTTATTACACCAACAATATCCTGATTTATGGAAATTGGGTATTTATATAGATGAAGCTCCAGAACATTGGGCAACAGATAGTGCGAAGTATAAAGAAATGGCTCAGCCAATCATTGAAGCACTTGAGAATGGTGAGAACATTGCAGACTTACCAGAGTTACAAAAAGATTTAGATACAATCAATGCAGTATGTGATAAATTTCACAAAGAAGTAGAAGAGAAAGTATCTTACTGGATGACAAAAGGAAAACGCGTAGTATTATTAGGAGGAGATCACAGTACTCCATTTGGATATTACAATGCTTTAGCAAAACATCACGATGCTTTTGGTATTTTACACTTTGATGCACATATGGATTTAAGAGATGCTTATGAAGGGTTTACTTATTCTCATGCGTCTATTATGTTCAATACTTTAAAATTACCTCAAGTAAAGACAATTGTACAAGTAGGTATTCGTGATTTCTGTGAGCAAGAAGTAGCAACAGTAGTAGAAGCTGATGGTAGAGTGTTAGTACATACTGATGCAGATTTGAAGAAAGATGAATTTGAAGGGATGAGTTGGAAAGATAAATGTGATCAAATCATCGCTTCATTACCTGAGAAAGTAGCTATTAGTTTTGATATTGACGCTTTATTAGCTTGGTATTGTCCAAATACAGGAACACCAGTACCAGGAGGATTAACTTATGAGCAAGCAACTTATATGATTACTCGTTTATCAGAATCTAATAAGTTAATTATAGGGATGGATTTAGTAGAGGTAGCACCAGGAGAAGATGATTGGGATGGAAATGTTGGGGCTAGATTATTGTTCCATATGTGTGGAGCATTTGCAAAATCACAAGGCTTAGCAGTAGGACAAAAGATAGAGTTTAAAAAATAAACAAAAATAAAGAGTCTCACGAGACTCTTTATTTTTTTATAGGTTTGTCACAAAAGAATATATTATACAAAGAAAGTATAGTGGCAGCAAATAGCAATATAGAGACTAAAATATGTTCTATATTGAAGACGATGTAAAAGAGATACCACCCTGTTAAAAGAAGTATCACTAGGATCCAAATTAAATCTTTCATAGGGAATCTGTTAGTTGTGTTGTTGCTTAAATATACTTAGAATATTGGAGTTAAAATATAAGTAATCAAAGGATTTGTATTTTAATTTGTTAAAAATAAATTAGTTAGCGTCATGGTAAAAGATGTCTCAATAGTTGGTAGTGGATTAGTAGGTGTGGTGTTGGCAATCAGCTTAAAAAAGAAAGGCTATACAGTAACAGTATATGATAAGAGTGAGGATATTCGAAATATAGATTTTAGAGGAAGGTCTATTAATTTAGCTTTATCAGATCGAGGGTGGCGCATATTAAAAGAATTAGGAATAGAAGATGAGGTAAGGGAACTAGGTATCCCAATGTCTGAAAGAGCAATCCATACTGAGGATGGAAATGTCAAATATCAACCTTATAGTATAAAAGGAGATTCAATATGGGCAATCTCGAGAGGAGGGTTAAATAAAGATTTGATTTCTATTGCAGAAAGAGAAGGTGTGTTATTTAAGTTTGATACTCCTATATGGGATGTTAATCTAAAAGAAGGGATCTTATATACAGCAGAGAAAGAGAGTGATCAGTGGAATGAGATTAAAACTGATTTGATCTTTGGTGCTGATGGTGCATATTCTAGAGTCAGATCTAAAATGCAAAAACAAAGTAGATTCGAATATCAACAATCATATCTACATTTAGGATATAAAGAACTTCGTATAGAAGCAATGCCTAATGGAGAACATCAGTTATCTAAGAATGCATTTCATATTTGGCCAAGAAAAGACTTTATGTTTATTGCTTTGGCGAATGTTGATGGTTCTTTTACTTGTACATTATTTATGCCTTATGAAGGGGAAGTCTCTTTTAATACTGTTCAAACGGATGAGGAAATTAGAAAGTTCTTTAGTTTTTACTTTAAGGATGTAGACGCTTTGATACCAAATTATTTGGAACAATTTAGAGAGAACCCTGTGAATTCATTGGTTACAATGAAGTGCTTTCCTTGGGTGTCTGAAGATAAGGTCGCTCTTATCGGTGATGCCGCACATGCAGTAGTTCCTTTTTATGGGCAAGGATTAAATGCGGGATTGGAAGATGTATATGTGTTAAATCAAATAATAAATCAGGTAGGAAGTGGTAGTTGGTTTGATGTATTAAAAAAATACCAAGAAGAAAGAAAGCCTAATGGAGATGCTATAGCAGAGCTGTCTTATCGCAACTTTAGAGAGATGAGTGAGGATACGGCTGATGATATGTTCTTGTTAAGAAAAAAGATCGAGGCAAAATTTGCAGCTAAGTACCCTAGTCTGTGGTTACCTTTATATGATAGGGTTACATTTAGTACAGAAAGTTATGTATCAGCTTTAGCAGAAGGGGATAGACAGGCAGGTATTATGGATGAGGTCATGAAAATGGATGAGATTATACACAAATGGGATAGTGAAGAAGTGATGAATAAGATAAAGTCTCTTCTATAATATAAAGAAGAAGGGTATATGTGATCACATATACCCTTTTAAATTTATTTACGTTTACCCTTAGAGTTTCCTCCTGATAATATTTTATTTAAGATACCAAAAGCGCCTCTTATAAAAGTAGCACTAGTTACAACTTTAATAATTCCTTTTGTAACATCACTATTTCCTTGTTGTGTTTTAGTAGCACTTGTTTTTGTTTCTTTTGTCTTTTGCTCTTCTTGTTTTAGAGCTTCAAGTTTTGCATTTAATATTTCATAAGCACTTTCTCTGTCAAAATACTCATTGTACTTTTTAGCAAGAGAAGATTTGGTTATGAGGTTATTTATTTCTTGATCAGATAAAATATCCATTCTACTCATAGGTGCACGCATAGTACATACTGCAAGTGGGGTAGGGATACCTTTTTCGTTTAGAGCAGTTACTAAAGCTTCTCCTGTTCCCATAGAAGTAATAATCTCATCCGTCTTATAATATTCAGTAGAAGGGAAATTTTCTGAAGCAGTTTTTATTGCTTTGCGATCTTTTTCTGTGAATGCGCGTAATGCATGTTGTATTTTTAGACCTAGTTGTGCTAGTACACCATTAGGAATATCAGTAGGATTCTGTGTGATAAAGTAAATTCCTATTCCTTTAGAACGGATTAACTTAACGATGGTTTCTATTTGATTTAATAGTGTTTTACTAGCTTCGTTAAATATTAAGTGTGCTTCATCTATGAAGATTACTAGTTCTGGCTGTCCACTATCTCCTTGTTCTGGCATCTGAGAATAAACTTGTGCCAGTAGGTTTAGCATAAAAGTAGAGAAAAGTTTAGGCTTGTCTTGTATATCTGTTAGACGTAGAATGTTTACATACCCATACCCGTTCTCGTCAATGCGCATTAAATCCTGTATATCAAAAGAAGGTTCTGCAAAGAATATATCTGCTCCTTGCTGTTCTAATTCTATTATCTTTCGAATAATAGCGCCAGTTGAAGCTGCGGAAATACGACCATATTCTGCTTCTATTTCTTCTTTTCCTTCGTTAGTTAAGTATTGAAGTGTCTTTTTAAAGTCTTTTAAATCGAGTAAAGGAAGTTGTTTATCATCACAGTATTTAAATACAAGAGAGACGATACCTGACTGAGTTTCATTTAAATCTAGTATTCTACTGAATAAGATTGGACCAAATTCAGTTATGGTAGCTCTAAGTCTTACGCCATTTTGTTGCGAAATTGATAATAGCTCCACAGGGAATCCAGAAGGGGTAAAAGGCAAGTTCATCCTAGAATGTCTGTCTTTTATAAAGTCATTTTCTACACCACTCATTGCTATACCACTAAAGTCCCCTTTAATGTCCATCATTAAAACAGGTATACCTTTAGCAGAAAGTTGCTCAGATAATACTTGTATTGTTTTGGTTTTACCAGTACCCGTTGCCCCCGCTATAAGTCCATGTCTATTAATGGTTTTGAGTGGAATATTGATAAAGTGATCGGCTAGAATCTCACCTTCTAATTTTGCTGCACCTATAGTAATATAATCTCCTTTAAAAGAATAGCCTTGTTGGAGATTAGTGCTGAAATTTTCTTTATTCATAGTTGTCATTTTGTAAAAAACATCTTTAAACTTTAACAAAGATAATGTATTCGCAAAATAAATTATATATAAATTTGAAATGTTAAATTTGAAGGTAATGTAAAAAATGCTTTAGTTTATTTCATTTAGAGTTGTTATCTTTACCTTAGCTTAACATTTCCTTTTAATACGGGGTGTTAAATTTCCTCTGTGTTAAATCAAGAAAGAAAGAGTTGAAAAAAATCATTATAAATTTTTTTATTTGATCTAAAAACATAAATTTGCGACTCTCATTAGTTTTAAAAGAGAAAATAAGTAATAAGTAATAATTGAAAAAAAAAGAATTAAATTTTTAAAAAGATGACAAAAGTATCAAACGAATCAGTTGAGAAAAAAGGATCTAGTTCAGGAGCAAGCAGAGTAATTGCATCACTAGCAGTAGTATTTTGTATTGTATTTGGTTACATTATCTGGAAATTTGTAATGGGTAACCCAGCTAACTTTGAAAACGGTGATCCAGAAAACGGACATCCACTACCAGGGAACTTCATGGGAATGGTTTATAAAGGAGGAATTGTAGTAGCGGCGTTAATTGGATTATTAACAATGACTGTAGTTTTCTCAATCGAGAGATTCTTTGTAATTTCTAAAGCATCAGGAAAAGGTAATGTAGGTAAATTCGTACAAGACTTACAAGGAAACATCAATGCTGGAAGAATCAGCGAGGCTATGGATGCATGTGACGCTCAACAAGGGTCAGTAGCTAACGTAGTAAAAGCTGGATTAATCAAGTATGAAGAAATGAAAAAAGAAGGATTCAATAGCGAAGAAGCTACTGAAGCTATTCAAAAAGAGATCGAAGAGGCTACTACATTAGAGATGCCAATGTTAGAAAGAAACATGATCGTATTAGCTACATTAGTATCTATTGGTACGTTAGTAGGATTATTAGGTACAGTAACAGGGATGATTAAAGCGTTCTCAGCTTTAGCAACTTCTGGTACTCCTGACTCAGCAGCATTAGCAACAGGTATTTCTGAGGCGTTAGTATGTACTGCAACAGGTATTGGTACTTCTACATTAGCTATTGTTATGTATAACTCATTTACAACTAAAATTGATAGATTAACTTATTCAATTGACGAAGCAGGATTTGCTATTACTCAATCTTACAGAAGATTCAAAGGTTTAGTAAAGTAATTAGAATAAGTAAATAATAATAATACTAAGCCTGTGTAGACTTAGAATCAATACAGGTTTAGTTTATAAAAAAACACTATCAATGGCAAAAGGTAAAATGAAAAAGAAAAGTATGAGAGTGGATATGACCGCAATGTGTGACGTGTCGTTCCTACTTTTGACTTTCTTCGTATTGACTTCTACTGCTAAAATGCCAGAACCATTACCTGTGGATACTCCATCTTCAACAGTACAAACTAAATTACCAGAGGTGAATTTAGCTACAGTTACTATCGGAGGTGAAGAAGGATCAGAAAAGGTTTTCTTTGGGGTTTTAGGTAGAGAGGATCGTATCGCAACTCTTGAAAAAATGGGAGAGCGTTACAATATAGAATTTAATGATGAAGAGAAAAAGACTTTTTCATTCTTAGAAGGTGTTGGTACACCAATGCAAGATTTGAAAAGTTTCTTAAATCTTCCGCCAGATGTTAGAAATAAAGTTACTTCAAACCAACCTGGGATTCCTACAGATTCTGTAAATAACCAATTAAAGGATTGGGTTCAGACTGCTCGTGTTGTAGCTAAAGACTTGAACAATAAAGTTCTTGAAGTAGCAATTAAAGCTGATGCAACTGTAAACTATCCAAAAGTGAAAAGTGTTATGGATGTTATGCAGGAGCAACGTCTAAACAAATTCTATTTGGTGACAGGTCTAAGAAATGAGGATTTTTAATCATTAAACAAACTGTAAATGGCTGAATTAAATACAGGTGGAGGCGACAAGGATAAAAAAGTAAGAAGTAAAAAGCAGAATGCTGGAGTGGATTTAACTGCGATGGTGGATCTTGCTTTCTTATTGATTACTTTCTTTATGTTGACTACATCAATGAATAAACCGCAGTCGATGAACTTAGCTATGCCAGACAAGTCTGAAGAAGCAAAGAAAGAAGATAAAACGAAAGTAGATGAGAATCGTACGATGACTGTCTTAATCGGAGCGGATAATAAAATAAAATGGTACTTAGGTATGCCTAATGCACCATTAGAAGGACCAACAGATAGTTCATACGGTCAAAACGGGATAAGAAAAGTAATTATGGAGAATACCAAAAAAGCTTTGGCTTATTCTCAAAATCCTGAAGATGGCTTAATTGTAATTATCAAAGCTAGTGAGAAATCAAATTATCGTAATCTAGTAGATATCTTAGACGAAATGGCAATTACAGGTACTAAAACTTATGCTATCGTTGATATCTCTGATAAGGATTTAGAGTTCTTAGGTGAGAAATAGTTAACGTCTAAATAATAAAAAGAAATGTCAAAATTAAATATCTTTAAAAAAGATTGGATTGATATTGTTTTCGAAGGACGTAACAAATCTTACGGAGCTTATCAATTAAGATCAGAAAACCCAAAGGTTACTACAGTAGCTTTGTTTGCTGGTATGGCTCTTTTTGGATTAGCAATTGCTTCTCCAATGTTGATAGACATGGCAAAAGGTACTTTTGGAGTTAAAAACGTGGAGAAATACGATGTGCCTTTAGAAATTAAGGAGATCGATCTTCCACCACCGGTAGAGGAATTACCTCCACCACCAGAAGAAGTTCCACCTCCACCACCACCAGTAGAGGAAGTGAAGAACGTGAATGATACTAAAAAATTCGTTGAACCTGAAGTAGCGAAAAAAGAGGAAGTAACTGAAAAGTTAACTAATCAAGAAGAACTTAAGGATGCAGATCCAGGAGTGAAAGATGCTAAAGGGGATAAGGAAAAAGGTGAAATCAAAACTGGAGAAGGTACAGGTGAAGCTGATAAAGATAAAAAACAAGAAGTATCTGGAGATGGAGACCCTAATAAGGTATTCGTAGCAGTACAAGTTAGAGCAGAATACCCAGGTGGTATGGCGGCTTTTAACAAACAATTTATCAGTAGATTCAGAACACCAGATATCGATTCAGGAGTGAAAAGAATCCAAGTTATCGTTCAGTTTATTGTCGAGATAGACGGTTCATTAACTGATATTAAAGTTGCTCGTGACCCAGGTTACGGTGCTGGTAAAGAAGCAGTACGTGTACTTAAATCTATGCCAAAATGGAAACCAGCTATTCAAAACAATAGAAGTGTTAGATCACAATTTACATTACCAATTACTATCCAAGTACAATAGGTATGTTTAAAAATAAATTTCAACAGAAATCGCTAGTACAGCGATTTCTGTTTGTTTTCGGACTATGCTTCTTTTTACTTTATTTAGGATTAGGTTGCATGTTTTTGTTTTGGGATAATATGCCTATAGCCCTTGAATACACACATAGAATGCTTTTCGGAGGATTATTAATTGTGTATGGAGTATTTAGATTTATAAGACTTTGGAATCAGGATTGATTCTTAAAATATGAAGCCGCTTTTAGCGGCTTTCTTTTTTTGTTCAAATCTTAACAATTGAAGTTATTTGTTTTTTCTATCTTTATAAAATAAGATTTTTTAGATACTACTTATTAAATGATAAAAAGAGGTTTTAGAGTTTTAAGCTATGTTTTAGCTTTTACTGCATTTTCAGTTGTTTTCATACAATGTAAAAAGAAAGAAGTACAATCTACTCAGAGTAATATGGAGATAGATTATAAAGCATTAGATGAAACACCAGTTTCTGGTTATACACGAATTCTTGTTGATGAATCAGTTTATCCAATAGTGAATGAGGTGAATGAAGTATTTATGTATGAGTATAACAGAGTAAAGGTGGATTTGGTTAAGAAATCTGAAGGAGAAGTATTGAATATGCTAATGAATGATTCGATTCGTGTAGCAGTGTTACCTCGTAAACTTACAGATTTAGAAGTAGAACATTTTAAAGGTAGGGTAAAGCCTAAGATGACTCACTTTGCAACTGATGCAATTGTCTTTGTAACAAGTAAGGTTTTTAATGATAGTATTGTTGATTATCAAGGGATTCTGAATAATTTAAAAAGTAGTTCTGCCGATAAATCAAATAAGAAGATCTTAGTTTTTGATAATATTAATTCTAGTATAGTGTCTTCTTTCAAGGAAAAAGCTGGTGTTAGTGAATTCACAAAGGATTATGCCTATTTTGCTGGTGATACTGAAAGTGTGATTGATTATGTTAGTAAGAATTCTGATGCGATAGGTGTTATTGGTTTGAATTGGCTTACTCAACCAACTGTAGAATTAGAAGAGAAAGTAGCTCAATTAAAAGTACTATCAGTTAAGAATGCTAAGGATAGTAAGTATTATAAGCCATCACAGAATAATATAGCAGAGGGAACATATCCACTTACTAGAGATTTGTATGTAGTGGATATTCAAGGAAAATCTGGTTTAGGTGTTGGATATGCTTCTTATATCGCTGGATATAAGGGACAACGAATTGTTTTGAAATCAAATCTAGTACCATTTAAAGTTCCTCCTAGAGAATTAAACGTGAGAAAAGAAATATAAGAAAAATCGTTAAATCAAATTATATATCTAGATTATGAATAAAAGAAATCTAAAATCATTACTTGCAATAGCTCTAATTAGCGCTACAAGCTTTGCTCAAGACTTAGAAACAGCGAAGAAGGCTATTCAGGATGAACAATATGATAAAGCAAAGGCTATTTTAAAGTCTTTAGTTGAAAGTAAACCTAATGATGGTAAGAACTACTATTATTTAGGGGATGTGTTCTTACTAGAAGATGAAGTAGAATCTGCTCGCTCTTATTTTGAGAAGGGTATAGCAATTAAGAGTAAAGGTTTCCTTAATTATATAGGATTAGGACAATTAGCCTTGGAAGAAAACAACGTGCCTGTAGCTAAAGAAAATTTAGATAAGGCTTTAAATAGTATTCGAAAAAAGGACTATGATGAAAAGTTATTAGTTGCTTCAGCTTATATTTCTTCAGAGAATAAATTACCAAAAGAAGCAATTGCAATAGCTCAGGATGTTATTAACGCAGATTACACTAATGCAAACGCATATAATATTTTAGGTAAGGCTTATTTAGCTGAGAATAACTTTAATGAGGCTTTCTCTGCATTTAGAAATGCAATATCATATGATGAGTCATTGTTAGATGCTAAATTACAATTGGCTATTATCACTAAAAGAGGACGTGGTTTTGCTGAGGCTATAAAAGCATGTGAAGAAATTTTAGCTGTTAATCCAAATTATGCTCCTGCATTAAGAGAAATTGCTGATAGTTACTATTTATGGTCAGTTCAGGATAGTTCTAAGAAAGAGCAAAATATGGTCAAAGCTGAAGAGTATTTTCAAAAGTATATCAGTGCTTCAGATAACTCTATTGAGGCAAGAATGAAGTATGCTGATTTTCTTTTGGTAACAGGAGAGTATACAAAATTGGAAAGCTTAGCTAATTCTCTTAAAAATGAAGAAGGAGTAAATAACCGTATTTTTAGATACTTAGGTTATGCTGGATATCATAATGCTAATTATGCTGTAGCTGTAGAAGGTTTAGAAAAGTATATTTCAAAAGCAAAAAAAACTATTGGTAGAGATCATCTATATTTAGGTGTTAGTTACTTGAATATCGCTAAGGAGAACAATGGATATTATGCTAAAGGCATAGAAAGTTTAAAACAAGCTATTAAAGTTGACCCTGAAGTAGCAGAAGAATTCCATGCATTAGGCCTAGAATTATTCAGAAAGAATAATCTAAAAGAAGCTATTGATGTATTTGTGATTTCAGGAGCTATTAAAGGACAAAGCAACTATGTCTATGATAATTATTACGCAGGATATTGTTATTATGTATTAGGAAGAGATGATGAAAGTGGTAATAATGAGCAAGCTTTAAAAGAAGCAGATAAATATTTTGCAATAGCAATTGAAGGTGATGCTAAGTTAGCAGAAGCTTATTTCTTTAAAGCTAGAGCTAATCGTCTTCTGAAAGATGATGAGGCTTATAAGAAAGTATATGAAGCGTATTCTGGTTTTATTAAACAACTTACAGAAGCAGGTACTTTAGATAAAGCTGATAATAAAGACAGAGTAATTGAAGCTTATACTTCTTTAGCTACTTATCATGCGAATCAAGAAGAAAATGCTGAGTCTATCAAGTTCTTTAATAAAGTATTAGAGTTGGATCCTCAAAATGAGTTTGCAAAGAGTACTATTAAAGTATTACAATAATTAGAATATTAAATATCAAGAAAACTCAATTGTGATTTTACAGTTGAGTTTTTTTTGTTATTGTTTATTAGAATGTTATTATCGTTTATCTTTGTTGTCTTAATGTAAAAAGTAAAATGACGAAAGATTACGATAAAGAAGCATTAGATGAAGGGAGAATATTACCTCTAATGGAAGAGTTTTATACTATTCAAGGTGAAGGATTTTATTCTGGTCATGCAGCGTATTTTATTAGATTAGGTGGGTGTGATGTTGGATGTCATTGGTGTGATGTAAAAGAGAGTTGGGATGCTGAATTACATCCTTTAACTGATGTTCAGCAGATAGTGTCACGTGCAAGTGAAGAAGCTAATTTAGCTGTTATAACAGGAGGTGAGCCTTTGATGTATAATTTAGATGTGATTACAGCTGAATTGAAGAAAGCGGGTCTACAAACGAATATTGAAACGTCTGGTGCTTATGAATTAACAGGTGATTTCGATTGGATATGTTTATCTCCTAAAAAGAATAAATTACCAACTCAAAGTGTGTATGACGCAGCAAATGAATTAAAAGTTGTGATATACAATAAGCATGACTTCATTTTTGCAGAAGAGCAAGCAGCAAGAGTTAATAAAGATGCACTATTGTTATTACAAGTGGAGTGGAGTAAACGCGCTGAGATGAATCCTCTTATTGTTGAGTATGTAAAGAAAAACCCTAAGTGGAAAATTTCTGTTCAAACACATAAATATTTGGATATTCCTTAAATAGCTTTAAATTTACAAGAAGGTTTAAAAATAAAAACTATGAGAAAAATAATACTTGCTTTTGCAATGGTATTAGTAGCTCAGTTTTCTTTTGCACAAGATGCATTTAAAGCTGATACTAAAAAGTATATGGATTTAAGCGGACAATTAAAGACGTTTGAATTGTTAACTAAAGAATTGTCATTAAATGTAGAGGAAACTAAACGTGCAGATTTTGAAAAAGAATTAAAAGCAAGCATGGTTGTTTTAGTTGATAAGATGGCAGAGATGTATATGACAGAATTTAGTCATGAAGATGTTAAGCAACTTATACAGTTTTATGAGTCTCCAGTAGGTAAAAAACTTAGTGATAAGAGTGAAGTGCTTTTTGAAAAAGGTCAAAAAGTTGGAGAGGAATGGGCAGTAGGACTACAAGGTATTATGATGAAGTATATGCAAGAATAATAAAAAAAGCTCTGTGTGAAAACATAGAGCTTTTTTTATTATTCGATTTATTGGATACTTAGTCTTGCTAGGTAATCACAGTTATCACCTTCTGTAATAAGTTCACATTCTAGTCCATTACTATGAGCTGCGTTTTGAAGTGTGTTGTAATCAAGATACAGCCATTCAAGAGGATCATCAACTTCTCCTTTATATTCAACAGTAAAGGTTAATTCACCATAATAATCTTTGTTCTCCATTGGTATCCATTTACCTCCATCTTCGTCTTCATCAAACATATAGATTAAATCAGAACTATCAATTAGTATTTGCCCACCAGGGTTTAATAAAGATTTTAAGTGCTGTAGGTACTTAGTTGTATTTATTAATCTTCCGAAGATACCTGTACCATTCATTAATAACAGAATAGTATCAAACTTTTCGTTTGATAAGTCTAGTAAGTTTTGAACAGATACATTTTTGATTCCTCTTAGTTTACAAGCTTCTATAGAGTTAGGAGAAATATCTATAGCTTTTACATCAGCTCCTTTTTCTTGTAGATAAAAAGTGTGAGTACCAGCTCCACATCCTACATCAAGTATTCTTCCTTTAGCCAGATTAAGAGCCTTTTGTTCGATCTTTGGCATCTCTTTATAACTTCTAAATAGATAAGCAATATCCATTTCTTCTGCTTCAGAGATATCTGTTTCGGTGATTACATTCTGTGGATGATTATTTGTCTGAAAATCTAAAATAGCTTTTCCTAAAAGGTCTTTCATTATTTAATCTTTCTTTTAAAATTAAAGTAGAGTTGTTGTAATTTTGTATCCAAAAGAATGCAAATGGATAAAACACTTTCACAACTTCCCAAGTTGGCCAAAGATAAGCATAATGAAAATAAAAAGTATTTTGATAAACTAAAAAAGAAAGCACCTAAAGATTTAGATTATCAAATGCAAGAAATCCATGACAATGTGTTTAAGAAAACAGATTGTTTGAGTTGTGCTAATTGTTGTAAAACAACTGGGCCTCTTTTTACGAATGCGGATATAGAACGTATCGCAAAGCATTTAAAAATGAAACCCCAGCAATTTATAGATAAGTACCTATATATTGATGAGGATCGTGATTATGTCTTACAGAGTCTCCCTTGTACATTTTTAGATAATGAAAATTACTGTATGATATATGAAGTTCGACCTAAAGCTTGTCGTGAATATCCTCACACAGATAGAAAGAAGTTTAATCAAATATCTAATCTTACACTTAAAAATGTAGCGATATGTCCTGCTGCTTATGAAGTAGTAGAGGAGATGAAGAGACGAATTATATTAAAATAAGTATTAGATGAAGAAGTGCTCTTCTTCTAATGCTTTCAAGTTCTCTTCTGTGATGTCTTCTACTTGTTCAGTAAAATACTCTAGTAGTTCTATGATTTTGTTTTTTAGCTTTTCAAAAAAAGCTACAGCATTTTCTAAGTAGCCTTTTATAGCATTAAACATATCTAATATCGTATCAACAAAGTTGATTAAGCGCTCACCTAAATCCATATTTTTTTAGTTTATGTTATTGTGTTATCTCAAATATAACAATTATAAGTACTGAATTATCTTAAAAGTATTAGAAAATTTAGCCTTTATAATAATGAGTATAGAAATAATTAACTCAACCAAGTTTTAAGATCTAGTATTTGGTTTTTACTTACTAAAATAGGAGACTCATCTTCAGGATTTGGAGTAATTTTAAGTTCTATTTTTTGACTATTATGTTTAATAATATCAGCTACTGATTTTATATTAATGATATACTTTCTATTTATTTTGAAGAAGGTTTTACTATCTAGTTTACTAATGATATCTTTTATCGTATCATCATAGATGTATGAATTGTTGTCAAAAGTATATAGGAATAAATGTTTACCAGAAGCAACAAAGTATGCTATTTGATCTTTTTCTATAGATTTTAATTTATGCCCATTATTTACTAGAAAACGTTCTTTGATTGAAGAATCATTCCCATTTTCTATTTTAGCTAAACTGTCTAAGGTAGGAGCAATCTCAAATTGTTTACTAATCTCTTTAAACTTAATTAGAGCATCATCTAATTCTTCGCTAGTAAATGGTTTCAGTATATAGTCAATCGTGAATTGCTTAAACACTTGTATAGCATAAGAATCATAAGCAGTAATAAAGATAATAGGTGTTTTTATCTCTATATGTTCAAATATTTCTAAACTCTTTCCATCACCTAAATGGATATCCATGAAAATCAAATCAACTTTATTTGCTAAAAAGAAGGCGGTAGCTTCCTTTACAGATGATAGGATAACTATATCATCTATAGAAAGGTGTTCTTGTCTTAAAAGCAAAGAATGTAAGTAATTTGAAGCTAAGCTTTCGTCTTCTACTATAGCAATTTTCATGTGGTGATAAATTTATACAAAAGTATAAAATATAATTTAGACTTAGCATGTAGAGCTCTAGGCTATAATTAAGGGAAGAGATATTAAAAAAGCCACTCGATATCGAGTGGCTTTTTTGGTTATGAGTCTGGCGAAGACTATAGATTTGGGTTGTTTTCTCTTGCTTCTTTTGGGAATGGCAACGTATATCTCAAATCATTTTCTGTTAGAATAAACGTGTCATTACCAAATTTGTGTACTATTTTCTTTTGGTTTAAACGTCTTAAGTCAAACCATCTGTGACCTTCTAAAGCGAACTCTTTATTTCTTTCGTCAAGTATAAAAGAGATAAATCCTTTTTGATCTAAACCAGAAAGTTGCTGTATTACCTTTGCAGCAGCTTCTGGCTTATATCTGCTAACTATCAATTTTTCTATTGTACTTTTAGCTTCTGCTAATCTGTTTAAGTGACCTAATGCTTCCGCTTTAATCATGTATAACTCAGAAGTACGGAATGATGCTTTCATCTCTCCATTTCCTGTTTTTTTACTAATGTATTCTCCTTTTACTAGTTGAAATGAAGTATTAAAACGCAAATCACTTTCTCTATCATAAATATTATATAATTCATCAGAGACTAAAGCAATTTCTTGTATACCTTCAGTTAAACCTTCTTCTAAAGCTAAGATTGATTCGACAGATTTAAAGCTTGCTACAGATGTATTAATATCTTTATTTAGATTTTGTAATTCACTTTTGTATTGTAAAGCTTTATCTACACTTACAAGAGCTGCTTCGTATTCTTTTTCATAAAGATTTACTTTTGCTTCTAAAGCGTATATTGCAGCTAATGTGAAGCGATGATTTTCTCCTATTTCAAAAGAAGTTACTTTTAGGTGTTTTTTTGCATTGTTTATATCAGAATGTATTTGAGTATAAACTTCAGCTATTGTTGATTTCTTCTTTTTATTTTCTATTTCGTGTGTTAATTGTAAGACAATACCAGGTTCTGTTGCAGCAGTTGCTTTGTCATAAGGTTTAGCATATAGATTAGTCAAGTCAAAGTATGCTAAAGCTCTTAACCCATAAGCTTCTCCTAATAATTGTTCTTTTTGATCTCCTACTTGCATGGTATTTACTCCATTATTAATCAAATCATTTGTATAGAAAATGGTTTTGTAAAATTGAGTATATCCAAAACTAAGAGTTTGTTTAGATGGATTTACATCTTGATAAGTGTAAACATCTTTTACAGACAAAATTTTTGAAGATTCTTCATCTATTGTAATCTTTACTTCATCTGTACGGAAATTACTTAAAGATTTATGATTTGGGTAGTTTACATAAGCAGTGAACATTAACTTGTGATAATCTTCAACTGTTTCAGGAATAATTTTTCCACTTGGCTGTATATCTAAGAAGTCATCACAACTAACAAAGGATAGACTTAAGAATAAACTACTTAATATTAATATTGTTTTTTTCATTATGATACAATGTTAGAAAGTTACATTTAATCCTAGAGTGAATGACTTTTGGATTGGTTGTGTATAGATATTACCATACGTTTCTGGATCGAAATAACCATCATAATTTGTTCCAAATACAAATAAATTACGACCTTCAACTGTAAATCTGATATTATCAACATTTAATTTTCTTAATAGGTCTTTTGGTAGTGAGTATCCTAAACGAATACTACTAATACGAACATAACTAATTTCTTTAGTCCAGATATCTAAGTATTTATAAGAGTTTCCACTATCTCCACCATCAAACCATTTTGCTAACATCCAATTGTCATTATCTGTATTATAATTTCCTTGATTATCATTAGCAAGTAAACCAGGCAATGATCCGTTAGGGTTATTAGGAGACCATATATCTAATAAATCAGTTGTATAATTTCTTCCTGGGTCAACTTTAGCTGCATTGTAAGAAGGTGTTTTTTGTACCGTTTGCTTTATGTTAAAAGCAGCAGATACTGTTAGATCAAAGTTCTTAACTCTTACTGTATTAATAAGACCTCCAGTGAATTTAGGATCTTTATCACCTGCATAAGAATATAAGTTACGGTACTCTTCAGGGGTCAGATTGGTATCAACCATATAACCAGGCATGAAATCAGCCATAGGATCATATAATTTAAAGAATTCTTTTCCTGTTACTTTTTCACCTTCTTTCCAGAATAATAAGTTCCCTTTTTCATCAAAACCAGCTGTTTTAATATGGAATACTGAATTTACAGGTAATCCTTCTCTTGATGGTAAAGTCTCGTTATCGAATATTTGAATTTTATCTACCTTACTTTTATTGCGAGCGAAGTTGAACGTTGTAGTCCAAGAGAAATCAGGTGTAGAGATATTTCTAGTTGTAATAGCAATCTCATACCCTTTATTCGTTACTTGGGCCCAGTTCATATTTGTAAATTCAAACCCTGTCTCAAGAGGTAATGCTTTAAGACCTATTAGGTCTGTACTTTTTCTGTTGTAGGCATCAAATCCAATAGAAATTCTATTGTTGAACAAACCTAAATCAAAACCTAGGTTAGTATTTGTTGTTTTCTCCCAACGCAAAGTACCATTAGGTGCAGCAGTTACCTGTATTGTTTGCCCTGGATATCCTGGTAATATTGTTGATGTATTGTATTCTCCAATCAAGAATGGAGAAGTTGTTTTGTCTATATTTCCTTGTAATCCATAAGAAGCACGTAAACGTAGATTACTTACGAAATCTAAGTTTTCCATAAAACTTTCTCTTGTTACATCCCAAGATCCAGAGACAGCCCATAGTGGTACGTATCTGTATTTAGGGTCAACACCGAATAAGTTAGAACCATCGGCTCTTACACTTCCAAAGACAGTATATTTTCTGTTGTATGTATATGAAGCAGTTGCAAAGAATGATGCATAAGCATTTTCGTTTACAGTCTTTTTATAAGTTTCATATTTTTTTTCTTTTGATTCTGTACTTCCCTCTGGGAATATAATAGGTTTAGTAGTTAAGGTATTAGCATCATAACCAAAACCTTTTGACTTAATGATTGTTTGATCAGATTTTCTAATCTCCATACCTGCCATTACATCTACTTCATGCATATCGTTGAAGATTGCGTTATAAGTAGCCTGTGTTTTCCAGTTGTATTGGAACATATCATCATTAAAGTTTTCTATAATACCTCCATCAGGTAAGAAATACTTATATGTTTTAGTAGCTCTATCATAATATCTAGTAGCTTCTTTAAACTTACGTGTAGAGTATGTCTCTTTTCCTAAATACTTTTCTGTATCACTTTTGTCAAGTTGTAAACCTAATTGAGAGGTTAATTTTAAATCATTCAAGATTTGGTATTCTAAATCAAATACAGCTTTAAAAGATTTATTAACTAACTCATAACTTGTATTCGTTCTTTCTTCTGCAAAGTTAAAAGGTACGTATCTATCTTCATATCCTGAGATATCTTTATCGTACATATAACTACCATCTGTATTGTAAGGAGCTAAGTATGGATTTGCATTTCTAGAGTAGTTAATAGGGTTAATAGCAGCATCAGCATCTGTTACGAAATTATTCTTTTTAGAATGTGTTCCAAATAGAGATATTCCTACTTTAAGCTTATCACTTACTTGATAGTTATCTTTTAAGGTAATGTTAAAACGTTCAAATCCTGTACCGATAGTTGTTCCTTCTTCATTAAAGTATCCTAATGAGAAATAGTAATCATTTACATCAGAACCACCTGAGAGACTTAGTCCATATTGTTTATTGAATGTAGGTCGGAAGATTTCTTTACCCCAGTCTGTATTTGTTTTTCTAAGGTTGTTAATAGAAGCTTGAGTAGCAGATGATAATGCATCAAAGCCACCGTTTCTATACATATCTAATTCATTACTTCCATTTAAGATACGCATTACTTCACCTTGATTAGATCGATCATTAAATATATCAGATCTTCCTGCTAACATTAACTCAAAATCAACTTTCTGATCCGAGTTCATTAAGTTTAATTTCTTGAAGTCAGGTCTCTGGTTTACAAAAGTATTAGCTGTAAAGTTTACTTTCATATCACCTTTTTTCCCTTTCTTAGTTGTGATTAAGATTACTCCATTAGCTGCCCTAGCTCCGTAGATAGCTGTAGCAGAAGCATCTTTTAGAATCGTAATGTCTTGTATATCGTCTGGATTTAATCCTGCAATAGAGAAATTTTGAAGTTGATCGATATTATCTTTATCATTAAAGTTCGGTACATCGTTACCTTCTAGTGGCATACCATCTAGTACCCATAATGGATCTTGAGCTCCAGATAAAGAAGCCGTACCACGTATTCTAATCTTAGCAGGAGCACCAGGAGCACCAGTTTGGTTCACTACTGCCATACCCGCTACTTGTCCAGCTAACATCTGATCCACACTAGCTACACCAGTTTGGTTGATTTCAGCCATACTCACCTGAGCTACTGATGATGTAAGCTTTCTTTTTTCGATTGTTTGGTATCCTGTGATAACCACTTCATTTAAAATATCAGGGTCAGCACCTAAAGTCACTACATAATGACCTTTAGTATTTAAAGTGATTAATTTAGATTCATATCCGATAAAACTGATACGAATGCTTTTAGTATCCTGTGGTACTTCTAAGGTAAAGTTACCATCAAAATCAGTCATAGTACCAATACTAGTACTTTCTACGATACCTGCTTGTGATGTAGCATTAGACACTGTCTGTGTCTCTACAATTACTGAGGCACCAGGTAATCCTAGCTTGTCCACGCTATCTTGGACAAGACCAGTGATCACTCTTTTCTCTTGCGCGAAGGCAAGAGAAATAGTAAGGAGTGAGAAAAGGAGAAAAAGTTTTTTCATGTTTCCTTTAATAAAATTGGGGTTAGTTTATTTCTATAGATTTAAAGCTTCGTTTATTCTATTGATTAGATCAGCATAGTGTGCACGAGTAGCTTTATCTCCGTTGTTTTTCTTTTTATTCAGAATGTTTTTGATATTCATTAATTCACTTTTCTTGTAAGAAGTAACTTCTGATACTCGCTTCATTACAGTGTAATTAATGTTTCTCAACTTGTTATCCTCTTCTACATGATTACATAGAGTAGGGAACTGAAGAGAGTGCGCAGTTAGTAAACCTTTTTTACTAGTCTTTTCGAATAGCTTGTTTACATCTATGATTAGAGCATCCACATAGTTCTTTTGAGTCATACGCTCTAGGATAGATAAACTCTTTCCTTTTTTTGTGGGTGCAAAAATCTCACTATTAAGCATTGAAAACAAATCATTTATCGTAAAGTTTTTCTCTTTACCTAATTCTACTTGTTGTACTTCATTTTCTAATAGACGTAATAAACGCTCATCCATTAGGGTGTAGTACAGTGTAGAATATTGTAGTTCTCTAGCTAACGAATATGGTGAGTATTCGAATGGACCTACAGGAGAGTCTTTTAAGCTATATGTGTTTTCAACTACTTCATTAAAGAACAACCATGTTGGAATATGTAAAGCATTTTTAGCCAAATACTCTACTGCTCTTTTTTGTTTCTCGTAAGGGACAGGCTCGTATGCTTTTTTGTTGTTTCCGTATACTGCATGGTTTAGATAAACCCCTCCGATATTGTTTAACACGTGTTGATTATACATTTGCCATTGTCCTATAGCTCCCATGTATAATTTACCAGCTTCATAGTAATCCTCTCCTTCTTCGTATGTCCAAGGAATAATATTATCTACTACTATTTTTAAGTTCTTTAATCCGTATTCACTAGCTTTCATAGCATCATCTCCTAGATCTTCTGATTGAGAACGAGGATCTACGATGTTTAGTGAACTTTGTTGCTCTCCATAGAAGTACATAGGATCATCCTGATGATCTTCTATCATTTTGCGAAGTGCAGTTTTTTCTTCTTCTTGATTTGGATACCAACGGTAACCCCACTCGATAGCATATTTGTCATATAGACCGATCTGCGGAGTGATAGCAGTTACACCATCCTCTGGTTGTGCTACATAGTTATAACGAGCATAATCCATAATAGATGGAGCAGTACCTCCCATTTTATCAGTGAATTCTTTTGAACGTAGAGAATCTACTGGGAATGCATAAGAAGAACCCATATTGTGTTTTAGACCAAAAGTGTGTCCTACCTCATGAGATGATACGAAGCGTATAGCTTCTCCCATATGCTCATCAGTGAACTTATTCGCTCTAGCCTTAGGGTCAATAGGACCTGTCTGTATACGCATCCAGCTATGAACAGAAGTCATTACATTATGCCACCAGATGATATCAGATTCGATAATCTCTCCACTACGAGGGTCTATTACAGATGGCCCCATAGCATTAGATTTAGGAGATGCAGCATACGTTATTACAGAATAGCGCACATCATCGATATCAAAATCTTTATCTTCTTCAGTAGGTTCTTTAGCAATAATTGCATTCTTAAAACCAGCTTTTTCGAATGCTACTTGCCAATCGTGTACCCCTGCTATAATTTTAGCTCTCCATTGGGGTGGAGTAGCAGGGTCTATATAGTATACGATTGGTTTTTTAGGCTCTACTAGTTCACCTCTTAAATATTTTTCTACATCTTCTTCTTTTGGTTCCATGCGCCACTTCGTGATGAACTCTTGTTCTTTCATTTTGTGTTGCGCATCACTGAAGAACCAATGTTTCTCTGTGAAGTAACCTACTCTTTTATCAGCTATACGTGGTTGCATAGGTTTCTCTGATAGTAATACGATATTACTCGTTACTCCTAAAGATACAGGTAAGTCTCCAGAACCTTCATTAACACTTGTTGTTAATAGAGATTTAACTACGATATTCTCAGGGAATGTCTTTACTCCCTCTATATAAGATAAGTTTGTTTTAATAGACGTAGGAAGACCTAGTCCATTTAATACATCATTAAAACTCTTTTGATTTCCGTCAAAAACTTTATTTACTTTAATTACAGTAGCTGTAGAATCTGGACTTTGAGCTTCAATGTCGAATACTTCTAGTACTGATTCTATAAAGTTTGTTTTTACTGATTTAGTAATTGCATCATCAGCAGGAGAAGAAACTCTTGGGGTGATTGTTTTAACCCATACTTTTTTTGCAATCGTATCTTTGTGAAATGTAATCAGTTTATTCTCATAGTTCATACCAGTATTTGCACCAGCATCATTCACTTCTAAAGGAACTTGAGATAATTTATTAACAATTAAAAATTGACGGTTTAGTAAGCTGTCTGGGATTTCAAAATAGATATCAGTTTTTACCTGAATCGTATTAAACATCCCTTTAGTATAGACTCCCTTTTTGATTAGGTCAGCATAGTCATCTTTTTTACTATCTGTTGAGTCTTTTTCTGTGGTTACTGTTTTTTCAGTTTTTGGGGTGTTCTTTTTCTTAGCAGCATAGACTGGTGGTACCTGTGCCAGGCAGTAAGAAAATATTAAAGCACTGATACTTAGTTTAACCGTGTTTTTATCCATTGTTATGTTAAGTTATTATTAAGTCACTATAAAACTAACTGACTTACCTCTATGCTTAAAATTTTTGGGAGTGAATGGATGGAATAGGGGAGTGAGTGGATAACTTTAACATTTGATCAAAGGCAAAATGCAAATAAATTTACCTTCTTCACATTTTGTCTCGTATCCTATAACGTTATAATAGTTATAGATTGAATCTAAGTATTTTAGACCAAAAAGCTCACTCTCTGAAGTAGTCTTTTTAGGTTGATAATTATTTGTGATAATTACTTCATCATCATGGATTAATATCTCTATAAATAAAGGATGTTCTGTAGTAGCTATATTGTGTTTAAGCGCATTTTCTACACAGATTTGCAATCCTAAAAACGGAATTTTTTGATGTGATTTTTCTGTTCTTTGATCAAGTAAATCAAAGTGTAATTCTTTCGTAAATCTGGTTTTCTGTAGCGTGATATACTTTTCTATAAACTCTACTTCATTCTCTATGTCTACAATGTTTTCTGCAGGAGGTGTTATTAAGTAACGGTAAGTTTTACTTAAATTTAATGTAAACTTCTGTGCTGTTTTAGGCTCTAGCTCTATAAGCATATAGAGAGAGTTCAGCGAATTAAATAAGAAATGAGGATTAATCTGATTCTTTAATTGTTGCAATTGAATTAAAGCTTTCTCTTTACTAATCTTCTCATTTTCTACAGCTAATAACTCTTTCTCTAGATAGGCTTTTTTATTCGCCATACTAAAGATATAAAACAGAGAGAATAGAATAGTTACGGTTGTCAGAAAGATAAGAATCGTATTGCGTCTAATCGGTTTGATATTATCATCCACGTTAAACTTGGGAAAGTTGACCGTAATATAGCCAGAGAAGTTTTCGGATTTAAAAGGACTGATAAATCGGAATACTTCTAAGTTTAAGTACTCAGAGTTAACGATAGGAGGATTAGCAGGATCTGTTTTGCGAACGGTATCTTGAGCAGAGAAGTTACTAAGCTCAAATACATTTTTACCCATCAGACTATCTTCTGGATGATAAATGCATAACCCGTCTTTAGTGAATATATAAGCGTAGTTTGGTGTCGTCACATCTATATTCGTTAGATATTTATGATATAGCGCCATATCTACCACGATACCATAAATCAGTCGTTCGTTATTAGCGATAGGCGTACTGTGATACATCAGCCAGTATTGGAAACCATTTTGTTCTACAAAAGTGTTTTTATGAGAATGATCAGGGTTCGCTAAGATTATTTTATTGAATATATTATCCTTATCTATCTCTTTATCTCTGCCTATATGAGCCTCTATAATCTCATTGTTCTGATTTACTCTGAAGTACCAGTTTAGAGAGACTACACCATCTAGGTTATACATCTGATTAAGCGTCTCATACTTTAGAGAAAGTTGACCTACTGGAGTGTTTTTAGTAATATGGTCTAGAGAGTTTAGATGACGATCTATTTTATTAAACTCTAGTTCTAACGAACGTAGCTTTTGATAAAAGTTTTTAGAGGTGATATACTTATAAGTGTCTTCATTGCTTTGATTAATAGAAGAACTCAACATATATATAGCACCTATCGTAATCATTAGAATAACGATTCCGATAGCCATAAAGGTTTTGCGCGATATAAATATTTTGTTCTTCAATGTCCTTGCTGAAGTTTATAAGTTAGTTGTGATATAGTAAATAAGGCTGACGTGTAATCTTAAATTTGTCTAGCCCACTTTGCCATGATTGACGAATTTCTTTCTCTGTTTTACCAGCTGTGATTTGAGCTTTTAAGTCAGCAGTACCCGCTAGTTTTATAAAGAAGTTAGTAAAGAATTTATCTTTATTCGTAGAGCTATTATATGCTTTTAACAACCATCTTAGTTCTATTTTAGACACTTTATTCTCTTTAGATAAATTCTCTCCATAGCACAGTTTACCATTGTTCATAGGATCTTTAGCACCAGCGTTAGGCTTAGGAGTGAACTGATAAGGCATTTTCGTTAAGAAAGGTGAACCATATATCTGAAACTGTAAGTCTGTCCCTCTACCAGAGCTAACATTAGTCCCCTCGAAGAAGCATAAACTAGCATATAGATTTATAGCCTGATCATTAGGTAGATTAGGTGATGGTGCTACAGGTAGTGAGTAGCTCATCTGTCTAGTATAGTTATCTACAGAGATTACAGTCAGGTCACACTGTACTCCATTCGCTAACCATTTCTCTCCATTGATCATTTTAGCATATTCACCTATTGTCATTCCATGCATCGCAGGAATAGGATGCATTCCTACGAAGCTTTTATTCTTCATATCTAATGTAGGACCATCTATAATCGCGATATTAGGATTAGGTCTGTCTAATACGATAACTGGGATATTCTGTTCTGCACACGCTTCCATTAGATAGTGTAGAGAAGAAATATAAGTATAAAATCTCGCTCCTACATCCTGTAAATCAAATAATATAATGTCAATGTTTTTTAATTGATCAGCAGAAGGTTTTTTATTATTCCCATATAGAGAAATGATAGGTAAGCCTGTCTTCGTATCCTTGCCATCTTTTACAAGTTCACCAGCATCAGCTGTACCTCTAAAGCCGTGCTCAGGGGCATAGATTTTCTTTACATTTACTTTGTTTTCTAACAAGAAGTCCACTGTAGAGGTATAAGAGCCATCAGCATTTTTAATCACTCCTGTCTGGTTAGTCAGTACTCCTACATTTTTGCCTTTTACTAATTCAAAGTAAGCAGATAATCGTTCGGCTCCTACTGAGATCGTATTGTTATTATCATGTGTATTAGAGGTGTTTTTTGCATAAGTATTAAAATTAACACTTAGTGCTAATAGACAGACTAAGAATAATAATGTATTTTTGAAACTTGAATTCGATATCATATTTATTTTGAAATTAGAATATTTTATAACTAAACGACTTGTCACTACTAAGAATTATAAAAGTAGTGTATCCGCACCAATTATTAAAATTGCAATTACAGCTATTGCATTAGGCATGATCATGATGCTTATCTCTGTTGCAACAGGTTTAGGATTGAAATACAAAATTAGAGATAAAATTTCAGCTTTTAGCGGTCATATCGTAATAACTAATTATGATAGTAATGTTACAGATATTACACTTAAGCCGATAGATATAAGTGTAGTACAGTCTGATGATATTAAGAATATAGAAGGAGTAAAGAAAATACAGTCTTATGCCTCTAAGGCTGGTATTATAAGAACAGAGGATTCTTTTGAGGGAATTATTTATAAAGGAGTAGACTCTCTTTATGATTTAAACGAGATCAAGGATTATCTAGTAGAAGGGAGATTGCCGAAATCGGCTGATGGAATGAGTAATGAAGTACTGCTGTCTCAATATATAGCAGATAGAATGCACTTTAAAGTAGGAGATAAGATTACGACTTACTTTATGAAAGAATGGGGAAATAAGATTCCAAATGTTCGTCAGTTTGAGATTGTAGGGATTTATAATTCGGCATTACAGCAGTTCGATGCGAATATTGTAATAGGAGATATAAAGCATGTACAGCGCCTGAATAGATGGAAGGCAAATGAGGTAGGAGGGTTTGAGGTAGTATTAAATAGCTTTGATCAGATCGAACAAAAAGGCCAAGAGTTCTATATGAATTTACCTTCTACAGTAGACAGTAAGACTATTGTAGACAAGTATAGTAATGTATTTGGTTGGATAGATATGTTTGACTTTAATATAAAGATTATCATTATTATTATGATTGCGGTAGCGTCTATTAATATGATAGTAGCTTTATTAGTACTAATACTAGAGCGTACACAGATGATCGGAATATTAAAAGCTATGGGTGCTGATAACTGGGCGATTAGAAAAGTGTTTTTATACAATGCGACATACCTGATAGTAAAAGGATTGCTTTATGGTAATCTTATAGGATTAGGGTTATTGTATATACAACAGTATTTTGGTTTGATTAAGTTAGATTCTACGGCTTATTATGTGAGAGAAGCTCCTGTATTGATTCGATTTAGCGATGTGTTTTTATTAAATTTAGGAGTAATAGTCATTGCATTTTTAGTATTGCTTATTCCATCCTATATGATTACTAAGATTAGCCCTATAAAAGCGATTCGTTACGATTAATAATAAGGATTTTTAAAATATATAAATAGCCTCTAGTGCTTCTATTTCGGAAGTATTAGAGGCTGTTTTGCTTTTGGAGTGAGTGCATTTGACCCGTCCTAAAAAAACTGTACAGTTTTTAAAACATTAAAAGATGGGAAGAGAACCAAAAAACAAAGAGCGTTATCATTTAAAATTCATAGAACAAATAGTTCAAGAAATAGAGAATGGAGCAAGTCAAAATTCGGTAATTCGCGAGTATAGCCTAAATAAATCTACGCTAAATCGTTGGGTTAAGAAATATGCAAGTCCCGAGTATCATGCTACACGTAAGAATAAAGTTTATTCAGAAAGCCTTAAACGTCAAGTAGTTCATAGTATTACAGAACACCATATGACAGCACAAGAAGCCTGTATAATGTATGGTGTAGAAAGTATAAGTACAATAAATAACTGGTTGTTAGTTAATTATAATAAAAACATAGATATTTGTAATGAAATTGTTATTCCGTCACTTATGGAAGAAAAAACATCCAATACAGAATCTTTAGAAATTAAAGCTTTAAAAAAGGCTTTATCAGAGGCACAATTTAAGATAGTAGCTTTAAATACATTGATAGATGTAGCAGAGAAAAGTTTGGATATTGATATCAGAAAAAAGTCTGGTTCCAAGCAGTTGAAGAAGTAAAACTCTTATACCCTAATAAGGGAATAAAAAAAATATGTCAACTGTTTGGTAAAACTCGAAGTGCTTATTATCAGTCAATAGACAGATACGCAAGTCAATCTATTAAAGATGAGATTATTCTTCAAGAAGTTTTAAATATTAGAGCTACTCTACCAAGAGTAGGTACTCGAAAACTTCAACATATGTTACAAGAACGCTTAGGTTCGCACAATATAAGCGTAGGAAGAGATTATCTGTTTGATTTATTAGACAGTCATAAAATGTTGGTTAGGCAACGAAAGCGCAAAGCATATACAACAGACTCCAGAGCTTGGAGAGGACAGTATTTAGACTTGTATAATGGAGTAAAAGTTACTAGACCAGAACAATTTTGGGTAAGTGACATCACCTATATCAGGTTAAATAATACTTGGGGCTATTTAAGTTTAATCACAGATGCTTATTCTCATAAAATAATGGGCTATAGTTTTAGCTTAGATTTAACCACTAATGGATGCTTACAAGCCTTGAAAATGGCATTAAAGAACAGGATTTATACAGAGAAACTTATTCATCATTCAGATCGAGGATGTCAATACTGCAGTAGTGTTTATACTAAAATACTGATAGAAAACAACATATCTATTAGTACAACACAAGGTGGTGAACCAAGAGATAATGCAATAGCTGAGCGTGTAAATGGTATAATTAAAGGTGAATTTGATTTAAACTATTCAAGTTTAGGTTATCAAAAAACGATTGATAAAATTAAGAATAGTATAGAAGCTTATAACCAAATTAGACCTCATGATAGTTGTGATAGGTTAACTCCAAATCAAGCTCATTTAAAGACAGGTATTCTAACTAAGAGATGGAAGAATTATTACAAGACTAATAAACAAAAACAACAACCTGTACAGTAATAAAAGGATTAATAAAAATCTGTACAGTATTAAGTAGGATTATTAACTATAACTGTACAGTTATAGTAGGACGAGACAATTTTGTTTTGGGGTAAGTCCGTAGTGAGTCCGTTATGAGTCCGTAGTGAGTCCGTTTTTTTGACTAAAATAACGGAGTTACTATGGATATATTAAGGAAGTACACTAATCTTATCTCAAAAAAGACTGAACAAATGTTCTATATTAATTGTAGCAAAGAATCATTCAGTGGTATACCATTTCTCTAACTGATCAAGTATAGGGAGTAAGCTCTTTCCTTTTTCTGTCAGCATATATTCTACTCTAGGAGGTACTTCAGCGTATACTTCTCTATGTAATAGACCATCTTGTTCTAATTCTCTTAGTACAGTAGTCAGTGTGCCTTGGGCTACATTATCTAACTCTTTCTTTAATATTCCGAATCTCTTAGGGCACTGGGCAGCTATGGTTTTGATGATAGATGTTTTCCATTTACCAGAGATAGTTTTAAGAGCCTGTTGTATAACACCGTTATTTTCAAAATAGTTTAAATTATTTTCTAATGTATTCGGCTCATTTTCAGTATTAGTATTGTTTTTCATACTTAGTCTTTAATTTTTACCTACTTGACTGTAAGTGATATATCTGTCACTTTTGCAAAGATAATTATAAAAAATAGTAAGTAATCAATGCAAAATATTTCAACAGTCAAAAAGAGAATTATGTTATTCTTGATCTCGATGTCTATCTTCTTAAGTGTGTTAGATTTGTTTATTGTTAATGTTGCCATTCCTAAGATTAGAGTAGCTATGCACGCTAGTGTAGCTGATATCCAATTGATCATTGTGTACTATGTAATAGGCTATGGAGCATTCTTGATCACATCGGGTAAAGTTGGTTTAAAATATGGGCATAAGAAAATATTCATTCTTTCAATGTTTAGTTTTGGTGTGTTTTCGTTATTATGTGGTTTAGCTTGGGATATACATTCGTTGAATATTTTTAGATTGTTTCAAGGAATAAGTGGGGCATTTATGATACCTCAGGGAGTGACTTTACTGTCTAGTATCTTTGTAATAGAGGAAGAGAGACGTAGAGCGTATTCTATCTATGGTGCGATAGCAGGGATATCTTCTGTATTAGGACAAATATTAGGAGGAATACTCCCAGATCTTGATTTTGCATTTGGAGGATGGAGACTAATATTTTTAATCAATGTACCAATTGCATTTATTGTTGGGATACTATCATGGGGTGTATTAGTAGAGATAGACCGCAAAAGAGACTTGAAGATACAACCTCTATCTCAACTTGTGATGGTGTGTTTATTGGTACTTCTGATGTATAGTTTAGTGACTGGAGCAGATTATGGCTGGACGACTACTTTATTGTTAGTATTAGTGAATGCTATCATATGCATTGTATTATTTTTAGTGATTCAGTTTAAAAATTATAAGAAATCTATCAATGTGCTTATAGATTTTAAACCTTTTACCTATAGGACATTTGCAGTAGCCTTGATTGCCTTAGTTTTTTACTCCTTAGTACAGGATTCATACTTCTTTATTTATGCGAATCATTTTCAGTTAAAACTTGATTATACAGCTACACAGACAGGATTATTGTTTGCTTTCCAAGGTGTAGGATATGTTATCGCTTCCTTTCTATCATTAAAATTCTTATCTAAGTACAAAGAGCGATTTATGCTTTTTGGTTTACTGTTAATGATAGGTGGATTAGTAGGACACTACTGGTTATTAAGTAGAGAGTATATTCTCTTTTATGAAGTAGCTTTATTATTATTTGAGTACGGTATGGGGTGTGGTGTTGTTCTTCCTTCTATGTTCACTTATGCACTGAGTAGTTTGCCTACTGATATTACCTCTATAGGTTCAAGTTTATACCTCACTTTACAACAATTAAGCATAGCTTTAGGAG
Source organism: Myroides profundi (assembly GCF_000833025.1). Lineage (NCBI taxonomy): Bacteria > Pseudomonadati > Bacteroidota > Flavobacteriia > Flavobacteriales > Flavobacteriaceae > Myroides > Myroides profundi. The sequence goes on from NZ_CP010817.1 coordinate 769,514, forward strand.
TAAGTATTGTTGGTCAATCTTATTTTGGGAGTATAGACGGTCATTTTAATTCGACTGTAATCATGATTGTTTTATTGATCATGACTGGATTCGTTTTTTTGATAAGCTATAAAAGGCGACTTAGTAATTAAGTCGCCTTTTGGTTTTATGATTTGTATTCAAATAATTGAGCGATGGTTTGTCCCATTTCTTCACCAAGCTGTTTACTGACTAAATATAGAGCACCATCTATACCTGCTGTGATACCTGCAGTAGTCAATACAGTATCTTGATGTACATAGCGTACACCCGTTATTACTTTAGCTTTAGGGGTAGCTTGTTTAAGAGCCTCTAGTGCCATAAAGTGAGTCGTTATCTCTAAGCCATCGAATACATCCGTATTACTCATCAGTAGACTACCTGTACAGACTGTAAATAACAGAGCACCTTGCTGGTGTTGATTTATAATCCAAGAAGTATAAGTGTTTTGGAAATACTCGTCTTGTAGATAGTTCATGACAATGTCAGGGTTAGCTCCTGGTAACACTATGATATCAGGTGTAGGACAATCTTCGAAGCTGTATTGAGGTACTATTTGCGTAGTGTTCGCTTCTGTTTTGACTACTTCTTTTGTAACAGAGACTAAGTAGTGATTATAACTGTTGGGTTTAAGTACATTCGCTTTGACGAATACATCTAATGGACCATTTAGATCAAGTACTTCTACTTGATCAAAAATGATAAAGGCTACATTAAGGGGGCGGTTTGTTGTTGTCATATTTTATTGTTGATAAAAGGCAATAGAAGATCTGTCGAAGGTTGGCTTCGATATCGGTATTGTCTTGGGTTATTCGTGATTATTTAGTTGGGTAACTAAATGCTAAAGGTTAATTCTCGTAGATTGGTACACACTTCTATAATGAGTAGGAGTGACTTTGACCAGTTTGGCAAATGCTTTCCTAAATACATGATCAGAAGTATATCCTACTTGAGTAGCTATTTCTACTATAGAGTAAGTTGTAGATTCTAATAGACGCTTAGCATATTCTATCCTTACACAGTCATTAAAAGCACCTGGAGTCATTCCTGTTTCTTTCTTAAATACCCTAGAAAAATTGCGTTCACTCATATAGACATGATCTGCAAGTTCTGCAATAGTCACTGCTTGCTGAGTTAGATGATCTGTGATATACTGTTTTACTTTTCTAACTAATGGAGTGAGGTCTATATCAGCAGGGATTAATGTACTATAGAGTTCTTGTGTGTTTGTTCTTTTTAGATTCACTACTAGATATCGTGATACATCAGAGGCTAGGGTATATCCATTGTCTTCTTCTATTAAGGCTAGCGCTAAGTCTATACCAGAAGTAATTCCTCCAGAAGTATAGATATTGTCATCTTTGATATAAAAGTGATCATAGGTTAGTCGAATAGAAGGGTAAGTATCTTGAAGCACTTTAGCATATTGCCAGTGTGTAGTTACTTTTTTATTGGTTAGTAATCCTGTTTTGGCTAGTAAAAAAGCCCCTATACAGATAGAACCTATACGCTTTACAGTAGGTTGTATTCCCTTTATCCAATGCAACACAGCTGGATCATACTCATGCGTTAGGTCTGCCTTAGACCCAGCGATGAGTAACGTATCTAAAGGAATATGTTGGTCATAAATGGTATAATCACACTGTACACTAATGCCTGCACTAGTAATTACACTTTTGTCTACTGTTCCAGAGATTAAGTGGATTTGATATTGAGTAAGTGCGGATGTAGCTGTTTTGATTATGAGTTGATTAGCAGTATTGAATACATCACTCGGCCCTGCGAAGTCCAGTAGCTGTACTTGAGGTAATAATAGAAATCCGATATGATGTAGTGGGGTATTCATACTGCTATCTTGTTTTATGATAAGACAAAGGTAAGAAGGCTTTATGATGTATAAATGACACATAACGTACTTTTTCTGCCATAATTGAAGATACATTAATGAATCAAGTATTGTTTTATTTAGATTGATTTGAGAATAAATGTTAATTTTTGTCAGTTAAAAGCTTGTTTGACTGTGTTTTGAGTTCTGTTATTTAAATTACTTCTAAATAATATTGTTTAGAATGATTTTAGATTATACATTTGCCCCATAAAACATAATACAGTCGTGATGCTCAAACACTTTACTATTATCACACGACCAACCCAACTAACTATTATTATCTTATCGCTATTCATTCACTTTATCAGTTATGGGCAGAATACTCGTCCTCCTATCTCGATCAAAGTGCAGAATGAGTATGGAATGGCTATTCCTACAGCTGTGGTGATGCTAAAAAGTGATAAAGAGTCTGTCTTAGAACTTACAGACGAGGCAGGAGAAGTAACTTTTAAACTAGTGCCTGATAACTACCTTTTAGAAGTACAGCACATCAGTTATTCTTTTTACAGCCAAAAGCTAAATACCTTAACGCACAATAATTTTACAGTTGTCTTAAAGGCTGAAACGAATCAATTAGAAGAAGTCGTGATTACAGCTAAAGAAGGAACGGGACTTACGAGTACTTCTGTGATTAATAGAAGAGCTATGCAACATCTACAGCCTTCTAGTTTTGCTGACTTAATGGAATTAGTACCAGGGGGTAGAGCACAAGATCCATATCTAGGTGGTGTCAATAAAATACAACTGAGAGAAGTAGGTAGAGTAAGCTCTAATATAGGGGGTGTTGGAAATAAACAATATGACACTTCTTCTCTTGGGACTTTATTTGTAGTAGATGGAGCACAACTGAACTCGGGTGCAAACCTTCAGTATACTTATGGCTATATGGATAATGTTTCATCAGGTGTTAATAAGAATATCAATATTAGCTCAGGTGTTGATATGCGTACAATATCAACAGACCAAATAGAGAAAGTAGAAATCATAAGAGGAATCCCTTCTGTAGAATATGGTAACCTTACTTCTGGTGTAGTAAAGATCACGAAGAAGAGTGGATATTCTAAATGGCAAGCACGTTTTAAAGCAGATGGATATAGTAAACTATTTGCGGTTAATAAAGGTTTTGAATCTAAGGATAGTAGCTTTAAGGTAAATGTAGGGTTAGATTATCTAAATGCTAAACCAGAACCTCGCAATGATTTAGAGAGTTATAAGCGTGTGACAGGTACTGTACGCGTGAGTAAGGATAAGAATTTAAACAATGGAGGATTGTTCTCTTGGGTATCTAATCTAAGTTATACAGGGTCTATAGATGATGCTAAGTCTGATCCAGATATTGACCTGACAGGTGCGAATAAATATAAAGTGGATAATCAGTTCTATAGTCTGAGTAATATAGTGACTTATGAGAGTAGAAATGAATCCTTCTTTAGAAGTATAGAATTACAGACTACGTTTAATCAACGTTTCGATAAGATTAACCAGACAAAGTTTGTACAGCTAGAGGCAGCTACAGCATTGCCACTTTCTACGGTGGATGGTGAGTACGATGGTTTTTTTCCTACGGCTAATTATATTGCAGAGAGCGTAGTAGATGGTAAGCCACTAGATATCTTCGCTAAGGTAGTGAGTGCATTTCGTTATAAGATGTCTGCTATTTCTACAGATATACGTGCTGGTATTGATTGGCAGTATAGTAAGAATAACGGTAGAGGTCAGGTCTATGATATCTATAAGCCTTTAGATCCTAAATCTACTTATAGAAATAGAGCATATAAGGATATTCCTGCTTATGTAACGACGGCTTTGTTTGCAGAGCATATTTCTTCTGCGAAATTTGGACAACACGGTCTAACATTAGCATTAGGTGCGAGAGGATCTATTATGCAAAACTTGTCTAATGATTTCACTATGAGTGGAAAGATGTATATCGATCCACGTGTGAATGTACAATGGACATTACCCTCTTTTGTAGTAGCGAATAAGGAAGCAAAAGTAGACTTAACGTTAGGATGGGGACAGCAGAGACTATTCCCTGACCTAAATCTTCTTTATCCTGAGAAATATTATAGAGACGTTCAGCAGTTAAACTATTTTCATAGTAATCCTGATTATCGTACAGTTAATTATAAAACGAGCGTTTTTGACCCACAGAACAAAGCATTGACACCTGCTTTAAACAATAAGCTAGAGGCTAGGTTAGATTTGAATTGGGGTTTTCATCAGCTGACTTTTACGGTGTTTAAAGAAAGAATGAGCAACGGGTTTAGAACGATGAACCAGTATGGAATCTTTGATTATAAGAGATATGATACTTCTAGTATAGATCATGATCATATCACAAGTACACCTAATAAAGAAGATCTTCCTTATGAGCAGTTTAATGAAAACTTCTTATACAATGTCTCTCGTAATGGTAGTAGAACAGATAAGGAAGGAATAGAGTTTCAGTATAGTTCTAATAGAATACCTGTTATTAATACTCGTATTACAATTAATGGGGCATGGTTTAGAACTAAACAAGGCAATAGCTTACCAACCTATAGACGTGGTAACTCTAATGCAAATGTGAATGGTAAGCCTTATCCGTACCTAGGACTATACGATGAGATGGAACCTAAGAGCAAATATGAACAGCTAAATAGTAATCTATTATTAGATACGTACATCCCTAAACTAGATTTACAATTCTCTACTTCATTTCAGTTTAACTGGTACTACTTAGCAAAGAATGAACCGATGAATGGAATGCCTAGCTACTATGTAGGAGTAGATGGAGAATTACGACCTTATGATGCAGAAGGGGCAAAGGGAACATTATTAGAACAATTAGTAATCCCACAACATAGCAATGCTGATAAATCTAGGAGAACACCTATGCTGATGGATGTGAACTTAAAGCTATCTAAGAGCTTTAGAAACAAGCAGATCACAGTGTCTATGTTCGCTAATAAGTTATTTACCTACTATGCTCCATATTCTGTGAATGGGACTAAGGTAAACAGAAAGGGGCTAAGAGACCCTTACTTCGGAATGGAAATAAATTTTAATCTATAAATACTTATAAAAATGATAAAACGACTTTTACAATCATTAAGCTTACTACTAGTGGTATTAGGTTTTAATGCTTGTTCTTCTGATGACAATAGCAATATGACAGGGGATGAGCAGACTTTCGTAACATTCTGGATTAATGATCCTCAAGATGCGAAGATAGAAGAGATAAAACAGATGACTATTAAGTTGACAGAACTAAACTCTAATAAGAAAACAGAGTTAGTATATGAAGGAGATAAGAAAATACAGAAAGCACTTCCTACAGGTACTTATGATATCACAGTAGAAGGTGTAATCACACATAAGGTAAATGGTGTAGTAGAGGAGAGTAAAGTAGGTAACTTTATTAAAGGTGTAGTGATCTCGGGTAGAGAAATGACTAAGGCTATCGATATAGTATTTAAAACAAGTAGTACAGGTTTTGTAATAGAAGAGGTATTCTTCGCAGGGACTAAGACACCACAAGGACTTCAGTATACAGATGACCAATACTTCAAAATAACAAATAACTCTGATGAGGTATTATATTTAGATGGAATGTTATTTGTACAATCTAAGTTTATGACAAACGATAAGCAAGATTATACACCTAATATTATGAGTGAGGCATTGTCTGCTGGAGCTATTTTACAGTTCCCTGGTAAAGGAAAAGACCACCCAGTAGAACCAGGTAAGTCAGTAATCTTTGCAGAGAATGCTATTAACCATAAAGAATTTAACAGCAACTCAATTGATTTGACTAATGCAGAATTTCAGAACTTTAGAGATGGAGTACATGATGTAGTAGGATTAAAAGCAGCTAAAATGATTACGATTCACGATGAATTAGTGATTAATATTCAAGGAAGTTATGCTTATGCTTTAGTGAAAATGCCTGAGGGAATGACAACGGAGAAGTTAGTAGTAGATAATATATATGATTATGAGTACGAAATGATATTCGGAGGAGAAGCATATCCTAGTGTTGATTCTGCTATTAAAATTCCAAACTCATGGATAGTAGATGCTGTAAACTTAGGTATTGCAGATGAGTATATGTGGAATGTAACATCTCCATCAGTAGATATGGGATATACTTATATCACACAACATGTAGGGGATGAAGGAAGATATGGTAAGGCTGTAAGAAGAAATGTATTAGGTAAGAATGCAGCAGGGAACAATGTTCTAAAAGATACTAATAATTCGACAGTTGACTTTGCACCTGCAGTAAGACCGTCATTATTTAAATATTAATTAGTGTAGTATGAAGCACTTTCATTTTGGGTTATGTCTGTTGTCATTGTTGAGTACTGTATGGGGATATGGACAGCAGTCAGATTCATTGGCAATAAAAGTAAAGGAGAAGCAAGATGTAATACGTCATTTTGAAGAACCTATTTATGTCAATCCATCTCACTATTTAGACTATAGAAAGTACAGTTTAACTTCTTTCGAAATCGCAAAGCAGAATAGTAAGAATGAAACAACTTTAGCTCAAGAGGGCAAAAACAGAGATGATTTGTCTTTTCAAGCGAATGCATACCATAAATTAGATAAGCATAGTGCCGTGTGGGGCAGTGCTACTTATCAACAGGGTAAGCGAAGAGATGTAATGTGGAATGAGAGTGCAGATTACGACTTAATATTTCCGTATGTGGTAGCGGATAGCGTAGGTGGAGATATTAAGTATGAAGATTATCATATCGCTGGTGGTTATGCCCAACGATTAGGAAAGTACAATATCGGTATCTCTGGTTTTTATAAAGCGAAGATGGAATACCGTAATATAGACCCTAGACCTAAGAATCTCTCTGCTCGATTAGGAGGAAATATAGGTGTGAGTAGAGTATTTGAGGAGCTCTTTACTATAGGGGTAAATACCTCAATAGAGAAATATACACAGAAACACAAGATGGACTTTTATAGTCCTACTGGATTTCCTGTGATATATGAGATGAGTGGAATGGGAAACTTCAATAATCTATTGAAAGGAAAAAGAAGAGAGGCTTATTATGATGGTTGGAGGTATGGTACTTCTCTACAAGTATATGATATTTCTCAGAAGAAGTGGTTTGCCACAGTTGGAATGAATATGTTTAGTTTTGAGAAGTTACTACCTGATTTTGATGATTTGCAAGCTTCTAAAGTTAAAGAGGTAGAACACTTTTTATCTGTAGGGAAGCTATTTGATGTACAGGCTACTCAGTTAGGTGTTCGCTTAGATGGGAACATGAAGACGAGAAAGGGTACAGAGAATTTGTTTGTCAATGTGAGCGCTACGAACTATTTAAAGATAGGACAAGAAGAACAATATAAATACGAGAATAAGAGTCTTAGATTAAGTGGAGTATTTAAGTATGAAAGTTTAAATAGTGTGTATAGTATCTTACCGTATATAGGAATATCTCAAGAGGTAGAGCGTTATAAAAAGCCTTATTCTAAAACTGATATTCAGTATACCTATATGGGAGCAGATTTACAATGGATGTACACATTTAAAGATAGAAGCCTATTGACAGTAGCGTCTAATTGGAAGGTAAGACAAACTGCTAAAGAAAAGGCTGCTTTTAATTATGGAAATAGCAATGCTATAAATCAAATGCTACTTGATAACTATGCTGTTCAGATAGCAGAGTATTGGGAAGGAAGCTTTAAGGTTCGATATGATTTTGCTTTGCCGAAAGTAATAGATGTATTTGTAGGTGGAGAGTATTATTTCCAAAACTATAAGCAGTTTCAAAACAACAGTAGTGTGATGATGAGTTTAGGGATTACGTTTTAAAAGAGAGAGAAGATAGATGAAAAAAAAGGTAGGTGTTATTATTGGGGCGGTATTACTATTTATAGGCTACACTAATTTTGAGGTAAGATCCGTTTCAGAATACACAGAGATTACAGATCAATATAAAAGACCTATAAGCTATTGGCCTAGTCCGATAATAGATAAAAGTGTAAAATGGAAAGAGTTTGGGGCAATAGAGGTAGATACATTATATTATGAGACACAAGATTTACCAGAAGTAGTATTAGGTAAGGCACTGTTCTTTGATCCTAAGTTATCAAAGTCTAATCAGATATCGTGTAGCTCTTGTCACGATCCTGAAATGGGATGGACAGACCATAGACAGGTATCACTAGGGAATGATCATTTATTAGGAGCTAGGAATACTCCTTCTTTATACAATATTGCTGAGCGTAGTTCTTTCTTTTGGGATGGTAGAGCATTAACGTTAGAAGAGCAAGCGATGGGACCTTTATCTGCTCATCACGAAATGGATATGGATGTCAAATCACTACCAGCGAAGTTAAGCAAGTATAAAGAGTACAAACCTTTGTTTAAAGAAACTTACGGAGATGATAAAGTGACTTATGAAAGAATAGTGGGGGCAATAGCTACTTTTCAAAAGACAATCAAAAGTCAACCTAGTCGTTTCGACAAGTTTATGCAAGGAGAGTATCAGTACCTAACAGAACAAGAGATATATGGAATGCACTTATTTAGAACTAAGGCAGGATGTATGAATTGTCATCATGGTAAATATCTTACAGATGAGTCTTTTCACAATATAGGGTTGACATATTACAAGAGAGAGTACGAAGACTTAGGATTATACTTACATACTAAAAAGGCAGAAGATGTAGGTAAATTTAAAACTCCTTCTTTAAGAGACCTATTAGTGACTAAGCCATGGATGCATAATGGGTTAATGGATGACTTAGAAGGAATAGTGAATCTGTATAATAGTGGGATGCACATGATAGATCCTACAGAGGAAGAGAAAGCATTAGATCCGCTCTTCCCTATAACAGATCCATTGATGAAACCATTAAAATTAAACGAGAAAGAAATAAAAGCTATTGTAGCATTTTTAGAATCAATGTCAGGAAGTTACTATAAAATGGAACGTCCTATATTTCCAACGAAGTAACGCTTATTTACTTTAATTAAATGTAAAAGGCTTCTTTAGAGTTAGTTCTAAAGAAGCCTTTTTATATTATTAGTAGTATAAAGTATACTATTTATATCGAAGTAACTTATAATGTGCTGATGAATTGTATGTAATATTATGTTTTATTTGATGATTGTGTTTAATTATTGTATAAAATAAAGATTTAAACTTATTTACATTCATTCTTAAATAGATATATAGAATTAATTTGAATCAAGTCTAAATAACTTGGAAGATATAGGTTTTGTTGACTACTTTTGGCATCCGGTTAATTAAGTTATTCAATGACACGCTTATATCAAGTTATTCAAGTCTTACTTGTTACTTTTACAGTCTTGTTCTGTTCTTCTGTTTTTGCACAATCTTCTAAGTTGCAATTGAAGATCGTATTGCAAGATGCTCAAAATAAAAATATTAATAATGCTAGTATTCAGGTAACTGGAACGAAAGAGTCACAGTTAAAGGTTAGTGATGATCAAGGTATTGCTATTTTTGATTTGAAAGCTGATACTTATACTGTTGAGGTATTTCATATTGGTTATGGAAGTTCTTCTACTGTAGTTAATTTACTTCAAAGTCAGACATTACCTATTACGTTGACAGCAGCTTCTAATCTATTAGAAGAAATGGTCATTACTGCTACGGAGAGCAAAGGACTTACTTCTACTTCGGTGATTAATCGTCAAGCGATGGAACATTTACAACCATCGAGCTTTGCTGATTTAATGGAACTATTACCTGGAGGGCAAGCAAAGGATCCTAAACTTACGGTAGCGAATGCTGCTTTAATTAGAGAGAATAACCCAGGAGAGAAATATGCAACAGGTGCATTAGGGGTACAGTTTATGGTAGATGATAATATTATCAATACTAATGCAGATATGCAGGTATCTGTTGGAGGAGCTAAGACTTCTCATATAGGAGTGGATATGCGTAGTTTGGCAACTAATGATATCGAAAGTGTTGAGGTTATTCGTGGTATACCTACGGCTGCCTATGGAGATTTGAGTTCTGGTCTGATTAAGATAAATAGAAAGATAGGGTATACACCACTACAAGCTCGTTTTAAAGTAGACGGTTTTAGCAAACTATATTATGTAGGGAAAGGAATAGATACGAAGACAGGATGGAAACTGAATGCAAGCGTAGATTTCTTGGACGCTAAGAACGATCCTACAGATGTCCTTCAGAACTATAAGAGAATATCATCATCATTGAGATCAGATAGAACATTTGTAGTAGGAGGATATGATCTGAGTTGGAAAGCAAATTTTGATTATAGTGGTACTGTTGATAACGATAAGTTTGATCCAGATACAGGTTATGATAGAACAGATAGTTATAAGAATAAAAAGCAGTACTTTTCATTAGGTAACAATCTAAAACTTGACTTTGGCAAAGAAGCTTTATTCAAGAATATAACCTTGAATGCTTATGTATCTCAAGGAATAGAAGATATTAAGGAGACTATCTTTATACAGCAGAATGGACGTGTAGCTATTCCTGTTGGAAATGAAACAGGAGAGAATGAAGGTGTATTTTTACCAACTTCATATATAGCAACTTCTAAGACAGAAGGACGCCCTTTAAATATCAATACAAAGTTACAGTCAGAATTAGGTTTTTCTACTTTTGGGATTAAACATCATGGAGAAGTAGGGATTGACTTTAGATACTCAAAGAATAATGGTAGAGGAGAGTTATTCGATCCTTTATTACCTCCTTCTGTAGGTACTATGAAACGTCCTCGTCCTTTTAACGAAGTACCAGCTTCTCAGATATTAGCTGCTTATGTAGGTGATCGTATGGAATATGATTTAGGCCAACATCACTTACAATTATATGCAGGAGTTAGAATGTCTAAATTATTAGGTGTTGGAAAAGAGTTTAGCATTAGTGATAGGGTATTTGCAGAGCCACGTGTCAACTTCCAATGGGGACTTCCTAAACTAAAGATGGGACAAGAATATCTGAAAACAGATATCACAGTAGGATATGGAGAACTGTATAAGCAACCTACTTTAGCTCTACTATATCCACAAGATCGTTACTTTGATATGGTGCAAGTAAGTTACTTAGATCCTAAGACAGATAATGCATACGCACAGTTTTATACTTACAGAATGCCTTTGGCTAATCACAGTCTGATAGGGGCGAAGAATACGAAGAAAGAGATTCGTCTAGATTTAGAATATAGTAAGCACAAGTTTTATATCACCTACTTCGATGAGAAGATGACAACAGGCTTTAGAGATATGACTCAGTTTATGGGGTTTGAGTATAAGCGATATGAGTCTAAAGATATAGTGTGGAATGACGAGTTAGGTAAGCCAGATTTAGATCAATCCCCATATTCATACAGACAAGACATGATGCAGTATACACATACTGAAAATGGAAGCTCAACATTAAAAGAAGGAATAGAGTTTGGATATTCTTCACCTCGTTTTGAAGGGATCAATACTCGTATTACTTTAAATGGAGCATGGTTTAAAACGACGTATTCTAATAGTGCTTCTATTCTTTGGAGACCTGGTATCTCTGTAAATGGACAACAGTATTTATACACAGGTATTTATGCAGATGACAATGGGAATAGAAGATCATCTCTAGTGTACAATGTAGTTGTAGATACTTATTTGCCTAGCTTGGATATGAATATATCTGCCTCTTTACAAGGAGATGTGTTTAGAAGAAACCTAAACCTAAATAGAGTTGCTGCTCCTTATGCATATATGGGAATAGATAATGTAGTTCATCCTTATACAGAAGAAAGTGCAAATGATCCATTACTACAACATTTAGTTAGACCAGTTTCTAAGACAGATGGTATGGAGGAGAGAAGACCATTTACATTTAATGCTAATTTTAAAATATCAAAGAGAATATATAAATCAGTAAAGGCATCGATGTTTGTTAATCGATTATTCACACACTATTCTTCATATACATATAATGGAGTGAATGTAAATAGAAAAGATGATAGCGGACCTTACTTTGGAATGGAAATAAACTTCAATATTTAAGACAATGAGATTAAAGCATATATTTTTATACGGATTGATGATGACAATGAGCTTATTAATGAGCTCGTGTTTGACAGATGATAATGCGCTTGGGAGTAATCAGAATTCGACTGTTTCTATGGCATTTAAAGTAGAGGGTATTAAAGAAATAAAAGAATTAGAAGTAGAGTTTGTTGAAGTTAATACTGGTTTAAGAATAGTGGAGAAAGCAGTAGGTTCTCCTTATTTCTCTGTAGCTCTACCTGTGGGTTCTTATAGAATGTCAGCAGAAGGAATTGGTGTACTAGAAGATAAAGAAGAAGTAGGATTAGGAAGTAAAAGCGAAATGCTAGACGTGACCGATCAGATAGTAAATATGACAATTAATTTATTTGTCAAACAACTTAACGATGACTTTATCTTTGAAGAAATATTCTTTGCTGGATTACAAACTACAGAATTAAAAGCATACCAAACAGGTAAATATTTTAAACTAGTTAATAATACAGATAGAGTGCTTTATGCAGATGGATTATTGATTGCTCAATCTGAATTTTTGACGACTAGAGATAATAAAGAAACACCAGATGTATTAAACGAAGCTTTCGTTTTACAATCTGTAATGATGTTACCAGGTAGTGGTACCCAGTACCCAGTAGAGCCAGGAGACTTTATTGTAATAGCAGATAATGCTCAGAATCATAATTTAGCGAATGTACCAGGGGCTGATTTGTCTAATGCTGACTTTGAATTTCCTATTACTGAAAACCCTAAGAATGTACAACCAGATAACCCTAATGTACCTAATGTGATGATGATCTATACGAAGTTAAACTTTAGTATGTTCGCTATGCATGATCGTGGACAGACAGGATATATCGTAGCTCGTTTTCCTGAAGGAGAGAATGCAGATACTTGGTTAGCCAATTATAAGTTTGATTATAGCTATTTGACAGCGGCAGGGAAAGAACAAAAGTTCAGCAGATATAAAATGCCTAATATATGGGTTATTGATGCTGTTAATGGAAGTATTCCTGATAAGTTTGAACGTTTAGTGACTGCTCCTTCTTTAGATAGTGGCTACTCATACTGTGCAACATCAGAATCTGATAAAGCGCGTTATGGAAAGACTATCAGAAGAAAAGTCTTAGGACCTAATGAGCAAGGTCGTAATGTGTATAAGGATACTAATAATTCTTCAGTTGATTTTATTCCTCAGTCAGAGATGTCTCTAAAAGACGGAATACATCATAAATAAAATAGGAGTACATTGAGAAATACATATATAAATATAGTTGGAATAATTAGTGTATTGTTTTATGCTGAGGTTCAAGCTCAGGATAGAACAGATGCTAATTTATACGAGAGTAGACTAGCTCAACGGGATATGAATATCGTATTCGGACAAGATTTTTTTGCTAATCGTGCTTTCATGACATCGTATAGTCCTTTGTCTTTTTCTGAATTAAGTCTGAATTATCTATCAGACAGTAAGGATGCTTATTTGATACAGGATGGAGATGGCTTAGATGCCTTTAAGGTAAATACTTCTTCTTATCAACGATTAAAGAATAATACTGTCCTATGGGGAAACGCTTCTTATAATACTCAGAAGCAAAAGAATATGAAGTGGAATGAGAATCTAGATAGACATATCCTAGGACCTTATGTGTTAGGTGATTCTATAGGAGGTACTATGAAGCAAGAGATTTATCAGTTTGCAGGAGGGATGGCTAGACAATTTGATAAGTGGACAGTAGGAGGAGAGGTTAGTTATCAGGCCAAAAGTGGTTATAGAGAAGTGGATCCAAGACCTAAGAATACCTCTTCAGATTTAAATTTACGCATTGGAGTAAACTATAATGTTTATAAGGATTACGAATTAGGAGTGTATGCGAACTGGAATAAATATACTCAGAATAGTACGATTAAGTTTGTCAGTCTATTAGGGAAACCCATAGCTTATCACCTGACAGGTTTAGGAGCTTATAATTATTACTTTAGTTCTGCTGTAGATATGAAGATGATTTATGAGGGAACAGGATATGAAGTAGGAGGGACTATAGTTAAGAATAAAGGTAAAGACTTTTTGATACAAGGTTCGTTTGGGCAGTTTGATATTGAGAAGAACTTTGGTAGTAGTCCTTCTAAAGAAATGTCTGTACTTAAGACTCAAAAGTATACAATAGGTGGTATTAAATACATTGATTTAGATGAACATCGTTTAGGTGCAAAAGTTAATTACTTACTAAGTGAATCAAGAGGAATAGAATCTTTTTATTCTAAAACAGAAAAGTTAGAGAGAAAGATTGGAGAGCAGGATTTGTATAAGTTTGTAAGAAGTAATCTGTATACGTCTTTATTTTATCAGTATAGTACAGATGTAAGTAGAGTAGTAGTTTCGCCTTCTTTCACAGTAGAGCAGACAGAAGAAAAAAGAAGAGATACTCAAGCTAGACAGCGATTCACATATTTACATTATGGATTAGAAATTGATTATATGCGACAATTGAATCAATCTAATATCATAACAGTAAGCCCTTATTTTAGAGTGCGTAATCTTAAAGAAGATACTGTCAATCTAATAGCATCTTATAAGAGTCCTGCTATGACAGAATGGGTACAACATGATTTAGCAATTCAGACTGCTAATTATCAGACTTATGGTATTACGGCTAGATATGATGTGAAGTTTAGTAATATACCAGCTATGTTTGCTCAGATTCAATATGAACAGACAAAGTATAATATAAACAAAACAAATAACTATATAGGAATGTCTCTAGGAGTTACTTTCTAAGTAGTTATTAACTAACAACAAATAAACAATGAAAAAGGTAGTTATTTTATTATCAGGACTCTTAGCTTTTGGCTTATTTAGTTTCAGCCCAAAGTTTGTAGGATTCTTAGGAAGCGACAATCCTGAGTATCAAAAAATAATAGAAAGCTATAAGCAACCTATTTCACAATGGCCAGCACCTACGATAGACGAAGGTGTGGAATGGAGTGAAATGGCAAGTATTAAACGTGATAATGATTATTTTACAGAACAAGCGAAACCTGAAGTAATTTTAGGTCGTATGTTATTCTTTGATCCTAAATTGTCAAAGTCTAATCAGATATCGTGTAGTTCTTGTCATGATCCTGAATTAGGATGGACAGATAGACGTATGGTGGGACTTGGACATGATCACTTAAAAGGAGCACGTAATACACCTTCGTTATATAATACTGCAGAGCGTACTTCTTACTTTTGGGACGGTAGAGCTAATAGTTTAGAAGAACAGGCTAATGGTCCATTATCTGCTCATAATGAAATGGCAATGGATGTAGTAGATTTACCTGCCAAATTGAGTAAAGTACAAGGGTATAAACCTTATTTTAAAGAAGCTTTCGGTGATGAGAAGATTACTTATGATCGTATCGTAGGTGCCATAGCTACGTTTCAAAAGACAATTAAGAGTCAGCCTAGTCGTGTAGATGCTTTTATAGACGGTAAGTATAAAGCGCTTAATGACCAAGAGATTTATGGTATGCATTTATTTAGAACGAAAGGCAGATGTATGAATTGTCATCATGGACAATATCTAACAGATGAGTCTTTTCACAATATTGGGTTGACGTATTATAAACGCAAGTTTGAAGATCTAGGTAGATATGAAGTAACCAAAGATCCTAATGATGTAGGGAAATTTAAAACACCAGGTTTAAGAGATCTTTTGAATACTAGACCTTGGATGCATAATGGATTATTTGACGATCTAGAAGGAATAGTAAATATGTACAACAGTGGAATGCACATGATAGATCCTACTGCTGAACAAAAAGCAAAAGATCCGATGTACCCTGTGACAGATTCTTTAATGAAACCTCTAGAGTTAACAAAAGAAGAAACGAAGGCGATAGTAGCTTTCTTAGAGTCTCTATCAGGAAGTAGATTTAAGATGAGAAGACCTGAGTTTCCAACAGAATAAGATATTTATAGACGACTATTTAGAAATAAATAGTCGTTTATTTTTTGACTGATATCTTATGACATTCTCTAGGTGTATTTTTGCAATAGAATAATGAAGATGAAGAGGGAGTTTTTCATAATTTAAATGTAAATGTTATAGAAGGATAAGCTATTTTTAGTTTATCCTTTTTTAATTGTAGAATATAGAGTAGAGTTGAGGTAAAAGGCGTAATTTAGATGTTCATCAAAAAAATGTAGAGTCATGGCTTTAAAGATTTATCCGGAGTACCCTCTAGATGAGCTCGAGCAACTTTTTATAAATGGGAACAAGGTTCCCTATGGAGAGTTTTTAATATATGGAGATATTGTAGAATCTCTGTCTAAAAGCCCTCATGATTGGTATGTATGGTATAGTATGAAACTTCCTTTTCATGATAACTCTAAGATAAAAAGGGCTAAAGCAGACGCTGAGCTTGACTTTATCATTGTTTCTAAATTTGGAATTATAGCATTAGAAGTTAAAGGGGGAAATATTTTTGTTGACCAAGGACGTTTCTGTTTTAAGGATGGTAAGCGTAAGAAGTGGCTAAACCAAAACCCTTTTGAACAAGTAAAAGGGTATAAATACACTTTAATGAATAAAGTGTTCCCTAGTTTTAAGCATGTATTATTCTGTGAGGCAGTTGCTTTTCCAACTACTAAAATAGCCATTGAGAATACGATTTATGATAAGAATCTTATATTTAGTGACTATACTCGACGCAATAGATATAAGAATATAGAGAAATTTCTATTACATATCTATGATTATTCAAGACAGAAATTAGAGAATACACACCCTATTAGATTTAATAATCTGTCGAAAGCAGAATTGGATAATATTGTGAATACATTCAGTCCAATGATTCAAGATACTAATGTATTCCAATCTAGAGATTCTTTAGAATGGCTGAAAGAACGAAATTTAGAGATACTGTACTCTCTTTCTGAAAACCCACGTCTAATGATAGAAGGTGCGCCAGGTACAGGTAAGACTACTATGGCGATGGCTTATAGCGAGATGCAGGTAGGAAGACAAGGTATCTATCTATGTTGGAACTCACTCTTATGTGCTTATAACGCACAGAGGTTTAAGGCGAGTAATGTTCGTATAGATTGTATTACATTCACACAGTTTGTGATGAAGTATTTACCAGATGTTACTGAGCGTGACCTATTATACATTGAGCCAGAGAAATTTGCAGATTATATTAGAAAGACAATTAGTCATTTAGAAGAGATTGACCAACTGCCTAACTATGATTATATGATTGTAGACGAAGCACAAGATTTGTTTGATCGTAATCTTCACTTAATGATGCATAAATTATGTGGTAATCACAATGGAATGAAACAAGGTAATATTATGCTTCTTTATGATCTAGATCAGAGTTTCTCTCTCTTTGGACGTGATGTATCAGATTATGCCTATTTCTTAAAAGAGTATTTTACTCATTTTAAGTTGCATAAAGTGAGACGTAGTGCTCAGAAATCACAGATTCGTCAAATAGCAGAACATATTCAGGCACATCCAGAAGATTGGGATGAGGTTAGTGTTCATCAGAAAGAGTATGATGAAATAGAATTGCGCTCATTCCATGACCAATTGACTATTAGGGAAGCGATGGAGGAGGTGATACGTAGTATTAATGACCCTAGCTCTTCATTAAATGCGGAGGATGTAATTGTGTTAGTACAAAGTAAAGTATGGCAGAGACGTAATAACGTTGCTGACTTAATTCTCGAATTAGGAATGGAGGAGCTTACAGTAGATAATCTAACGCTAAAGCCTAAGAAACTTCAGTATACTACAGCAGTTAAGTTTAAAGGATTAGAACGTAAGAATGTTATTCTTGTAGTGGATAAACCTAATAAATTAACTCCTTATGAATGGTATGTGGGATGCACACGCGCTATGGATAATCTGAGTATTTGGCAACTACATACTTATAAAGAGCATGAAGGATAGAAATTATCCATTATTTTTGCGATCAAGTTTAAAATAGAGTAATACTTATGAGTGTAGCAGAACTATTAAAAAAAAGAAAAGAACAATTAGAACAGAAGAATAAAGAAGAAGGAGCTAAGTATTTAGAAGAATATGTGAAGAATGAAGGAGTGATTGTGTTACCTTCAGGAATAGCTTATGAGATATTGTCACTTGGAGATAGGGAGAAAGTAGAGCTCTCTGATCGCATAGAATGTCATTATCAAGGAACAAATATAAAAGGAGAAGTTTTTGATAGTTCTATTAATAGAGGCAAATCAGCTATTTTTAATTTAAGTAAACTAATAGTCGCATATCAGCAGGTAGTACCGTTATTACCAATAGGAACTAAGTTTAGAATGGTGACACCTCCAGAATATGCTTATAGAGAAGAACATATTAGTAAAGAGATTGGACCATATAGTACACTGATATTTGAAGTAGAATTATTGAATAAACTATAATAGTGATTAAAACAAAAAGCCACCTTTCTAGAAAGGTGGCTTTTTTAACAATAAAAAAGATTTAGGGCTACTATTCTTCATTTTTTTTAGCTTGAAGAGAAGCAATGTGTTTTGCAATTTTTTGCAATTGTGATTTTTTAGTAAAGTTGTTTTTTATGTTCTTTACAAAGTTAATAGGACTTATTTGATTGATTGTAAAACAAATCAAACAACTTCTTACTATTATTTAATTTTTACGATATTGATTCGGCGTTAATAAAGTATATTTCTTAAAAAAACTAGAAAAATACGTAGGGTATTCGAAGCCTAGACAGTAGCCTATTTCTGCTACACTCCATGGTTTAGACTTTAGTAGCTTCTGTGATTCTATCAATAGTCTTTCTTGGATACAGTCACTTGTACATTTTCCTATTGTTTTCTTTAATGTATGATTAAGATGATTAACATGCACATTAAGTATTTTTGCAAAGTCATTAGGCGTTTTTAACTTTATTACTGTATTTGTTTTTTCTATAGGAAACTGCTTCTCTAGTAGTTCTAAGAATTTTGAACACAATCTTTGTGGTGCATTCACACTTTGATCCACTGTATAAGTAGCATTTAATTTATTACTTTGATGTATGATGATTTCAATATAGTTACGCATCAATTCGTATTTTTGTGCGTACTTCTGATTGCTTTCATCTTCGATTCTCTTAAATACATAAGAGATAAACTCGTCTTGCTGAGGAGTCAATAGATAAATAGGATTCTCGTGTAAGTGAGCAAGAATACTTTTTAGCAAATGACTTTTGTAGCCTAAAAAATTGCTGTTAAATAAGCAATAGTATCCTTCCGGTTCTTCAGATACTGGCTCAAATGTATAATGTGATACAGGGTTAGAAAAGAATAGGGATGGCCCTTCTAACTCTATTACTTTATTTCCATCAAAGAATTTACTCTTTGATTTTAAATAAGAAAGTTTGTAATAACTCCTTTTATTATAAGGAGAAATTCTTTTTGTCTGTTCCCCTTGTTGATAAATGATAAAATCATCTTTGGGTTGATTCTTGAATTCTACTATTGTAGTAGGAATTACGATTTTAGATGCTGTGCTTGTCATAATGTAGGTGATTTTAAACACACAAACTCTGATGGGGAGGGTGAGTTTTGCGTATTTAGGTTATACTAAGTTGTGTTTTTTAGGTGGCTAATCATAGTTGAATTTTATGTTAATAATATGTTGATGTTTTGTTATTGTAAAATTAAGAATATGAAACATATCAATGTTGTGTAAAAAGTGTTTTTTATTGTCTTTTTTACTTAAAATGAATTGATTATTATCTTTATTGTGTTTGAAAATTGTTTTTTATTCATTTGATTTGTCTATATTGATATTTTATTTTTACTATATATTGCATAAGTTTGATTATAATTTAATATTTGAAACATATTATTTTAGAATTTATATGATAAATGTATATCTCTAAAAATGCGATTTATTGACTCTTTTATTTGTTTAAAATGTGAAGTTTTTGCATTGTGATCTTATTTAATGTAGACAAGAAGAAATAAGGTAATATCAATATCACTTGCTTTTCCTTTGTGATAAGAATTGTGTAGTTTTGTATTTAAATATTGAAGGATTATGATTAAAGGCGATGTGAAGACAACTAAATGCCCTGCAGAAGAATTAATAAAAACGCTTGGTGGCAAATGGAAAGTACATATCATTCATATTACAGAAGAAGAACCTAGAAGGTTTAGAGACTATATGCGCCTATTAGAAGGAGCAAATAAGCAATCAGTGTCTGTTGCTTTGAAGGAGTTAGAAGAAGATGGATTCTTGATTAAAAATGTAATTAATCAAAAGCCTCTCCATATAGAATATTCTCTAACGGAGAGAGCGAGATTAGTCATACCTGTATTTGATAACTTATATAATGCCTTGCAAGGGTAGTTATAGCTTCTTTTGATAGATTAGTTTATAACTATTAGTTCCTAGTTCTTTCTTATCGATAAGGATGTACTTCATTTTTTCTAATAATTTACGGGATGCTATATTAGATTCAAATAGCTGTGCTATCAGGTCAATTTTCATATCTGATTGACTCATATAAACTTCTATTCCTGTAAGTAGTTCTGTACCGTATCCCTTTTGCCAATATTCTTTATGTAGGATGTATCCTATTTCTAATTGATTGTCTTGTTCTGAATATCGAAGTAGTAATACTTCCCCTATTATTTGGGTTGGCAACTCATTAATTAAAGAAATTTTATAGATACCTAGATTCTGAGGGTACAGGAAGTCATTCTTAATGTATTTTTGTTTTAAAGTATCAGTATTCCAGCTATTTGTGTTGGAAGGAATCCACTTCATCGTATCCTTACAGTTATGAATTTTTAATAGAGCATTAGAGTCTTTATCTAATTGAATTGTTTCTATTTTTAAATTTTTGGTAGTAAAAAGAATCATTTTTTAGTTTTTTATGTTTCTAAATCTGCTATTAAGATCGTTTTTTTTAACATATTCTAGATGGTGTTAAATTATCACTGAATCTGAAAAAATATTGTGTAAAATATTGGTATGTATATATCTAAGCCAATTATTATTTTATATATTGTGCTCCTCTTAAGTGAATGTAAGGATCTTAATTGTTATTTTTAGATACAAATTTTAAGAAATTTTACCGATTTTACTATAGATTAAAACAAATGTTAACTACATAAAAATTAATGAATGAATAAAAAATCCATCTTTGATGCAGTAACTATTGGTTTTGCATTGTTTGCCATGTTTTTTGGTGCTGGAAATATAATTTTGCCTCCTATTATTGGGTTATTTACAGAAGGTTCTTGGACATCTGCTGTTACAGGGTTTTCTATCACTGCTATATTAGCGCCATTTTTAGGAATAGTTGCTGTATTAATTTCTGGAGACGAATTCACAGATTTAGGTAAACGGATCAATAGTACTCTAGGATGGGTATTAGCTACGGCTATTATTCTTAGTATAGGTCCATTAGTTGCTATTCCTCGTACTGCGGCTACTACTTATGAGATCGGTGTATTATCTGTATTTCCTGAGTTTAGTGCTGTGTGGTCTTCTGTTATTTTCTTTGGAATTACATTAATACTTTCGATATCACCTTCTAAAGTAGTTAATATTATAGGTAAGTATTTGACACCTTTATTGTTAGTCTTATTAGTGACGATGGTGGTGATTGGTATCGTGAATCCATTAGATACATCTAAGTTAGTGAATACTTCTTATCCTGATCCTTTTAGACTTGGATTTGCTGAAGGATATCAGACCATGGATGTTTTAGCATCAGTTATCTATGCAGGTATTATTATCTCTGCTGTGAAGGCTGCTGGATATGTAAGTTTAAAAGAGAAGACTAAGGTTACTTATATGTCTGGGGCAGTAGCTATCTTTTGTTTATTATTTATCTATGGAGGGTTAGTGTACTTAGGTGCGACTTCAGGATATCCTATTACAGATGATTTAAAAAGAACAGAACTATTGCTTCACATTTCTAATGGAGTATTAGGTAGCCAGGGAACTTTGGCATTATCACTATGTATAGCTTTAGCTTGTTTGACTACAGCGATTGCGTTAGTATGTGCTACAGGTACATTCTTTAGCCAATTGACTAAAGGGAAGCTTAGTTATCAATTAGTAGTTGTAGTTACTTGTGTTTCTTCTGCAGTATTAGCTGTGAAGGGGGTAGATAGTATCATTGATTATGCAGCGCCATTTTTAGGGATTATATATCCTATTACATTGACGTTGATTATTTATATGGTAGCTTTAGGTAAGTCTGTCACGAGAAAAGCACCTTTTGTTGGAGCTATTTTGACTACCACGATTGTAGCATTGATTCAGTTCAGCTCTTTCATTGCGTTTAAATATGATTTTATTGAGTATTCTCAGGCAGCAGAAGCTTTTATAAAGTCTCTGCCTATGAGTAGTTATGATGTACCTTGGTTAATACCATCTTTAGTAGCATTCATTCTTGTGTTTATAATAGATAAGATGTTCTTTAAACAGAAATCAAAATAGAGTATTAAGAAGTGATATAATTAAAATAAGCCGTGTAATCAGACGGCTTATTTTTTTATTTTAAGTTCACTTTTTGCCCTTGTACAGGGAAGATGAAGTTAACATTATAATCATTTTGAGTAGCTAATTCTTGTTTGATTGTGTTGATAGCTGTTCCACTAGGTTTAAGATGCGTGATAATGATATTTAAACCTTTTAAGTTTTCTTTACCTACATGATTTGCTAGATTCCCTAATTCCTCATTTAATAGTTTAGGAGTTAAGTGTCCGAATAACTTATCTTCTGGCTGACTATTTGGGAAAGATACTTCTAGTAAGATGGTTTTAAGGTTTTTATTGATAATTAATGGAGCGATATATTCCCAGATATAATTAAGCTTAGTAGTCTTTTCTACTCTATCTGCTCCTGTATCTCCGAAGTACAGTACATACTCATCGTTATTTCTTACTAATATAGCTGAGCTTAACTGTGGATTTACATGGCTAAGTTCAAATACTTCACCAGATAGAGAAGTGTTCTCTATATTAAATGACTGTGAAGGTTTTACTCTTGTATATTTGTATTTGCCTAGTATAGGTTTTTCTCCTTCATTACCGAAGTTAGCCCATGAAGCATTAGTGAAATAATTGTTCTTAAAGATATCAATCACAAAAGGTAGTCCATAGATAGGCTTAGAAGAATCCTCAGGAGAATTAATGATTAATCCTGATAGGTGATCTAGATGCCCATGTGAGATAAAGTATCCTTTTATATACTCACGCAGGACTGTACTATTATCTACACTGAATGTTTTTTCTTCGATAGCTTTATTGATACCACTGTGTATAGTACCTGCATCTAATGCTAAGTAACTATTAGTATTCTCTACCCCTATAAGGTAAGAGGATAAGTTACTTTCATCTCCACCACCATAGACACCTAAGGGTATGATTTCTAGATTTTGTGCTAGACAGAATGTACTTGATAGTAACAGTAAGCTAGATATTATTTTCTTCATTTTTTTAAATTTTACACAAATTTACTGTACTTATAAGGATTCATTGTTATCTGCCTTACAATATATTTTGTTAGATAGCATTCCGCATCCCGATCTAAAGGATAAGGGTGTCTAGTCTTTAATGACATTCATTACTCTAGTGACTTGATCAGATTTATGTAGAGTTAGCCGTACTATACTGTCCTCTAAAGCTATTAGATCATGAGGAATATTAGGATCTAATGCGATTAAGTGTCCTTCTTTTAGTTCATACGGTTTTCCTTCTACCCCAAAAGTGATAGTCCCTTTTACGATTTCTACAACGATAGGGAAGGAGGTCTTGTGTTCTTTCATCTCTTGACCTTTTTTGAACACGATTCTGATTTCTTTAGAGAAGTCGTTGTCCACTAGTATTTTGATAGCTGGTTTTTTCTCACCATACTCTATCTGCTCTAATAAGTTTTCTATATGTAGCATATTATGTAAGTAAAGATTAGTGTTATAAATTTACGATTTTTTATTGGTATAAAATGTTGTTTATAAGCTTATTAATGGGATTAAATATTCGGGGGTGTTAATTTTTTATAACAGCGAATTACATTCTATATATTAATGTTATCTTGTGTCATATCATTTTAATTGAATATTTATATGAATAATAATATACCATACTCATTCTTAGATCTTGCGATTATAGGAGAAGAGACAACAACAACTGAGACCTTGCAGAATGTTCTAAAAGTAGCACGACATATAGAAGAAGTTGGCTTTAATAGACTTTGGTTAGCAGAACATCATAATATGCCACATATAGCATCTTCTGCCACATCTGTTTTGATAGGGTATTTGGCAGGGGGGACATCTACATTGAGAGTAGGATCTGGAGGAGTGATGTTGCCTAATCATCCTTCTTTAGTTATCGCTGAGCAGTTCGGAACCTTAGAGGCTTTATATCCTGGTAGAATAGATCTTGGATTAGGTAGAGCACCAGGTACAGATCAGGCTACAGCTCTTGCTTTAAGACGTAACGATATGCATGCAGCTAATTATTTTCCACAACAGATAGAGGAGTTAAAGCGGTTTTTTAAAGTAAATGAGGGAGCTAAGGTAAGAGCATTTCCAGGTGAGGGATGCGAAATACCGATGTGGATATTAGGATCTAGTACAGATAGTGCATATTTAGCAGCAGAATTAGGTTTGCCGTATGCGTTTGCGAGTCATTTTGCTCCAGATCATTTATTGCAAGCTGCTAATATTTATAGAAAAAACTTTGTTCCTTCTGCACAATTAGATAAACCTTATTTTATGCCTTGTGTGAATGCTATTGTAGCAGATACGAATGAAAAAGCTGAACAATTAGCCACATCATTTTATAAAATGTTTTTAGGAATTATTAGAAATGATAGAAAACCACTCCAAAAACCTTGTGAGTCTATGGATGGCAATTGGACAGATTATGAAGAGTTCATTGTAAAACAAAAAACATTCTTCTCTTTTATAGGTGATAAAGAAAAAGTGAAAAGTGGTTTAACAGATTTCTTTAATACAATCGAAGTTGAAGAGATTATGATAACTACTCCTATATATAAGACTGAGGACAGATTGAGAAGTGTTGAGTTATTTGCTGAAATTATGAAGGGCAAATAATTGAGAACTTACTTGAGTGAAAAATAATAAGAGAGATAACTGTATAAATAAAATGAGAAATATTGTTTTAATAATTGGGGTGCTTAGTTTTTTCTTGGCTTCATGTAGTGAGTCTATAAAAACAAAAGAAGTAACCATTGATAATGTAGCTACCATCGAGGTATCTGATAGGCTTTTGCCAGCTAAGAATCTTAATAAAGAGGCTATTCTTCAGATGGAGGATAAGAAGGATGATTTCTATATGGTGATAGTAGAGGATAATAAGGTAGAGTTCCAACAATTAGTGGAAGAGGTGTATGGAAATCCTACTCCAGACTTTAAGATTTATGCCGAATTAGCAAATTCTTCTATCTCTACAAGCTTAAACTTAAAACAAGAAGCTTCATTAGAACAGACCAATGTTAATGGACTATCTGCATATCTGACTAGTTATGATGGAGATTTAAATGAAACTCCTGTACATTATAAGTTAGCTTGTATTGAAGGGAAGGATAGGTATTATCAAATTGTAACTTGGACGACGATGACAAAGAAAAAGAAGTATGAGAATGCAATGACGTCAATGCTTGAGTCCTTTAAAGAAAAGAAATAATTATAGAGTAAAGCTCTTGCCAGCCAGCAAGAGCTTTTTTTATTAAAGAATGTGTTACCTACAGCCCTAGACTATATAGTCTAGGGCTTTTTTATTGCCACTATAAGTTAACCCTCTTCAAGAGTGCGACAAGACCTCTTCAATATTGGTTCAAGAAAGAGGTTCTCAGGTAGAGTAATCTTGGAGAAATGTTGAAGCGGTGTTGAAGAAGTAGGTATAAAGGCTTGTTATTACTGGGATTGTGAAGTGTTGTGTTTTTAGAAAGAGAGTATAGATAATAATCTTTACTTGTTGATAAACAGTTATTTGTGTTGTTTTTTGCTCAATATGAGAATAAAAAAGTGTGCCTGTTTTTCTTCAAAACAAGGATATAGGTACTTTATAAGGGGCTTTTCTTCTAAAAACACATACCTATATAAGTATAGAGACTATAAAAAAGAGCACAAAACACCTTTATGTAGGATAAAGTAATATCTATACATAGACAGAAAGGGGATATGAAGGCATATTCTCAATTATTACATATATACAATAGAGTACAATATTAAATACATTCCGCGATCCAATCTTACATATATATAGTATAGAGATAGCATAAGGCTATAATCTTTAAAAAAAGACAAAAAAACTTTCACTCGTAAAAGGTGATATAATAGAGAGTTATGAAATACTTTTCAAAAACCTTTAAAAAAAGGCAAAGATAAGTTTGGAAGTAATGGAAAAGATACTACTTTTGCATCCGCATTAGAGAAGTGATAACGACTCTAGAGGCAGACGATCATAAACAAAAAGTGAAGCAAGAACGACTAAAAAATAAGCTTTAAAAAATTTATAAAAATAAATTTGGATAAGTAAAAAATAAGGTAGTATCTTTGCAGTCCGCTTCAGTAAAAATGGGAGTTGAGCGAAAAAATAAAGAAAAATATTTTCAAAATAAGTTTTGCTAATTCAAAATAAGTTTTTACTTTTGCACTCGCTTTGAAAAACAAGTGAGACTTAGAAATAAGAAGACAACGTTCATAAACATATTGGATTGACAGCATACAAATAAGAGAGTAAGGCAAATCGCAAGATTTGGGATTATACTTTTTTAATTTACGAAATTAAAAATATACGATGAAGAGTTTGATCCTGGCTCAGGATGAACGCTAGCGGCAGGCCTAACACATGCAAGTCGAGGGGTAGAAAGAGCTTGCTTTTTTGAGACCGGCGCACGGGTGAGTAACGCGTATGCAACCTACCTTATACAGGGGAATAGCCCGAAGAAATTCGGATTAATGCTCCATGGTTTATCGATATGGCATCGTATTGATAATAAAGATTTATCGGTATAAGATGGGCATGCGTATCATTAGCTAGTTGGTGTGGTAACGGCATACCAAGGCGACGATGATTAGGGGTCCTGAGAGGGAGATCCCCCACACTGGTACTGAGACACGGACCAGACTCCTACGGGAGGCAGCAGTGAGGAATATTGGTCAATGGAGGCAACTCTGAACCAGCCATGCCGCGTGCAGGATGACGGTCCTATGGATTGTAAACTGCTTTTGTACAGGAAGAAACCTCTCTACGTGTAGAGACTTGACGGTACTGTAAGAATAAGGATCGGCTAACTCCGTGCCAGCAGCCGCGGTAATACGGAGGATCCGAGCGTTATCCGGAATTATTGGGTTTAAAGGGTTCGTAGGCGGCTTTGTAAGTCAGTGGTGAAATTTCCTAGCTTAACTAGGACACGGCCATTGATACTGCAGAGCTTGAATAATATGGAAGTAACTAGAATATGTAGTGTAGCGGTGAAATGCTTAGATATTACATGGAATACCAATTGCGAAGGCAGGTTACTACGTATTTATTGACGCTGATGAACGAAAGCGTGGGGAGCGAACAGGATTAGATACCCTGGTAGTCCACGCCGTAAACGATGGATACTAGCTGTTCGGTTTTCGGACTGAGTGGCTAAGCGAAAGTGATAAGTATCCCACCTGGGGAGTACGTTCGCAAGAATGAAACTCAAAGGAATTGACGGGGGCCCGCACAAGCGGTGGAGCATGTGGTTTAATTCGATGATACGCGAGGAACCTTACCAGGGCTTAAATGTAGATTGACAGATTTGGAAACAGATTTTTCTTCGGACAATTTACAAGGTGCTGCATGGTTGTCGTCAGCTCGTGCCGTGAGGTGTCAGGTTAAGTCCTATAACGAGCGCAACCCCTATTGTTAGTTACCAGCGCGTTAAGGCGGGGACTCTAGCAAGACTGCCGGTGCAAACCGTGAGGAAGGTGGGGATGACGTCAAATCATCACGGCCCTTACGTCCTGGGCTACACACGTGCTACAATGGCAAGTACAGAAAGCAGCTACCTGGCAACAGGATGCGAATCTCCAAAGCTTGTCTCAGTTCGGATTGGAGTCTGCAACTCGACTCTATGAAGCTGGAATCGCTAGTAATCGGATATCAGCCATGATCCGGTGAATACGTTCCCGGGCCTTGTACACACCGCCCGTCAAGCCATGGAAGCTGGGGGTACCTGAAGTCGGTGACCGCAAGGAGCTGCCTAGGGTAAAACTAGTAACTAGGGCTAAGTCGTAACAAGGTAGCCGTACCGGAAGGTGCGGCTGGAACACCTCCTTTCTAGAGAATAATTAATAAGTATGATACTTTACTCTCGCTGTTAATACCAAAAAAAAGAATAAAAGAATTAAGTAATACAGAGTCTCGTAGCTCAGCTGGTTAGAGTACTACACTGATAATGTAGGGGTCGGCAGTTCGAGTCTGCCCGGGACTACTAGTTTACTAATTTGATAAGGAAATACTAGAGGTTAGCTAACCGTTTTAAAGGTAGTGATACCGATAGATAAAACGGGGGATTAGCTCAGCTGGCTAGAGCGCCTGCCTTGCACGCAGGAGGTCATCGGTTCGACTCCGATATTCTCCACAAGGACAAAAGTCCACAAGTTCATTGACATATTGATAAAACTTAACTAACAAAACAGTTAGAAAGAATAAAAAGATATAGAAATATATAGAAAGTACGATTCGAAAGAATTGTAAGCACATAAGCAAAATAAGGGCGTATGGGGAATGCCTAGGCTCTCAGAGGCGAAGAAGGACGTGATAAGCTGCGAAAAGCTACGGGGATTGGCACACACGAGTTGATCCGTAGATATCCGAATGGGGCAACCCACTATATTGAAGATATAGTATCCTAATAGGAGGCGAACCCGCTGAACTGAAACATCTAAGTAGGCGGAGGAGAAGAAAACAAAAGTGATTCCGTAAGTAGTGGCGAGCGAACGCGGAATAGCCCAAACCAAAGTTGTTACGGCAATTTTGGGGTTGTAGGACCACGACATTTCTTGCGGATTTAATGAGAATTACCTGGAAAGGTAAACCGAAGAGGGTGATAGTCCCGTATTGGTAAGAGAAGATAAGAATAGTGGTATCCTGAGTAGGTCGGGGCACGTGAAACCTTGATTGAAACTGGCGGGACCATCCGCTAAGGCTAAATACTCCTGAGAGACCGATAGTGAACCAGTACCGTGAGGGAAAGGTGAAAAGAACCGTGAATAACGGAGTGAAACAGATCCTGAAACCATACGCCTACAAGCGGTCGGAGCTTCTTTGTGGGGTGACGGCGTGCCTTTTGCATAATGAGCCTACGAGTTACCGTTGCTGGCAAGGATAAGTGATTAAGTCATGGATCCGTAGCGAAAGCGAGTCTTAATAGGGCGCTTTAGTCAGTAGTGGTAGACGCGAAACCGTGTGATCTACCCATGGGCAGGTTGAAGTTTAGGTAACACTAAATGGAGGACCGAACCGTTTAACGCTGAAAAGTTTTCGGATGACCTGTGGGTAGGGGTGAAAGGCCAATCAAACTCGGAAATAGCTCGTACTCCCCGAAATGCATTTAGGTGCAGCGATAATCGATAGTTACTTAGAGGTAGAGCTACTGATTGGATGCGGGGGCTTCACCGCCTACCAATTCCTGACAAACTCCGAATGCTAAGTAATGATAATTATCAGTGAGGGCATGGGTGCTAAGGTCCATGTCCGAGAGGGAAAGAACCCAGACCATCAGCTAAGGTCCCCAAATGTATGCTAAGTTGAAAAAACGCGGTTTGATTGCCCAGACAGCTAGGATGTTGGCTTGGAAGCAGCCATTCATTTAAAGAGTGCGTAACAGCTCACTAGTCGAGCGATCGAGCATGGATAATAATCGGGCATAAGTATACTACCGAAGCTATGGATTTGCGCATTTAGTTGCGTGAGTGGTAGGGGAGCATTCTAACGGCGCAGAAGGTGATTTGTGAGAATTGCTGGAGCTTTTAGAAAAGAAAATGTAGGCATAAGTAACGATAAGGGGTGCGAGAAACACCCCCGCCGTAAGACTAAGGTTTCCTCAGCTATGCTAATCAGCTGAGGGTTAGTCGGGACCTAAGGCACACCCGAAGGGGGACGTCGATGGCCAACGGGTTAATATTCCCGTACTACTAATAATTGTGATGGAGTGACACAGTGATGAAAGCACCGCGAACTGACGGAATAGTTCGTTGAAGCACGTACCTATAGGTTTGATAGTAAAATGCGTCAGACTTGGAGAAATGCGATAGTACTTTGAGTCTTCGGACAACGAGATAGTGTGCCTAAGGGCTGTCAAGAAAAGCTTCTAAACTTAGATTATTAGTACCCGTACCGTAAACCGACACAGGTAGTCGAGGAGAGTATCCTAAGGCGCTCGAGAGATTCATGGCTAAGGAACTAGGCAAAATAGACCTGTAACTTCGGGAGAAAGGTCGCCAGCGCAAGCTGGCCGCAGTGAAAAGGTCCAGGCGACTGTTTATCAAAAACACAGGGCTCTGCAAAATCGTAAGATGACGTATAGGGCCTGACACCTGCCCGGTGCTGGAAGGTTAAGAGGAGATGTTATCGATGAGTAATTGTTGAGAAGCATTGAATTGAAGCCCCAGTAAACGGCGGCCGTAACTATAACGGTCCTAAGGTAGCGAAATTCCTTGTCGGGTAAGTTCCGACCTGCACGAATGGTGTAACGATCTGGACACTGTCTCAGCCATGAGCTCGGTGAAATTGTAGTATCGGTGAAGATGCCGATTACCCGCAGTGGGACGAAAAGACCCTGTGCACCTTTACTATAGCTTAGTATTGTTCTTGGATAAGTGATGTGTAGGATAGGTGGGAGACTGTGAAATGGCGTCGCTAGGCGTTGTGGAGTCATTGTTGAAATACCACCCTTTGCTTATTTGAGATCTAACTCCCTGATTGGGGAGGACATTGCTTGGTGGGTAGTTTGACTGGGGTGGTCGCCTCCAAAAGAGTAACGGAGGCTTCTAAAGGTTCCCTCAGCACGCTTGGTAACCGTGCGTAGAGTGCAATGGTATAAGGGAGCTTGACTGAAAGACTAACAAGTCGAACAGGTACGAAAGTAGAGCATAGTGATCCGGTGGTTCCGCATGGAAGGGCCATCGCTCAAAGGATAAAAGGTACGCCGGGGATAACAGGCTGATCTCCCCCAAGAGCTCATATCGACGGGGGGGTTTGGCACCTCGATGTCGGCTCGTCACATCCTGGGGCTGGAGAAGGTCCCAAGGGTTGGGCTGTTCGCCCATTAAAGTGGCACGCGAGCTGGGTTCAGAACGTCGTGAGACAGTTCGGTCTCTATCTACTGTGGGCGTTAGAAATTTGAGTGGATCTGATTCTAGTACGAGAGGACCGAATTGGACCAACCTCTAGTGCATCTGTTGTCTCGCCAGGGGCATCGCAGAGTAGCTACGTTGGGAAGGGATAAGCGCTGAAAGCATATAAGTGCGAAACCCACCACAAGATGAGATTTCTTTAAAGGGTCGTTGGAGATTACAACGTTGATAGGCTATAGATGTAAAGACAGTAATGTCAAAGTCGAGTAGTACTAATAACCCGTAAGCTTATGTGAATCTCCCCTTGTTTTTAACAAGGGGAGGGCAACTTTCTAAATTATAGTTAAGTTTAAAATATCAATATAGTTAAAAATATTAGTTACGTTAAAGTAACAACCGATTTAAGGTGGTTATTGCAGCGGGGCTCACCTCTATCCATTTCGAACAGAGAAGTTAAGCCCGCTAGCGCAGATGGTACTGCTAACCAGTGGGAGAGTATGTCGCCGCCTTTCTTTATAGAATCCCTAATCTCGTATGAGGTTGGGGATTTTTTTGTTTATATATTATTTCTTTTAAAAGAATTTGCAAAATAAAACTACTTTTTTTGTAACGTTTCATTCTATTGTATACTTACTATGTATATGATAACCTTATTAATACTTTATATTTATGAAACGTATACTTATTCTTATTTTATTATTTGTTTTTGCTAGTTTTAATTGTGTTGCTCAAGATCATAGTGAATCTGGAAAAAGCCTATTATGGGAAGTGTCTGGTAAAGATTTAAATGAGCCTTCTTATGTTTTAGGTACATTTCATATTTTATGTAAAGATGAATTGATTATTAGTGATAAAGTTCAGAAAGCTTTAGATAGAACTAAGCAATTAGCTCTAGAGGTTAACTTTAGTGACCCTGTTGAATTAGCATATATGCAGAAGATGTTTATATCAGAGCAATCCTTGTCTTCACAATTATCTCAAAAAGAGTTAGCTGAATTTTCGGCTA
This sequence comes from Myroides profundi, assembly GCF_000833025.1. Lineage (NCBI taxonomy): Bacteria > Pseudomonadati > Bacteroidota > Flavobacteriia > Flavobacteriales > Flavobacteriaceae > Myroides > Myroides profundi. Next base: position 801,776 of record NZ_CP010817.1, read on the forward strand.
TTCTGAAGGAAGAATATAATTTGGAACTAGAGCAAGTAAATAACTTTTCAACTATAGCTTTGGTTGGATTAATGATGTCTAAGTTAGTGACATGTGAAGTTAAAGGATATGATTTAGAACTTTTTGAAAAAGCGCTACAAACTAATAAAGTTGTAATTGGTTTAGAACATTTCATTGATCAACAGAAAGTAATGGAAAATATATATTCACCTAAAGAATTGGTTGGACAGTTTAAGGAAGTTAATGCTTATAAGGAGAATTATAATGAGATGAAACAAGCTTTCTTAGATGAAGATGTTGAAGTATTGTATGAATTTGGAACTGATCCTAAGTTTGTACCTATAGAGTTTAAGAAAGACTTATTAGATAATAGAAATGTGAAATGGGTAGCTAAGATGCCAGAAATAATGAAGGAGAAGGCAACAGTATTTGCTGTAGGAAGTGCTCATCTGGGTGGAGAATATGGAGTATTGAAGTTATTAGAAAAAGAAGGATATAAAGTAAAAGCTGTTTATAATTAGTTAATGTGAGCAAGATTTTAGAACGAACCTTTCTAGATCAAATTGAAAAGCATAAAGGTATTTTATATAAAGTATCTAAGATGTATATGGATAACCAAGAGGATCAAAATGATCTCTATCAAGAAATCATTTTACAATTGTGGAAATCCTATACTCGTTTTCAAGGGCACAGTCAATTTTCTACTTGGATGTATAGAGTGGCTTTAAATACAGCTATTACTTATTTTAAGAAAGCTAAGCATGTAGTTGAACGAAATGAGGCTTTTGATGATAAAGTTAAGAATCTACAGTCAAGTGAAGTTGATATGGTGGTAGAAAGCCAAGTACAATATTTATACAATGCCATCTATCTATTAAATGATGTAGAAAAGGCATTGATATTTTTGTATTTAGAAGGATTCTCTCATCAAGATATAGGAAGAAATCTTGGTATTTCCGAAGGAAATGCTAGGGTAAAACTCAATAGAACAAAAAGTAAATTACAAGTAATAATTAAAGATCAAGGCTATGAATTTAGATGATTTAAAGAAGTCATGGCAGGAACAGGAACTGCCTAATGATGTAGTAGCGTCTGAGAAGCTTAATGAAAAAGTAGGTCGTTTACCATTAGACAAGATAAGGGGAAATGTCAAAAAAGAGATTTGGATACAGGTTTTGAGTATTGTTTTTATAGCTTTTACTCCTCGTTTTTTTCATATAGATGATACTAGGATAGGAGGTTTTTATCTTTTCTATGGAGTATTTGTACTTATAATGGGATACTATATTTGGAAGATGTATCGCTTCTATAGAACATCTGATTTGTTAGAATTAAACAGTAGAGACAGTGTATATGATAGTTATTATAATGTAAAACTTTATATTCAAATGTATGAGAATTTTTGTTATTCACTTATTCCTTTTGGTATTTTGTTGCTTTTAGCTGTATCTCCTTCATCTCAATTAGATCTTATCTTAGGAGGTGACTTACATGCTTTAAAGTATTTAGGAATAGTGTCTATTATTATGGTCGTTCTAATTTACTTTATTGCTAAGTATTGGATTAAAAAACTATATGGACAATACCTAAAACAGATAGAAGATACCTTAAATCAGTTTAAGGAACAAGAATAAAAAAATCCCGATTACTATCGGGATTTTTTGTTTGTATTAAGTTATATAAACTTCATCTTTTGAATTCTTACAGCGTTAAGGATTGCTAGTAAGGCAACTCCTACATCTGCGAATACTGCTTCCCACATCGTGGCTACTCCACCTGCACCTAGTATAAGTACTATCACTTTAACCACTAAGGCTAATGTAATATTCTGAATTACTATTTTACGTGTTTCTTTACCTATATGTATTGCAGTCGCAATCTTAGATGGTTGGTCAGTCTGTATTACTACGTCGGCTGTTTCTATAGCTGCATCACTTCCTAATCCTCCCATTGCAATACCTACATCACTTAAAGCAAGTACAGGTGCGTCATTTATTCCATCTCCTACGAAAGCGATTGACATATTCGGATGTTCTTTTTTAAGCTTTTCTACTTGCTCTACCTTACCTTCAGGTAGCAAACCTCCTAATGCTAGATCTATATTAGTTTCTTTAGCTACTTTTTGAGTGATTGTATTTTTATCACCGCTAAGCATTACAGTTTTCTTTACTCCAAGGGATTTCATCAGCTTGATTGCATCCTTAGAATCAACCTTAATCTGATCAGCAATTGTTATATATCCACTGTATTCTTTATTTATAGCAACGATAACGATACTTTCTACTATATCATCTATCTCTGTTGGATAATTAATGTTATAGTGCTTTAAAAGAGCTGTATTACCAACTAGTACTTCTTTGCCATCTACTTTACCCATTAATCCTTTTCCAGAAATCTCATGAACCTCTTCTGCAGTTTTGGAAGTAGGGTAAGCTTCTACAATAGCCTTCGCTATTGGGTGAGTAGATTGTTTTTCAATAGCTGACACAATACTTACAAATTCTGTCTGTTCAACTGCAACTGTAGTTTCTACTTTTTGAACTTTAAAAACTCCTTCTGTAAGCGTACCTGTTTTATCCATTACTACGATGTCTAATTTAGCCATTAGTTCTAAGTAATTTGATCCTTTAAACAATATACCGTTTCTAGAAGCAGCCCCTATTCCTCCAAAGTATCCTAACGGAACAGAGATAACTAAAGCACAAGGACAAGAAATTACTAAGAATACTAGTGCACGCTCTAACCATGTTTTAAACTCATATCCTTCTCCTAGTACAAAGTATGGGATAATCGTTAAAGCTACAGCTAGAAAGAATACGATAGGAGTGTATACTTTAGCAAATTTTCTAATATAAAGTTCTGTTGTAGCCTTTCGAGCACTTGCTTCTTGTACCATTTGAAGGATTTTAGCAAGAGAACTATCTTGATACAACTTTGTTGTTTTAACCTCGATTACATTCTGTAAGTTAATCATCCCTGTAAGAACAGTTTCTCCTTTCTCGTATGTACTTGGCTTACTTTCACCCGTTAAGGCAGAAGTATTAAAACTACCTTTATCCGTTAATAGTTCTCCATCTAAAGGAATTTTTTCACCTACTTTTACTTGAATGATCTCTCCGATGCTTACTTGTTCAGGATTGACAACAGTGTATTCATTGTTTCTAAGTACTGTTGCTTCATTAGGGCGAATGTCTAATAGAGCCTTGATATTACCTTTGGCTTTATTTACAGCACTTTCTTGGAATATTTCACCGATGGTATAGAATATCATTACAGCTACTCCCTCAGGATATTCACCTATAAAGAAAGCTCCTAACGTAGCTACTCCCATTAACGAGAACTCATTAAAGAAATCCCCTTTGCCTCCTAACTTCACAGCTTCTTTAAGAACAGGGAATGCTACTGGTAGATAAGCGACGATATACCAGGATAGTCTTAATATATTATTGTTGATAAACCAGTCTGCTTTTATAATATTAGCAAGAAAGACTCCTATAAGTAACATAACTAAACTGAAGCCAACAAAGAGTTTCGTGTTTTCTCCTCCGTGGCTGTGGTCATGATCATGGTCGTGTCCATGATTATGATCACTATGGTTATGTGAGTGATTATGATTTGAATGTTCTTGACACATAATTTGATGTTTTTTTTGTTTTTGTTTAAAGCAAATGTACCACCTTATAATGATTATAAATAATGTCAAGCCATGTTTGCAATGCTGTTGCATTACTTACTTATCCACGTAATTCTTTTTAAATAAGTACATTAAAGGGAAGCTTCGACAGCACATCCACACCCCAAAAGCAATCCACACACTATATAATTTGAAATCTAAATAATCAAACAACAATAGAGTAGGGATGAACCCACAGAAGGTAGCAAATAATAAATTATTGCGCAGTACTTTAGCATCTCCCATACCTTTAAAGATTCCATCAAAGATATAAGCGAGAGAGTTGATAGGTTGCATAAATAGAACTAACCAAAACACGCTTACAAATACCTTGATAACTTCTGGGTCTTGATTGAATAGTAAACCAATTGGTTTATAAAAAACTGCGCAGATAGCAATTAAAATCAGTGAAATAATAATAGCGTATTTACTGATACTCTTGGAGAGTGACCACATGGTTTGGTAGTTTTTTTCACCTGCTAGCTTTCCAGACATAGCATTACCTGCACTGGCGTAACCATCTATAAAGAAAGAAAAGAATAACCATATATTCATCAGTATACTCTGTGCCGCGATATAACTCTTGCCGTATCCTGTGGCATAAGCATTAGCTAAATATATGGCTACATTAAGTGTTGCAGTACGAATAATAAAGTTAAAGCTCATAATGATTAATGGCTTTAGAGAAGGATTAATCGTTCTTCTTACTCTTAGGTTAAAAGGAGTATGTTTAAAGAAGTAATAGAATGCCATAAGCAACATAATCGTTTGTGCAATCACACTAGCATAAGCTGCTCCTTTGATATGCATAGCTGGTAATATCCCTTCTATACCAAAGACAAAGTAGTACGTTAATACCACATTGATAATAGCTCCCGTTAAGCTACATTTCATTGCCCACATTGTATTCTGTAACCCTCTGAAAACTCCATATAGAGCAAAGGTGATTAGGGTAAGTGGGAACCCCCAAGCGCGTATTAAGTAATATTCTTTAGCATAGGTTAGTAATAAGCCTTCTGCATTATACGCAATAAAGATTTCGTGTACGAAGAAAGTAGTGAATATGAATAGCAATACACTGAGACAAAAGTTAAACAGTATAGCCTGTGGCACTAGGGTCTTTACAGCGAATATTCTATTGGCTCCTAGGTGTTGTGATACGGTAGCAGATATAGAAGTTTTAGTTTGTGCTACGATCCATATTATAGCAGATAGAAAAGACCCCACTAACCCTACTGCACCTAGTGCCTCTACACTATTTTCTTTCACATTACCGATGATGGCGATGTCAGTTAGAGAGATTAATGACTCTGATACTCCTGCAAAAATAGCGGGTATAGCTAGTTTATTAATTTCTTTAAAACTGATTTTGGCTTGCATATCTTATTGTTTTCAATAAAGTTGCAAAGGTCGGTTAAATAATAGACAATAAAAAACCAGCCTCCTATGTAGTACATAGAAGGCTGGTAAAAAAAAATGTCTCATTAAATAATTAAAAACGCATTCCTACACCAAAACCAATTAACATTGGATCTAATTTTACTTTTGCAGGAATTGGTAATGTTATTCCTGCAGGTGTTCCTTCAGGTAATAAGTTTGTTGCATCAACTGTAACGTCTGTTTTCAAGAATAACTTTTTGAAATCAACGTTGATGAAGAATTTCTCTGTTAAATCAATATCAAAACCGAATTGGTAACCCCAACCAAATTTGTTGTCATATTTAATGTCTTGAGCTACACCTGATTTTTCGTTATAGAAAATAGTGTAGTTCACCCCAACCCCAACATAAGGTTTAAATACTTCACCAAATTTGTGGTGGTATTGGAACATTAATGTAGGAGGTAATAAGTATACACTTCCTAAATCTACGTTAGCAGTACTAGGACCATTAATAGCTGTTAAATCTGAACCTAGAGTACCTACTGTATGTCTAGAAGTACCTAAGATTAACTCGGCAGCTAAATTTTCTGTGAAGAAGTAAGTAAAGTCTAATTCTGGGATAAAGTTGTTATTTACATCAATTTGTCCACCTATTTTGTCAATATCTGCTCTGTTATGAGGAATAACACCTACTCCACGTAGACGCATTTGCCATTTGTAATTTTGTTTCTCAGGTGCACTAGTAGTTTCTTGTGCGAATGTAGAACCGCTTACGAATAATGCAGCTCCTAAAATTGAAAGTAGTAACTTTTTCATAATTGAGATTTTAAATTTCTAGAGTAAAATTACTGTTAAATTTATATCTGAAATATGACTTTTATCATTTATATACTTTTTGTTGTAAAAAAAGTTTAAATATTAGCTAAATTTATAAAATATAATTGATTAAATTGAGTAGGTTAGCTTCTAAACTTAATATGTTTTGATATATAAATTGTTTTAGTTGTGTTTTTGTGTGATTAATCTGTTAAAAATATAAAAAATTATGAAAACATTAGTTATAGGTGCTTCTTTGAAAGAAGAAAGGTATTCTAATAAAGCAATAAAGATGCTTAGAGAATATGGACATGAGGTAGTAGCTCATGGGCTGAGAACAGGTATGGTAGAGGATGTGACTATTCATACAGACTGGTATACAGGTGGAGATATCGATACAGTGACTCTATATCTTAATCCTGTTAGACAGCAAGAGTATTATGAAGAGATTATAAAACTAAAGCCTAGACGTGTAATCTTTAATCCAGGTACAGAGAATAATGAGTTTGTTCAACGATTATCTGATGCAGGTATAGCGTCAGAAGAAGCGTGTACATTAGTATTACTGCGTACAGAACAGTTCTAATGATAAAACAATAAAGGTCTTATGTATGCATAAGACCTTTATTGTTTTAATTTATTTTGTTTAATACTTTAGATTGACTAGTGCAAAGTAATAATAGCACTGTGATTAGTCCATTGACAAGTATTAATTCATTGTCAAAAACATATCCACCTAATAAAGTAGCAGAGTTATTACTTAACCATAATGTCAAAAAGGGAGCTAGTATGCATATAATAGGGACTAACTTATCTTTGACAGTTCTATTATTAAATAGAATGGCGAAGGCGAATAGACCTAATAGTGGTCCGTATGTATAAGAGGCTATCTTGAAGATCATACTTACTACAGAGGCATCGTTAATAGCATTGAATAATATAATCACTAAGAACATTAATAAAGAGAACACTAAGTGTACTACCTTTCTCTTCCACACATTAGAGGCATCGTCTTTCTTCTTATCCATGTGTAAGAAGTCTATACAGAATGAGGTAGTCAATGCCGTCAGAGCTGAGTCTGTAGTAGCAAATGTAGCCGCTGTCAATCCTAGTAAGAATATGATAGCAGGTACTATACTTAGGTAGTTAAAAGCAATCTCTGGGAATAGTAGATCTGTTCTTGGCTTACCCGTCGCTAGATCTAGTGGTACTTGGATACCATTTTTCTCTGCATAGATGTATAATAACGCTCCTACACCTAAGAAGAATAGGTTAATCACCACAAAGATAGCTGTGAAAGAATACATGTTTTTTTGTGCTTCTTTGATGTTCTTACAGCTTAGATTTTTTTGCATAAGATCTTGATCTAATCCTACCATCGCTAGCGTTACAAATATTCCTCCTATAAACTGCTTTAAGAAATGGTATCTAGAAGAGATAAAATCCTCAAAGAAGAATATCTTAGAATAGTTACTGTTTTTTATGGTTTCGAAGGCTTCTACAGCCGATAGGTCTAGACTGTGACAGATAAAAATAATGGTGAATATAACAGAGGCAACTAAGAAGAAGGTCTGTAACGTATCTGTAACGATAATGGTTTTTAACCCACCTTTATAAGTATAAGCATAGATCAGTAAGAGGGCAATCAGTACTGTAGCAAAGAAAGGTATTCCGAAATAATCGAATACATATCGTTGTAAAACGATAACGACTAGGTATAGTCTAAATGCAGAACCAATCGTTCTACTTAATAGAAATATAGAGGCAGCAGATTTATAACTATAATGACCAAGCTTCTTCTCTATATAGGTATAGATAGAGACTAAATTATACTTATAATATAAAGGAAGTAAAACAGAGGCAGTTAATAGAAAACCAACAGCATTACCTAAAACAAATTGAAAATACTTAAACTGTTCACCGTTAGGCGAGCCTACTTCTCCTGGTACAGATATAAAGGTTACCCCTGATAAGGCTGTCCCTATCATCCCAAAAGCGACTAAATACCATTTAGCATTTTTATTAGCACTGAAGAATGCGTCATTACTACTATCTTTTTTACTGATGTAATGAGATATACCTATCAGTATTCCGAAGTAGATAATAATGATGGTGATAATGGTTATTGGAGTCATAGTAAGTCAATTGTTTTATATCCTAAGAATCCAAAAGTAATTCTTTTTTAGAAATAACAACGATTGGTTTTTCACCTATCCTGTATAGAATAAGTAGAACAGGTCGTTATGGTAGTAGTTTATAGGAGTAGAGTTATTTATTAGTTTATTTTTTATCTTTGCAGTTATGGAATTCCCGTCAAAATTATTAGAAAAAGCAGTCGAAGAAGTATCACAATTGCCTGGGATAGGTAAGCGTACAGCATTACGACTAATGTTACATATATTAAAACAGCCAGAGGAGCAAACTCTGCATCTAACTGAGGCATTATTAAAGCTTAGAAAAGATATTATCTTCTGTAAGAGTTGTTATAATATATCAGATACAGAACTATGTGATATCTGTGCTAACGAAGCACGCGACCACCAGACAATATGTGTGGTAGAAGATGTACGTGATGTAATGGCACTAGAGAATACTCAGATATTTAAAGGAATATACCATGTGCTAGGAGGTAAGATTTCTCCTATAGATGGTATCGGACCTAGTCAGTTAAATATTCAATCTCTAGTAGAAAAGGTAAAAGCAGGGGAGGTAAAAGAAATCATCTTTGCGTTGAGTTCTACTATGGAGGGAGATACGACCAACTTTTATATCTATAAACAGATAAAAGATACAGGTGTCATCACCTCTACTATCGCTAGAGGTATAGCAGTAGGGGATGAGTTAGAGTATGCAGATGAAGTGACATTAGGTAGAAGTTTAGTACATCGTGTACCTTTTGAGAATGCATTTAAGGCTGTATAGTAGTACAATCTTTAAAAATTAATCATAGAAGAGTAATTAGTAGTTCATACCAATTACTCTTTTTTTATGGATTTAAGTCTGAGATGTATATTGTCTCGTTTAGAAATGTTTTTTTAGAGCATAGATACATTGAGACCAGTAAGTAATAATATACCCTACTCTAACTTTATATAGGCTATTTTGTAGATCATAAGATTATAAAACAAGTGTACAGTTAAAAATGGGATTATAAACAATAACTGTACAGCTATAGTAGGACGAGACCCTATTTTTTAGGCGGTGGTCGCATAGTGGTCGGCTTGTGGTCGCATAATGGTCGCATAATGGTCGCATAATGGTCGCATAGTTTTGGCTATTTTTAATGCGACCACTATGTGATCATTATCCTATAAGTATGGTATAATATAAAGTGGCTTTGTAATGATGTGTATAATAGCAGAGTAATAAATTGTATTATAATAAGATAGTATGAAAGGCTTGTTTATGTTAGCTGTATTGGCTTTCAAGCTTATAAATAGACTCATAACCTTAAATTAGAATGTTTTTATATAGAGGTTTTAACACTAAATTAATTGTTAGGCTTGTCTAATTTTGTAATTTTACACATCTAAAGAAAATTGTAATGAATTTATCAGAACTAGCTAAAGGAGAAAAAGCTACTATACAAGGTATAAAGCGAGGGTGTCCTGTGGAGGTACATCAGCGTTTCTTAGACTTAGGGTTTGTTCCTGGTGCTGAAATATATATCCATAATATCAGCCCATTAAAGGACCCTGTAGCTTATTCTATCTATAATACCATCATTTCGTTGAGAAAAGAGGATGCAGAGATGGTATTAGTGACTTTAGCTAATTAAATTATAAAAGAAGGGAAAAAAATTATGGCGCAATCAGCCTGTGATATTTGTGATCTTAATGCAACAGCAGAATTAAAAAAACTAGGTGAGTCATCTGGTAAGTTTGATTATACTATCGCTCTAGCAGGAAATCCAAATACAGGTAAGAGTACAATCTTCAATGCTCTTACTGGTCTAAAACAACATACTGGAAACTGGCCAGGAAAAACAGTTACACGTGCAGAAGGAAACTTTCAGTTTAAGGATAGTAAGTATAAGATAATCGACCTTCCGGGTACTTACTCACTGATGTCTACTTCTGAAGATGAAGAAGTGGCACGTGATTTTATTTTATTTGGTCGTCCTGATGTCACTGTAGTAGTGGTAGATGCTGGTCGACTAGAACGTCATCTTAGCTTAGTAGTACAGATACAAGAGATTACGAATAAGGTGGTGGTGTGTCTAAACCTGATGGATGAGGCTCAGCGCCATGGTGTAGAAATAGACGTGAGAGGGTTATCTCGTGATCTAGGAGTACCTGTGATCCCTACTTCTGCAAGAAGAAAAGAAGGTATTACAGACTTATTAGTAGCGATAGATCAAGTAGCAACAGGTAAATATGTGCCTGAGCATAAGACAATATCTGGTATATCTGGAGAATCTAGAGAGGCAGTACAGCAGGTAGCTTCTAAGTTATTAGCTATAGATGCGGATTTGCCTAGTCCGTCATGGCTAGCGATGAGATTAATACAACAAGATACTACTATTCAGTCTGCTTTAGTGAATCAAACTTTATCTACTAAAGTCAATAATGAGAATATAAAAGAGGTGATAACATTAGCAGCTCATTATCATGAGAAGCTAGGATTAGACTATTCTGATAATGTGGCTGGGGCTATCTTCACTCAAGTATCTAAGACAGTGAAGAGCACTGTGAAATCAGATATGAATCAGCGCGCGTTCAGAGTAGACCGTATGATCGATAATGTGGTGACGAGTAAGCGATTTGGCTTTCCTATTATGTTATTGATGCTCGGAGGTATTCTATGGCTGACTATTATCGGGTCTAACTATCCATCTAGTGCATTATCAACATTGTTATTAGAAGAGTTATATCCTATATTAAAGAGTGGAGCAGAGAGTCTGCATTTTCCATGGTGGTTATCAGGGTTTTTAGTAGATGGAGTATATCTAGCTACAGCTTGGGTTATAGCAGTGATGTTACCACCTATGGCTATATTCTTCCCTCTGTTTACTTTATTAGAAGATTTTGGGTATCTACCAAGAGTAGCATTTAACCTAGATCGACTTTTTAAAGGAGCAGGAGCACATGGTAAGCAAGCTTTGACAATGAGTATGGGCTTCGGGTGTAATGCTGCTGGAGTAGTCTCTACTCGTATTATTAACAGCCCTCGAGAAAAACTAATTGCTATCATTACGAATAACTTTTCGTTGTGTAATGGTCGTTGGCCTACACAGATATTGATGGCAAGTATCTTTATCGGGGCCTTAGTACCATCGTATTTGTCTAATACTATCTCTACGCTTGCAGTAGTGGGGATCGTGGTATTAGGAATAGGATTTACATTCTTTACTTCATGGATGCTGTCTAAGACTATGCTAAAAGGGCAGGCTTCATTCTTTACCTTAGAATTGCCTCCTTATAGACCTCCGAGAGTATTACAGACGATCTACACATCCTTAATAGATAGAACACTAATCGTATTGTGGAGAGCTATTGTATTTGCAGCACCTGCAGGAGCAGTTATTTGGTTGATCTGTAATATTGATATAGGAGATAAGAGTATAGCATTATGGACTATCCAAGGTTTAGATCCTGTAGGAGTGTTCTTAGGATTAAATGGAGTTATTCTATTAGCTTATATCGTAGCTATTCCTGCCAATGAGATTGTTATCCCGACAGTGTTAATGTTGACAGCTATGGTATTAGGAGATGCATCTATCGGTGAAGGAGCAGGTGTGATGTTTGAGGTGTCTGATGGAGAGATAGCGACTATCTTACACATGGCAGGTTGGACTACATTGACAGGAGTGAACTTGATGTTGTTTAGTTTACTACACAATCCATGTAGTACTACGATATATACAATCTATAAAGAAACCAATAGTGTGAAGTGGACTACTGTAGCTTCATTATTACCAGTTCTTTTTGGAGTTATTGTGTGTTTTGTCGTAGCGCAGTTATGGTATTTATTTACCTAATTTCTTAAGAGTATAATTATATTTATTATAGTATCCCCTTCTTCATTTGATATGGAGGAGGGGACTTTTTTTATATAATTACAGAATAACTTTATTATTAGGCGAATCATGAGATTATATGATAGATAATATAGATTCTCTTAGTGTAAGTACATATTTTATGTGAATTAACTCTTTATGTTTGTCACCTTGTATGCGAATTGTTTTATTTGACTAATGATCTTTATAGAGATAAAGGTTATTCTTTAATTAAAAAAAATGAGCTATGAGAAGAGTTTTGGTTTTAGGGACTTTATTATTAGTTACTGGTCTATACGCACAATCACCTAAGAAAAATAAACAGGTAGAGTATGAGATAAGTACTTCAGAGTTATTAGATAGAGGAGAGTATTATGACCTTACAGCAGAGCAGAGAGCTAATATTATAGAGCGCAAGCGTAGGATAGGTAGAGAGTTTGAGGCAATAGGTAGAGACCGTTCTCTATCTGGAAGGGAAAAAGGATTAAAAAAGAGAGAGTTAGCTATTAGTTTCAGACAAGATATTTATATTATTCTAAATGACTCTCAGAAGGTGAAGTGGGATAAGGCATCTCATCATAAGTATCAAAATAAAAGAAATAAGGAGGATATAGAATACCAATTAGATTTGCTAGAAATAGAGTATGAACGAGATATTAAAAATATCGAAATCATTTATAAGAATAACGACTCTAAAAGAAAGATAGCAAAAAACAATAGAAAAGCAGAGTATAAGCAACAGAAAGCAATACTTAAGAGACAAAAGGATAAGCTGTAGTATCGCTTTATTAAGTGAGTATAGCATAGGATACCCCCTAATAGACAATATGTTTATTAGGGGGTATTTGTTTTTATAAAAAGAGCTCAAGGTTATTTATCTTGAGCTCTTTCTTGTATTATACCTTCTCCTATTTGAACAGGAGCTCCTAGATGTTTAGGCTTTTTGTTGATTAGGTTATCTAGTAATACTTTAACTCTAGCGAATTTTTCTCTAAGCATGGTTTTAAAACCAAAGTTACGAGAGACATCTTGCGCATTATAAGCAACTGTATTAAGGTCTAGATGATTAGCAATGTATACAGCTCTTTCATTGTGAAACGGTTGAGAGATAATCGTAAAACTATCTTGTCCGAATATAGCTTGCATTCGATAGACAGAATCTAATGTACGTAGTCCTGCATAATCTAGGTATATCTTTTCTTTAGGAACACCCTGTTCTATTAGGGCTTGTTCCATATCTTTAGGTTCGTTATAGTCATTGCGACTGTGGTCACCACTTACTACAATATAATCTATTTTACCTGCCTTGTAGAGAGCTGCTGTAGCTTCTATTCGATAAGTGAAGTAATAGTTCAAATAGCCTCCTGCAAGTAATTTAGTAGTTCCAAGTACCATACCCACTTTGTTGTGAGGTATTTCATGTACAGAGCTGTACAGTTGGTCTTTGGTTGTATTAGTTACCCTATAATTCGCAAACCATATAAGGAATAAAGCGAGTAGTGCTAAGTAGAAAGTGTATTTAAAGATCTTTTTCATAGTTGTATAATAGCAATTGTTAAGATCAAATATAAAGCAAAAAACGTTAGTACTAATACCAACGTTTTTTATTCTTTTTAGAGTTTTCTGATTTACGAGAATTGCTCTGACCAGGTTTTTTTCTATAATCTTTTTTAGGAGTTTGACCATCTTTAGTGGTAGTCTCTTTCCAAGGGAAAGGATGATCCGTAACAATCTTTGGTTGTAATCTACCGAACTTACAAATAGCCTCCCAATAGGTCTTCTCAGATTTATCACAGAAAGAAATAGCTACTCCATCATTACCAGCTCTACCAGTACGACCTATACGGTGTACAAAGGTTTCAGGGATATTCGGTAAGTCGTAGTTAATTACAACAGGTAGATTATCTATATCGATACCACGAGCAGCTATATCAGTAGCTACTAGTACTTTTGTTTCTTTGTTTTTAAAGCTATCTAAAGCAGCTTGTCTAGCTGTTTGTGACATATCTCCATGGAATGGCTCAGCATTGACACCGTTCTTTTTAAGTGATTCTACTACAGTATCAGCACCTGCCTTTGTACGAGTAAAGACAAGTACATCAGATAACTTTTCGTTACGAATGATATGGTATAATAACTTTTTCTTGTCTCCTTTCTCTACGAAGTACACTTTTTGTTTAACAGATTGTGCCGTTGAAGAGATAGGATCTACTGCTACATATTCTGGCTTTTGTAAGAATTCATGAGCTAACTCTCTAATAGGAAGTGGCATCGTAGCAGAGAATAATAGGGTCTGTCTATTAGAAGGAGTAAGTTGTATTAACTTTTTGACATCATCAATGAATCCCATATCTAACATTAAGTCTGCTTCATCTAATACTAAAAAGTGTAGATGATCTAGGTCTAAGTGTTTTTGTTTATATAAGTCCAATAGACGACCAGGAGTACCAATGATCACATCTGCACCTTTGTTTAATTGTTCTATTTGGGGCTTGATAGACATACCTCCATATAGTGTGATATACGTCACATTAGTATACTTAGCATATTTTTCGAAGTTATCGCCTATCTGAACAGCTAGTTCACGAGTAGGAGTAACGATAAGTACTTTAGCTTTCTTTGCTTTTTTAGTATTTCCAAGTTTGTGTAAATAGTGAATAATAGGCATTGCAAAGGCAGCTGTTTTACCTGTACCAGTCTGTGCACATCCTATTAGATCTTTTTCAGCTAAGATAAAAGGGATTGCTTTTTGTTGAATAGGAGTAGGTTCTTTGTAACCTAACTCATCTATGGCACGTAATATATTCTTATTTAATTGTAAGTCTTCGAATGTCATATACTTCATCTATTTATTGATACAAAGGTACTTCATTTTATTTTTATTACATGAAGTGCTATTGATAAGCTTTTTCTTTTTGTATTGTATGTATAGTAGTGCTCCTTGTTGTCAGTATATATAGTAACTAGTCTATTTTCTAAGTATCTATTTTTCGTATTAATAAAAAAATGATTAAATTGTAATGTAAATTACTTTATTATGGTTAGACAACTTGAAAAAATATACTATCCTGTGGCAATTATTATGATTGTCATAGTTATCTATGCTGCTATTCAGGATATGATTTATCTATTATTATTTATACCTGTATTGCTACTTTTAGCAATGATTAAGGTTTACACCACTAATCAACGTTTAAAATATGCAGGGATAACTACAACTGCTAAAATAGTGCAATATGAATCATACCTAAACTTCGATGAAGACCTAGCTACTAGCCGTAGAGGAGATGTGAAAAAAGAGATTCTTATTGTGGAGTTCACTACTAAAGACAACAAAATAGTGCGTGGTAAACCTATGCAGTATAAATTGAATAAACCAGAACTAGAAGATACTGACTTCGAGTATCCTTATAATGAAAAATACATAGCTCTACGAGACTATAACCCTGTAGGAGAAGAGTTCGATATTACTTACGATAGAGATAGACCTGATACTTTTACAGCAAAACAGTTTGTAATGGAAGATTTAGGATGGATGCTTAAGTTTATCTATATCTTAAGTGTTATCGTAGTGATATGCTTAGTCTCTGTATTGATAGAATATAATGTAGTAGATACTATAAAAGGTCTTTTCTAAAGAAGGTGATCAGGGATACAATCTATTAGTACTGTAAAGCCATAACTACTAGTATAATATTTATTTTATGAAAGACTTATTCTACGCTGTAGTTTATGTACTATTATTCTACTTACTTGTTATCGTTAGTTTTATACTTGGTCTTAGTGTCTTTGTTGAGGCATCAGGTATACTTTTTTGTTTATTGCTTACATTAGTGGTAAGTGTGGTTATTCTAACCCTATATAAACTTAACAAAAAGTACCTCGTCTATAGTCTGGCAAAAGCATCAATGAAAAGAAGATGGCTGTGGATAGCTGTATTATTATCTCCATTTATAGTTGCAATTATTTTGGCTATAATACAGTATAAAATTTTAGTCATACTGATATATACAAGTCCATTGTTTATCACGAATATAGTTTTTATTCGGATGAATTATAAAAAAGTAAAAGCTCTTCAGAATCACTGAAGAGCTTTTGTTTTTTTATAATCTTATGACGATTAAGTTTCGTCACCTAATAATATTTCTAACATTGTTATCGCTGCGTCACTGATTTTAGTACCAGGACCAAATACAGCTACTGCACCAGCATCGAATAAGAACTGGTAATCTTGAGCTGGAATAACACCACCTACGATAACCATAATATCATCTCTACCGTATTTCTTTAACTCCTCTATTACTTGAGGAACTAATGTCTTATGACCTGCAGCTAGAGAAGAAACTCCTAATGCGTGCACATCATTTTCTACAGCTTGTTTAGCAGCTTCTGCAGGCGTTTGGAATAACGGACCTATATCCACATCAAATCCAACGTCAGCATAACCCGTAGCTACTACTTTTGCACCGCGGTCATGACCATCTTGCCCCATCTTCGCAATCATAATACGAGGACGACGACCTTCTACTTCAGCGAATTTATCAGCTAGTTCACGAGCTTTCTTAAAGCTCTTATCATCTTTTATTTCTTTGCTATACACACCACTTACAGATTGGATTTGTGCTTTAAATCTTCCGAATACGCTTTCTAACGCGTCACTTATCTCTCCTAATGTAGCTCTATGTGTAGCAGCTTCTACAGCTAGAGCTAATAGGTTACCTTCTCCAGTCTTAGCCGATTGTGTTAATGCAGCTAGTGCTTCAGCTACCTTAGTATTATCACGAGTAGCTTTAATATGGTTTAGACGGTCTATCTGAGCCTTGCGCACAGTCTGATTATCTACTTCTAAGATATGTAATGGATCTTCTTTTTCAAGACGATACTTATTTACTCCTACGATAACATCTTGTCCACTGTCAATACGAGCCTGTTTACGAGCAGCTGCTTCTTCTATACGAAGTTTAGGAATACCTGCTTCGATAGCCTTAGTCATCCCACCTAACTCTTCTACTTCTTCTATCAGCGCCCATGCTTTCTCAGCGATCTCTTGTGTAAGGCTCTCTACATAATAGCTACCTGCCCAAGGATCTACTGTTTTACATATTTTAGTCTCTTCTTGTAAGAATATCTGTGTATTACGAGCAATACGCGCAGAGAAATCCGTTGGTAAGGCGATAGCCTCATCTAGCGCATTCGTATGCAGAGATTGTGTCCCACCGAACGCAGCAGCAGCAGCCTCTATAGCAGTACGAGCCACATTGTTAAACGGGTCTTGCTCTGTAAGACTCCATCCTGATGTCTGACAGTGTGTGCGCAGTGCTAATGACTTATCAGATTTAGGTTCGAACTGTTTTAATAACTTAGCCCATAACATACGACCTGCACGCATCTTAGCAATTTCCATGAAGTGATTCATTCCTATCGCCCAGAAGAATGACAGTCGAGGTGCGAAGTCATCTATCTTCATACCAGCATTAAGTCCAGTACGGATATATTCTAGTCCATCTGCCAAGGTATAAGCTAACTCAATATCTGCTGTAGCACCTGCCTCTTGCATATGATATCCAGAGATAGAGATAGAGTTAAACTTCGGCATATGATTACTCGTATAGTCAAAGATGTCAGCGATGATCTTCATAGAAGGAGTAGGTGGGTAGATGTATGTATTACGCACCATAAACTCTTTTAGAATATCATTCTGTATCGTACCTGACAATAGTTTTTTATCTACTCCTTGTTCCATAGCAGCTACAATGTAGAAAGCCAGAACAGGAAGTACGGCTCCGTTCATCGTCATAGATACAGACATCTCGCCTAGAGGTATCTGATCAAATAAGATCTTCATATCTTCTACGCTATCTATTGCTACACCAGCTTTACCTACATCACCTACTACACGTTCGTGATCTGAGTCATATCCGCGGTGTGTAGCTAAGTCGAAGGCTACAGATAGTCCTTTTTGTCCAGCAGCCAAGTTACGTCTGTAGAAAGCATTACTCTCTTCCGCAGTAGAGAATCCCGCATACTGACGTATCGTCCATGGACGGCGTACATACATGGTAGCATAAGGGCCACGTAAGTTAGGCGCAAACCCTGCTCCGAAGCCTATGTGCTCTACTTTATCCAAGTCAGCTTCACTGTAGACTTTATTTATATCAATACCTTCAGCAGTAGTGAAGTCAGATGCTTCTGACTGAGTTCTCACTGTTGAGGTATTTATAGTCAAATGTTGTAAGTCCTTTCTTTTCATGCCTTATTGTTTAGTTGATTTTTCTTCCTCTAATCTATTTTGTTCATAGCTTTCTGCCAGTCGTTTCTCTATAATCGGAACGATAAGCGTCTTACGAGGATTCTGTTTAACAAAAGGGAATAACTCAAGGTCGTGACTCATCATATCTTGAGGATTAGGATACTTATTAGTACCTAATAGGACTTCTTTACCATTGTTGAAAAGCTCTTGTTCTTTTTGAGCACTTTCATTTATTTTTTTCTGGATTGTTCCTTCGATTAGAGAAGTGATTAATCCATCTGCTTTTTCTATTGATTTAAACAGCTCTAATGCTTTCTCAGCTAGTTGATTAGTAAGTGATTCGATATAGTATGCCCCTTCAGCAGGATTGTCCACTGCATCGAAATAACTTTCTTGTTTTAAGATTAAGAGTTGGTTACGAGATATACGATCTCCGAATTCATTCTCTTTGTGATAGATAGCATCATAAGCTAAGTTACTAATCAAGTCAGCACCTCCTAATACAGCACTCATACACTCCGTAGTAGTACGTAGCATATTCACATTATAGTCATATAATGTTTTGTTTCGTTTAGTAGGGATAGCGATGATGTGTATCTTCGTATCGGTGTTGTATTCTTTAGTTACTAGCTCTGCTAGTAAGCGAAGTGCACGTAGTTTTGCTATTTCGAAGAAATAGTTAGTTCCTACAGCCGTTTCTATATAAATAGGAGTATTCTTTAACTCTATTCTGTTGAGGTACTCATTTAGATGAGCTAGTGCGTATGCTAACTGCTGTGTCATATTAGCACCAGCATTTTGGTACACAGTAGCATCTACATGAATAGCTACATTATTAGCTATACCTACACATTCATTTAGATTACTTAGGTCGCTGTTCAGGTTAGTGTGCCAGTTACCATCAGTTGTTAGTTGGTGTATAGGGTCTAATAAGATTGTTATCTTATATCCATTGCTAGTAGCATACGTAGATAACTTTCTAGCATATGCAGTATCTAGGAAGTTAAATACGAAGAAGTATTGGTGCGTTTTTGGTAGTGCAGTTAATAATTCTGTAGCATCTATAGAAGGATTGTCTATCGTGAAGTAGATCACTTCAGCTCCTCTATTAAGTGTATCAAGCGTCTTTGCTATCGATCTCTCAATATCAAAAACGTATACCCTCTGTACAATGTTAAAATGAGAGGTACTAGTCTGTACAGGAATCGGACGGTGATCAGCATCATTGTGATAGAATGGCTTTACCTTAATTCCCTCTAAACTTTCCCAAACAAGTGTTTCATTGTAGTCAGCGCCTTTTAACTCAAACTGTATTTGGTTTTTCCACGCCTTAGAAGAAACTTTTTCAAATTCTTCGAATAATTGGTTAGTCATAATTTTTGGTTGGTAGTGAAACTTATTGTGCAGACAGTGTGTCAAACTCTATAATAAAGACATCTTCATTCTCCCGCTTCATATAATAATTTTCACGAGCATATTTTTCTGTAGCGTCTCCACTTTTTAGACCTTTGATAGCCTGTCTATCTTTTGCTATTTCGTTTTCGAAGTACTTCTTATTGTCCTCCAGCTTGTTAATCTCTTGATCTATAACCCGCTGTTCTAATAAAGAAGAACTGTCAAAAAATATTATCCAAATTACAAATAAAAGACCTACTAAAAAAAAAGGATTTTTTAGTAGGCTTACATATTTATAATTTTTTAGGGTCTCAACTATTTTCATAGCCTAAAGATAGTAAATTAACCGATTTTTTCATTAATAACTGTACGAACAATATCGATGGCAACAGTATTATAGGTATCATTAGGGATAATGATGTCTGCGAATGCCTTAGAAGGCTCGATAAACTGGTCGTGCATCGGCTTTAAAGTTGTTTGATATCTGTTTACCACTTCCATCATATCTCTACCTCTATCAGCTATATCTCTCTTTAATCTTCTAATCAGACGCTCATCAGAATCTGCGTGAACGAATATCTTAATGTCACACATATCGCGTAGCTCTGGATGACATAGAATAAGAATACCTTCTACGATCATTACTTTACGAGGGTGAGTTAAGATATAATCATCAGTACGATTGTGTTTCACGAACGAGTAAACAGGTTGGTTAATACTGTTTCCTTCTTTTAATTCTTTTAGGTGTTTTACCAATAATTCAAAGTCAATTGAACGAGGGTGGTCAAAGTTAATTAACGTTCTTTCTTCTAACGAAAGATTATCAGTCGCCTTGTAGTATGAATCCTGTGATATAACTCCAACTTCGGTTTCCGGTAGTTCATTTATAATTTGTTGAACTACTGTAGTTTTACCACTTCCAGTACCTCCTGCAATTCCTATAATAAGCATGTTATAATATATTTTTAGCAAAAGTATAAATTAATAATCTTGCATAGAAACATTTTTTATTGATTCACTGTTTTTTGGCTTTTATTATCAAAAGTTTAATAAGCTTCTATACGCTGATTCAGACTACTTATATTGATCTGTTTTCTAAAAAAAAGATATTGTTTTTTTATTTTCACCTCCTTTTTTAGTTTTAAAATCTTCTTTTTATAGAATGTATACCCTCTTTTTTTTCTAAAAAGTAGTTTTTAGCGGTCAATATGATTGTTTTTC
This sequence comes from Myroides profundi, assembly GCF_000833025.1. Classification (NCBI taxonomy): domain Bacteria; kingdom Pseudomonadati; phylum Bacteroidota; class Flavobacteriia; order Flavobacteriales; family Flavobacteriaceae; genus Myroides; species Myroides profundi. Next base: position 822,510 of record NZ_CP010817.1, read on the forward strand.
AAAATAAATGATATACTTTTTTTTAAGTACATTTTTTGTTAATTGATTGATTTATAGTTGCTTGTTTTGTTTTTGTGTTTTTTTACTGTATTGATTATATGTTGCTTAACCCTTGTAAAATATAGGGTTGTATAGAGATTGCTCGACAATACATGGACAATAAGCCGAGTTTAGTGGAGCTGAGGTGTTGTTTGTCGAAGGAGTGATCTTTTAATATCCAAGTATTCTCCTCTAAGAATTATATAAGAGATACGATATGGAAAATAGTGGTAATTATAAGGCAGTATAGTAATGTCATTAAGGATAGGGATAGAAAAAAAGAAGAATAGATTAGAAGGGGAGTCAGCGTGTATGCTGATGTTAGCAAAAATAGGAGGATACTGGTAGTACTTCCATATTAGAATTAATTGGACAATAAGTGGTTAGTATTGGATAAAATACTGATTTAACTAACTGTTTATATTGAATCTAAATAAAAAAGTTATATTTGTGTGATTTAAAGAAATAGAACCAAAGAATAAAACAACAATATGGCAAAGAAAGGTAACATACAGCGCAAAGTATTTACATTAAAGAATAGAGAGTATATCACGCCACATTATATACGTATTACACTAAGCGGAAATGATGTAGCTGATTTTAAGGATACAACGATAGGAGTTAATAATAAAATATTTATCGCTCCAGAAGGATGTGCTGAGGTACACCTACCAGAGTTTGACTTCGAGAAAGGGGCATGGAAGCCTCAAGAGGAATCAATCAAACCTTATGTACGTACTTATACACATAGAGGAATCGATTTAGAAAAGAATGAGTTATACATAGATTTCGTAGCACATGGTGATGAAGGGCCAGCTTCTAACTGGGCTATTAATGCTGAGATCGGTGATCCACTAGGTGTAGCTATGGGATGTGATCCTAGTGAGCTATATCCTGAGGCTGCATGGTATATCCTAGTAGGAGATGGTACAGCTATACCAGTACTAGGAGCTATATTAGAGTCTCTACCTGTAGATGCTAGAGTGAATGCTGTGATAGAGGTAGAAAGTGTAGAGGATATACAAGAACTACCTACTCATGCAGAGTCTAAAATAGAATGGCTGATCAATCCTACTTCTGGGCAAAACTCGGAATTAGCGAAGAGAGCAAAAGAAATCATAGCAGAGCACAGTGATGAGATGTCTAAGTTCGGATATGTGGCAGCTGAGTTTGATACAGTAAAAGAATTGAGAAACTACCTTCGAAAAGAATTAAACTGGACAAAGGATGAGTTGTACGCTTATTCTTATTGGAAGTTTGGTAAGGCAGAGTCTGCTTCTGAAGCTGACCGTAGAGCTGAAAAAGCGAGCTTAGAATAATCAGTTTTTGATAGAAATACTTCATCTTTGTTGTCTTAAAAAATAGAATGATGAAAAGAAGTGTTGTGGTAATATTAACCGCTTTATTAGGTGTGTTTTTCTCACAGTGTAAGGATCGTAAAGAAGTAGAGCAGACTATAGAAGTGCCTACTCCATCAGAACAAAGTAGTATAACTCCTACTGAAGAAGGAGTAGAGGAGAAGGAGGTCATATATGGTACTTATGATGGAAGGTTTCCTTGGACTGAGGAAGGAGAAGATATGGAGGTACTCCAAGTATCTGCTCAGATCAAAGAAGATAATAAGTATGTGTATAGAGTCATTAGCTCCACAGGTACACATCATGAAGAAGGAGAGTGGGAGCTAGAGCAAGATAGACTGTACCTGAGAGAAGATGAGTATAGTGCTGCACATGCGTTCTTAGTAAAAGAAGGCAAATTATACTTTCTAGATAGTGAAGGAGATGTGGTGAATGAGCATGAATCTGGAGATTATATATTAGTGAAGAAATAAAATAGTTTTCCATAAATTGAACAAGAAGAGATGATACGATATTATTGTATTGTCTCTTTTTTTTGTTTTAAAGAGGGTAGTACTTTATTAACTAAGAGTAAGGTTATTCTTTATAGTCATCTCTTATATGAGAATAGAGAAGAGATATTATGGTAAGATTTTTTAAAACAGAGATGATTGAGCTTTACAGTTTGTTTAAAAAAGTTGTTTTAAAGTATTGGTTATTAAATAAAGTGTTTATATTTGTCCCAAATCAATGAAGAAAATGTTTATATCAATTATAAAGAAGGGAAAGAAACAGTACTTACGTCCGACGTCGTGAGCAGCTTTCCTATGGATATGAACTAAAGATATACTAAAGGGGCTTGTCATCACGACAAGCCCCTTTTTTTTGGTTTATGGTCAGAGGGTATTACAGAATAGTATAGTTTTTGATCAGAGTAAAGAGAATACATTTAATAACAAATTAATTTTATATGAAAGTTTTAAAATTTGGAGGTACTTCAGTAGGAAGCCCAGAAAGGATGCAACAGTTGTTGCCGATTATTCATTCGCAGCAAAGCGATCGTCATTTAGTAGTCTTATCTGCTGTGTCAGGTACTACTAATGCCTTAGTAGGAATAGCAGAAGCGTATACTAATGGCAAAAAGGAGGATGCAAAGAAACAAATCGATAACCTATATGCTACTTATAAAACTTTCATAAAGCAATTATTTAAAACAGAGGAGGGTCTGCGGATGGCGACAGAAGTAATAGATCACCACTTTAATTTGTTAGAGTCTTTTAGCAATGATCTATTTACTGCTATAGAAGAAAGAATAGTATTAGCACAAGGAGAGTTACTATCTACTACGCTATTTCACTTTTACTTAAAAGAGATTGGGGTAAGCTCTGTGTTACTTCCTGCACTTGATTTTATGCGTATCGATGAAGAACAGGAACCTAATCTTGACTATATCCGTACTCAAGCAAGTACTCTATTAGCACAGTATCCTAAAGATACTTTATTTATTACTCAAGGATATATTTGTCGCAATGCTTTTGGTGAAATAGACAACCTTAGAAGAGGTGGGTCTGACTATACAGCTTCTCTAATAGGGGCAGTGTTACAAGCAGAAGAGATACAAATCTGGACAGATATAGATGGATTCCATAATAACGATCCTCGTTATGTGCCGAATACCAAGCCTATTGCTAATCTGAGCTTTGATGAGGCAGCAGAGTTGGCTTATTTTGGAGCAAAGATTTTACACCCACAGAGTGTATTCCCTGCGAAGAGATTTAATGTACCAGTACGATTATTAGATACGATGGAGTTAAGTGCACCAGGTACTTTAATCTCAGATAACTGCCAGAATGATGATCAGATCGTGGCGATAGCAGCTAAGGATGGTATTACGGCTATACGTATTCACTCTTCGCGTATGTTATTAGCATACGGATTTTTAAGAAGAGTTTTCGAAGTATTCGAACGATATAAAACGCCGATAGATATGATCACTACGTCTGAGGTAGCTGTATCACTAACCATAGATAATACGCAGTATCTAAAAGAGATTATAGAAGAACTAAACTTCTTCGGTCATGTAGAGGTAGATACAGATCAGGCTATCATCTGTATCGTAGGAGATTTTAGAAATAATAAATTAGGACATGCTACTATTGTTTCTGAAGCAGTAAAGCACTTGCCTATCCGTATGATATCGTATGGTGGAAGTGAGCATAATATATCTATTTTAGTTTCAGCTAGTCAGAAGTTAGAAGCATTGAGATCATTACACAGTAGATTATTTTAAACAAGGAATAAGATGACAAGAGAGATAATACAAGAATTAGAAGGAGTAGAGACTCCTTTATATTACTACGATTTACCACTTTTAAGAGAAACGCTATCTGTCGCTAAAAGTGCAGCAGATCGTTTTGGTTATCATATTCACTATGCTATAAAGGCTAATAATAATCCGCGAATCTTAAGAGAGATTAGTGCTCACGGCTTCGGTGCAGACTGTGTGAGTGGGCTAGAGATAGAGCGCTCTATAGCAGAAGGCTTCTCTCCATCAGATATCGTGTTCGCAGGAGTAGGTAAGACAGATAGAGAGATATTAATCGGGTTAGAGAATCAGATTATGTCGTTTAATGTAGAGTCTGTACAAGAGCTACAAGTGATTGGTGATTTGGCTACTAAGCATCAGTTAAAAGGGCGTATCGCTTTGCGTATAAACCCTAATGTCGATGCAAAGACGCATCACTATATCACTACGGGATTAGATGAGAATAAGTTTGGTATCATGATGCATGAGTTAATGAACTGTATTGAGATCATCAATAAGAATGAATATTTAGAATTAATAGGATTGCACTTTCACGTGGGATCACAGATCACGGACCTGAATGTGTTCAAACGTCTATGTCTAAAAGTAAATGAGTGGAATACTTGGTTCTATGAGAGAGGACATGATGTACCTGTGTTAAACTTAGGTGGAGGATTAGGAATTAATTATAGTGAACCTGATGAAGAAGCTATTGTTAACTTTTCTAATTTCTTCTATTTATTCCACGAGTTTTTAGACGTGAGACCACATCAGCAAATTCACTTTGAACTAGGGCGTTCTATCATTGCTAATAGTGGGACTCTGATCAGTAGAGTGTTATATATAAAGGAAGGGTTAAAGAAGAACTTTGCTATTCTAGATGCAGGTATGACAGAATTATTACGACCAGCCTTATACCAAGCGTATCACAAGGTAGAATTACTATCTGATAAATATACAGATGAGGTGACTAACGAAACAGAAGTGAAGTATGATGTAGTAGGACCGATCTGTGAGAGTAGTGACTGTTTTTGCAAAGATGTTTTACTTCCAAAATTAAAAAGAGGAGATCTTATTGCTATTCGTTCTGCGGGAGCTTATGGAGAGGTGATGTCATCGCGTTATAACTTGAGACAAGAGTTAGAATATTTTTTCAAAGAATAACATTAAAATAGTTTCATATTAAGAATAGTTTGTTAAATTTGAGTTCGAACAATAGAAAGTTATAAATTTAAAAAAGAGTAATAATGACATTAGGAGACATTGATGTAGCAGGAGAAATAATTGATTTAAATTTTCAATTATTAAGAACACAGATTTTATTAGAAGAAGTTTTAAAGCACAATGCAGAAACAATGAAATTGCCTTCACCAGAAGCAATGAATGAAATCAATGAGTTCGCTTTGAAATCTATTCAACAAAAATTCCCAAATATGAATATTGGAAGAAAAGAAGACGAGCCTCAAGCAGAGCAAGCTGAATAAGCTAAATAATACAAAAAAAGTCATACTATGTAAGTATGACTTTTTTATTATAGTTAATTGAGGTAATGTGTATCTATATATTATAAGCAGTAATCAGCTCCCCAGTCTTGGTGACCTCTGTCTTTCCAGCACTGGTAGCTTTCTTTAATACCTAGTACTCTAAAAGTGTCTTTCTTTTTCTCTACAGTCATGATTACTTTCAAAGCTTTTAAAGAATCATCATTGATCCCATCTTCTAATAAAGAAAGGGTAAATTTATTAGGATCTGTTGTAGTTGCCTTTGTGATGATGTAAGTATAGTTCCCTTCTGCTTCCGTATCTTCTGGAGCATACTCTTGCATAATCTTCTCGATAGAGTTTAGATTCTGCTCTAAAATAGTTTTATTCAGGGTGTTGATTTCACTCTGTTCGATTATTCTAAACTCTCTATCTTCTGCTGTAACTGAAGTCAATAAATTAGGTTGGTCTAAAGGAGCATTGCCTGCCGTAGCACTATTATTACCACAGCTTATAGCATTGAAAGCAAAAATAAAACCTACTACAACGATAATCTTTTTCATACTTACTTGATTTTAGCTTTGAATTATGTTTCAAAAGTAAACAATAAGAACTTAAAGTTTGGTTATAGTAGGTTTGATAAATTACTAAATAATAGTTAATTATTTAGAGATTGTATTTTTGATAATAATAATTTATTGACATATTTTTTATTATATTCCTATTTCAAACTGTACTCTAAAGTACCAGTTGTTCTTCGTAGGACCTTGGTAGAACTCTTGTTTATCATACGTTAGTTCTGCTTGTAACTTAAAAGTATGCTCCCAAAGGTATTTGTTTGCTCCTAAACTAAATTGTGTAGTATTAGGCATATTTAGAGTTTCGTGTAATTGATCTTTCATTTTCTGACTAGACACTCTACCAATGATTTCATAGTTACTTGGGAAGATATAACTTAATTGGTAATCCATACCACGTCCTGCAAATACGGCAGATGTTCCTGTTTGAACATTATTTGCGTCATAGCTATAAGTGATAGCATCATCTAAAGTTCTATCCATGTATGAAATCATACCTGCCCATCCGTTGTACTTAACGATACCATCTAACATAAGAGAGTTAAATGATTTAGGATCGTATAGTTTGCTACCTGTTTGCCCTTGAGTTTTTTGAGCATTGTTATTTCGGTGATATGTTCCTGATAACATTAATTTAGGTGTTGCTTCTCTAGCTAAGTCACCTTCAAAGAATGCTCCATTCTTAGAGAAACTACCTAAAGGAAATAACTCTACTCTACCTGTTAATGCATAACTATCGCTTTCGCTACCTGAGAAGTTACGACCTCTACCTGTAGATACAGCAGTCTTAATATTATATCCGAACTCATTCTTCTTTTCGTGTAAATAATAAGCTTGGATACCGAAGTCACGGTCAATATTAAATTTAGCGTTATTAATAGAACGGTCTGTTAACTGAAGCGCTCCTGATGAGTTAATACGTTGTCTGTTACCAGGTAGCTTAGTCTGTCCGAAGATAAAGTTCCAGTTTTCGTTAGGACGATACGTTAAGGCAGCATCACGGATGATATTAATAGGTTCATTCTCTTTGGTTGTTCCTAAATCTTTAGGAGCGAATGAAAGCTGAATTACATATAAGAACTTAGGGCTACCTACGAAACCGTCAAGTCTTAGACGTAATCTTCTAATTTCTCCTTCATAAGTATTTTTCTCACCATCGTTTTCATTGAAGGTTAATCTGTTCTGCATTCTGAATCGGATATTCAGCTGGAAGATACTGTCTGCAGAAGTCATTCCTAGTCCTTTACCATAGCTATAGTACGGTAGTTGTTCTAATTTTAATTCATTACTAGTGGTTTCATGCTTAATTTCCTGTGCCATTATCAGCATTGGACAAAGCAAAAAAAGACATTGTAAAAGCTTTTTCATAGTGTGTTGTATTTATTTGTGCAAAAATAACATTAGTTTTGCAATAGGAATACTTATGTTATTACTTCAATGTAAAGATAGTGTTACCAAAAGGTTAAGGAAACAGATTTAATAAGAAATTATGGTATATATAGGTTATCATTTTAATGTGGAACCAAGAGAACTTGGTACAGAAATACTGATTGCGGAGTTAGGAGAAAAGGCATTTGAGAGTTTTGAAGAGACAGCAACAGGTGTTAGTGCTTATGTTCAAAAGGATTTGTGGACAGAGGATATCTTAGAAGATGTTTTTATTTTACAGTCAGAACAGTTTACGGTTACTTATAGAAAAGAGGAAATAGCTCAGGTAAACTGGAATGAAGAGTGGGAAAAGAATTTTGACCCAATCGATGTAGATGGTATATGTTATGTTAGAGCACCATTTCACGAGAAAACAAGTGCTCAGTATGATATCGTTATAGAACCAAAGATGAGCTTCGGTACAGGACATCACGAGACTACCTTTATGATGATTCGCCAAATATTAAATAATGATATGCAAGATAAGGTAGTGCTAGATATGGGATGTGGTACAGCTATCTTAGCGATACTGGCTTCTATGCGTGGTGCAAAACATGTAGATGCTATCGATATAGACAACTGGTGTTATCTTAATTCTATAGAGAATGCTGAGAGAAATAACTGTGCTAACGTAGAGGTGTTCGAAGGAGATGCTTCTATCATTAGTAAAGAGCCTAAGTACAATGTAATCTTAGCTAATATCAACAGAAACATCCTATTAAATGATATGGACAAGTATATTGCAAGTTTATATAAAGGAGGTGAGATCTACTTCAGTGGATTCTATACAGAAGATATTACAGCGATAAAAAATTGTGCAGAAAAGATTGGTTTGGTTTTTGAAAGTTCTTTAGAAAAGAATAATTGGGTATCTTTGAAGTTTATAAAAGCATAAAATTTCATTACTATATAATATATTATGAGTACACAAGAACAAATTCAGGAGAATGTAGATGTATCTGAATTACTGAATGGAAACAGTGAAATTGTTTTGTATAATGACGATGTAAATACATTTGACCATGTAATAGATACACTGATTCGCGTATGTGATCATACGTCTGAACAAGCAGAGCAATGTGCTGTATTAGTACACTATACAGGTAAATGTACGGTTAAAACAGGAGAATTTAAGAAACTTAAATCTCAGTGTTTACAATTATTAGATGCAGGCTTAAGCGCTGAAATTATCTAATACTTATGATGTAAAAGAAGAGTAACAGTACTAAAGTACTGTAGAGAATATAAAAAGGCTACTCATATCATATGAGTAGCCTTTTTTGTATTTATTTATCTCTAAATTTTATGCCAATGAAAGTTCGAGTAGGGTTACCTCTCTCTATTTTCGTTTGGTTTAGCCATGTGTTCTTTTCTTCTAGTTTGACTTCATTTAATGCCATATTTTGAAGTTTTTCGACTAGTCGTTCAGTGGCTAGTTTTTTGTTTTGGTGCTGAGATCTACTATCCATAGCTAATACAGTAATACCTGTAGGCAGATGAGTAGCTCTTACAGCGGAGCTAACTTTATTGACATTCTGTCCGCCAGCTCCAGAACTGCGTACAGCTTGGTATTGAATATCACGGTCAAGAATCGCAGGATCACTTGCTTTAGTGCTTTCAAAAATACCGATGTACCAATTCTTTCTTTTGTGTTTAGGTCTAAAGGGACTTTCGCAAATCCACTGTATTGTACCTAACCAAGTTTTCAAAAAAGTATCAACTTCTTTAGACGTTTCGACGATTTGGATAAAGACCGACGCGCCATGTGCGTCGGTTTCATCCTGTATTGGATCAACTTTAATATTGGATTTGACTGCGTCGTCTATAAAAAGTTGTGCGATCTTCTTAACGGCAAAATCACACTCTTGGGGACCTCTACCTGATGTAATCTGAATAACTTTAGCCATAATTACTTATCCATTCTTACAAATTTAGGGGTAAAGCTTCCCAATACTTTTACTAATTCGCTTTGAGCTTGCATCACTGCATTGATGTCTTTATAAGCCATTGGGGCTTCATCTACGCTACCTCCTATAAGTTGAACACCTGTAGAGCTAAGCTCTTTCTTAATCTCACTCTTGGTAAACTTCTGTTTACATGTTGTGCGTGAGTGTAGGCGTCCTGCTCCATGAGAGGCAGAATTTAAGCTCTCTGCATTTCCCAGACCTTCGACTATATAGCCATTAGTAGTCATCGATCCTGGGATTATTCCTAATTGTCCTTCTGCAGCAGGAGTAGCTCCTTTGCGGTGAACAATTAATTCTTTGTTATTAATCACTTCTTTCCAAGCGAAGTTATGATGGTTTTCGATAGTGAAAGCTATCTGCTTACCTAATGCTTTCGCAATGCGACGGTGTATATCATCGTGGCATGCCTTCGCATAATCTCCTGCAAGATTCATGGCTAACCAATACTCTTGCCCATCATGTGTGTTGAGGTCTAACCAAGCTAAATGTTGTGCATTGCTTGGTAGAGGGCATTGTTTAGTTGCTAAATATGTATAGTGCTTAGCGATATTAGCTCCAAGACCTCTTGATCCACTATGTGAAAGAACTGCGATATATTCTCCAGGTTCTAATCTCCACTCGGGTTTAGTCTCCGTTAATCTAACGATTCCAAACTCTACGAAGTGGTTACCACTACCTGATGTTCCTAATTGTTTATACGCTTTATCTAATAAACCTTTTACAAAAGGAATGTTTTTAAATTCCTCTCTACTGAATACTTCATGATCAGCTTTGACTTTATGTGTGTCATACATCCCGAACTTAGTATGTTCTGATAATATGTTTAACAACATATGGTCTTTCCCTTTTAGGAAGCTGGCAGGTAGATTAAAGACTGACATACTCATACGGCATCCTATATCTACACCTACTCCATAAGGAATAACAGCATTATCAGTAGCTAATACTCCTCCGATAGGTAATCCATAACCGTAATGAGCGTCAGGCATTAATGCCCCCTGTATTGCTACAGGTAATTTTAAAGCAGTGAACAGTTGGTACTTCGTCTGTTCGTCTATAGCGTCTTCTCCATAGATAGAGAATGGAACTCTATTGGTATTCAGTTGATGCTTTTTGACTTCTACTTGCTTTATCATACTCTCTGCTACTTTGCCCCAGATACCGTCTCCTATGTAAGAATCAGGGTTCTTTAGTACAAGCTTAGCTTCTTCAAGTATGTTGTTTTTGTTTTCTTTTTTCTTATATCTATTTACTTGCCCTAAGGCGATGTTTATTGTATTATTTTGAGGAAAGCCTATTTTAATAAAGTCTCTCCCAGAAAGTTTCCTTCCCATGATGTAAAATTTAAATTGACTAAATGCTCAATTGTTAGTTCACAATTGATCTGTTTTTTACTGAAGATCTTTAGCATCTATCAGTCAATTCGGGTTTTAATGACGTTAAGGCTCCGGAATAAACACAAAAAAGCCCGAATTTAAATCTTCGGGCTTTTCATTTATATATAAAATTAGATATTCTAAATAAAAGTAGCACGAAGATACACCCCAGCAATCCCTGCTGATGCGAATGATGTAGAAGTATAATTTAGTACAAACATTTTTTCTTCGTTTTTAATTGTTAAACTTTATTTCAGTGCAAAGATTGTATAAAAGATTTGAATTGTGCAAGAGAAATGAGAAAAATATTTTGCAAATAAAATATTTATAAGGTATTTAGATACTAATATCCTAAATTTGGGAGGGAGCAGCTGATACTGTTTTTTTGTGTAAATGGTTTTAAGATAGGTTGTTAATTTAGTTTTATTGTGAAAAGTATCAATAAAGATCAGCAGCGATTACTTTGAATTTTATAAAAGCAGGTGAAGGAATAGATCAATTTTATCCTCATCTTATTATAAATAGAGGACTTAAAAATAGAGAGATCCTAAAACAGTAAAATAGTCTATTCTATAAGAAATTAAAAACGAGTAGAATTAATAATATACTTTATTAAAGACAGTAATAAGTCAGATTGATTTGTTGCTGTTTTTTTATGCTTATACTTTATCAGTGGTTTAAAAGTTTACCTTTGTGTATAAAAAAAAATAAAACAAATGAAAAAGATTTATTTATTCCTTCTAGGATTGAGCTTATCACTTCAGTCATGTGTGACAAAAGAAGAATTATACGTAAAAGATAATGGTGCAGTAGATTACACCTTTAAGATGGACTTTAAAGAGTTGTTACAAAATGTGCCTGATAAGAATGCTATTTTTAAAGGAGATGCTGAGAAGTTAGAATTGATTAGTGGACAGGAGTTAAGCATAGATCAGATACTTGATTTCGCTATGTTAAAAGAAAAGAATGGAGAGCAGAAGAAAGATAGTATTATTAAAGCAAACAAAGAGCTGTTTGACAATACTAAGAATGTGCGCTTTATGATTAATATGAAAGACTCTTTGGCTGATTTTAATTTAAAAGTGATTGCAAAAGATATGGCAGACTTGAATCAATCACTTATTAATATCAATAAGATAACAGATAAAACAAGTGAACTAGATAAGAAACAGAATGGAAAGAAACAACCACCTTTATTAGTTGATAGTCAGTATAGTTTAGACAGTAAACAATTCGAAAGAAAGGTGAGTGTAAAAGATACTGAGGAAGCTAAGAAATCGAATGAGATGGGAGGAATGGAAGCGATGTTTACTTATGTTCTAAAAACAAGTTTTGACAAGAAGATTAAATCTGTGTCTTATGAAGATGCCGTAATCAGTAAGGATGGTAAATCTTTTGAAAAGAAATTCTCTATGTCTGATATTATAGCTAATCCTAAAGTGTTAGAATATAAAGTGGAATTCAAATAAAACCGTAAAGTTGAACATCTAAAAATAAAAAGAGGAATTTACTGATCAGTAAATTCCTCTTTTTTGTATTATAATTTATTCATATTTCCAGCTAAAGCTTCAATGAATTTACCGATAGGTCCTTTTACCATCATCGCCATCATTGGGTTAAAGCTACCTTCGAATTGAAGTTGTATCTCAGAGTTATTAGCATCTACTTCTGTGATATTTCCAGTTAATGTAAAAGGAAGTTTATCACTAGCAGCACCTAAAACAACTTTAGAATTAGGAGTTTTGTCCTTTTGTTTTAATTTAATCTCTGGCATTCCTTTTAATGCAAAGATAAAAGAGTCATCTCCTATAACTTCAAACTTAGCAATAGATTCAGGCATTAGTTTCTCGAAGTTTTTAACATCTGTCAATGCGTTGAAGATATATTCAGCTGATTTAGCAACAGTTACTTTTGGGCTTTCTAAATTCATATATTCTAGTATTAGGATATTATTATTGATTCCATTCAGCAGGATTCTTTCTCCACTCTTGTAGTGTGTCTAGATCGCTATCTGAAATATATTTTTGGTTTACTGCATTTTCTAATAAAGAAGAATAGTTACTTAATGTAGTTAGTTCAATTCCTGCATTTTTGAAGTTGTCTTCAGCTACTTGGAATTCATAAGTAAAGATAGCAGCCATACCTAGGATATTAGCTCCGTTCTCTTTTAGTGCGTCAACGGCTTGTAAGCTACTTTTACCAGTACTGATAAGATCTTCGATAACAATAACTGATTTACCAGCTTCTAATTGTCCTTCGATTTGATTTTGTCTTCCGTGTTTTTTAGGTTCAGGACGTACATAGACAAAAGGTAATTCTAATGCTTCTGCTACTAGAAGGCCTATACCGATAGCTCCTGTAGCTACTCCTGCGATTACATCTGGTTTGCCATATTTAGCTACGATGTTCTCAGCAAATTCTTTTTGTAAGAATTTTCTAATCTCTGGATAAGACAATGTGATACGGTTATCGCAATAAATAGGTGATTTCCATCCTGAAGCCCAAGTAAAAGGATTTTTAGGATTTAATTTAATTGCGTTAATTTGCAGAAGTGACTCGGCAGTTTTGTGTGCTGTTTCTTTATTAAAAATCATAATACAAATGTATAAAGTTTTTGTAAACGACAAACCATTGTTCTTAACAGATAAAATCGAGAAAGAAACCGATTTTCAACTGTTCTTATTAGATAGTGTCGATATTGACAAAATTATCATTAAATATTTTCAAAATAAAATTGAGAAGGCTTTTTTATATCATCCTGATGAAAAAGAGATCTTAAAGAAGATAAAAGAAAAGATACCTGTACAGAAAGCAGGAGGTGGAGTTGTGTTTAATCCAAAGGGAGAAATTCTTTTTATTCTTAGAAGTGGTAAGTGGGACTTACCAAAAGGAGGAATAGAGAAAGGAGAAGAAATGGAGGAAACAGCTATACGAGAGGTAGAGGAAGAAACAGGTGTGTCTAAACTAAAGATAGTGCGTAAGTTGCCTAAAACGTATCATATCTTTAAACGAAATGGTAAGTATAGACTAAAGATCACTACTTGGTATGAGATGACTTCTACTTTTGACGGACCATTAGTAGGGCAGATAGAAGAGGACATAGAACAAGTGGCTTGGTTAAATAAAGAACAAATCCGAGAGGCAATGAATAACTCTTATGAGAATATTAAGTTGCTTATAGATGAACTAGGAATATTAAAAGATGAATAATTTAAAAAGCCTATCTAAATCGATTTAGATAGGCTTTTTTAGATTCTATATTGTGGATTAGAATTTTACGGTAGGAGGGACTAGTTTAGAATAGTCTCCTTTATTACGGATAACATCTCTTACTATACTAGAGCTAATAAATGAAGTACTAGCAGCTGTTAGTAAAAAGACAGTTTCTATTTTTGTCAAGAAACGGTTTGTATGTGCAATTGCTTTCTCAAACTCGAAGTCAGCAGGGTTTCTTAGTCCTCTAAGAATGAACTGTGCATCTACTTTAAAACAGAAATCTGTAGTTAGTCCTTCATAAGTAGCTACTTTAATTTTAGGTTCATCTTTAAATGTTTCTTCTATAAAACGCTTTCTGTCTTCTAGTGAAAACATATATTTCTTATCTGAGTTTACTCCGATAGCAACAATAATTTCATCAAATAGCGGTAATGCTCTTTTGATAATATCATAATGGCCATTTGTAATAGGATCAAAAGAACCTGGCAAAACTGCTCTTCTCATAGTATCTAAAATTAATTTGCTTTCTGCAAAGCTAAAACAATTGCATTGTCAAACAAGTCAGCTAGGGCAATATTAGCCGCTTTTGCTTGTTGTGGAAGTATACTTTCGTTCGTTAAACCTGGTACGGTATTCATTTCTAATAAAAATGGAACTCCATCTACAATGATAAATTCACTGCGTGAGAAGCCTTGCATATTTAATATTGTATATACTCTACTAGCTATATCCGCTACTTTATCCCTAATCTTATCATCTATTCTAGCAGGAGTTATCTCTTGAGACTTACCTAAGTATTTAGCTTCGTAGTCAAAGAAGTCGTTTTCAGAAACTATTTCTGTCATAGGTAGTACTTTTATTTCTCCTTGATAGTCAATAACCCCGACAGATACCTCTGTACCATTTAAGAAGCTTTCGATTATAATCTCGTTATCTTCTTTATATGCTAGGTCTATGGCAGTAAGTAGTTCCTCTGTAGTTTTTGCTTTTGAGATACCAAAGCTAGAACCAGATCTATTTGGTTTTACAAAACAAGGCAGTCCAACACGTTGAATAATTTCTTCTGTATTGATAACATCTCCTTCATTTAGATAATAAGAGATAGCTGTTTTAATACCAAATGGTTTTAAGACAGAAAGCATATCTCTTTTATTCATCGTTAAAGCAGCTTGATAGTAGTCACATGAAGTATGAGGCATTCCGATAAGAGAGAAATAAGCTTGCATTAATCCATCTTCTCCAGGAGTACCATGTATAGCGTTAAATACAACATCAAAAGTGATTTTGTTGCCTTTATAGTTTACCGAAAAGTCATTTTTATCAATAGGGAATTCATCATTTTTATCATCTACATACACCCATTTGTTTTCAAAGATATGTATTGAATAAGGAATATACTTAGAGCGGTCTAGTGTTTCGCATACCACTTTACCACTAGTCAATGAGATTTTGTATTCACTAGAATATCCCCCCATAATTACTGCTACGTGCTTCATATAGAGCTAAATTTTAATACATTAGTATGAATTACTAGTTTGTATTTGTTCAAAACAAATTTATAATAAAACATAGAAACAAAAAATGTTTTCGATTTTATATCTTTGCTCAAAATAAGTAGATATGAAATTAATGGATTTTCTAAAAAGTAGAGCCTTTTTTATTTCCTTAGCGAGTGCAGTCGTAATCGTTATACTAGGTGTATTCTTAGCGCTTAAGTGGTTGGCACATACGACTAATCATGGAGAAAAGATAGAAGTACCGAGTTTAATTAAGTTAGATACTGACCAGGCATTACAACTGTTAGAGAAAAACGAGTTGAATATGGTTGTGTTAGATACACTTGATTATGATAAAGATTTCCCTCCGTTAAGTATTGTAGAGCAGGATCCTGCTCCGAAGACGGGTGTGAAAACGAATAGAAAGATATATGTGAAGATTAATGCGTCGGGTTATGGTAATGTAAAATTGCCAAAGTTAGAAGAGTTGACTTACCGCCAGGCCTTAGCTACTATTAGATCATTAGGTTTAAAAGAAGGAACGATTACATACCAGACTTTCATTGGAAAGGATGTTGTGCTTAAAGTTTATCAAAAAGGTAAAGTCTTAAATGAAGGGGATAAAATAGCAAAAGACTCTAGAATTGACTTTGTTTTAGGAGATGGTAGAGCGGGTTACTCAGAAGAAGAGCTTGACGTAGCTCCAGCTATCGAAGATGCGAATGGCAATTCTAGTAATTCTAGTGAATTTGATTTTTAAAAGATTTAAATAAGATTAATGCAAGAAGATAATGTAGAAATGTTCGATGACTTAGAAGGTGAGTTATTTGAGCATTATAGATTTGAAGCAGGGAAAGGACAAGCTCCTTTAAGAGTGGATAAGTTTTTAATGAATTTAGTAGAGAATGCTACACGTAATAAAATACAGCAAGCAGCTACTAATGGCAATATATTCGTGAATGATATACCTGTAAAATCAAATCACAAAGTAAAAGCTAATGATGTGGTGCGTGTGTTGATGAAACAACCTCCATTCGAGAATATCATTATACCAGAGAATATTCCTCTTGATATAGTGTATGAGGATGATTCATTATTAGTAGTGAATAAACCAGCAGGTCTAGTGGTACACCCAGGACATGGTAACTATACAGGAACTCTAGTAAATGCTTTAGCCTATCACTTTGAGAATTTACCACTGAATAGTAGTGAAAGACCAGGACTAGTCCACCGTATTGATAAAGATACTAGTGGTCTGTTAGTGGTAGCAAAGACAGAATGGGCAATGACTGAACTGCAAAAGCAATTTGCAGAGAAGACATCTGAGCGTGAGTATGTTGCTATGGTATGGGGGAATGTAGAAGAAGATGAAGGTACAATAGAGAGTTATATCGGTCGTCACGTCAAAGATAGAATGCAGATGGCAGCCTTCGATGATGAGAGTATGGGTAAATGGGCTGTGACGCATTATAAAGTACTTGAGCGCTTAGGATATGTTACTTTAGTATCTTGCCGTCTAGAGACAGGTCGTACCCATCAGATACGTGTTCACATGAAACATATTGGACATACGCTGTTTAACGATGAACGTTATGGTGGTAACTTAATTCTTAAGGGAACGACATTTACGAAATATAAGCAGTTTGTAGATAATTGTTTTGCTGTTCTACCTAGACAGGCATTACATGCCAAAACACTTGGATTTACACATCCTATAACTAAAGAAAGAATGAGGTTCAACTCTGATATACCTACAGATATGGTAGAGTGTATAGAGAAATGGAGAACGTATGCTCAAGCTTCTAATTTCGGTAATAAAGTAGATGGACTATAGTCTGTTTTAATATATCAAAGCCTCATCATCAGATGAGGCTTTTTTTATTTGCTTTATTTAAGTTGTTGTAAAAACTCATTTAAAAAAGAAGAAGAAAGCCTTAATCTAGGTTAAAAAAACATAAATAGAGGGAAAGTAATTAAATTATTTTAGTTACTTTGTTGACTTTACGAGAAGATGTTTAATCAGTTTAAATTACATATAGAGAATAACTTCAGAGAGTTATTAGAAGAACCATTATTATTAGCAGTAAGTGGAGGGATAGATAGTATCGTTTTAGTGCATTTATGTCATAAGTTAGGACTAGATATAACGATAGCTCACTGCAATTTCCATTTAAGAGGAGAAGATAGTAATGGAGATCAACGGTTTGTAGAAGAGTTAGGTACTAGATTAGGTGTTCCCGTTTTTGTAGCAGAGTTTGATACAGAACTATATGCCACAGAGCACAAGGTGTCTATACAGATTGCAGCTAGAGAATTGCGATATGATTGGTTTAGAGAACTAGCTACACAACAGAAGAAGACCTATCTATTAACCGCTCATCACTTAGATGATTCTATGGAGACTTTCTTGATTAACTTATCTAGAGGTACAGGTATAGAAGGATTATTAGGGATACCTGCTAGAAATGGCTATATCAGAAGACCCTTATTGCCATTTACTAGAGAGGATATCGCTCATTATGCAGAAGAGAATCAGATTACTTGGAGAGAAGATATAACAAATAGTCAGACAAAATATTTGCGTAATAAAATTCGTAGGAATATATTGCCACTTCTAAAAGAGACGAATGAACATTTTTGTCAGTCTTTTTTACAGACAATAGAGTATTTACAGCAGTCAGTAGATTTGAGTGAAGATGCTAGTAAATATTATTACAGTCAGGTAGTTACAGAACATGGCGGTGAGGAGATAAGTATTAACTTAGAGAAGTTAAAAAGTCTTTCGTCACCTAAAGCATATTTGTATAAGTGGTTATCTCCTTTAGGATTTACAGCTTGGTCTGATATCGAAGACTTAATTAATGGAGCATCAGGGAAGATGATTTATTCATCTACTCATGTACTGTTGAAGAATAGAGGAGAGTTTATTATAAAACCTCTTCCACAAGAAAAAGAGAATAAAGAACAAATATATTTATTAGAGAACAAACAAACATTAACCCAACCACTAACGATTAGTATAACACCTTATGAAGAAAAACAGTTAACAAGCGATGCTTCGACCATTTATGTAGATGGGGATTTATTGACTTTTCCATTGACTATACGTAAATATCGAAGTGGCGATAGATTTATCCCATTTGGGATGAAAGGAACAAAGAAAGTGAGTAAGTTTTTTAAAGACGAGAAGTTTAGTCTATTTGATAAAGAGAACACTTGGCTTTTATGTTCAGACAATAAGATTGTATGGGTTATCGGTAGTCGAATGGATGAACGATTTAAGATAAAAGATACAACAACAAACATTATTAAAATTCAAATTAATCTATGAGAAAATTAGCTTATTTGCTACTTTTTTTATTGTCATTTATATCAGTGCAGGCTCAGATTACTAATCCTGCTAAATGGCAATCTAAAATTGAGAAAAAGTCTGATACAGAATACACCATTACTTGGGATGCTGTAATAGAAAAGAACTGGCATTTATACTCCCAATATAACCCAGAAGGAGGTTCGTTGCCTTTAGAGTTTATTTATAATAATCAAGAAGGAAATTATACATTAGAAGGCAAGGCAAAGGAGAGTGAAACAAAGACTTCATTTAATGATGTCTTTGGTGTGGATGAAATCTACTTCGTAGACTCTGCTAAACTAGTTCAAGACATTAAGATAACCAATTCTGCTGTGGAAACTATCCAAGTAGAATTAGCTTATCAGGTATGTGATGAAATGTGTATTAGTCAGAGTAACTTATTTGTTTACGATTTAAAGACACTTGAAACCAGAGAAGTAAAGAACTTCGAAGATTTAGCAACTACTACTGTAGATACTAAAAAGGACAGTGATACAACTGATACAACAGTAGCTACAACAGGAAATACTAAAGAAGAGAAAAAAGGATTGTTTACTATTTTCTTCTTAGCCTTCTTATCAGGGTTTGCAGCATTACTTACGCCATGTGTATTCCCAATGATTCCGATGACAGTGAGTTTCTTCACTAAACAGTCTAAGACTAGAGCAAAGGGAATTAAGAATGCAATTATCTATGGATTATCTATCATTCTTATCTATGTAGTATTAGGAACGATAGTGACTGCAATATTTGGAGCAGATTCATTAAACGCACTTTCTACGAATGTGTATTTTAATATTATCTTCTTCTTATTGTTAGTGATATTCGCTACTTCATTCTTAGGAGCATTCGAGATTATGCTACCTAACTCATGGGCTAATAAAGTAGATTCTCAAGCAGACAGAGGAGGTATTATAGGTATCTTATTTATGGCATTAGCACTTGCTATAGTATCATTCTCATGTACAGGACCTATCGTAGGAACACTATTAGTAGAAGCAGCATCTAAAGGAGGTATAGCACCTATCGTAGGAATGTTAGGGTTCTCTCTAGCATTAGCATTACCATTTATGTTATTCGCTATGTTCCCTGGATGGTTAAACTCTATGCCACGTTCAGGAGGATGGTTAAATACTGTGAAAGTGTCTTTAGGATTCTTAGAGTTAGCTTTAGCGTTTAAATTCTTGTCTAATGCAGATCTTGTATTACAAGCACATTGGTTAGAAAGAGAAGTATTCTTAGCGATCTGGATTGCTATCTTTGGAGCATGGGCATTATATTTATTAGGAAAGATCAGACTACCACATGATAGCCCTACAGATAGTATATCAGTAGGAAGATTATTTATGGCTTTATTAGTATCTGTATTTACGATTTATATGATACCAGGACTATGGGGAGCACCACTTAAGATTATCTCAGGTTTCCCTCCACCGATGACGTATTCAGAAAGTCCTTATGGTGTTGGAGGAAAAGGTGGTAATGCAGGAGGAGTAGCTACTGCTATTCCAGACGGAGCTAAACTAGGAGCGCATGATATTATTGCCTTTACAGATTATGAGAAAGGTATGGCTTATGCTAGGTCTGTAAATAAACCAGTCTTACTTGACTTCACAGGATTTGCATGTGTGAACTGTCGTAAGATGGAAGATTATGTATGGTCAGAAGCAGAAGTATTATCTATCTTAAAAAATGAAGTTGTTTTAATTTCATTATATGTAGATGATAAGAAAGAGTTGCCTGAGAACGAACAATATATTTCTGAAACTACAGGTAAGAAAATAAAAACAATTGGTAATAAATGGAGTGATTTCCAAATGAAACATTACCAAGCGAATGCACAGCCTTACTATATCGTATTAGATAAAGAAGGTAATCGCTTAAATGAAGCTGTTGGTTATATGCCAGATGCACCAGAGTATAAAGCTTGGTTAGAAAGCGGAATTAATAAAGTGAAATAAGTTTTTATAATTATAGTTAAAGAAGCCACGTGAGATCACGTGGCTTTTTTTATGATGGTAGTATAAAAAAACAAAGGTGTTTTGATTTAATTTTAAGAAGAAAGTTAATACATTTGATAACCTTCTGAAGTAAGGAAACAAAACACAATATTTAATTTAAGTACCTTTTGTTAATCAATACTAGAGAATGTATTCTTCAGAATATTAGATGATTAATTAGAGCGTATAAAATAAGCTAAGAAAAATGAAAAGAAGTTTAGTTGCATTATCATTTGCATTGTTTACACTGTGTACACAAGCACAAGTTCACACTCCACCTACAAGTACAAAAGCAGAATCACATCAAGTAGTAGGGCTTACGGATATCAAGATTGATTATTCAAGACCGAATATGAGAGGGCGTTTAGTATTTGGTGATTTAGTTCCTTATGGAAGAATGTGGAGAACAGGAGCGAATATGAATACCGTAGTTACTTTTGGTAATGATGTAGAGATCGGTGGTAAGAAATTAAAGAAAGGATCGTATGCATTATTTACTATTCCTAAAGTAGAAGAATGGGAAGTAATATTCTATGCAGACACGAATAACTGGGGATTACCAGAGAAATGGGATGAGAGTAAAGTAGCTTTATCGACTAAGGTTAAACCTATTGGTTCTGATCGCAAGTTTGAGACATTAACTGTAGCGGTGAATAATGTGAACATAGACTATGCGGACTTAGAGATTATGTGGGAGAAGACAGTTGTACCTGTTCGTTTTAAAGTACCAACAGATCAATTGGCAATGCAGAGTATAGATGAGACATTTGAAGGACCTACAATCGTTGATTATTACGGAGCAGCAGAATATTACTACCTAACGAATAAAGACCTTGTAAAAGCTCTAGATTGGGTAAATAAGGCTATTGAGAAATCAGGAGAGAAAATACCTTACTACTTTGTACGCTTAAAATCACAGATCCAAGCTAAAGGAGGTGATAAAATAGCCGCTGTAGAAACTGCTAAATGGGCATTAGAGTTAGCAGAGAAAGCGAATAACCTTGATTATATCAAGATTAATAAAGACGCTATCAGAGAGTGGAGCAAGTAATTTTAATTAAGAATTAAGAATTAAGAATTAAGAATTAAGAATTAAGAATTAAGAATTAAGAATTAAGAATTAAGAATTAAGATTGTACTTAAAATGCTGATTTCTGAAAGCTTATAGCTGAATATATAAAGAAAAAGATAGTTCTAATGAACTATCTTTTTTTGTTTCTATGAAGTTGTCTTTTTGTGAAATCGTGAAGTTGTGAAACCGTGAAGTTGTGAAATTGTGAAGTTGTGAGCTGTAACCCTTCAACTGTCAATTAATCATATCTCTAATTTCCATTACGCTATGTTGTAGGCAAACTACAGAAAAACACCATCACAAAAAAACAAACCTACTATCAACTATCTTTTTTATTTAAGATACTTTGATTCTGTATCGAATGCTTTATCTTTGTGTCTTAACAACACAATCTAAAATATGCTAACAGAATTAAATGCTATTTCGCCTATCGATGGGCGTTATAGAGGTAAGACCAATGCACTAGCTAATTATTTCTCAGAAGAAGCATTAATCAAGTACAGAGTATTAGTAGAAGTAGAGTACTTTATTTCTCTATGTGAGCACAATGTCCCTCAATTAGCCAATGTCCCAAGTTCTATCTTTCCTGAATTGCGTAAACTGTATCAAGAGTTTACCACAGAAGATGCTTTGTGGATCAAGGAGATGGAGAAAACGACGAATCACGATGTGAAAGCAGTAGAGTACTTTCTGAAAAGCGCATTTGACATTTTAAAGTTAGAAGAATATAAAGAGTTTATTCACTTTGGACTAACTTCTCAGGATATTAATAACACCTCTATACCTTTATTGACTAAAGAAGCGTATGAGGATGTGTATAAACCATCTTTAGTCACTGTTATCAATAGATTAAAAGAGTTGAGCATAGAGTGGAAGGATGTACCTATGTTGGCACGTACACATGGTCAGCCTGCTTCTCCTACACGTCTAGGTAAAGAGATTTACGTATTCGTGGAGCGTTTAGAACAGCAGTTAGCATTATTAGAACAAGTACCTTTTGCTGCTAAATTTGGTGGTGCTACAGGTAACTTTAATGCGCACCATGTAGCTTACCCAAAACAAGATTGGAAACAGTTTGGAACTGACTTCGTAGAATTGACTTTAGGTCTTAAACATTCTTTCCCGACTACACAGATAGAGCACTATGATCACTTCGCAGCATTCTTCGATGGATTAAAACGTATAAACACGATACTGATAGACTTAGATAGAGATATCTGGACATATGTATCGATGGATTACTTTAAACAGAAGATTAAGGCAGGAGAGATAGGTTCTTCGGCTATGCCTCATAAAGTAAATCCTATTGACTTTGAAAACTCAGAAGGAAATTTAGGTATCGCTAATGCAATTTTTGAACATTTAGCGGCTAAGTTACCGATATCACGTCTTCAACGTGACTTGACAGACAGTACAGTGTTGCGTAATGTAGGAGTGCCTTTTGGACACACGCTTATTGCATTTGAGTCTACATTAAAAGGATTGAATAAGTTATTGCTGAATGCAGATAAGTTTGCTCAAGACTTAGAGAATAACTGGGCTGTAGTAGCAGAAGCTATTCAGACTATACTAAGAAGAGAAGGATATCCTAATCCGTATGAAGCATTAAAAGATTTGACTAGAACGAATACAGTGATTAATAAAGAATCAATGCATAATTTCATCGAGACATTAAATGTATCTGATGCAATTAAAGCAGAGCTTAAAGCAATCACACCAGCTAATTATTTAGGAGTAGATATTCTGTAATAAGAATTTACCATAAAATGAATAAGCGAGTCTTTTGAAAGAAGGACTCGCTTTTTTATTAATTTTAATATTAATTCGAAATGATTTAAAAATGACGGATACCATTAATTTTGAAGAACACCTTTTTAAGGATCAGCTAGCTATATATATCAGTTCTGTATGGGTATTGAATAATACTAGTTCTTTTGGACATGAGATTGTTTTAATTCCTGATGGAATGATAGATATGTGTTGTTTTTACGATTTGGAAGGGAATATGCAGAAGATGTTGTTCGGTTTGTGTACTAAGCCAGAAATGACTGTCATTCCTCCTCATAGTGAGATGAGAGTGATTAGTTTCACTCCACTTGGTATAGAGTATCTCTTGAAAATTAATATTAATGATATTGTAGATAGTCAATGTTGTTTACCTTCAGATTTTTTGCCTCAAATTGATTTTAGTAGAGGAAATATTCAAAAGCTAATAACTTCTGCTTATATGTGGGTTACTTCTATTGGTGTAGAAGATATTGAGCAGAAGAAGATTGACTTATTTGATATTGTTACTAAGAATAGGGGGAATATTGTGATTAAAGAGTTGGAATCAACTATTTTTTGGAACCAAAGACAAATGAATAGATATTTTAATAATAGTTTTGGCATATCCTTAAAGAAGTATTGTAATGTTTTGAGGTTCTATTCTAACGTAGCAGGGGTTAAGAGAGGAAGTTTCTTTCCTGACATAGGTTTTTCAGATCAGGCTCATTTTATTCGTGAAACGCGAAAGTTATGTGGGGTGACACCAAGAGAATTATTTCAAAATAAAAATGACCGTTTTATTCAATTATCAAAGTTCTCTGATATTTAGTTTTGTCTTTTTAATCAAAAGAAATAAATAAATGATAACAGAACAAATGGTAACAGTGTATTTTGATCAACCTTATTGGGTTGTTTTATTTGAGAAGACAGAGGGTGAACAGTATTCTGTAGCTAAGGAAGTTATAGGAACAGCAGAACCAGATTACTCTACCATTAATAAGTTTCTGTGTGAACTTGACTTTAATGAATTGAAATATACCTTTAGTATTAAAGGAGCTTGTAAGAAGAACAAGTATAGATTTAAGAAACAAGTTAAGAAAAATCGTTTATTACAAAGTGATTTAAAAGTGAAATATGTTTTTACAAAAGCACAACTCATGTTGAAAGAGCAACTAGAGATAGATAAGAGTGAGCGCAAAAAAGAGAGTAGATTGCTAAAAGAAGAACGTGAGCAGTTTAAGTATGTCTTAAGGCAAAAGAAGAAAAAAGAAAAACATAGAGGGCATTAATTTTTAAAGTATAAAAGAAGTAAGGATAAATAAAAAACGGGCTACCCTAAGATAGCCCGTTTCTATATATTGAATAATCTAATTCTTATAAGTGGATTACTTCACCGTAAGCATCAGCTACAGCTTCCATCACAGCCTCACTCATAGTAGGGTGTGGGTGAACAGCTTTAAGGATTTCGTATCCAGTAGTTTCTAATTTACGAGCAACTACAGCCTCAGCGATCATATCTGTAACACCAGCTCCGATCATGTGGCATCCTAACCACTCACCGTATTTAGCATCGAAGATAACTTTAACGAATCCATCAGGAGTACCAGCAGCTTTTGCTTTTCCAGATGCAGAGAATGGGAATTTACCTACTTTAAGTTCATAACCAGCTTCTTTCGCTTTAGCCTCAGTCATACCTACAGAAGCGATCTCTGGAGTAGCATAAGTACATCCTGGGATATTTCCGTAATCTAATGGTTCTACATGGTGTCCAGCGATTTTCTCAACACATAAGATACCTTCAGCAGAAGCCACGTGAGCTAACGCTTGTCCAGGTACTACGTCACCGATAGCATAGTATCCAGGTACGTTAGTTTGGTAGAAGTCGTTTACTAAGATTTTATCTCTATCTGTAGCGATACCTACTTCTTCTAATCCGATGTTCTCGATATTCGTTTTGATACCTACAGCAGATAATAAGATATCAGCTTCTAATACCTCTTCACCTTTAGCTGTTTTTACATATGCTTTTACTCCTTCACCTGTAGTGTCGATACGCTCTACAGAAGAGTTAGTCATAATGTTGATACCGTTTTTCTTTAAAGAACGCTCAAATTGTTTAGAGATATCTTCATCCTCTACAGGAACGATATTTGGCATAAACTCAACAATAGTTACATCAGTACCCATTGATTTATAGAAGTAAGCGAACTCAACTCCAATAGCTCCAGAACCAACAACAATCATTTTCTTAGGTTGTTGAGGTAATGTTAATGCTTGTCTGTATCCGATTACTTTTTTACCATCTTGAGGTAAGTTAGGTAACTCTCTAGAACGAGCACCTGTAGCGATGATAATATGGTCAGCAGATAGTTCAGTTACTTTTCCATCTTTGTCAGTAACGTCTACTTTCTTACCTGGTTTTACTTTTCCGAATCCGTCGATAACTTCGATCTTATTCTTTTTCATTAAGAATTGAACTCCTTTGCTCATTCCTTCAGCTACGTTACGAGAACGTGCGATAACAGCATTGAAATCTTTATCTACATCACCATTGATAGTCAATCCGTAGTCAGAAGCGTGTTTAAGGTACTCAAACACCTGTGCCGATTTAAGAAGAGCTTTCGTTGGGATACATCCCCAGTTTAAGCAGATACCTCCTAAATTTTCTTTTTCAACAACTGCAACTTTAAAACCTAACTGAGAAGCTCTAATCGCAGTAACGTAACCTCCAGGGCCACTTCCTAAAACAATAATATCGAATTTCATATATCTATATATTTCTATATTTTATGCTACGAAAATAATCATTTATTTCTGTTATTGAAACTTTCAATACGAAAAGTTGATAGGCTGTAACTAAGGTAATTGCAAGGAGTGTGGCTTATTTGGCTATTAGGACGTGACAATTATTATCAAAAAGGCAATATTGTTGATAATCTTTTAAAAAACTAGGAGAGAATAGCGTACTAAAAAATATTCAAATTTTAGAACAAAAGTATTTCTACTCTTCAGAAGTTTTCGCCTAATTCATTTTGAGTAGAGAAACCATCTCTATAATGAACAATAAAAAAGCGATAGATGTGAATCTATCGCTTCTGTATATTGAACTATATTTGTTTGTTAAACTGTGACTCGTGTAGGTTTTTATAGTATCCGTTTTGGATTTCTAATAGGTCTTTATGAGTTCCTTTCTCTACTATTTTACCTTTATCCATTACGATGATTTGATCAGCGTTTACTATCGTTGCTAATCGGTGTGCTATAATGATAGACGTTCTATCTTTAGTCAGATAGTCAGTCGCTTTCTGTAGTAATTCTTCTGAATGTGTATCGATAGAAGAGGTAGCCTCATCTAGTATTAGAATACTAGGATTACTAACATATGCACGTAAGAAAGCGATCAACTGACGCTGTCCAGATGATAGCATGACACCGCGTTCTTTCACATTATAATCATATCCACCAGGGAGTTGTAAGATGAAGTCGTGTATTCCTATTTTCTTAGCAGCTTCGATGACAGTCTCTCTTGTGATGCTCTCATCGTGTAGTGTGATATTGTTGTATATCGTGTCACTAAATAAGAATACATCCTGAAGTACTACTGCTACTTGTTTGCGCAGTGTAGCTAGTTTATATTCATTGATATTGACACCATCGATACAGATCGTACCACTGTCTATATCGTAGAATCTATTTAATAGATTGATGATAGTAGACTTACCAGCTCCAGAACTTCCTACGATAGCAATGGTGCTACCAGCAGCTATATCTAGGTTAATCCCTTTCAGTACTTCTGTTCCTTCGATATAACTAAAGCGAACATCTTTTAGCTCTATTTTACCGTCAAATTGTGGAGCAGTGACTGTACCGCTATCGTCTATCTGTTCTTCTGTTTCTAATACTTCGAATACACGCTCTGCTGCGATAATCCCCATTTGCATGACATTGAACTTATCAGCTATCTGTCTCAATGGGTTAAATAGCATGGTGATCAACATCGTATAAGCGAATAAATCTCCGAAAGAAGTAAGGTTGTCTCCTTGTACGATAGACATCCCTCCATACCAAATCACAAAACCAAGTGTAAGAGAAGATACTATATCCGCTATCGGAAAGAAGATAGAGTTATACAGAATGTTCTTTAGCCAAGCCACATTGTGCTTATGGTTAATCTCTTTGAATTTTTCGTATTCTATTTCTTCTCTCGTAAAGAGTTGTACGATCTTCATTCCTGTTAATCGCTCTTGTACGAATGTATTTAGATTAGATATCTGTGTACGTACTTCTTGGAATGCAGTTTTCATGTGTCGTTGGAACTCTCGAGTAGCATATAATAGAATAGGCATAGCTATCAATACGATACAGCTCAACTTCCAGTTCATGTAGAACATGATACACAGTACCACGAACATCTTTAGTAAGTCACTGACGATCATAAAGAGTCCTTGACTGAAGATACTAGCGATAGATTCTATATCAGATACTGCACGTGTCACTAATTTTCCTACGGGTTCATTATCGAAATAGCGCATTCTGAAGTTGATGATTTTATCAAATAGTTTCTCTCGAATGTCTTTTACGATATCCTGTCCTAACCAGTTCGCCCAATAGGTAAAGAAGAATTGTGAAGATACTTCTAGTACGAGTACTAATCCCATCAGTAGGATATAGAGTAGTAGTCCAGATTGATCTTGTTTCTGTACGTATTCATCTACAGTTATCTTTAGCATATACGGACGTATGGCAGCGAATATAGAAAGGGAAATCGCAAATACAACTACCCAATTAAATCGTTTTTGATACGGCTTAGTATATTGTAATAATTTCTGTAGAGATAATGATTTTAGTTTTTTCATAAATAAGGGTAACTAACTTGAGTTAAATAAAGACCTTTTCCAGGTACAGAAAAGCCAGCTTTGCCTCTGTCTTTACTTTCTATTATCGTTCTGAAGTCATCTAGTGTTATTTTTTCATGCCCTACATTGACTAAGGTACCCACTATCGCTCTGACCATATTGCGCAGGAAGCGATTAGCAGAGATGGTGAATACTAGTCTGTTATCAGGTAGAATGTCCCAATGTGCTTTATAAATAGTACAATTGAAGGTGAATACATCTGTATGTGTCTTAGAGAAACATTCGAAGTCTTCATACTCAAATAAGATTTGAGCAGCTTGATTCATTAATTCTACATTCAGCGGTCTAAAGTGGTAGTAGCTACCCGCGTTACAGAACGCATCTTTATACTGATGAATGTGATACTCGTAGGTACGTGCTGTCGCATCGAAGCGTGCGTGGGCATCATCTGCTACCGTATGTATATTATAAATAACAATGTCTTCAGGTAAAAAAGAATTCATTCGCTGTACTAAAGAATCTTTGTCAAAAGGTAACTCGTGATCAAAGTGTGCATACATCTGTTTAGCATGTACTCCAGCATCTGTCCTACCTGCTCCCACTAGTTCTATAGGGGTGCGTAGTAGAGTAGAAATTGCTTTAGTCAGTACTTCCTGTACTGATATAGCATCAGGTTGTAATTGCCATCCGTGATAATGTGTTCCGTTATATGCGAATTCTAAAAAGTATCTCAATGTAATTCTCTTTGTTTTGTAAAACGCAAATATACTTTAAAATCGGGACTAGGTAGTTGATGTTATTATAAAATTAGGAATATGGAGTGAATGAAAAATCGTTATAGAATCGTAATAAAATTAGACGATACCCAGCCTTTGATGTTTTGTAGCTCATTATGGATAGCATGAGAGGCAAAGTTAGTAGATAGTTGTTTAGATTCTACTTCTACATAATACCACTTGCGTTCTTCACTATATCGCTCTCCTATAATCTTTATTTTTGAATTTTTCTTTAGTTTTCCTAGTAGATTGTCTGAGAAGTAATTGTAGAAGTCATCACTATCTGGGTACTTGTTTTCTACAGAGGGATAAAGGCGTAGGTTGTATTCTTCGTTCTGAACAACTCCCCATAAAGTAGAATGAATTAATTCGTTTTTTTGAATATCTGATTCAGGAATATCAAGGTTTACTATTGCGTAATTTTCTTTGATTTCAACACCTTTTTCATTTAATTCTAGAACTACATTTCCTTTTAAAGGACTTTCTCCACAACAGCTCGTTTCTGTATAAGTTATTGTACGATAACGAGGAGATAAGTAAAAATAGTTAAAGAAACTAGTTGTAACTAATGAATAATTTTCTTCGTTTTTGTCATAGTAAAATAAAAAGAAACAGTCTTGCTCTCCATAAGCCAGTATATAAAGGAGGTCTTTTTTGGATTTAGTGAATCGTGTATAGGTTTTAGTATAGCCAGCCATATAAGTATCACCAACAAGTTCATCAAAATAACGATCAATATCTTTTTCTGTTTTAAATGTATATTCTTCTATTTTATTCTCGTAATACTCATCATAAAAAGTGTTTGTTTGAGCACTAGAATGAATGAAAGAGAAAAGAGAGAGAAGTGTAAACCAAATAATTTGTCTTGTTTTCATGCTTTTTGAATTAAAGATAAGGAAAAATAAGAAATTGATTGATAGGTGATTATTGTGTTTTTAGTGGATTAATGGAGGTGTGGTTTTTTAATGTTGTTTATAAGTATATCTGTACTGCTAGAGTAGTGATCATAGTTTTATCGCATAGTGGTCGCATAGTGGTCGCATAGTTTTAGCCCCTTTTTATGCGACCACTATGCGACCACTATGCGATCACTATGCGACCACCTCAAAAAAAATCTCTTTTTCGATCAGTTCTAATTATGTGCTTAATATGTGTGACTATAGTATGAACGGTGGATTAGGGAGATGGCTCTGATAAATTTGCGTTGGTTATATTAGAAAAACTAGTTCTAAAGAGAGGTCAATTAAATCGACCTGAAGTAAACAACGTTAAAAGCAAGAGATAGTTTAGAAATATGTTTATTTTTACGACTTGACTTGTTGTGACAAGTAACTAACCCAATTAACCTAACTATATTAATAATGAAAAAACTACTAGTATTACTGGGCTTGTGTATAGGCTCTTATGTACAGGCACAGGATTTTAATCAATATTTTGAAGACAAAACATTGCGTCTAGATTATGTATTCGGAGGAAATAATGAGAGACAATTTATCTTATTAGATGAATTAATTTCTTTGCCTTCATGGGCTGGACGTACGCATAACTTAGGAGAGAATGCCTTAAAAGGAAATGGACAAGTGCGCGTATATGATGAGCAAACAAATACATTAATCTATACTAATAGCTTCAGTACACTATTCCAAGAGTGGTTATCTACAGAGGAAGCGCAGAAGAATACCAAGAGCTTTGAGAATGTATTCTTAGTACCGTTTCCGAAAGATAATGTGCGTATAGAATTAATCCTATTTGATGCTGATGGAAAAGAAAAAGATAAATTAGTACATCATGTAGATCCTAAAGATATATTAATCCATACTAAGGGTGCTAAGGATGTGACTAAACATGAATATGTACATAAAGCGAAAGACAATGCTAAGGCTATCAATGTAGTATTCGTAGCAGAAGGATTTAAGGAAGAAGAAATGGGAAAATTTATGGATGCTGTAAAGGTGTCTATAGAACAATTATTAGCGCATAAACCTTTCGATAAATTTGCTGATAATTTTAATTTTATTGCTGTACAGAGTGCTTCTAAAGACTCAGGGGTAAGTGTCCCAAGACAAGGAGATTGGAAAAAGACAGCTGTAGAGTCTAATTTTGATACTTTTTATTCGGAGCGTTATTTGACTACGAACAGAATTAAGAAATTACACGATGTACTAGCAGGTATTCCTTATGAGCACATTATCATTCTTGCGAATACAGATGTGTATGGAGGAGGAGGAATCTATAATTCCTATACATTGACGACTACAGGACATAAGGATTTTAAGCCTGTGGTAGTACATGAGTTTGGGCATAGTTTCGCAGGATTAGCAGATGAGTATTTTTATCCTAATGATGTGTTGAGTGATTTAATTTCTAATCAGACAGAACCTTGGGAGCAGAATATAACTACGTTAGTAGACTTCGATAGCAAGTGGAAAAAAATGCTTAAAAAGGGAACTCCAGTACCTACATTAGAAAAAGACAGTAAGAAATACCCATTAGGAGTATATGAAGGATTAGAAGGACGCAAGGTGTATAAGGGTACGTTAGACTGTAGAATGAAAACGAATCAGTATCCAGAGTTCTGCCCTGTTTGTCAGAATGCAATAGAAGAATTAATTTTGTTTTATACAGAGTAATCATAGTATAGCCTCTCTTAGTGAGAGGCTATCTTATTATAAATAGATAGAGGTGAAAAAAATATTATTATTATCAGATACGCACGGCACTATAGATGAGTCTATCCTGAAGTATGTCAGACAGGCAGATGAGGTATGGCATGCAGGAGATATAGGAGACTTAGTAGTGACCGATACCATAAAGGCGCTAAAACCGCTTAGATGCGTATGGGGAAATATAGATGGTAAAGAGGCTCGATTAGAATTTTCTGAAGAGTTATTCTTTGAGTGTGAAGGGATGAAGGTCTATATGATCCATATAGGTGGATATCCAGGGAAATATAGAGCTAATGTAAGAGAGCGAATCAAGCAAGAGAAGCCTGCTATCTATATCTGTGGGCACTCGCATATACTGAAGGTGCAGTATGATCAGATGATGGGGGTACTACATCTAAATCCTGGTGCAGCTGGTATAAGTGGTTTTCATCAGGTGCGTACGATGTTGCGCTTTGCGATAGATAACGGAGCGATAAAGGATATGGAAATTATCGAATGGCCTAAAAACAAAAAAGCCGAACTCATATAGGTTCGGCTTTTTTAACGCACTAATAAACTAAGATGTTAGGTTTATCGTAAACGATCCACAGATTTTACGAGATCTTCATCCTTCTTAATGGCTCTGTTCGCTAAGACAAGGAACAGGATAGAAATAATAGGGAGGAACATCCCAATACCTTTCTCAGAAATAGCTTCCGCAGTTTCTCCAGATACTGTTAGCGCACGATATACAAATAATCCTAATAGTATAAAGTTTGATATTATATTCAATCTATTAATTACAAACTGTCTCTTTCTATTTTTATACCCCATAATAGCTACTACTGTAAGAGCAGTAGATAATCCGAATAGGATAGTAGATGAAGGCATCATCATGAAATAGATAGGTTCATTCGCACCATTTGTCCATAATGGGATGAAAAAAGGTAGCACTCCCATAATGATAAAGACAAGAATCAAATAAACAGTCTGTATTCTCTGTAACATAATTGTAAAAATGTATGAAGTACAAAAATAGTGTTTCTTTTTTATAAAAACCTATTGTTTATAAAATTTTATTCGTAATATTGCAACAGTACTGTCGTAAGTTCTTCATAATACGGCAATTCTATTTTAAATTTCCATTCTTATTTAAAATTACACAACTCAATATTTTTATAATCTATAAACATTTATATGTTTGAAATTTCCGAACTAAAAAAAATGAAGGTCGCAGATCTTCAGGAGATTGCTAAAAAAGCAAAAATTGCTAAGGTGGCTTCTTTGAAAAAAGACGAACTTATAGGGCAGATATTAGAACATCAACAAGCGACAAATGCAGAGGAGAAAAAAGCACCTGTAAAAGCTAAACCTGTGGATAAAGCTCCTTTAGAGGAAAAGAAGGCTCCTGCAGTAGCTAAAAAAGTAGCTGTGGATAATGCTAATAATGATGTAAAAACAGATAAAACAGTTAAACAAAATACAACTCCTACTACTGAGAAATCAAGAAGACCTAGACTAGGTAAGCCTAATGAGGATGAGGGTAAGGTAGAGAGTAAAGTGGAGCAGGCTTCTCGTGTATTAGCAGATAATACACAACGCAAAACAACTCACCAGAGAAATGAAGAAGCTCCTGCGAAACAAGAACAAAAGAAAGAAAACGTAAGTGAATCAACTGCTGAAGAAAAAGTAGGTTCTACAAACGAGAATAGAAGGGATTTCAAAAAGAGACAACCTGATAATAATAGACGTGATGGGCAAAAACGTGATTTCAAATCTCGTCAGCAACAGTCACAGCCTAAGAATAATGCTTCTACTGAAGTAACTAATGCAGCAGTAACAGATAGAGAGCCTGTAGCGAAAGAGGAAATATCTACTGTAGATAATACTGCTCCTCAACAGTCTGAAAACGACAATCAAAAAAGAAATAACAATCAACAGAATAGAAATAATAACAACAAAAAGAATAATTTCAGAGAACCTGATTATGAATTTGATGGTATTATAGAGAGTGAAGGGGTATTAGAAATGATGCCTGATGGATATGGATTCTTGCGTTCTGCGGATTACAACTATTTATCTTCTCCAGACGATATTTATTTATCTCAGTCACAGATTAGATTATTCGGTCTTAAGACTGGTGATACTGTAAAAGGAGTGGTGCGCCCTCCGAAAGAAGGAGAGAAGTTCTTCCCATTAGTAAAGGTGTTGAAAATTAATGGTCACGATCCTCAGTCTGTTAGAGATAGAGTTTCTTTTGAGCATTTGACTCCTTTGTTTCCGAATGAGAAGTTTAATCTAGATGCGAAGAGTAGTACTATTTCTACTCGTCTAATGGATATGTTTGCTCCTATCGGTAAAGGGCAACGTGGTATGATCGTAGCTCAACCAAAGACAGGTAAGACTGTTCTTTTAAAAGAGGTAGCGAATGCTATCGCTGCTAATCACCCTGAGGCATACTTAATCGTGTTACTTATAGATGAGCGTCCTGAAGAGGTGACAGATATGCAGCGTAGTGTGAATGCTGAGGTAATTGCTTCTACATTCGACGAACCAGCAGAGAGACATGTGAAGGTAGCTAATATCGTATTAGAGAAAGCAAAGAGATTAGTAGAGTGTGGTCATGATGTAGTAATCTTATTAGACTCTATCACGCGTTTAGCAAGAGCTTATAATACCGTACAGCCAGCATCTGGAAAGGTGTTAAGTGGTGGGGTAGATGCTAATGCATTACAAAAACCAAAACGTTTCTTCGGAGCAGCTCGTAATATAGAAAATGGAGGATCTCTTAGTATCATTGCTACAGCTTTAGTGGATACGGGATCTAAAATGGACGAGGTGATTTTCGAAGAATTTAAAGGTACTGGTAATATGGAGTTACAGTTAGATCGTAAGTTGGCAAATAAACGTATTTTCCCTGCGATAGACATTACTTCATCAAGTACACGTAGAGATGATTTATTATTAAACGAATGGGAGCTTAAGCGTGCTCTTATGGTTAGAAGATATATAGATGATATGAACTCTGTAGAGGCGATGACATCTATCATTGACAATGTGAAAAATACGACGAATAATGACGAGGTATTAAAAACATTAAGCAAGTAAAAATAACCTGTATGTATATTGGAAAAGAGGACATTTATAATTTATAAATGTTCTCTTTTTTTTATAAATAGTTTCTTAATTGTTATATAAATGCGTAATTTTCAATACTAAATGTTTTGAGAATAAAACAAAAGTTGTTTCTTTGACTCAGTTTTAATGACAGAAGAAATGACGATATAAAGAGAAGGCTGTAGTAGAATGCTATATCGGTTTTTATCTAGTTGTTTTTTGTCAGAGTATAGGGTGTAAAAGAAGAAGATTATGTATGAACTAACAATATTTATAGTAGTAGCTATACTAGCCTATTTTATCGTTAGAAGGTTTTTCTCTATTAAGCGTTTTAATACCAAGGAAGAATATCTTCAGTATAAACGGGAACAAGAGGAAATGTTGAGAGAAGAAGAAGAGGAATGGGACGATGATTTAATCGATAAAAAGAGTTTTGACTTCTTATTTATAGGAGTTGTGGCAACTGTGTTGTTTTTGGTCTGTGGTCTTTTTACAGGTAATCCATTCTATTTTGTTTTGATGATTTTCGTTATTACAGCGATATTATTCTTGCACTATTTTCCCTCTAAAGGAGATTTTTAAAGTTTTCTTTGTTGCTAATACTGTCTGTGATGTTCGATATAGACTCACTTTTGACTCGTTTTTCTCTTATAGATTTAAATAAATATTACCTAAGAAATGAAAGAAGCTGGGGTTTTAGTAGAAAAGGTCAAATAAAAGAGATGTTAAAATTACTTTTTTTTAAATCATTAAACGATTAATAGTAAGAAAGTTAAAATATAGGGGTGAAAATTAATTGATATTTTTTGATTGCTGAGTTTGTATTTACGAAATATCGTCCTATATTTGCACTCGCAATTAAGCAATAGGCCACGTGGCGCAACTGAATAGCGCATCTGATTACGGCTCAGAAGGTTGCAGGTTTGAATCCTGCCGTGGTCACTAAAGTCTTGATTTGAATCAAGACTGTGATAGAAATAAATAAAAGAATAATGGCCGCGTGGCGCAACTGAATAGCGCATCTGATTACGGCTCAGAAGGTTGCAGGTTTGAATCCTGCCGCGGTCACTAAAAGCTTCTCATTTGAGAAGCTTTTTTTATTTATATGTATTTTTGTAGAAGAATCTTTACTATAATGCGATGGCTAAGAAAGAAAACTATTTTAGATATTGGTGGAAGTCAAGTAATGAACACGGGGTGCATTCTCCATTTATATTTAATTTATTGACTAAAGGATTATATCCTAAAGATAGCAGATGGAGAGGAATGGCAAAGAAAGATGCTTTTATACTGCGCATGCTAAATTACTATCAGCCTCAGTCTCTCGCTGTACATGGGACACTCTCTGTGGAGGTGGCTTGTGCTAAATCATTAAAAGAATCTTCTGATGCAGTAGATATGATCTATATGTCTAGTGTGAACGATATTGCTATAACTGATGTATGTACTCATATGCATAATGATAGCGTCCTTGTAATCGATAGAAGAGAAGGACGAGAAGAGGTAGAGACTTTCTGGGAGCAGATCGTGTTAGATGAGCGCTTCAGTGCTACGATCGATTTCTATTATTACGGTGTAGCATTTATTAGATCAGAACAATTAAAACAACATTTTATTCTACGTATGTAATTTGTTCTGTTAGATAGTTAGTAAGTAGATGTATTATTTCTAGTAATTTATTTATCTTAGAAGAGTCTTTCGGATTATTAGAAAAGATAATGAACTAAAAGCATAACTAAACTATCTATTATGTCTACTCATATTATTCAAGTAAAAGATATTAAACGCGATTTTAAATTGGGATCTGAAACAGTGTATGTGCTGAAAGGTGTGAATTTAGAAATAGCAAAAGGAGATTATGTTGCTCTAATGGGGCCTTCAGGAAGTGGTAAGTCTACCTTAATGAATATCTTAGGGTGCTTAGATACGCCTACTTCAGGTAGTTATTACTTAGATGGTAAAGATGTTAGTGCTCTAAAAGATGATCAACTAGCAGAGATTCGGAATAAGCATATTGGTTTTGTATTCCAGACTTTTAATTTATTGCCTAGAACGACTGCGTTAGACAATGTGGCGCTACCTATGGTATATGCTGGTAATTCTAAAGCAGATCGCAATGCGCGTGCAAAAGAAGTGCTAGATCAGGTGGGATTAAGTGATCGTATAGATCATCATCCTAATCAACTCTCAGGAGGGCAGAGGCAACGTGTAGCTGTAGCTCGTGCTTTAGTAAATAAACCAGCTATTATATTAGCTGATGAGCCAACAGGAAATTTAGATACTAAGACTTCTGTAGAGATTATGAGTCTATTCGATGAGATACATGCGAATGGGAATACAGTTATACTAGTAACACATGAAGAAGATATAGCTGCGCATGCACATCGTATCATCAGGCTGAGAGATGGAGTGATAGAGAGTGATGAACGTATTAAGTAGATGTTGATATTCGATGTTTAAAAGTAACTAGCTTTAGGGATAGCTTTGTTTTATCTAGTAAGTATAAATCTTTGGTTAGAAATAATAGCTATTTGATTATAGAATAAATATTATACAATTCTTTTTTTGTTGTACTTTGTGAGTTAATTAAACCAAGAACAATATTATGAAAGTATATACAAAAACTGGAGATAAGGGAACAACAGCGTTATTTGGTGGTACACGTGTGCCAAAACATCACATTAGAATAGAAAGTTATGGTACCGTAGATGAATTGAATTCGTATATCGGTTTAATTCGCGATCAAGAGATGAATCCCTTGTATAAAAAAGTATTGATAGAGATTCAGGATAGATTATTCACTGTGGGAGCTATATTAGCAACTGATCCAGAGAAAGCAATTTTAAAAAACGGAAAAGAAAGACTAAATATTCCAAAAATAAGTGTGGCTGATATAGAACTGTTAGAAAATGAAATTGACCGTATGGAAGATTCATTACCACAGATGACTCATTTCGTTTTGCCAGGTGGACATACTACTGTGTCATATTGTCATATCGCTAGGTGTGTTTGTCGTAGAGCAGAGCGTTTGTCAGTGAGTCTGAATGAGTCAGAGCCTGTAGACGAGTCAGTTTTGAAGTATTTAAACCGACTTTCTGACTATCTTTTTGTGTTGGCACGAAAGTTGACTTTTGATTTACAGGCTGAAGAAGTGAAATGGATTCCAAGAAAAGAAGACTAAAAAAGTGTTATTTTTCTTAAAATCTGTAGATTTTAAAAAGCTACGTTCTTGAAAACAGCTGAAATAAATAAAAAAAAGCTTGATAATTTCATAATAAAAATTATTTTTGCATTAAAAATTTAAAACGAATAGAGATGTATTGGACATTAGAATTAGCATCTTACCTAAGTGATGCTCCATGGCCTGCGACGAAAGATGAGCTTATTGATTATGCAATTAGAACAGGTGCTCCTCTAGAGGTAGTAGAAAACCTTCAATCTATAGAAGATGAGGGAGAAATCTATGAATCAATGGAAGAGATATGGCCAGACTATCCGACTGACGAAGATTACCTTTGGAACGAGGATGAGTATTAAGATATAGATAAGAAAAAAGCCTCTAAAAAGGCTTTTTTTTTATTTAATTTTACGATTTGACAGTAATAAAAAAATAAACCACATAAATTTATGAGTATCATAAACAGCATATTAAAGGTGTTTGTTGGAGATAAATCAGAAAGAGATATCAAAGACATCAAACCTTTAATTGAGAAAATAAAAACGTATGAAGGAGCTTTATCTAGCCTTTCAAACGATGAACTAAGAGCGAAAACAATTTACTTCAAAGAAAAGATACAGCAATCTAGAGCAGATCAAGATGCTAAAATCGCTTCTTATAAAGAAGAAATTGAGAAAACGCAAGATATCGATAAGAGAGAGTCTATCTACGCTAGCATTGATAGCTTAGAAAAAGAGGCTTATAACAACTCTGAGAAATTGCTATTGGATATTCTACCAGAAGCATTCGCTGTAGTAAAAGAAACAGCTCGTCGATTCAAAGAAAATGAAACAGTAATCGTTACTGCAACAGAACAAGATAGAATCTTCGCAGAGACTAAACCTTATGTGACTATCGTAGAAGATAAGGCACACTGGGCGAATACATGGTCTGCTGCAGGAAAACAAGTTACTTGGGATATGATCCATTACGATGTACAGTTAATCGGGGGAATCGTATTACACCAAGGTAAAATTGCAGAGATGCATACAGGGGAAGGGAAAACGTTAGTAGCAACTTCACCATTGTACTTAAATGCATTAACAGGAAATGGAGTTCACTTAGTAACAGTGAATGACTACTTAGCAAAACGTGATAGTCAGTGGAAAGCTCCATTGTTTGAGTTCCACGGAATGACTGTTGATTGTATTGATAATCACCAACCAAACTCTCCAGGTAGAAAAGCGGCTTATGCTGCAGATATTACATACGGTACGAATAACGAATTCGGTTTTGACTACCTACGTGATAATATGGCGCATACTCCAGAAGAATTAGTACAGAGAAAACACAACTTCGCAATCGTGGATGAGGTGGATTCTGTATTAATCGATGATGCTAGAACGCCATTGATTATTTCTGGACCTGTACCACAAGGAGATCGTCATGAATTTAATGAATTAAAACCAGAAGTAGCTAACTTAGTAGAGATGCAAAGAAAGCTAGCTAATGGATTCTTAGCAGAAGCTAAAAAATTAATTCGTGAAGGAAATACTAAAGAAGGTGGATTCTTATTGTTTAGAGCATATAGAAGTTTACCTAAGAATAAAGCGTTAATTAAGTTCTTAAGTGAAGAAGGAGTAAAACAATTACTTCAAAAAACTGAGAACTACTATATGCAGGACAACAATAGAGAAATGCATAAAGTAGATGAGGCTTTATACTTCGTAATCGAAGAAAAGAATAACCAAGTACAGTTAACTGACTTAGGTATTCAATTCTTATCAAAAGATACAGATCAAAACTTCTTTGTACTTCCAGATATTGGTGTTGAAATCGCTAAGATTGAAGCGCTAAACTTATCTAAGGATGAAGAGGCTGAAGCAAAAGAGGTGTTGTTCCAAGACTTCGGAGTGAAAAGTGAGCGTATCCACACTTTAAGCCAGTTGTTAAAAGCTTATACTCTATTCGAAAAAGATACTGAGTATGTAGTAATGGATAACAAAATTATGATCGTAGATGAGCAAACGGGACGTATCATGGATGGTCGTCGTTACTCAGATGGATTACACCAAGCTATCGAGGCTAAAGAGAATGTGAAAATTGAAGCAGCTACTCAAACATTTGCTACAATTACATTACAGAACTACTTCCGTATGTATAACAAACTAGGAGGTATGACTGGTACGGCGATTACAGAAGCAGGTGAGTTCTTACAGATTTATAAATTAGACGTTGTAGAGATTCCTACGAATAGAGGTATCGCTCGTCATGACAAAGAAGATAAGATTTATCGTTCAGTACGTGAGAAATTTAAAGCAGTAATCGAGGATGTAGTAGAGTTATCAAATGCTGGACGTCCAGTATTGATTGGTACAACATCAGTTGAGATTTCTGAGTTATTAAGTAGATCATTGAAAATGCGTGGTATTAGACACAATGTGTTGAATGCTAAATTACATAAACAAGAGGCTCAAATCGTAGAAGAAGCTGGACAATCAGGTATCGTAACTATTGCTACAAACATGGCAGGTCGTGGTACGGATATTAAGCTTTCTCAAGAAGTAAAAGACTTAGGAGGTCTTGCTATCATCGGTACTGAGCGCCATGACTCTCGTCGTGTAGACCGTCAGTTAAGAGGTCGTGCAGGTCGTCAAGGGGATCCAGGTAGTTCACAGTTCTATGTGTCACTAGAGGATAACTTAATGCGTCTATTCGGATCTGATCGTGTAGCTAAATTAATGGACAGAATGGGATTAGAGGATGGAGAAGTAATCCAACACTCTATGATGACAAAGTCTATCGAAAGAGCTCAGAAAAAAGTAGAAGAGAATAACTTCGGTATTCGTAAGCGTTTATTAGAATATGATGACGTAATGAATGCACAACGTGAAGTAATCTATAAACGTAGAAAGCATGCCTTATTCGGAGAGCGTCTTAAAGTGGATATCGCGAATATGATGTATGACCTATGTGAGCGTATTGTAGAAACTAACAAATTAGCTAGTGACTATAAAAATTACGAATTTGATATTATCCGTAATTTCGGTACGAACAATGTAGTTAGTGAAGAAGAATTTGCAAAAGGCGATGTAGTTGCTATCGCTAATAAGCAATACGATATCGTTTATAATGCTTATGCTGATAAATGTAAACGTAGTGCAACAGAAGCATTCAAAGTGATCAAAAATGTTTATGAGAACAATGCAGGTCAGTTTGAGCGTATCGTAGTTCCTTTTACAGATGGTGTTAAAACGATAAATATCGTAACTAATTTAGAAGAAGCTTATGCAACAGAAGGAATGTCATTAATTAATGATTTTGAGAAAAACATTACTTTGACTATTCTAGATGAGGCATGGAAGAAGCATTTAAGAAAAATGGATGAATTAAAGCAATCTGTGCAGTTAGCTGTGCATGAGCAAAAAGATCCATTGTTGATCTATAAATTCGAAGCATTTGAGTTATTTAGAAAGACTATTTTCGAGATTGATTCTGAGGTAATGACATTCTTAACAAGAGCAGATTTGCCACAACAAGAACAACCAGCAGAAGAGGTATCTGAAGCTTAAAAATAAATATGTCATTATAAAATGATATATGAAATAAAAAAGACGTGTTTTAAGCACGTCTTTTTTTGTTTCTATAGATTTTGTAGTTAGGAATGTTAAATGGTTTTATACAGTGCTAAATGAGTAAATAAGGAATGCTCTGGTATGTGGAAAGAAAAAAGGATTGACGTATGTCAATCCTTTTTGTAATTTTAAATATCTCGGAATATTACTTTTCAGTAGTCATTTCTAATTGGAAAACTAAATCAGTGTTAGGAGGGATAGGACCAACTCCACGTTCTCCATAAGCTAAATGAGAAGGGATAAAGATAATTGCTTTGTCTCCTATTTTCATTTGCTCTATTCCTTCGATAAAACCTGGTATTAAACCTGTTTTAGTACCATATTTAAAAGGGATAGGGATGTATTGGTTAGCGTTAGCTCTTCTTTGATCAAAAGTACCGAATAGTTTAGATAACTCTTCATTACTTGAGTCAAACATAAGTCCGTTTTCAAAGAACCCTGCGTAATCAATCATAACATCTTGTCCGATATTAGGTTTTTTACCTTCTCCTTCATTAATGATAACATAAGATAGACCAGAGTGTGTTTTAGTAGCTTTTGCTTTTAATTCTGCGAATTTAGTAGCGTATTCTTTTTGAGCACCTTCTACTTTGTCTGCTTGATCTTTTTTAGCTTTGTCAGCGTCTTCAAAGTATTTTTTAAATACTTTAACTGCGTTGAATTTTTTAGCTTCTTTTCCTACTCTAATGATTTTTACAGACTCCATTTTGTCTCCTTGAGTGATAGCATTAACAATGTCAAGACCTTTTACAGTATATCCAAAAACTGAATGCATTCCATCTAAATGTGGAGTAGCTTTATGTGTAATAAAGAATTGACTTCCGTTTGTAAAAGGGCCGCTGTTAGCCATAGATAAAGTACCTGCTTTATCATGTTTTAAACTTGGGTCAAACTCGTCTTTAAATACATATCCTGGGCCACCAGAACCTGTACCTGTAGGATCTCCTCCTTGTATCACAAAATTAGGTTCTACTCTGTGAAATGCGATACCATCAAAATAAGGTTTGTCTTTATATTGTTTGTCTACAAAAGGGTTGTTACCTTCTGCTAATGAAACGAAGTTAGCAACTGTTACTGGTGCTTTTTCATATTCTAGTTCAACAACGATATTACCTTTTGATGTTTTGATATCAGCATATAAACCATCAGGTAAATCTGTCTTAGCTGAAGTACAAGAAGCAGCTAATGCTACAATACTTAGAATTAAACTTGTCATTTTTTTCATATTATTTTAGTTACTTTTTTCTATTGATTTTAGATCTATAGTGAATATTAAAGGTTGGTTTTTTCCTATTTTATTTCTATCTCCTAAATAGCTGTAAGCTAGTATAGAGGGACTAAGTACTTTTATTGTCTCATTGTTCTTCATGAGCTTAATAGAGTGTCTTAGTACTGGAAGTATATCTTCTTTGTCTACGATATAGGATAGAACACCAATGTCATTGGTAGAGTATAGTAAACTATCTTGTAAAGTGCTTATTTCATAAGTATACATGACAGTATTACCTTCTGATGGTCTGATAGAGTCATGTATTTTTCTTTCTTTATAACTGTACCAAAAACCGTTTTTAGAATTAATATATGTATTTTCTTTATCTGTTTCTATGTATTGGCTTATGAGTTCTTCTTCACTTTTAACCATATCCATATTTTTCAAAGCAGAGCTTTGTATAATACTTTCTTTTGACTTCGATATCGGTTTTCTTGCTTCTTTATCTTGATTACAACTAGTAGCAAAAACAGCAAATAATGCTATACTTAGAAACTGAATAGATTTATACATAGAATTCTTTTTTATGCTTTTTAATGATGTCTGTAAATCGTGTTATTGTATCTTCTAGTGATAAAGTTGATTTACCACCTGCGGCATTTACGTGTCCTCCTCCTTCGAAATATTTACGAGCTAGTTGGTTTACGTCCATATTGCCTTGTGATCTTAGTGATATTTTTACAATGCCTTCATCTTTTCTTTCAATAAAGAAAAAGGTTAGATCAATCCCTTTAATTGATAAACCGTAGTTAACAAAACCTTCTGTATCTCCTTTTTGATGTTGGAATTCGTTAAGTTCTTTATCTGTAAGAAATATATATGATGTATTGTATTCAGGTAATATTACCATGTTTTGGAGTGCTTTACCTAATAACTGTAGTCTGTTATAATTACTGTTGTCAAATAAAGCATTGTGTATAGCAGGGTTGTCTATTCCTTTGTCTATCAGTTCTGCTATAACACGGTGAGTGTTAGCATTTGTTTTAGGAAATCTAAAAGAACCTGAGTCAGTTACAATACCTGTATATATACATGTAGCAGCATCTTTATCAACTAAATGAGTTAGTTTTAATGCTTGTATAATAGTGTATAGAAGTTCACACGTAGATCCAAACTCCGGATTAGAAAAGGTTAATGTAGCATAATCACCAGGCATTTGGTGGTGGTCTATCATTACAAATGGAGCAGTCATTTTTTCAAGAACTTTCTCCATTTCATCTCCTGTTCTTAATAGAATATTAAAGTCTAATGTGAAGATGTAGTCACTAGAAGAAAGAATCTGATTAGCTAATTCTCTTTTTTTATCAAAGATGATTATATCTTCACTTGCAGGCATCCAGGCAAGGAAGTGTGGAAAATCATTAGGAGATATAATATACGCTTCATGTCCTAAAGCTTTTAATACATGGTAAAGCCCTAGTGTAGAACCAATGGCGTCACCATCAGGGTTTCTATGAGGGATAATACTTATCTTTTTTGGCGAGCTTAAAATAGATTGTAGCTGCTCTATATATTTTTCATTCATCATGTTGCGAAAATACATTATTTTAAGAATATTAAATAATGATATCTAAGTTTAAATGATAAAAAGTTACGTTAAAGAATGAATGATATTATTGAGCTAATGCTTTTAATTCGTTTTTGTCTTTTAGAATGATCTTTTTGCCTGATAATTCTATTATACCATCCTTTTTAAGTTCAGATAATAAACGAATACAACTTTCTGTGGCTGTACCTACCATATTAGCAAGATCTTCTCTTGATAATTGGATATTTAATGCATTGTTTTCAGGATTAATACCTCCTACTTCTTCAAGTTTTAGAAGTATAATAGCAAGGCGCTCTTTAACTGTTTTGTGAGTATGGTCAGCTAGGCCTTTATCTGCATCTTTTAAGTGGTTACAGATGTCTCTAGTTACAAGTAAAGAGAATTTATTGTTATCTGTGAAGTATTCCATCATTTCTTTCTTAGGGATAAAACAGATTTGCATATCCTCAATCGCTGTTGCGGTAAGATTTGATGTTTCTTCATTAATGATAGAGCGTTGCCCTAGAAGGTCTCCATTCTTAGCAA
Source organism: Myroides profundi (assembly GCF_000833025.1). Classification (NCBI taxonomy): domain Bacteria; kingdom Pseudomonadati; phylum Bacteroidota; class Flavobacteriia; order Flavobacteriales; family Flavobacteriaceae; genus Myroides; species Myroides profundi. Next base: position 867,454 of record NZ_CP010817.1, read on the forward strand.
GCTTAACAATAGTGTCTTTACCATTAGAGTTTAGTTTTGTTAATTTACAAAAACCGTCTTTTATACAAAATACGCCATTAAGGTTATCTCCTTCAGTAAAGATGGTTTCTCCTTTTTTTACGATAAAGTGAGTTTTAGTTTCAGATATTGTTAAAAGCTCTTCTCTAGTTAATGCTTTTAAAGAACTAAACTCTCTAATAATGCACTGTTCACATCTGCCCATGACCAAGTAGTTTTTGTTAAAATAACCCTACAAAGATAGTGTTTTTTTATGATAAATGTCATATATTCTCCATTATTAAACGTAGACCTTTGGTATAGGTAAAATGAGCAAAAATTTATGGATAAAAATAAGTGTTATCACTGTGGTAATGAGGTGACAACCTTTAACCGCATTGACTTCGATGATAAAGAATTTTGTTGTAATGGATGTAAGACAGTTTATGAGATTTTTAGCGAGAATGATTTAAGCTGTTATTACGATATGGAAGCTACTCCAGGCGCTACTCCAGAAGAAGCTAATGGTAAGTATGACTTTTTAGAGAAAACAGAAATTATTAACAAACTTCTTGAGTTCAATGAAGGGTCAACTAATATAGTGTCTTTATATATTCCACATATTCATTGTAGTTCTTGTATCTGGATATTAGAAAACTTACATAGGTTAAATGATGGAGTGATTAGAGTATTAGTTAATTTCCCTGAAAAGAAAGCAACAATTACATTTAATTCAGAAAACGTTTCTTTAAAAGAGTTAGTTCTTCTACTAACTAAGATAGGTTATGAACCTTATATAAGCTTAAAAAATTACGAGGATAAGCCTCAAGCCGTAGACAGAAGTTTAATTTATAAAATAGGAATAGCATTCTTTAGTTTTGGGAATGTTATGATGCTTTCTTTCCCAGAGTATTTTAATATCGATGATATCTGGATGAGGGAGTATAAAGACTTTTTTAGATGGCTTATATTACTAATTTCGTTACCTGTATTTTTTTATTCTGCTTCTCCTTACCACTTGGCTGCTTGGAAAGGGATTAAAACAAAAAATTATACGATAGACATTCCTATGTCTTTAGGAATTATAGTGATGTTTATCCGAAGTACAATTGATATCCTATTTGATTTAGGGCCTGGTTTTTTTGACAGTATGACTATGTTAGTCTTCTTTATGCTGTTAGGGAAACTGTTTCAACAACGTACATATAACTTCTTATCTTTTGAAAGAGATTATAAATCCTATTTTCCTATTGCAATTACTAAGATTGGCGAAGATGGAGTAGAAGAACCTATTCAAGTCTATGAGGTTGTAAAAGGGGATCGTCTTCTGATTCGTAACCAAGAACTAGTGCCTGTAGATTCAATATTGATTTCAGAATCAGCTTTTATTGATTATAGTTTTGTAACGGGTGAAGCTGTTCCTGTAGAAAAGAAATCAGGAGATAAAGTTTTTGCCGGAGGAAAACAAGTAGGGGATGTTATCGAAATAGAAGCTGTGAATACTGTTTCTCAAAGTTATCTAACTCAATTATGGAGCAATGATGTCTTCCAGAAGAAAGTGGATATTAAGTATAAAACTATTACAGATACGATTAGTCATTATTTTACACCTGTATTATTACTTATATCTATAACTGCTTTTATAGGTTGGGCTTTTGTAGATATCAATGCAGCGTTTAATGTGTTTACAGCTATTCTAATCGTAGCTTGTCCTTGTGCGCTAGCGTTGACAGCCCCATTTACTTTAGGTAATGCTATTCGTATCTATGGTAGAAATAAGTTTTATTTAAAAAATGTTACTGTCGTAGAACAAATGGCAAAGGTGAATACTATTGTTTTTGATAAGACAGGAACTATTACTACTAATGCAAGTTCAACTATACAGTATGTCGGAGAGGAGTTATCTAGAGAAGAACAAGGCGATATTAGAAATATTATTAGAGCATCTAATCATCCCTTGAGTAGAAAGCTGTATAACTTTTTGTCTACAAAGGTGGTTGTCAAACCTGAGATATTTGAAGAAATACCAGGAAAAGGACTGTTAGGTACAATAAACAAAAAAAGTTATCTAATAGGATCTCCAAGTTTGTTAGGAATTCAAAGTGAACAAGTGTTAAATGAAACGTCAGTTCATATCCAAATTAATGGAGAGTATAAAGGGAAGTTTGTATTTGCTAATCATTATAGAGAAGGTGTTAGTAAATTGTTTGATAATTTAACAAAACTAGGTTATAAGCTAGCTATTCTTTCTGGAGATAATGATGGTGAAAGAGAAGTATTAGAAAAGTTGCTTCCTAGTTCTACTTCGTTGGTTTTTAATCAGAAGCCAGAAGAAAAATTAGAATATGTCAAAAAGCTACAAGAAAATGGAGGGAATGTAATGATGGTAGGTGATGGACTAAATGATGCTGGGGCATTAGCTCAAAGTAATGTAGGAGTGTCTGTTTCTGAGAATGTTAATGTATTTACTCCAGCAAGTGATGCTATACTAGATGCAAGAATGTTTGAAAGTTTAAAGTCGTTCTTAAATTATTCAAAGAAATCTGTTAAAATTATTAAATTAAGTTATATCTTAGCTTTGAGCTATAATGTGATTGGTATAACAGTTTCTATAATGAATAAAATGTCTCCATTAGTAGCGGCTATATTAATGCCAATAAGCACTGTTTCTATAATCAGCTTTGTAACGATCATGAGTAATTACTTTGCAAAGAGGATTATAAAGAAAGATTAAGATAAAAAGCCAAATATGATAGTTATCATGTTTTAAGGTATCAGATAATGTTAATTTTGACAAGTAAATATTAGGTATGAGTGTTATATATTTCTTAATTAGTATCAGTGTAGTAGTAGCTGGTATATTTCTATACTTATTTATTCGGTCAGTAAAAAGCGGTCAGTTTGATGACGCGTACACACCTTCAGTGCGTATGCTTTTTGATGACGAAGTGAAAATCACTTCAAAAGAGAAGAAAGACAAAAAAACAGATAATAAACAAAAAGAAAATCAAATATAAACAACTATGGAAGTGCAACAATTTTATTATGACAACAAAATTGTAAAGAAATTTCTTTATGCTTCAATATTTTTTGGAGCTGTCGGGATGCTTGTAGGATTAGTTTTAGCAGTGATGTTTATATTTCCTAACTTAACAGATGGAATATCTTGGTTGAGTTTCGGGAGATTGCGTCCATTGCATACTAATGCTGTGATTTTTGCGTTCGTTGGTAACGCAATTTTCGGAGGAATATACTATTCTTTACAAAGGTTATGTAAAGCCAGAATGTACAGTGACTTTTTAAGTAATCTTCACTTTTACGGATGGCAATTAATTTTAATTGGTGCTGTAATTACCTTACCATTAGGTTTTACAACATCAAAAGAGTACGCTGAATTAGAATGGCCTATTGATATTGCGATTGCAGTGATTTGGGTAACATTCGGTGTTAATATGATTATGACGATTATCAAAAGAAGAGAGCGTCATATTTATGTTGCAATATGGTTCTACTTAGCGACTTTTGTTACCGTAGCAGTATTACATATCTTTAACTCTTTAGAGTTACCTGTAAGTGCATTTAAATCTTACTCTGTGTATGCAGGGGTACAAGATGCATTAGTACAGTGGTGGTATGGACATAATGCGGTGGCATTCTTCTTAACGACACCTTTCTTAGGGTTAATGTATTATTATTTACCAAAAGCAGCGAATAGACCAGTTTATTCTTATAGACTATCTATTATTCACTTCTGGTCTTTAATTTTCTTATACATCTGGGCAGGTCCTCACCACTTATTGTATTCAGCATTACCAGAATGGGCTCAAAACTTAGGAGTTGTGTTCTCAGTAATGTTAATTGCACCATCTTGGGGAGGTATGATCAACGGTCTTTTAACTCTTCGTGGAGTTTGGGATAAAGTAAGAGTTGATCCAGTATTAAAATTCTTCGTAGTAGGTATTACTGGATATGGTATGGCTACTTTTGAAGGACCAATGTTATCTCTTAAAAACGTAAACGCTATTGCTCACTATACTGACTGGATCGTAGCTCACGTACACGTTGGAGCATTAGCTTGGAACGGATTCATGACATTTGGTATGGTGTACTGGTTAATTCCTAGAATGGTTAAAACAGAGCTTTATTCTAAAGCAGCGGCTAACTTCCACTTCTGGATTGGTACATTAGGTATTATCTTATATACTATTCCATTATATGTAGCAGGTTTCTCTCAACACTTAATGTGGAAAGACTTTAACCCTGATGGAACTTTAAAATATGGTAACTTCTTAGAAACAGTTACAGCTATTATGCCAATGTATGCAATGCGTGCTATTGGAGGTACATTGTATTTAGCAGGGGTATTAGTATTGATTTACAATATCTATAAAACTGTAAAAGCTGGTCAACCAGTTCAAGATGAATTAGCTGAAGCACCTGCATTACAACGAATTTCTGCTGGTAGATTAAAAGGAGAAGGATGGCATACTCATTTAGAGAGAAGACCTATTCAGTTTACTATTTTAACTACAGTAGCTATCTTAATTGGAGGATTAGTACAGATTGTTCCTACAATATTTGTGAAATCAAATATTCCTACTATTACAAGTGTTAAACCATATACTCCTTTAGAATTAGAAGGTCGTGACCTATATATTAGAGAAGGTTGTGTGGGATGTCACTCACAAATGATTCGTCCTTTCCGTTCAGAAGTTGAAAGATATGGTGAGTACTCAAAATCAGGAGAATATGTTTACGATCACCCATTCTTATGGGGGTCTAAGAGAACAGGTCCAGATTTATTTAGAGTAGGAGGTAAGTATTCTGATAGTTGGCATTATAACCACATGTATGACCCTCAGTCAACATCTCCAAATTCAATCATGCCTGGATATAAATGGTTATTTGCTAATAAAAATGCAGACTACTCAGACATAGAAACTAAAATGAGTGTAATGAGAACTTTAGGAGTTCCATATACAGATGAGGATATTGCTAACGCAAAAGCTTCTATTAAAGCACAATCTGAAGAGATTGCTAAGAATTTAGAAGGAGATCCTGACTATGTTAAGTCATACGAGGATAGTAAAAAACGTGCACAAGCAAAAGGTGAAGAGTTTATACCTATGAGTGATCGTGAGATTGTAGCAGTGATTGCTTATCTACAACGTTTAGGTACCGACATTAAAAAGGTAGAAGAATAATATTTAAAATGAATCAATATGCTAAAATTCATTAAACATAATATGGAAACAATAGGTGGAGTGGAGATATTCCCTATTATATCACTTATTATTTTCTTTACATTCTTTGTTGGACTTTTCGTGTGGGTTGCTACTTATAAGAAAGACACAATAGAAGAATTGAGCAATATGCCATTCATGGATGATGAAGAGCACAATGTTGATAGTAATTCACGAAAATTATGAAAAAGTTTTTTCCAGTATATGTAAGAGTTCCTCTTCTATTTGCTATTTTCTTTTTAGCGATAGAATGGTTAGTAGGGGGGGATAGTGATAAACCGGCTTTTGTAGAACATCCCGTTGTTCTAATATTATTAGGTTTATTCTTGTTCGCATTGATTGCTGTTGAAATTGTAGCATCTGCAACAAACAAGATTTTGGATCGCTTAATGACTCCTGAAGAGAGAGCTCTAAAACAAAAAGAAGCTAGTCGTCCATTAAGAGATGCCCCTTGGGTAAAACGCTTAATGCAGAAATTGACTAACACTAAAACAATTGAGCAAGAAGGCGATATCATGATGGATCATGATTATGATGGAATTAAAGAGTTAGATAATGATTTACCACCATGGTGGGTTGGACTTTTCTATGTAACTGCAATTTTTGCTGTAATCTATATGTTGAGATATCACGTATTTGATGCAGATAATCAAGTTGCTGAGTTTGAAAAAGAAATGATAGCTGCTAAAGAACAAGTTGAGGAGTACAAGAAAAATGCTCCTGACATGTTAACAGCGGATCAAGCAGTATTCTCTGACGATCCAACTGTATTAGCTGCTGGTAAAGCACTTTTTGATACTAACTGTGCTGTATGTCATAAGAATGATGGTGGTGGAGCTATCGGACCTAACTTAACAGATGATCATTGGATCTTAGGTGGTGGAATGAAAAATGTCTTCAACACTATTTCTGAAGGTGGACGTCCTGGAAAAGGAATGGTGCCTTGGAAGTCAAATTTCAAACCATCTGAAATTGAAAAGTTAGCTTCTTATGTTATTTCTCTTAATGGTACAGTTCCTGCAGAGGCTAAAGCTCCAGAAGGAGATATCGTATGGTCTAAAGCAGAATTGACAGGAGGAGATGCTTCAGAAGAAGGTGCAAAAGAAGAAGCTTCAGAAGAGGTTGCTGTAGATGCAGAAACTCCTGAAGTAAAGAATTAAAAATAATATAGTCTATGCTAACTGTATTATTTAGTATAGACTGGTAAAAAGAATAGAGGGCTAAGGTTGACAATTTAGCCCTCTTTTATACCAAATATTTTCTATTGATCAAGAGGTGTTGACTTATTTAGTTTATTGGTATTAATAAAGACATTATCTATAGTATTATTATCATAAATACAGTGCGTATTGAGAGCTTTTTTCGTACCTTTCTAGTATAAAAAAGTTTATGTCTGTCAAGGTTTTATTTAATTATTAAACGAGGACTTGGTAGAGTTAAACTGTTTGAAGGGTAAGGTATTTAGAAGTGATTATACTGTTTTAGGTTTGATACATATAGATGTTGATATAACAGTAGATGAGAAGTAAATCTTATCTTTTTAATAAACGAATATGATTGTTTGTGTTTTTACTTTGGTTAGGAAAAGCGGAACAGTTAGATATATTTCAGATTAAGATAATAAGGGATCTTTTAGGCGACAATAATTAAAAGATTTCTGACAGATTATCTGTCAAAAACTTGTGCTTAGGCACTATTATAAACTAACATAATAAGAATAGAGTATAAGTAGTTTATTACTTTATTACTCATTGAAAAACATTTTACTATGGCTACAATACATGATGAGAGTTTCCGTGACTCCATAGGTACAATTGACAAAGATGGTAAAAGAGCTTGGATCTATCCTAAAAAACCTTCGGGCCCTTTTTATAATAAACGTAAGATCGTAAGTTACGCTCTTATATTGTTTCTTTTTGCGGCGCCATTTATTAAGATAAATGGGAACCAGTTTTTATTGTTTAATGTAATAGATAGAAAGTTTAATATTTTTGGTTTTCCTTTCTGGCCACAGGATTTTTATCTTGTAGTAATATCTATGATTATAGGGGTAGTTTTTGTTACCCTATTTACAGTTTCATTTGGTCGTATATTTTGTGGTTGGATCTGTCCTCAAACGATTTTTATGGAAATGGTTTTTAGACGTATTGAATATTGGATTGATGGTGATAGAGGGGCTCAAATGCGTTTAGATAAACAACCTTGGACTTCTGAGAAGATTAGAAAGAGAGTATTAAAGTGGTTTATTTTCTTCGTTATTTCCTTTTTGATTGCTAATGTTTTCTTAGCTTATATTATTGGAAGTGATGTAGTCCTTCAAATGATGAAAGATGGACCAGCAGATCATATGGGACGTTTTATGGGACTGATGATATTTACCGGAGCTTTTTATTTTGTATTTACATGGTTTAGAGAGCAAGTATGTGTTATCGCTTGTCCTTATGGTAGATTACAAGGAGTATTATTAGATAATAAATCTATAATCGTAGCTTATGATCACGTACGTGGTGAAGCGACAAACGGAAGAGCTAAGTTTAAAAAAGGGATTGATAGAACTGCAGAAGGAATTGGAGATTGTATCGACTGTAAACAATGTGTAAATGTATGTCCAACAGGTATTGATATACGTAATGGTACTCAGTTAGAGTGTGTGAACTGTACAGCTTGTATTGATGAGTGTGATCACATGATGGAGAGTGTTGGTTTACCTACTGGTTTAATACGTTATGCATCTGAGTCAGAAATATCAGAAGGTACTAAGTTTAAGTTTAGTCTACGTCAGAAAGGTTATGTAGCTGTTCTTTGTATCCTAATGACTATTCTGGTAGGGTTATTGTTCTTAAGAACAGATATTGAAGCTACAGTGCTTCGTGTAGCAGGTCAAACTTATACACACGTCACTGTAGATGATAAAGAGAATATTAGAAACGTTTATACCTTTAAGGTAGTAAATAAAACGATGAAGGATTTCGAGAATGTAAGCTTTAAGTTATCTTCACCAGAAACAGGTGCTATTACTTTAGTAGGGAACCCAATTATAAAAGTGGAGAAAGAAGGTTATGCAGAAGGAACTATGTTTATTGATGTTCCACAGTTCTTGTTAGAAAGTCATCGTACAAAAGTTAAAATAGAGGTTTATGAAGGAGATAAGTTGATTCAAACAACATCAACAAACTTCTTAGGCCCTAGAACATTGGATTAATATTAAAATTTGTTAGGTATGAAGTTTAATTTTGGAACAGGTATTGTTATTGCTATGGGGATTTTTATGGTCTTCATTCTGCAATATGTTATAAGAGTACAGATTGATAGTAAATATGATAATGAGTTAGTTACTGAGAATTATTATCAGCAAGAAATAGAAGTAGATGGTAAGCACGATAGAGAAGTAGCTGCATTAAAGCTTGCAACTCCAGTGTCTATCGAATCAACTACTACAGGAGATATATCTATTGTGTTTCCTTCAGATTTTGACGCAAAAAATATTACAGGAAAAATATTCCTATACAGACCGTCTAACCAGAAATTAGACTTTGATATGCCTATATCACTGTCTTCTTCCAATTTGCTCATACCTAACAATACGCTGGTAGACGGTCGTTGGGATATTGCAGTAGAATGGTCTTATAATGGATCAGATTACAGAAATAAACAAAGTTTAACTGTAAAAAAAGATTAACTAGTGATTACAGCTCTTATTTTTGGACTGATTAGTAGTCTGCATTGTATTGGTATGTGCGGACCTATAGCTATGATGTTACCAGTTTCTAAGAGTAATGGTACTAAAAAAGCTATGCAGATATTCACCTATCATTTAGGGAGAATATCTGCATATTCTATTTTAGGACTTGTTTTTGGTATGTTTGGTAAAGGTCTTTACTTAGCAGGACTACAGCAGCAGATGTCTATTGTTGTAGGGATTTTAATGATTGTCTTTATATTAATACCACAAAACAAGCTTGGAAACTTTGGCTTTCTAAAGCCTTTTTACTTTGTAGTGAGTAAGATTAAAACTAAACTAGGAGGTCAGTTTAAAAAACAAAATAAAGGAACATTATACTTTATTGGTTTTTTTAATGGCTTTTTACCATGTGGTATGGTCTATGTAGCATTGTTTGGCGCATTAGCTACACAGAGTGTATCTATAGGGATGCTTTATATGGCTCTATTTGGAGTAGGAACCATTCCTTTGATGAGTTCTATTATTTATGTAAGAGATATGTTTTCTCCTAAAGTAAGAAACGGTATTATGAAGTATTACCCTTATGTTATTGTAATCTTTGGAATGTTGTTTATTATACGTGGCCTAGGATTAGATATTCCTTTTTTATCTCCAGATAATTTAAATCTTTTTGTAAGGGGAGAGGCTGATTGTTAGTTAAGTACGATTTATTTTAAATAAATTGTATAAAATGATGTGACTTTTTTCAGAATTATTGTCTTAAGTGTATAACGATAAAGTCATCAACGATTTTTAATGCTATGAAAAGGAAAAGATATGTTGATTGTTTGTTACTTATAATTTATCGTTATAGTACTTAAAATAAAAGTATAAAATTGCGCTATGAAAGAAAAAAAGCTGACCACTGGTCAGCTTTTTTTTATATGCTTAATGACTGCTTTTTAAGATAATCTATAGCATGTCTTCCTTCATTGAATAATAAGTCTAGAATACTTAGATTGTTTAAGTAGCCATGTTTTTCATCAAAAACTTGGATGTATGGAGTGTAGATATTAGTATCTTTCTTACCATTTATTAAAGTTCTCAAATCAGTAATGTCATTACTTACTTCTTTATGGTAGTCTTTAGTTTGTTCATAAGGGAGGTCTATCCCTAAGCAAGAACATAACACTTCATGTATTTGAAGGTTAAGATCTAACATAAACTCTGGTTTTCCTTCAAAAATAGGACGAATCTCATCTTCAAAGTACTCGAAGTAAGGAGAAGTTCTATAAGCTGCTTCTAGGCTCTTAAAATGCTGTTTTTGCCAGCCAAAAGCATGCTCTATTCTTACATCCTTATATTTTTGTTTAGATTCTTCTGAGTGCTTGATCGGAATATTAAGCATTTGCTTTCCATTAGCACTATAGATGAATGTTCTATTTCTATTGGTTTGCTTTTGAAAGTTATCTTCCATCTCAAATGTTATTTTGTCTGCTTGTAGCATAGTTACAAAGTGACTGATAGAAGGGAAGTAACTAGGATGAATAAGTATGTTATTCATGTTTTAATTTAATATTTTGAATTCTTTTTTTCTTTTCTCTTTTTGTAAGTATTATAACCTACTAAACCTATCACAGCTACTAAGAAGTAAGGGAAGTAAGAAGTCTGCTTACCATTACCATTAACTGTAGTAAACATTCTATCCCAACGAATCTTATCTAATGCTTTTGACCATGGTACGTATTGATCTAAACTTAACCATACAAAAACAGGTTTTCCTACAATGTGATCTTCAGGTACAAATCCCCAATATCTACTATCTTCAGATCTGTTTCTGTTGTCTCCCATCATGAAGTAATAATCTTGTTGGAAAGTGTATTTATCTGTAGCTACATCGTTGATATAGATTTTATTGTCTCTAACCTCTAATTTATTACCTTCATATACCTGAATAACTCTTTGGTACATTGGGAAGTTATCAGCATTTAGAGTAATTGTTTCTCCTTTAGCAGGGATATGTAGAGGACCTAAGTCATCATTTGTCCAAGTTTTAGAGTTATGAGGGAATATTACATTAGCATACGCTGCTTGAATATACGCTTTAGCTTCTTCTGGATATCCTTTTGTAACACTTACTATTTGAGACATAGACTTTAAAACTTCAACATTCTCATCTGTTAAAGCAGCGAAGATTAGAGTTTTCGGATCATTGTTAAAGTATTCAATACCCTCTCTTGTATCTAGTCGTTTTACTAAAGCATTTAGATCTATTGGTGTACCGTCTGTTTTTACAGTATACGTGTTCTGTAATTTAGCACGATCATTTAGTTTTAGTTTCTCATTATTGATGTAAACATCACCATTAACTAACGAAATGTTTTCTCCTGGTAAACCTACAGCACGTTTAACATAGTTTGTTTTCTTGTCGATTGGTTTATCTACAGCAGGTCTTCTAAGTGGATCGTTGAACTGATAAACAGTATCAGTTGGCCAGTTGAACACGACGATATCGTTGTGTTGTATCTTTTGAAAACCAGGTAATCTAAAGTATGGTAGATGTGGTTTCTTTAAGTAAGAATTTTTCTTTGTAAATGGTAAAGTATCATGTACCATTGGTAACGCTACCGTAGTCATCGGAGTTCTTGCCCCATAGTGAAACTTACTTACGAATAAGAAGTCTCCTACTAGTAAAGTCTTTTCTAATGAAGACGTTGGTATTGTATAAGGTTGAATTACATAAGTGTGAATCACTGTAGCTACTACAACAGCAAATAGAATAGAACTAACTGTCTCACCTGAGCTTGTAGCTGCTTTTGTACTTCTGTTTTCTACATATTTTACATCGACAGCATAGTTGATATAATAGATATAAAGACCTAGTGTTACTACTCCTAGTATAGTGTCTACTGTTTTGTTTTTTCCGAAGCTTCTAAGTGTCTCTACCCAAACTACTGGAAACATGATTAAATTCACAATAGGTACAAACAATAAGATAACCCACCATCTAGGACGGTTAATGATTTGCATTAAGACCACAGCATTATATACAGGCACGATAGCTTGCCAGCTTTTCTTTCCAGCTTTTACGTATAATTTCCAAGTTCCAAGAAAGTGTATAACTTGTACTAAAAGAAAAAACAAAAACCATTGAGACATTGTCATAGTTTAATATTGTTTAATGATTATTAGTGAAGGTAATTATTTTTTTAGATTCAGAACATCTTTCATAGAGAATATTCCTTTTTTATTTTGTATCCATTCAGCAGCTACTACTGCTCCTAAAGCAAAGCCTTCTCTATTATGAGCTGTGTGCTTGATCTCTATCTGATCGATAGTAGAGTCATAGAATACACTGTGTGTACCAGGCACGCTATCTATGCGTTTTGCATCGATATGTATCTGATTAGTATCTGGTGTATCTAATGTCCACGCTGTGTAATTCGTGTTTTCGATAATACCATTAGCCAAAGAAATAGCTGTTCCACTAGGAGCATCTAATTTTTGGGTATGGTGTATTTCTTCCATAGATACTTTATAATCATTAAGATTATTCATCATCTTAGCTAAATAACTGTTTAGCTCAAAGAATAGGTTTACTCCTAAACTAAAATTAGATCCATATAAAAAAGCACCATTGCTTTTTGTACATAGATCTACCATCTTATCATATTCTTCTAACCAACCTGTGGTACCTGATATAATAGGGATATTTAGTTCAAAACAAGTTGTAATATTCTGTACAGCAGCAGAAGGCACACTGAAGTCTATCGCTACATCTGCATCTTTTAGTCCTTCATAAGTATCAGAACTTCTTTTGCGAAGTACTATTTCGTGACCTCTTTCTATGGCAATTCTTTCAATGATTTGACCCATTTTGCCATATCCTAATAAAGCAATTTTCATTGGATAAATATTTTAAAAGCGATATTCTACATTTATCGCGTATTGGAACTGATTTTGATTCTGAAGATTCATTCTGTCTATCTCAAAGGCAGGCTTAATAGTCAAGTTCTCATTAACGTTGAACTGCATTAAGTGAGCATCTACGTTAGCGTCGATGATACTTAGAACATAAAAACCAACTGTGATTACGACAGATAAGTCTCTATTACGTCTATAGAACTTTTGAGCTTCTAATATACGATCGTTGTCTAATCCTCCAAAAGTAGGGTCGTTAGGATCGTTAACACCTTGTAGACGTTTCTTATATTCGTCTCTATATCTATTATACTGTCTTTGGTTATCCATCCAGAAGTATGTAGGTATTCCTATACCTGCATATACTAATGGTACTTTCCAATATTTCTTATTATAGATTTGACCTACTCCAGGAATAACAGAGGCATAGAATGCCGCACGAGAAGGAGCTACAGGATCTAATGGTTTATAATCTGCAGACTCTTTTTTCGTAGTAGGTTCATCTTCTTCACTTACAGACTGTGCATAGGTGGGGTGACAGACTGCTCCTATGAAGAATAATAGGATTAATAACTTGTGTTTCACTAATTTTCTAATAGTTTGATAATACGATTTAAGTCTTCTTCAGAGTGGAAAGGAATAGATATCTTTCCTTTTCCATTATTAGAAACTTTAATATCTACTTTTGTTCCAAAGAATTGTCCGAATGATCTCGAATAACTTTCAGGAACATTAAACTCTGTATTTTTCTTAGGTAGAGCAGGTGATACTATACCTCTTAGTTGTTCTTGATATTTTTTTACGATAGCCTCAGTCTCTCTTACAGATAAGTTTTCTGTAATGATTTTGTGATAGATATCTGTCTGTACGTCTAAGTCTTCTATATTAATAATGGCACGACCATGTCCCATAGTGATAAATCCATCTCTTATCCCTGTCTGAATGATTGGATCTAGACGCAGTAGGCGCAAGTAATTAGCAATAGTAGAACGTTTCTTTCCTACGCGATCACTTACTTGTTCTTGTGTCAGATTTATTTCTTCCATTAGACGTTGATACGACAGTGCTATCTCGATAGGGTCTAGATCATGACGTTGGATATTCTCTACTAAAGCCATAGTTAGAGACTCATTGTCATTCGCTATACGGATATAAGCAGGTACAGAGTCTAGTCCTACTATTTTAGAAGCTCTTAAACGGCGCTCACCAGAGATTAATTGATATTTATTGAACTCAATTTTTCTAACGGTAATAGGTTGTATTACACCTAATTCTCGAATACTTGTAGCTAACTCTTGTAAAGACTCTTCGTTAAAGTTCGTTCTAGGTTGGAATGGATTTATCTCAATAGAGTCTATGTCTAACTCTATAATATTGCCGATTACTTTATCTGCATTATTATCTTCAATTGATCTAATATCGTTATCTGGATCTTTTAATAGAGCCGATAGTCCTCTTCCTAAAGCTTGTTTTTTAATTGCCTTTGCCATAATATTCTAAATAATAATTCTAGAGAAATCTAACTATTTTTTCGAATAATTTCTTCTGCTAGATTGATGTAATTCGTAGCTCCTTTACTAGTAGCGTCATAGTTAATGATACTTTCGCCAAAGCTAGGTGCTTCACTTAATTTTACATTTCGCTGGATAATAGTATCAAATACCATATCGTTAAAATGTTTCTGTACTTCCTCTACCACTTGATTAGACAAGCGTAAACGAGAGTCGTACATCGTTAATAACAATCCTTCTATATCTAGATTAGGATTGTGTATTTTTTGAACACTTTTAATTGTGTTTAATAATTTACCAAGACCTTCTAATGCAAAGTACTCACATTGAATCGGAATAGCTACAGAATCAGCAGCTGTCAACGCATTTAAGGTAAGTAGACCTAAAGAAGGAGCGCAGTCGATTATGATATAATCAAACTTATCTTTGACAGATTTAAGTGCTTCTTTAAGCATATATTCTCGGTTTGGTTTATCCACCAACTCAATTTCAATAGCCACTAAGTCAATGTGGGCGGGGATTAGATATACATTCGGAGCTGTACATTCCACAATAGCTTCTTCTGGCGTATTACTGTGCTCTAATATTTCGTAAGTACCAATCTCTACAGAGTCTACATCGATTCCTAATCCTGAGGAAGCATTGGCCTGAGGATCTGCGTCTATGATAAGTACTTTTTTCTCTAGTGCTCCTAATGAAGCAGCAAGATTAACTGATGTTGTAGTTTTTCCTACACCACCTTTTTGATTAGCAATAGCAATGATTTTACCCATTTTACCAAAAGAATGTTTTTATAATTGGTAAAAATACGATTATTTGCGACTCTACGAAATCTTATTTATCAACATTTCCCTAAATACATTAAAATTCAATATCTTATAAAAATAAATGCCATCTGTGCTATAAATGGCATTTATTCACTAATATCTTTATTTTAATCTAAATATGTTTCTGTAATAGTTAATATACTAGTTTTTGCTTTGTATTACAGAATGACAATGTCAAATTCTTGATTTAGTGGCTCTAATTGTGCAAATAGTACCTTGATCAGATGGTCTCCATATTCTTTGTAATACACAGAGAAGTTAACGATACGCTCTTGTAGGCTATTATTAGGGAATAGTTCATTCTGTAATAATGTAATGCGCTCTAGCTTGTCAGCGTGATTTCTTTTCTCAGCGATACGCAGTCTTTTCTCTAAGTTGTCTAATCCTTTTAGTTGTTTGACTTTCTGTGCATTTACTGCTCCGATAAAAGATTTATCCGTTTGTAAAGCTATTTCTTCTAGTGTTTTGAACTGCTCTTCTAAGAACTGGCGTTGTTGTTCAAAATCAAATTGAATAGAAGAGAACTCTTTCGTTTTCGCATTGATTAAGTAACTTTGTTTCATGAACATATCTTTCCAAGAGAGCTCTAGTTTATCCATTTTCTCTACTTGTTTAGAAGTCGCTAATAGCACTGAATTTCTCAGTAATAGCATCGGGAAAGTGATCTTGTGTAAATCAAATACTTTCTTCAATTCTAACCAGTATGCCAATTCTCCACCACCTCCAGTATAGCATAGGTTAGGCAATATTACTTCTTGATATAACGGTCTCAGTATCACATTGGGACTAAAGCATTCTGGGTGATTCTCTAGTTCTGTTAGTATTGCTTCTTTAGTGAAGGTGATCGACGTATTATTTACCTTATATACCTCATCTTCATAGATAATTCTTTCTCTAAGATTATCCTGTATATAGAATAAGTTTATATCACGAGGGTTGACCTGTATGAAGTATTCTGATAGGGTATCATAGCTTTTTTCAACTTCTTTGATAGCACTCTGATGAAGTAATTCTTCTTTGATATGAGGAGCAAATAACTTTTTCAGTTCAGCGTCATCACCATCTATGATTACCAGTCCATACTCTGCGAATAGTTCATTTGCTAAGTAACGTGTAGCATCCGTCAGATTATCGTGTTTTAGATAAGCATTTTCGAATAGCTCCTTGATATAAGTAGCATTACTACCTACTCCGATATGAGATTGGAATACTTCATATACTTTATCGAGACCTTCTGTACTTAATCGTCCTACAGGTCCTTTGCTCTCTCTGTTCCAGCAAATCACTTTTTCTTCAAATACGAAGTGATTAATTTCTTCGAAGTCATGATCTTCTGTTGCCATCCAGTATACTGGGACAAAGTTTTCGTTGGGATACTTAGCTTTCAGTTCTTTGGCTAAGTTAATCACAGAGATGATTTTGTATAAGAAGTATAACGGACCCGTAAATAAGTTTAACTGGTGTCCAGTCGTAACTGTAAATGTATTTTCTTTCGCTAATGCGTTTATATGCTCTAAAGTCTTCTCAGAAGTCTTTGTGTTTTTATATTGACTTAACAACGCCTGACAGAGTACACTTCTGTGTTCTATCGGATAGCTAGCACGCTTCTCGTCTAACTGTTGTTTAAAGTTTTCTATAGTAGGAAAGTGATTATATAAGTGTTTTAGATTAGCCTTTTGATTAAGGTAATCTACCATTAGTTTTGAAAAATAGCCCGCGTTCTGAAACGTAATTTTGTCTAAAGGCATAGTGTTTATTTTTTGCTAATTTAAACAATAATCAGTTTTTAAATGAAGGTTTAACGTTGTTTAAAGATTAAAGTTTAATTTAAAAAAGGAAACAGAGTAGAAGGCTATTAAGACTAATCTATCAATAAATCAATCGAGAATAAGGTATAAAACATTATTCTCTCCTTACAAAGAACCATCCTTTATAACAATTAAGTTCTCTAATAGGAGCTGTGTGTTGTATAATCTTTATATGCTGATATAGGAGCTGAGGCAGAGAGGCCATTATCTCTGTGACAGCGATATCTATAGTCTCGTAATCCTCTTCTGTAGGGATGGTATTTGTATAAACATATAGAGAGATTGTATCTTCTGTATAGTCATAAGCGATAGCTCTGATATGATAATCTATGACACCTAAGAAAGCGGGTATCATGGCTAATAGTATATCTTGTTGTTGCATAGTGTATATTTATAAACAGTATTGAAGGGCATGGAGCACGCTCTCTTCTAAAGAGGTAAATGACTTACAGTTCTCTTTATATAAGGGGGCTTCCCAGTCATAATTAGAAATAACTTGTACACAGAAATGGCCATCGGCATCAAACTCTGGATACCAACCAATATCAAGTAAGGTATGGTTGCCAAACTCTGCTTGAAACAAATCTTCTTTTAACTCATCTATTACCTCAGCAGGAGAGCCATTAAAATTTAAATGAGATAAGGTGTCATACGTGATGATCCCTTTATGTCTTTCTATAAGTAACTTTATCATTTAGAAGATGTATTTGTATTTGAACATATTACTTGTTATTGAACTCGATTTCTTACGATGTCTATTACAATGGTTGATATGGTGTTAGAAAATTCATTTTAGTAATTGAATTACCCTGGTTAAAAGTACTTTATTTTAAAAGAATTATATCAGTTAAAAAATCAATTCATCTTTTGAAGAATAAAAAACATAAATAAGTGTACAGTTAAGAGTAGGATTATAATCAATAACTGTACAGCTATAGTAGGACGAGACAGTCTTTTTTTGACGTGGTCGCATAGTGGTCGGCTTGTGGTCGCATAGTGGTAGCATAATTTTAGCCTATTTTAATGCGACCACTATGGTATCACTATCCCATAATATTACTATCGTGCTATGCCTTATTAGTAAGTGAATAGTTGGAGAAGGAAGCTTAAGGAGATGGAGAGCTTGTATGTAGGAGATTTTGTTAGAGCGCGATATCTTATTTGAACCTAATTATTAGCAGTAGAGTAGGTGTTATCTTATCCCTGATTATAGCTAATTATGCCCTATATCGTGTAGTTTGTTATGGTTTATGATTATAGGATTTGATATATAGGGGTTAAAATCTTTTCTTTGGAACAACTAAACTCTTTAACTAGATGATTGCACAAGAAAAGAGATTGTCCTATCGGTATTCATTAGGACATCTGATATTAAATATATTGTTGACCATTCTGTTTTGTAGCATTGCTACAATCAGTCACGATGTTGGTGATTATTGGTTTGTGATTATAAAGTATGTAATTACGGTGTTAGTTACATGTATAACAGTGAGTCAGGTTATATACCTCTGTACTGCTTATATAAGAGGAGATAAACTGATACTCAAAAAGTACTTTAGAAGTGAGAAACAGTATACAGCTAAGCAGTTAGTCAATATAAAAAAGTATAAACTTGGACGTATTCACCTCATCATGGTATCTATGAAGAGTGTAGATGGAAGCATAGAAAGATATATGATTATGAATATCTATGCATGGTATGCACAGTCTGTATATGATGCTGAAGAGGAATTGAGTAACTGGTCTGAGAAGTAAATTATAATGATAAAAACTGAAGTAGAGAGAATAAAAATATCCCCCATTAGAACAGATAAGATATTGGGAACAGTGATGTAAGTAATCTATAAAAAAGAGAGTTTTGGGAGCGTTCTCTTGATATGACAATAATAGATTACCTTACAGGAAATACAATACTTATCTACTAATGAGGGATACGATGTGCGCAGTGCTGGGGAGAACACTGTGTTAGTAAAGACCTTTTATAAACTGATAGTCTTTTTCTTCTTTAATTTCTTTTTTCCACATCTCTTTATTCTTAGAAGAGTAGAGATAGATTTTAATCACCTTAGAAATGATAACACCAGAGATGATCAGTATGGCTAAGATGAGAAATAGTGATATCGTAATAATCATAGTCTTCTTATTTAATGTTTAAGATATATTGAGTCAGATCTTCCATATCCGTATCATTGATCTGAGGGAATGTAGGCATCTGTGGTGCATCAGGACGTTTCTTACCTGGAGACTTAATCCACTTGATTAGATCTGTTTTATTGTTTGCATATATTTCTTGCATTTCTGTCACAGGAGGCCCTACTAGTGGTGTCTTCTCTTTATGACAGGCAGCACAGTAGCTATTAAAGACTGCTTTACCCTTAGCTGTATTATCACCAGAAGCTTCGGCAGTAGCTATCGCTTGTTTTTCTTCTTCTTGTTGGTTAGCTGCTTGTTCTCTAGCTTCTTTTGATGCTTGTTCAAATTCGGCTGTCTTTTGAGCCATCAGTTCTCGGTGTGGGTTGATAGCATTCGCTCTATAGACATGGCGTCCACTTCCCATGAATACGACTACAATCCCCATAGAGATCACTATTCTTCTGAAGTATCTGTCTAGTTGGTCATCTGTACCTCTTAGTGTTTTGATCATATAGTACACTGCATATACAGCTACAGCTACACCAGATAAGATCACTCCCATCATAGCCCAACTAAACCCTTTGGCAGGTAAAGTAGCCATCACGATAGGGCCAAATAAGAACTGAGCTACTGATGCTCCTAACGCTAACTGATACCCAAGACGTTTAACCTTCGCTCTAGTGAATACTTTAAAGTATTCTTCAAAAGGATAGTTCTTACGTCCCATATACCAAGTGATAAATAGACCTGTCAGGGCTAGTGATGCACAGATAAAATGGAAGTATCTCGGGAATACATTTGGCAAGGCTAAAGCAGATAAGAATCCTCTTACACTCATCCATTTTTCAGGGAATAACATCAGATTGATATTCACTAAGAAGATTAGGGGAATGAATAAGAACATAATCACTGCTAGAGCATTGATAGATATGTGTAACAATTTCATATTCGCCATTGCTTCCCAAGTGTACTTGTGTAAGTAGGTCAATAGGAAAACAATCGCTACCATAGGGATAATCAATATCCACATAATCCCTGTCAAGGAGTTAGCTGTGTAAAAATAGATTGTGTACAGTGCATTAATACTCAGTAGAGGAGCTACCCCTAGTACTACAGCTAATGATTTGTTTACTGTTATTGTCGCAGCTATTTCTTGTGCTAGTACATCGTATTCTTTGTTTTTAAGTCCTTTTATTTCTGCCCATAGCGTAGCTATAGAACCTCCTACCATTAAGTTTACAAACACAATATGTGCTAAGAATGAAACTACTAATAGAATAACTAGTAACCATTCTGGTAATGGTAAGTCTAAGGGTATATCTTTAGGTAATGGAGTATTATTCATCTTTGTTATTGTTTGATTTTTGTTCTATAAAGTGTTCTACAGAGTGAGTAGGGTTAAGATGTGCTCCAGCACTCTGTGCCCCTTCTAGTGTCGCACCACTCTGTTGTAAATAGAAAATATAATGTGCTAGTGCATCTAGTTCTTCTTCGTTACCTGGATAAGGAGGCATATAGGTTCTACCGTTGTGCATATTAGGTATATATGCTTTCATCGAGTTGATATCTAAAGGCTTTCCTATTCCATACATTTTTTCGAATACGAATATGATAGAGTTAATCCCCTGACTGGTATGACATCGAGAACACGCTATCATAAACACATCTTTACCAGCTTCTAGTTTATTCTCTTCTGTAATCTCTGTGATAGAGGTATAAGTAGAGTGCTTCAGGATACCGTCTCGCTGTAGCAGAGGATAGTCTTCTTCTCTGATCAGGTTAGAGTACATATAGTTACCGATGACATAAGGCTTACGGATAAATTCTCGTACACGTTCGAATATTCCTAAGAAACCAAGCGATAGTACAAAAGGAACGATCACAATGATAAGATTGACTTTCTTAGGTTTCCACAGTGTCCAGATTGCTAACAGAGCTAGTGAGCTAGTCGCTATTAGGATAATGTATTTTAATAAATCATAGTATTTCGCAAAGTCCATAGTACCTACCGCTGTACTCATATTCGCTGTCATCGCATCAGGTATCACGTTATAGTAATAAATAGAAGCTAGAATAGATAGTGGTAACCATAGTAATACCCATATAGCTGTAGTCTTAAGAGCCGTAGGTCTGATCGCACTAGACTTCTTAGTGAATAACATAATCAGTAAGAAGCCAAAGGCTCCTGCTACGACCATCGCTGTAGGTGTTCTAAATAATAGTTGGGGTAAGTAAATAGGGTTAGTCAATGCACTTACTAAAGATTGTTCTTGTATCCAGTTACCAGGATCCATCATAAATCCTAATATCGCTACGATAATAGCCATAGTCAGCCATGAGAATCCAGAAAGGAACCAACCGAATCGGATATGGCGTTGTTTAGCACGTAGAGATTTATTAGAGTTCTTCCAGGTTAAGAAGTAGATCATGATAAAAACTACTTCTAATACGAATACAATCCATTCTGTAAACCATCCCCAGTAGAAAACACGGATTAAACTACCAATAGAGTTAGGACTAATTAGTGCTGCTGAGAACCATATACCGACTCCTGTCATCGCTCCCATTGTGGTCGTGATCACAAAGCCAACCATCATCATACGGTGTACCATCTTATCCCAGGCAAGATCAGTGATGTCTTCTGGTCCACTTTTGACTACTCCTTGTTGTTCTAATAATGTAATATAAGGCAAGAACCCAACGGCTAGCCCATGGTTTATAAATACGTGAATAATCGCTATCATCGCAATGAGGAAACGATCGTTCAACCAGTCTAAATGAAATAGAGGGAAATCCATAATGTATTATTTTTCAGCAAAGTTAGAACCCTACCTACTGAAATATATTACACTAAACGTGGTGATATTTACACTAATCAATTTAGAACAGTGTGATAAAAGCGAATTGTATTTAAGTAATCAATTCTTAGTTCTGTTTTCTGAATTCTTCTGGGGATAGCCCTGTATTCTTTTTAAAGAATCTAGAGAAGTAAGCATTGTTCTTAAAGTCGAGTTCATAAGAGATTTCTGTAATCGATAAATCGGCATTGACCAATAATCGTTTACATTCTAAGATCACTCTGTTACGGATAACTTCACCAGCTGTTATTCCTACTACCTTTTTGCATAAAGAGTTGAGGTGATTAGGAGTGATGTGTAGCATATCAGCGTATTCTCCAGGTAATCTCTTCTCTATAAAATAGTCTTCTACAAGCTTCTCAAAATTCTTAATGATGAAGTGTGCACCCTTCGTCTCATTAGGTTCTTCTGGCTCGAATACTTTCTTGACTAAGAATAGCTGTGTCTCTAAGAACAGTTCTAACATTAAGACTTTGATATAGTCTTTCTGTAAAGGTTGGTTTTCTGTATAGGCATAATACATCTTTTCGAACTTAGTGTGTAGTGTCTCATAGCACTTCTCACAAGAGAACTTAGAGTACTGCGCATTACCTCCGAAGAAGGTAAACTCCTTTAGATAGTTCGGGTTAACTAAGAATGTACGCAGAAAGTTATCATTGAAATTGATAAGAAACCCTTTGGTACCAGGTTCGAATTCCCATTTGTGTACTTGTGAAGGGTTGAGATAAAATAAGCATTTTTCCTCAATAGAGAATTTCTCAAAGTCAATAGAGTGTATTCCCTTCCCTTCTGCTACGAAGAGGATTTGATAGAATGCATGTCTGTGAGGAGCAGACACCATATTCGGTCTATTAGAAATAAACTCTTCAAGTCGATATACTACACAGTCTTGTGATATATTATTATTGTCGAGTAGGTTACAGATGTTGTAAATTGGAATACTATTGTTCTCCATATTTCTAATATTTTAGGCAAAGATAGGAATATGTTAAATTCTTTAAATGGTGATTGAATAGAAATAAGTTATGGTGTGATTAAGATTTAGTACTTTAGACTAGTATAATCTGAAACACGAGCTAGGATGGAAATAAAGATAACTACAGAGATAGATGATGGTAATGCGATGGCGATTAAGGAGATCTTATCTTCTTATAATGTAAGTCATACGACACATTTATCAGAATGTATCAATGAATCACTAGAGATTACTTTAGCGGAAGAAGGAGAGGTGATAGGCGGGTTATTGGGCCGTTCATTATGGGGAACACTAGAGATACAGAATCTCGCTGTGAAAGAGAGTCATAGAGGACAAGGTCTTGGTAAGAAACTCATGGTAGCAGCAGAGCAGGTAGCTGTAAAGCGCAACTGTAAGTATATATCACTGAATACTTTTTCGTTTCAAGCTTCTGACTTTTACCAATCTTTAGGTTATGAGGTTTTCGCAGAAGAGAAGGACTATCCTTTAGGGTATGCTAAGATATATCTGCGTAAGGTGTTGTAGGGGATTATATGTATTGGGTTAGGTCAAGGTACATTTGTCTTGTATCTTTATTTTTATCATTATCTGATAAATATTTGAAACCTAACCTTTCGTAAAACAGCAATGATGTTTGATAAGCATCAACTGTTATAAACTTACAAGCTTGATGATTATTTATTTCAATAGCATTATTGATTATTGTATTAATGATTAGTCTGCCTAATCCTAAACCTTTAAATGTTTCGTCAATAGCTAATCTTCCTATTTTAATAGCAGGAAAGGATTTTAGATGTCGTTTAGGATGAGAAAGGAATGTTTTTAAGAATCGATTAATTGCACTTTTACTTGTAAAGGTAGTATCCTCTACACGTAAACAGTCATTAAAAAGAGTGTAATAAGCAATCGTTCGTTCTTGATTTTCCAAAATAAAAGTAGTCGCTAATAATTCTTTTTTATAGTGTAAAGCTTTACTAAATAAGAAAGAGTTAAGGTCTTTATCTCCACAGTCAAAAGGTTTTAATTCATGACTTTCTAATAGTAGAAGAAAACTTAGTTTAGAAAAGTCAATAATAGGCATATACTAGATTTTCTTAAATAGTGAGTTTAGTATAGAGGCATCCTTGCGAATCTGTTCTAATCTCGCATTATCTTTAGGGGTAGATTTGTTCGCTTCAATTTGTTTTAGAAAACGAGCTGCATCTTTACCTTTTAGAGTGGGTGTTATTTTAATCGGTTTTGCCATTTTATATGTATTTAATGCAAAGATATATAAAAAGTGTTTTGTAAAGGTTTAATTTATTGATTAAATGTGTGTTAAGTTTGTTTTTTGAAAAGATTAAAAGTGAATGCTTTACAGTTTTTTACTCGGTTGAATAGTAGTATCTTTGCACTCCAAAATTAGATACAGTGAATACAACAATAGCATTTATAACTCCTCCGTTTACACAGTTAAACACACCTTATCCAGCGACAGCATATATTAAGGGGTTTCTGAATACCCTAAATATAGATAGCTACCAAGCAGATTTGGGAATAGAGGTTATATTGAAATTGTTTAGTAAACAAGGTTTGATAGACTTGTTCGACTATGTGCATGAACACATAGAAGAGGTCTCTCCTAATATACATCGTATCCTCGCTTTAGAAGAGGATTATATCTCTACTATAGATGCTGTGATAGCTTTCTTACAAGGAAAGAACTCTACATTAGCACATGCTATCGTACAAGAAGATTACCTTCCACGAGCATCTCGCTTTGAACAACTAGAAGAATTAGAGTGGGCATTCGGTACAATGGGAATACAAGATAAGGCGAAGCACTTATCTACACTGTATTTAGAGGACTTGTCTGATCTCATTGTTGAGACAGTAGATACCAACTTTGGGTTTAGTAGATATGCTGAGCGATTAGGTCGCTCTGCTCATACCTTTGATGAGATGTATGATGCACTACATCAACCCTTGACTTATATCGATGAGATTACCCTTGATCTATTGCAACAGTTAATAGATAAGACTAATCCTAAGATAATGGGATTCTCTGTACCCTTCCCTGGTAATTTATACAGTAGTTTTAGATGTGCTCAATACATTAAGAAGAATTATCCTCATATCAAGATCACAATGGGAGGAGGGTTTCCTAATACAGAGTTACGCTCTTTAAAAGATGTGCGTGTATTTGAGTTCTTTGATTTTATCACTTTAGATGATGGAGAGGCTCCACTAGAAAACTTGATTCTCTATGTAGAAGGAAAGATAGCACAAGAGGAGTTAAAGCGTACGCTTATTGCTAAAGATGGTGAGGTAGTGTATATCAATAATCCGCTGAAGCGTGACTATAAACAGGCGGAGGTAGGTACTCCAGATTATTCGGACTTACTGCTGACAGAGTATATCTCTGTGATAGAAGTAGTGAATCCTATGCATCGTATGTGGAGTGATGGACGATGGAATAAACTAACGATGGCACATGGATGTTATTGGGGTAAGTGTACCTTCTGTGATATTAGTTTAGACTATATCAAGGTATATGAACCAATAGCAGCTAAGCAGATTGTAGACCGTATGCAGACGTTAATTGAGCAGACAGGAGAGACAGGTTTTCACTTCGTAGATGAGGCAGCACCGCCAGCACTAATGCGCGAGGTAGCGTTAGAAATCATCAGACGTAAACTAACGGTATCATGGTGGACGAACATCCGCTTTGAGAAAAGCTTTACGAAAGACTTGTGCTTACTATTAAAAGCTTCTGGATGTGTAGCTGTATCAGGAGGATTAGAGGTAGCTTCAGATAGGTTATTAAAATTAATAGATAAGGGAGTTACGGTAGAACAAGTAGCTCGTGTGAATAGAAACTTTACGGAGGCAGGTATCTTAGTACATGCTTATCTAATGTATGGTTTCCCAACACAGACTGCACAGGAGACAATAGATAGTCTAGAGATGGTGCGTCAGTTGTTTGAAGCAGGAGTAATGCAATCGGGCTTTTGGCATCAGTTTGCGATGACTGCTCATTCTCCTGTAGGTATGAACCCTGAAGAGTATAAAGTAGAGCGCGTAAACGCTGAGATGGGGACATTCGCTAATAACGATGTACCTCACGTAGAGATGAACGGAGCGATACATGATAAGTTCTCTTTTGGACTGAAGAAGTCACTGTTTAACTTTATGCATGGGATGTGCTTTGATATGCCATTACATGAATGGTTTGATTTTAAAGTACCTCGTACAAGTATATCACCTGATTATATATTCAGTTGTTTAAACAACGAACCTTTGACAGTGTATAAACCAAATCAAAAGGTAGTATGGTTAGGGACATTCCCTTATATCGAGTACTTTGAGAAAAAGAAGAAAAACAGAGTATTCGAAATGGCACAATTGGTTTTCTATACTAAAAAAGATACGATAGGCGTAGATGTAGATAGAGTGGTAGGGGATTGGTTTGTACATTTTGTGGAGACTTTGAAGGAGAAAGCTTCTCAGACGATGACTTACCAAGAAATGAAAAAGAGCTTTGAGGAGTTTACGAATGAAGACTTTGAACCATTCTGGTATTCTAAGCCAGCACAAGCATTAAAAGATATGGCACTACTAGTGCTTTAAAGATAAAAAGCCTCGCAAATGCGAGGCTTTGTTATTCTTATTGTTTAGGTTTATCTTGTTCTTTTAAACTAATGTTCATAAAGATTGTTCTGTGATTTGCTTTGATAACAGCATCTTTAGCAGGAGTGCTGTTGTATTGTACAGGTTTTAATTTATGGATTGCACCAGTGATAGGGTCAACAATAAGTCCTATTATCCCTCCAAAACCAATATTACCAATGTACCAAGCATTAAAGCTTCTTTCAAAATCAGTTTTATAAGTGTCATATCCTTCACTTGCTATCTTAAGTGTATAAGATTGGTTCTTCTTTAATTTAGTGTTATATGGTGTCTTACCTACTTCTTTATTGTCTATATAGACTGTAGAGTTCGTAGGAGTAGAGTAGATCTCTATTTTTTGTTTACTTCCAGATACGATAGTAGCACAACTTGTATTTAATAATAGTAATGCAGAAGAGATTAGTAAAAGTGTTTTTTTCATTAATTGTTATTTTTAAGTGTTTGTGTTTTATAATAATCAACGTCTACTCTATGGCACGTACTCCATAGGTTAGGACGTTTGTGTTTTGTTATTTTAATGACATCTGCTCCAAAGTCTTGAGCAATTTTACGAGCATTACTTAATATATAATTTAGGTTGCAGTTGACAGAAAAACCTGAATCTCCAAATTTGCTACTACCTACTTTTGTATTTGGTGTAGGAACATCTTCATTAAGTTTAAGTACTATAACTTCTGTATTAAGTGGTGTGTTTACTTTTGTAGTACTCATAGTAGTACTCATCGAAGAACTGCATGCTCCAAGAGCTATACAAGTGATTAAAAGAAATATTTTTTTCATAGTAGGTAAATTTGGGCGCAAATATAGTAGTTAAAAATTATAAAAAAATTAAGAGGATGAAGTATTATAAATATTTATAAGGAGTGATGATTTGTATTTTATATATTCCTTTTAAAACTAGAGAAATGACTGTGATGATTAAAAATAGAAAAGCTCCGTTATAAACGAAGCTTTTGATTTTTATTATAATAATATCAGTTTTTTATTTCTTGTGCATATTTGCAAAATGCTTAATATCAACTTCTGCATTAGTAAACTCTTTATTACTAGCATTAGTCATAATATCTCTATCATTGACGAAAGAGTTTATTTTAATAAAAGTTACTAGATTTGGATCATTTAGTTTCTCTACAGTTAAGAAAGCATAATTCTGATCAGTTGTAATCTTTGGAGAAGTAAATTCTTTGAAGTCTTTTATCTCTAGCTTTTTTAAGATGGTTTTATTTTCTTTACGATCATAAGTACCATAGGTGATAATTACATCTATTGTATGTTCCTGTTCGCTGTATGTTTTAATTGTAAAATAGACATCGTCTTTTTTAGAAGAAACATTGTCATCATTAGAACAAGAGAATGTCAATAGAAGAAAGAATAGTGAGAATAATTGAGTTAGTCTTTTCATAGTAATTTTTAATTATCAATAAAGATAATGCTTTAAGTGTTACTTAGTAGCTAATGCTTTGATTTTTAAACATGTTTTGTAATTACGAGTAGTTGCAGTTACCTTGAGTTTATTCTCGATTAAAGCATTGGTAATCTTTGTTTTTCCATATCCAATATTTGCGACGAGGTATATTGCATTATCAGTAGTATGTAGTAATTCTAAAGTATTTTTCTTTTCTTCAAGGCTGTTAATTCCCTCTTGTTGAGGCGTACCATCTATAAAAGTGATATATAACTGTGCTAGTTCTTCTTCTTTAGTAAAAGGATGTTGTACAAGTATTTCTTCGAACTGATCAATATCTAAAGTAAGAGTTGGTACCGTGAGGTTTAGTGTACTCAGTATTTTATCTTGTATCTTCTTTGATAGTATTGAAGAATCTACTTCTACAGATTGGTATATTATATTCCCACTCTGAATATAAGTCTGTACATTCTGTAAACCTAGGTTAATACACAGTTGTTTTAATACATCCATTTTGATGATGTTCTTGCCACTGACATTGATACCTCTGAGGAGTGTGATATAAGTTTTCATTTATTTAATTTAGATTACAATATTAAAGAATAACGACAATAAACTACTAATTTATTGTCGTTAGTTCTTATCTATATATTGATAGAAGGTTTTCCTGATGCAATGGTATATGCTTCTTTTAGCACTTCTGAGTAAGTAGGGTGGGCATAACTTATATTCGCTAGATCTGATGCTGTTACCTCGTATTCGAGTGCTACTACTGCTTGTGCAATTAAATCAGCTGCTCTTGCCCCAATAATATGTACACCTAATACCTCTCCATACTTAGGATCAGTCAATACTTTGACAAAACCATCTGTGTCCATACCTGCTCTAGCTCTAGCATTGGCACTAAAAGGGAACCTGCCTGTGTTATAACTAATTCCGTCAGCTTTTAATTGTTCTTCCGTTTTTCCTACAGATGCAACTTCAGGCCAAGTATATACAACACCTGGGATAGCGTTGTAGTTGATGTGTGGTTTTTGTCCATTGATACGTTCTATTACATAGACAGCTTCTTCCTCTGCCTTATGCGCTAGCATCGCACCTCCGATTACATCACCGATAGCATAGATAGATGGAGCATGTGTTTTGAGTAATTCATCAACTATGATATTGCCACGAGTGTCTAATTGGACATCTGTATTCTCTAATCCTAACCCTGTAGTATAAGCTTTTCGCCCTACTGCCATTAGCACATACTCTGATACAATAGTATGAGATTCTCCATTTTTGTCTTTGTAATGTACTTCTGCTACGTTACCCAGATTATTTACTTGATAAACACTTTTGCCAAGTTGTATGTCTATACCTTGTTTGTTTAATATTTTGTAGAGTGATTTGCCTTGTTCATGATCCATGGTATTAATTAAATAGTCAGCATATTCTACAATAGTCACTTTAGTTCCTATACGATGAAATATAGAAGCCATTTCTACACCAATCACTCCACCACCAATAATTGTAATGTTTTTAGGTTGTTCTGTTAAAGCTAATGCTTCAGTAGAAGTGATAATGCGTTGCTTATCTATTGTGACATTAGGTAATGTAGCAGGTTTAGACCCTGTGGCAATAATAAAATTGTCTGCTGTATAAGTATTCTTTTCTTGGTCATTATTTACTACTTCGAGTGTATTGTTATCTTTAAAAGAAGCAGTTCCTTGTATGTGAGTAATTTTGTTTTTACTCATTAAGTAATCTAAGCCTTGTGTAGTTTTTTGTACAACACCTTCTTTTCTTTTGTATAATTGGTCAAAGTTTAATTGTATACTATCAAAAGAAATACCATGTGCATTAAACTGATGTAAAGCATCGTGATAGTGATGTGTGCTATCTAATAATGCTTTCGTAGGTATACACCCTACATTCGTACACGTACCGCCTAGAGTAGCATATTTTTCTATAAGAGCGGTGTTATAACCTAACTGTGTAGCGCGAATAGCTGCAACATATCCTCCAGGTCCAGAACCAATCACAATAATATCAAATTGTTTCATTGTAATTCGTTTTGTTATTCTGTTATATTTTCAATTAAGATAGCTGTAGCTCCACCACCACCGTTACAGATAGCAGCTACGCCATATCTTCCTTTTTCTTGTTTTAGTACACTGATAAGAGTAGTGATAATACGTGCTCCTGAAGTTCCTATTGGATGCCCTAATGCTACTGCTCCTCCATAAATATTTACTTTATTAATGTCATAGTTTAATAAATGTTGATTAGACAAGATGACCGAAACATATGCTTCATTGATTTCAAAGAAGTCTATATCTGTTATAGTCAAGTTGGCTTGCTTTAGTACCTTTTCTATAGCTAATGCAGGAGTAGTGGTAAACCACTCAGGATCTTGTGCAGCATCTGCATATGCTATGATTTTAGCAAAAGGCTTTAATTGATGTTTTTCTATTGCCTCACTAGAAGCAAGAATGATAGCTGCTGCACCATCATTTAGATTGCTTGAGTTGGCTGCTGTTAGCTTTCCATCAGTACGAAACGCAGGTGCTAATGTGTTAACTTTCTCAGGGATGAGTTTATAGATGTCTTCATCTTTGTCTATTATTATATCCGCTTTTTTAGTGGGAATAGTTATTGGAATTAATTCCTTGTCAAACTTACTTTGTTCAGTAGCTTCTTGCGCTCTTTTGTAAGATAATAAAGCAAAGGCATCAAGTTCTTCTCTAGTGTGTTTGAATTTGTCTATGCCTAGTTCAGCAGCTGTTCCCATATGAAAATTATTGTACACATCCCATAGTCCGTCTTTAATCATCCCGTCTGTTAAGTTTAAATGTCCGAGTTTGTTGCCATTTCTGACTTGAGTATAATGTGGAACATTACTCATACTTTCCATGCCACCTGCTATGACAATATCTTCTAATCCCAACTGTATTTGTTGAGCAGCTAGTATAGTAGCCTTCATCCCTGCTGCACATACTTTATTAATAGTAGTTGCATCTTTGCTAGTAGGTATATTAGCAAAGATTGCTGCTTGTCTAGCAGGTGATTGACCTACGCCAGCGCTTAGTACATTACCCATGTATATACTGTCGATATGCTCAGGTGCTAACCCAATGCTTTTGTATGTTTCTTCAATGGCTATTGCACCTAGTTGAGGTGCAGTAAGTGAAGATAGACTTCCTAAGAAACTCCCTATTGGAGTTCGTTTAGTTGCTACGATAAATACATCTTTCATAAGTTATATTATTTATAATATACCAATCGGTATATTGTTGGTTAAAAAAAAGAGTGAAATCTTTTTATACTGTGATTTCACTGTTTATGATTAATTCTATTCTATCTAAAGAAATATAGAGATGTTTGATATTACCTGTAGTTTTTCCTAACAGCATTCCTCCTTCGATTAGAGATATGAATAAGTAAGCATAGGATTCACTATCTATTTCTGCTTTAAATTCTTTTGTTTGAATACCTTTCTCTATGATCTTGATAAAGATATTCGCTAAGCCAGAGAAAGTCTTTACAACGGCTTCTTTTAGCTCAGGAAAGGTATCATCTGCTTCTGTTGCTGTATTAAGTAGAGGACAACCGCCTAGTTTAAAGAATACCTTCCACTCTGTACGATAGAGCGTCACTATAGCAAGTAATCTTTCTCTTTGAGTCTGATTTTCTTTAGAAATACTCTTTTTAATTTCAAGGTATACTTTATAAGCATTGTATTCAAAAGCAGCTAAGGCTACCTCATCTTTATTCTTAAAGTTGCCATAGATACTTCCTTTAGTCAATCCTGTAGCTTCAGTGATATCACTTAACGAAGTTGCAGCAGCTCCTTTAGTGTTGAATAAATAAGCTGTTTGCTCTATAATAAACTGTTTCGTTTTTTCTGCTTTAGTCATGATTAGAATGTATTACAAGACAAATATAATATAATAATACCGATTGGTATATTTAAGTTGTGTTATTTTTTTACTAACAAATAAATTGTGTTAGTCTCAATAATTAAAAGTAAATTAGAGGTTAAATAAATTGACTATGAGGTATTTAATTTGCTTTTTTACTTTTGTTCTAACAACATCGATGTTAGGACAGGACTTTATAAAGCCGAGTACTCACTTAGAGATAAAGAGATGTTTAGCGTCTATAAGAACGCTCATAACATCATCATTGGTAATGCTAATGCAAGAGAGGTGACATATGAAATGAAGAATAATATCTTTATGAAAGAGTATATCGAAGACCGTATAATAAAGAATCAAGAAGGTGCAAAGTCATTGCAGAAGATACAGATTAAAGAATCTTATACTGCAGATGGCCAGTATATAAAGAAAGAAGAAAAAGTACTTTAAACATATAAGCCTATTAGGAATGTCAAATTCTAATAGGCTTGTACTTATTACTCTTCTAGTTTCTTTAATCCTTGTTCTGTTTTATAAATAATAAATGCTAAACTGAGTATCATCGGTAAGAAGTATAAATTATTCAATAGCTTCGAGTAAGTAGGAAGTAGATATGAGATACCACTGTATATACCCGTACCTATACCTAAGTATACAAAGTACTTACCACTTAGTTTTTGTGCAAACTCCCAGTTGCGTTGATTCTTCATCGCACGGTGTGTGCGGTATCCTAGTATGCTATTTATTGTTTTGACATGAGGAACTAGTAGTCCCAAGACAATAAATAGACACATAAATATAAGTAGTTCTGTTGCTATCATAGTGTGATTAGTATTACAAAAATTAGTACTGCTATAGGTATAATGATATCAAAAGGTTTTATAGGATCAGTAGAGTATTTTTTCTTCGTATAAATATTTACTCCTAATAGAAATACTAAAGGTAAATACATGACAAAAATGTCTCTTATAATTTCCAATCCAGACCATTGATATAGTGCTGCACCTATCAAAATTATTAATGCCACAATTCTTAGAGAATTATTGAGTATGCGAACTATGTTTTTTATATCATAGAGTTCTTGCTTCTCTTTACTCATGGTGTTATACCCTGCTAATAAGTATTTTGCTGTTTTAGGAGTAAGGATAAAACTCAATATGATAAATAATGCAGATGTTATTAAGATAGGCTCCATATTATTTCTTTATAAAGTTAACAATAGTAGGTACTAGTTCAGTGTGAAGAGGCACATCAGGCTTTGTGTATAGTACTAAGTTCTCCTCCTCTTTTACAACTGTTTTTAGTACGTGATTCATTCCTTTTATTGTCACAAGAGTAGCAGTAGGTACAGCTTGTTTTAAGTTGTCTCCCTGATCTGTCTTGACTTGTAAGTCTTTATCTCCTTGTAAGATTAAAATCGGTTGTTTTACTTTTTTAATTTCTACAGTAGGATCATACTTCATCCACGAGATAAGGTAAGGCTGAACAGAAGTGCGATATAAGCTTTGTAGCATAGGAGGGATGCTATCTACTATTTCGCCTTTTCTAAGTTTAACGTGAATGTCTTCTATTGATTTTGCAAAGAAAGGCGCTTGCGCTGTTATCTGTTTATACAGTGTTTTATCTATTGTCTCTCCTGGCCCTTGTAGCGAGATAAGCTTTGATACAGCACTATTGTCTTGACTAGCCAATGTAGCTACCATGGCTCCTTCGCTATGTCCGATCAAGATAATACTAGGATATTCCTTTTTGAAGTAATCAATAACTATATTTAAGTCACTCACATTGTCTTCAAACTTAATATCTGCCTCATTCATTGTCTGGTTCTTCATCTGAGCAAACATCCTTTTGTTATACGTGAAGGTGTTGATACCATTCTCTTTTAGCCCTTGAGCAAGGTATTTATACGAGTTCGCATTTACCCCAGCAGGATTGTTTCCGTTCTTGTTAGTAGGACCAGAACCTGCTATTATAATGGCAAGCTGTTTACTGTCTTTATTCGCTAAATATAAGTCTCCATCAATTTCACTGTCTACCTGAACAGCTGTTTGTGCAAAGCTAAATGTAGTAGCAAAGCATAAGGTAAGTGTAGTTAATAGTTTTTTCATAGTGTTGTTGTGTTGGTTAATATAATGTAGTGATTAGTCTTGTCAGAGTATCTACAAGTAAGATGATTAGTACGAAGCCAATAATCATATATTTCTTTTTGAGGTGTGTAGCTAGTTTGAAACCTTGGTAGATATAGTATCCAAAACCAACTAGACAGAGAATACTAGCAAATGACGTAATGATAAAATAAACAAAACCTTGTGGATTACTTTTGAACAATATTTCAGGATTAGCAATATTGTCAATAAGTTGAAGAGAGAAATCACTTAGGTATCCATTGATATCAAATAGTACACTTATATCTAGACATATACGCGCAATCAACACGGTGTTGAGTATATCTATTAGTCGAGTCTTTTTGTTGATGATTTTTCCAAATACAAATAAAGCAAGTGTCATTACTATTGTTGTAATAGCAAAGTCACTCAAGGTTTGGACAAGTGTAGGTGCTGACTTGAGAGCTACTTGTTTTAGAATTGCTATACTACGCATATGGGTCAATAGTTGAAGACAACTAATAACTACTCCAGTTAGTACACCGATTACTAAGAGCGTTTTATCCTGTATGCTTTCAAACGGTTTAAGAATATAGTTTTTTGTCATAAGGTTGTTGGTTAGTAGTTGATTATTCTTTTTTCTGTAATTGTTGGATATGTTCTATCATATCATCTAGTTTGTTTCGAACAGTAGGGTAACTGATATTCATCTGTAAAGCCATTTGTTTTAGACTGCCACTGTTTAAAAAGAAAGCTAAGATAAACTCCTGTTCCTCTTTACTCAGCTGTAAGAGTAGGGGCAAAGAGAAGTTACCATTGACGATAGTCTGGCAGTGCTCACAAGAAAGCTGGGTGACCTTTAGTTCACTTTCACAACTAGGGCAATGTATAGGTAGTTTGGGCTTAATTGACATAATGCGGATAGTTTGTTTAATTTTATTGAAGTCTAATTTAATAAAATTAATATTAATATCAAAATAGTTAATTTAAATAAACTAATATGATACTTCTATAAAACAAAAAAATCCCAAGTATAACACTTGGGATTTAGAGATTTTTATCTAAGAATATTTTTATTCA
The DNA here is from genome assembly GCF_000833025.1 of Myroides profundi. Lineage (NCBI taxonomy): Bacteria > Pseudomonadati > Bacteroidota > Flavobacteriia > Flavobacteriales > Flavobacteriaceae > Myroides > Myroides profundi. The sequence goes on from NZ_CP010817.1 coordinate 902,550, forward strand.
TAATATGCACTAGCAGTAGCTTCTACTGCCGCTGCGTCTGCTGCTACAGCAGTAGCTGCTGCATCTACAGCATAGTCATAAGGACTACTGTAGTATGACATTACATTATACTCATTGTTTGGGTATAAGTTTTCTAGTTTTATTTTTTTACTAGCCAATGGGTTTAAACTATGATCACCTTTCTTAACCTTCGCTTCCATTTTAAATACCTCTTTATTATCATCAGCATTTAAAATACTGATTGTATAAGTACCTTTTTTATTACTTAGTACTGTGTACTTAGATGTATCTTCAGAAGCTTCGTATGAAGAATAATAGTTGTATGGCTCATAATTAAAGTCTACTATACCTACAGAACCATCTACTAATGTTCCGTCCTTAAAAGTAGCTTGATACTTCACCTTACCATTTTCATAGTATTGGTATGCTCCATCTAGCTCACTATCTGTAAGATTATATTTATACACTATAGCTTCTGTCTCTGCATGATAGATAGTTCTCTCAAATGAAGTACTAGTTCTATAATGCTCTTCCATCAGTAAGTTTGTAGGAGAATAAGCATCATCTACATTGTATACTTTTACATAAGTTAATTCTCCATTCTCAAAACCTTTAGTAGTGAAGTTTATATATGACGCTTCAGTTAACACTCCTTCATAAGGAATTCCTTCATGATAAGTCAGCGTAGATAATACTTCTCCTTCACTATCGTAGTAAGTAGATACACCATGTATCACATTATCTTTATATTCACTAGATGTTTTTAGAGTACTGTTTTCATAAGACTCTATTTTAGTAAGTTCTCCTTTATCATCATAGTAGTTGATATTGATAATCTCATCTCCACTAGAATACTTAATAGTCTCTTTACCTACTTTATGTCCGTTTTTATAAACAGTTTCTGTTTTGTAATACGAGTCTATGATAGTCACTGTTCCTTCATAAGGCACACCATCTTTATAAGTAGCTGTAGAGATTATTTCTCCTTTTTCATTATAGAATTTACCTTGCTTATTATAGTCGATATCAGCCTGTAAGAAATATGAGTTACTAGCGTATGAGTTACTACCTGTTTTTAAGGCATACCCCTTTTTAGAAAGAAGGTTTCCATCTTGTAGTTTCTCGATAGAAGTTACTTGTTTATCATAAGATAGCTCTATACGAGTTCCTGTCTGAGCGATATAGTCATATGTACCTATTTCCTTCCCTGTTTTGTCGAAATGTGTTTCTTTTACAGGAGTATAAGAGTAGGAGTTAGGTGAGTAAGTAGATACCTTTGCCTTTTTACCATTGTCATGATATTCTACTTCTTTGATTAATGCATTGTTAGAATAGTATGACTCTGTTGACAATACTGCTTTATCAGCATTAGTATCATAATCAGCTTGATATACTAATAATTCTTTTTCATACTTAGCAACAGTAGAAATCAAATCATTAGATAATACATATCTAGTACCAGTGATATAAGACATAGATCCATAGATAGGGTCTAGTTTAAAGTCAATACGACCTATCTCTTTTCCTTTTTGGTCATAGTATACAGAAGTATTGTTTTTTGTAACCTCGAATACTTTACCATTTTCATACGTTTCTGTTCTTTCTACTAGTTTGCTATTCTTATAGATAGTGCTTACATTCTCTTCTATTATCGTCCCATCTTTAGGAGAATATCCATCTTCGTTATAAGTGATTTGTCCTTTAGAACTACCATCTTCATTGAAGTATTCTACTTTCTGGATATAACTCTCTTCATTGCTATATCTAATAGATTTTACAGCATTCTTTTTAGGGAATGTATAGTATTCTTTTACCAGTACAGGTACGTTTTGTTTATAAGTATAGATAGAGTAGATCTCATCAGGATGACTATCATACGTATTGAATATGTAGTTCGTTCCTTCCTGATAAGTAGAGTATCCGTCATCTTCTAGTTTACTCGTAAAGGTACCCATCTCTTTACCAGCTTGATCATAGTACACATCTGTTGTTACATTAGCTACAGTGGTAGATTTACTCTTCACTTTTCCTGTTGTATAGTAAGCCACAGTAGAGATCAACATTCCTTCTCTATATTCGCTGATAGACTGTACTGTGAAGTTGTCATAGTCTAATGTAGTCGCATACCCATCATAAGGTGACCCACCACTATAAGTAGCTTGTTGCTTCACCTCTCCGTTTACATCGAAGTATTTCTCTTCTGAGATATAGTTATTTTCATCGAAGAAGTAAGCGATGTAGTTCTTTTCATTCTTAGGATTGATGATCTCGTAGCGACTGTATATACCTCCTTCAGCTTCTACATAGATATATGTTCCTTGCCAGTTATAAATAGCCTGACCATCTTGGATCATATTATCGTTATAAGTACATAGATATTTATTGCCATTACGAGGATCTATAGTTTCTGCTTTAGCGATCATATTATCCTGATCATAGGTATAAGTAGCGTCTATTTTTCCTTCTTTATTATAGTAGTTTACAGCTCCTGTGTATAGAACTTGTCCTCCTTCTTGAAGAGTTCCTTTCCCTTTACTTTCTATCTTTTTAGAAGCTGCATTATATACCTCTATTGATTTTAGTGTAGGTTCGCCTTTGATATCTTTTGCAATTTTAAAAGATTCAGCATTTTTTCTAGCTGTTACATAGTCATAGCTATCTACCCAGATAGTATCTCGTGCAACCTGACTGAACATCGGTGTAGAGAATAAAATGGCTAATGAGAAAATCTTTTTAATCATAGGTTCTTTTTTAAATGGTTTTGTTTGTGTCTTATTGATGGTAAAAGTAAAGAAGTCTCCTTTATTTTTTTCTCATATTAGCAATATTTTATGGTCTGATTCACAAAATCACTATTTTCAGTGAGACGCTTAGTGCGTATCTGGACTAGTCCATATTATTAAATCTGTGTTATCTATTTGATCAAAAGGAGTATTACATTTGTAGTAACAGTAAAGGATAATAGTCTAAAGTGAAATCTAACTGTTGTTTAGTTCATGATATCCCTTAGTAACAATCTTTGGGATATCCTTTTTTTAAATCGAGAAGTATGAAAACTAGAATAAAGGATAATTTAGCAAGTATAGAAAAGCGTATTACAGCAGCATGCGCGCACAGTGGTCGTTCTAGAGATGAGGTACAACTATTGCTTGCTACTAAGACAGTAGATGCAGATAGAATAAAGATAGCGATAGAGGAGGGATACCCTCTGATAGGAGAGAATAAGGTACAAGAGCTAAGAGATAAGTATGAAGGCATAGGGACTGATAATTGTACTAGACACTTTATCGGACATCTACAGACCAACAAGATTAAAGATATCCTGAAGTATGGAGTGACTTGTATAGAGTCTATAGATCGCATCAGTGTAGTAGAAAAATTACAACAACTCTTAGAACGGGATAACAGAACGATAGATGTACTAATCCAAGTGAATACTTCTGATGAAGATAGTAAGTTCGGGGTAGCGCCAGAAGCAGCTATTGAGTTTATAAAAGAAGTCGCTACGTATGATCGATTACACATCAAGGGGCTAATGACAATTGGCTTATTCAGTGCAGAAGAGAAGCTGGTACGCCCTTGTTTTAAAATACTAAAGAAAGTACAACAAGAGGCTATTGCTCTCCAACTGCCTAATGTAGAAATGAAAGAACTCTCTATGGGGATGAGCCATGATCTAGAAATAGCGATAGAAGAGGGGGCTACCATCGTGAGAGTAGGTACTGCTATCTTCGGAGAGCGCATCTATCCTGATAGTTACTATTGGGATGAACAGAAGAGTATAAAATAACTCAATCCAATAAAAAAGCCTTCTTTTGATTAACAAGAGAAGGCTTTTAAAATTTATATATAAAAACTACAATGAGGAGGTTATTCCACTACCTCAATTTTTTTCTTTTTAAATAATAGGTTGCTATTCATCAGTACGATAGCGCCTAGTATCATTAATATTCCCATCCATTGAATGAAGATAACTTCTTCTTTTAGAACAAAGAAAGCTACTGTCACAGAAGCAGGTAGTTCTAATGAAGAAATAATACTTCCTAGACCAACTCCTGTCAATGGGAATCCCATATTCAAGAATATAGGAGGTAATACAGTACCAAATAACGCTAATACAAGTCCCCATCCGTAGAAGATACTCCAGTCAAAATCACGAATACCAGAAGTATTGTCAGAGAACATCGTATAGAAGTTCATCATCGCATCAGAGTTATTAGGACCTATCTGTGTAATGATCACAAAGATAGATACGATAGTCGCCGCACCACATAGCATAAACATACTGCGTTTAGGAGCTGCTAAATGATTAGCAATACGTCCTGAAGCAAATAATGTAGTAGCAAAAGAGCACGCTGCCATAAAACCAAATATCACTCCTCTAATATCTAACTTGATTTCACTAAACAATACATTAGTCGCTAATACTGTCCCTGATAAGATTAAGATAACAGAGATTATCTTTAATAGATTAGGAAAAGTCTTAGTCGCGATACTGTCTAATACGATACCGATCCATACAGACTGCATTAAGAGAACTACTGCGATAGAAGCATCGATATAACTCACAGCCATATAGTATAATACAGAAGTGAATCCCATCGAAGTACCAGCTAAGATTAATTGTCTAATATCTTTAGAAGTAGCCTTTTGCTCATCACTAGACTTCTTGCGTAACGTATTGATTAAGGTCACACAGATTAACCCAATAAGTACTTGAGACAATGTTACTTCTGCAGTCGTATATCCCTGTGCATAAGCCAGTTTTACGAACGAAGCTAACATACCGAAACTAGACGCTCCGATAGCAACTAAGAAAACACCTTTTGCTGTATTTTGTTCTTTCATTTTTATTACTTTTTGCGAGGCAAAGGTAGTCATATTTTTTTCAGCAGTCTAGGACAAATGTCTAGCGCTATACTTCAGTTAGGAATTAAAAATTATAAATAAGGAATGCTTGTTTTAAGGTTTCTCTAAGTTATCTATACTTAGGTTGGCTTGCACTTTCTAGGGGTTTGCTAGGAGTATCCTTGGGGTTTGCTTGCCTAGAAGGCTATTTTGTCGAAGGAATGTGCAAGAATACTCCTAGCAATGTGCTAGTATACTAAAATGAAATAGAAAGATTAGCTAGTAGAAAGTGTAATACAGGGATGGTGTAGAGATAAGAAAGGACTTTTAGATAAGTCACTAAAATCAAGTGAAAAACTAAGGAAGTATAGTTGAGACAATAGGATATTCGATAAAAGGAAAGGAATATTACAAAACGAGGGGATCTGTTTGTAAATAAGAAAAGCCCATAACATCGCTGTTATGGGCTTCTCTGGAAGTGCTATAATCTTATTTCAGATTGTTGAAATTTCTTTTTACGAAGGCAGTAAGTTCTTCACCTTTTAATAAACCTTGAGATAGTTTTGCAAGGTCCATTGCTTGTTTGATACTTTCTGTTCTAGTTGTTTCATCAGCGTTACCAATGATGTTAGATGCTAGAGGAGAGTTCGTATTCACCACTAGGTTATACATCTCAGGGAAGTTACCCATACCGAACATACCTCCACCACCTGACTGGCTCATCTCTTTCATACGACGCATAAACTCAGGCTGTGTAATGATGAATGGCTCTGCTGTGCTATCCATAGCTTCTAGCTTCACAGTATATTTATCCTTAGGTACGATATTCTCTACGATCTCTTGTAATGATTTTTGTTCATCTTCAGATAATCTAGAGATTTCAGAATCCTCTTTCTTAATCAAGTTATTGATATGGTCAGAGTCTACACGTACGAAAGTAGTTTTCTCATTATCGCTTTCTAACTTTTGGATCAAGTGAGATACGATAGGAGAGTCTAATAATAATACTTGGTATCCTTTCTCTTGTGCAGCTGCGATATAGCTGTGTTGAGCATCTTTATTAGAAGCATATAAGATTACTAAATTACCATCTTTGTCAGTTTGGTTATCTTTAGTAGCTTCTTTTAATTCTTCTAATGTATAGAATTTATTATCTACAGTAGGGTAAAGCATGAATGCTCCAGCTTTTTCGTAGAACTTCTCTTCAGATAACATACCGTATTCTAGTACGATTTTGATATCATTCCATTTGCTTTCGAAGTCTTCTCTGTTTTCGTTAAATAACGATTTTAACTTATCCGCTACTTTACGAGTGATATAGTTAGAGATTTTCTTCACATTACCATCTGCTTGAAGGTAAGAACGAGATACGTTCAAAGGGATGTCTGGAGAGTCAATAACCCCTTTTAACATTGTCAAAAAGTCAGGAACGATACCTTCTACATTATCTGTTACGAATACTTGGTTTTGGTATAATTGGATTTTGTCTTTTTGCATTTGAAGATCAGCACTTAACTTAGGGAAGTATAAGATACCTGTAAGGTTAAATGGATAATCTACATTTAAATGGATATTGAATAAAGGATCTTCGAATTGAGTAGGGTATAACTCTTTATAGAAGTTCTTATAATCTTCATCACTTAAGTCAGCAGGTTGTTTTGTCCATGCTGGGTTAGGGTTATTGATAATAGTATCTATTTCTACTTTATCATCTCCTTCACCTTCTTCATGCGTACCGAACTTAATAGGCACAGGCATGAATTTATTGTATTTTACTAATAACTCACGGATTTTATAGTCTTCTAAGAAGTCTAGTGAATCTTCCGCAATATGTAATACAATCTCAGTACCTCTAGTCGTTTTGTCGCATGCTTCTAAAGTATACTCTGGGCTACCATCACAAGTCCAATGTGCAGCAGGCTCATCTTTAAATGATTTAGTGAAGATTTCTACTTTATCCGCTACCATAAAAGCAGAGTAGAACCCTAGACCAAAGTGTCCGATGATACCTGTGTCTTTAGCCGAGTCTTTATATTTTTCTAAGAACTCTTCAGCTCCAGAGAAAGCAACTTGATTAATGTATTTTTCTACTTCTTCTTTAGTCATCCCTAGACCTTGGTCTATGATGTGAAGTTTTTTATTGTCTTTGTCTATTTTAACTTCAATGATAGGGTCTCCATATTCTACATTAGCCTCCCCTATACTCGTTAAATGTTTTAGTTTTAATGTAGCATCAGTAGCATTAGATACTAACTCTCTTAAAAAAATTTCGTGATCACTGTAAAGGAACTTTTTAATAAGTGGGAAGATGTTCTCCACTGTAACGTTAATTTTTCCAGATGTCATAGTTGTATGTTTAATGTTATTTGAATTTTTAATATTTTTACAGTGTTGTAAGGACAAAAAAGATACCAAAGCAAAAAGAGTGTCACTTTGTCAGAAAACTCAAGGTTATCTTATTTCTTCGTAACTTTGAGAAGAGTATCGCACAAAAGAAAACGTAACAATAATAAAAAATCTATGAAAAAATTAGTATTATTTGGTGCACTGGCTCTTGCAGTAGCATCGTGTAAGCCTACTATGGACACAAAGTCTCAGGTAGGGATAAAAGGGAATTGGACTTTAACGGATATCAAGCACATCGGTGGTGAGTTCGTAAAAGTGAGTTCATTTAATATTGCTGATTCACAATGTTTTATTGGAAGCCAATGGAAATTCGTTTCTAACAATAATACAGGGGTAGTAGAATTGACAAAAGGAGGAGACTGTCCTAGTTTTGCAAGTGATTTTAAATGGAGTGTCACTCCGAATGGTAACTTCGAATTTAAATTCGTCGATGAGGGGGTCAAAGCTAAAAATGTAACAACAGGGTATTCTCTACGTGTGAAGAATCAAACAGCTAATACATTTGAGTTAGTTGATAAATTCTATGCAGGTGGACAATCGTATGATGTGACATATCGCTTTACTAAGAATTAATATACCTTTTATAACAAAACAATAAAACAAGATGAAAAAAACAGCCACATTTATATTAGCAGGAACATTATTAATCTCTTCAGTATCTTTAACAGGATGTGAAGCTGCTAAAAACTCTAATAAGACACAACGCGGTGCTGCTATCGGTGCTGCAGGTGGAGCTATTATCGGAGGGATCTTAGGGAATAATATTGGTAAAGGAGGTAACGGTGCTCTAGGTGCTGTACTTGGAGGTGTAATCGGTGGTGCTGCTGGAGGAGTGATCGGAAACAAGATGGATAAGCAAGCACGTCAGATCGAAAACACGGTACCTGGTGCTCAAGTAGAACGTGTAGGAGAGGGAATCAAATTAGTATTAGGAGAGAATTCTGTAAACTTCGATTTAAACTCTTCAACATTGACACAAAGAGCGAAAGATAATTTAGACAAGTTAATTACAGTATTTAAAGATCCTGAGAATCAAGATACAGATATCGAGATATATGGATATACGGATAATACTGGTAGAGAAGAGTATAACTTAAGCTTATCTAAAAAACGTGCAGCATCTGTAAGACAGTATTTAGCGTCTAAAGGAGTAGCTGCTAATCGTATGAAGACAGATGGTTTCGGTGTAGCTGACCCTATAGCTTCTAACGATACAAAAGAAGGACAAGCTAAGAATAGACGTGTAGAGTTTGCGATTAAAGCAAATGATAAAATGATCAGAGATGCTTATAACGAATCTGGTTCTTACTAATCAGATGAATATGATACAAAAAAAGGTTCCTTAAAAGGAACCTTTTTTATTGGTAATAATTGAAACAAAATTAATATTACTAGCAGTCAGAGCATTTAAGGGTAGAGTCCTCTTGCATCTCATACCAATGCGCTCCAGCTGTAAGTGTCTCGTTTGATTTTATCAATGCTTTTACTGGTTCGCTGATGTATACTTTTTTTCCTTTTGGGATATAAATAGTGTATACTATTTTGGCATTTTTAGTATCTGCATTTGTTTTGTTTTCTGGAAATAGATTGTTAGAAATGATTAATTGATTTCCTTCTTGATTTAAGTTGGTTAAGTTCAAATCTATCTCTATGATCTTGTTTTTCTTTTTATTGATAGTAAAGTCTTTAACTTCTGAAGTACCGTATATCTCGTTTTGAAATGTAGGTAAGAACTCTATTTCGATAGGTAAAAGAGAGTTGATCTCTTTTACTTCAAACCCTTCCGTTTTTGACTTATCTGATTTAAAATAATCCTCTGTTACTAATGTGATTTTGATTTCATCAGTAGCCTCATCAAAGCTGAATTCTGAGGTAGCCTTAGCAGACTCTGTATATTCAGTTCTATAGATGTGTCGTGATTCATAGTTTTTAGCATTTAAGAATGGTATAGAGAATAAACCTAAAGAAATAAACCACAGTAGTAATAACCCAATTATGATAAGGGCTACATACTTAATGTTAGTATAGATCATGCGTAACCCTATAATTAACAATCCGATGAAAGGAAGGGTAACTAAAGAAGTTAGTAATAAGGTACTCACCCAAAATGGATAAACTCCTGCAGAAAGTAAAGGAAATTCAGAACCTATTTCTTCTAAGATAATTTCTTTATTAATCAAAGCTGCAGAGATACCAATTATGCTTGAAAATATTGACAATACACTTATGATGATAAAGAAGATACCGATGATATTTAGGATTATTTTACCACTGCGTTCACCAGCTCTTTTCGTTTGATTTTTGATATGCTCGTAGTCTACGTCATTGATTTTGCTCGTTACATAATTAACATTTTCCATTACCTTTTTCTCAATAGTAGAGATGTTTATAGGCTCTCTTTTCATTTCTAAGATCTGAGAAGTAGTCTTCGCTTCTGGTACGATAATCCATAAGATAAGGTATAATAAAACTCCTGTTCCGTAGAATAATACTAATATCATAAAGATAATTCTCATCCATACCGTGTCTATCTTAAAGTAGTGACCTAGACCAGCTAATACTCCACCTACCATAGCATTCTCACCATCTCGGTATAGTTTTTTGGTGCCTGTGTAGACATATTTAGTCTCTGTTTTTGCAGTTGGTTCTTCATCTATTATATAGTCTTCTGGACTTCCCATAATAGAGATTACTCTGTCTACGTCAGCTATTGTGATTACTTGATTAGAGTCTGTAATATTCTCAGAGAATAGTTCTGCTATTCTGATTTCAATATCATGAATGATTTCGTCCTGTTCTTCTTTAGGAAACGAACGTTTGATTGCCTTTAGATATTGATCTAGTTTTAGATAAGCATTTTCATCTATGTGAAAAACTGATCCTGCTATATTGATTGTAAGTGTTTTATTCATCGTTCATTTTTTTAGTAGTTATTTCTTTTACTGCGTTAGCTAACTCATACCATGTTTTAGCTAATTCATCTAAAAATAATTCTCCTTTTTCGGTTAGCTTGTAGTATTTGCGTGGAGGTCCAGAACTGGACTCTTCCCATCTATAAGCTAGGTAATCATCATTTTTTAATCTAGTTAGTAAAGGATATACTGTACCTTCTACCACTACCAACTTGACGCTTTTTAATTCGTCTAGTATTTCTGAGGTATAACAATCTCTCTCTTTAAGAATAGAAAGAATGCAAAACTCTAAAATACCTTTTCGCATTTGAGCTTTTGTGTTTTCTATATTCATGGTAATAGTGTTTCTTATTTTCTATAGCAAAGATATATCTAAAGGAAGGTACTTTGTATTGCATAGTACTGTTTTTTAACACAGAATTAACTTTTGTTAAATTTATGTTAGGGATAAACATTTTTTGTATATTTAGTAAAAATCTAAGTTTTATGAAGTTTAACGTATCGAATATTAATAAGTTTTTGTTTTTTAAATTGCCATCTGCTTATTGGACAGGTGTGCGTATGAAAGAAATATCTGATGTAAGGGCAGTTACAACTGTTAAGCATGGTTGGAAAAATCAGAATCCATTTAATTCCATGTACTTTGCTGTACAGGCTATGGCAGCAGAATTATCTACAGGAGCACTAGTTATGCGTAAGATTGCAGAGAGTGGAGAGAAAATATCTATGCTAGTAGCCAATAATAATAGTAGTTTTACCAAGAAGGCAACGGGGCGCATCTTTTTTGAATGTGTAGATGGAGCCTTATTAGATGAAGCAATAAAGAAAACAATAGATACTGGTGAGGGAGTGACTGTATGGATGAAGAGCATTGGAAGAAATGCGGATGGTGATCAGGTGTCTGTTATGAACTTTGAATGGACATTAAAAATAAGAAGTAAAAAATAATGAAGGTACTGATAACAGGTGCTACTGGTTTTATCGGGAGTAGAGTAACTCAATCTCTAATCAATCAAGGTCATGAAGTACATTACCTTACGCGTTCTTTAGGAAAGAATGAAGTAAAGGGTGCAAAAGGATTTGTATGGGATCCTTATAAGGGAGAAATCGATATTTCTTGTTTAGAAGGAGTAGACGCTATTATTCATCTTGCGGGGTCCAGTATAGCCGATTCTTGGTCTAAGGCTGGTAAGAAGTTAATATTGGATAGCCGTATTATACCAACTGCTTTTCTGTATCAAGTACTGAAAGAAAATACGCACCAGATAAAACATATTATTGGGGCATCTGCTATCGGTATTTACAGTAATATAGCTGAGGTACAAGATGAAGAACATTATCAAAAAGCTACTAACTTCTTAGGAAATGTAGTAGAACAATGGGAAAGAGGTAATTTAGCTTTTAGAGAATTGGGAATTAAGGTGAGTCTTGTGCGTATAGGTTTAGTATTAGATTTGCATGAGTGCGCATTAGCTACGATGATAAAACCTGTTAGATTATGGTTAGGAGCACCTATTGGTACAGGGAAGCAGTATTATTCTTGGATTCATATTGATGATTTAGTAAACTTGTTTGTCTATGTCTTAGAGCGTGGGCTAGAGGGAATTTATAATGGCGTAGCTCCAGAGCCTTTGACGAATAGAGCGTTTACAAATAGTTTAGGGGAAGCAATGGGGAAGCCTATTTGGCTACCTGCTATACCAGAAAGCGTTATTCGAGTAGCTCTAGGAGAAAAAGCAATCTTAGTAACGGAAGGACAAAAAGTAAGTAGTGAAAAGATTATCAGTTCAGGATTTGATTTTAAATTTAAGACGTTAAAAGCGGCTTTAAAGGACTTTTTTAAAGGATAAAGAAGAAGTACAATAGATAATGATAGAAGGAAACTTTAGGATGCTAGAGTTTCCTTTTTTTATGGAGTGTGATATAAATCGCTATTTTGAGTGAATAAGTGAGGTAATTAGCACGAATATAGCTTAATAATGAAAATGTCATAATGACAGATTGACTAAGTTGGCAAAGGATTTGCTATGAAGTTAGCAGTTAATAAGAATAATAAATACACAATCATGAGTACTGAAAATAAAGATATAAATAAAGAACAAGAAGAAATTCAACAAGAAGTAGTACAAGATACTGCTGAAGCACAAGAGAACGTAGAGCAAGAAGTGAAGAGTGCCGAAGAATTACTTGCTGAACAATTAGCAAGTGAAAAAGATAAAAACTTACGTTTGTTTGCTGAATTTGAGAACTTTAGAAAGCGTACTGCTAAAGAGCGTTTAGAGCTTTTAAGTACTGCTAGTGAAGGTGTGATGTTATCTTTATTGCCTGTGTTAGATGATTTTAACCGTGCTATTATAGAATTAGAGAAACATGGAGATAGTGATCATCTTACAGGGATTAAGTTAATCGCTACTAAGTTTACAGATACATTATCTAGCAAAGGGTTAGTAGAGGTAGAGATAAAGGCAGGAGATGACTTTAATGCCGATTTGTCAGAAGCTGTGACACAAATTCCTGCAGGAGATGAGATGAAAGGTAAAGTGGTAGACGTTATAGAAAGAGGATATAAACTAGGAGAGAAGGTTATTCGTTTCCCTAAAGTAGTTATAGGACAGTAATCTTTCTAAAATAGGAAGTAAAAGACAGTAAAGATGAAAAAAGATTATTACGAAATATTAGGTATTGATAAAGGTGCAGATGCTGCAGCTATAAAGAAAGCATACCGTAAGAAAGCAATTGAGTTTCACCCTGATAAGAATCCTGGAGATAAAGAAGCAGAAGAGAAGTTCAAAGAAGCAGCTGAGGCTTATGAAGTATTAAGTGATGCGGATAAGAAAGCGAGATATGACCAATATGGACATGCAGCATTCGAAGGCGGAGGTGGCTTCGGCGGTGGAGGTCATATGAATATGGATGATATCTTCAGTCAGTTCGGAGACATCTTTGGTAGTGCATTCGGAGGCGGAGGCTTTGGTGGCTTTGGCGGAGGTGGCGGAGGTCAACGCAGAGTGAAAGGAACTAGCTTACGTATAAAAGTGAAGTTGACTTTAGAAGATATCGCTAATGGAGTAGAGAAAAAAATAAAAGTAAAACGCAAAGTTCAAGCAGATGGGGTTACTTATAAAACGTGTCCTACCTGTAATGGTACAGGGCAAGTAATGCGAGTAGCTAATACTGTGTTTGGACGTATGCAAACAGCTTCTCCTTGTAATAGTTGTCAAGGAAGTGGTCAAGTAATGGATCACAAACCTGCTGGAGCGGATAATGATGGTATGATTGTAAGCGATGAGACTGTATCAATCAAAATACCTGCAGGTGTAGCAGATGGTATGCAACTGAAGGTATCTGGAAAAGGAAATGAAGCACCAGGTAAGAATAGTATACCAGGAGACTTATTAGTAGTAATAGAAGAATTAGAACACGATACATTACAACGTGAAGGAGATAATCTTCATTATGATTTATACATAAGTTTTGCAGAAGCAGCTCTTGGAGGAAGTAAAGAAATTGATTCGGTAACAGGACGTGTACGTATCAAATTAGAAGAAGGAATTCAGTCTGGTAAGATTTTACGCCTAAAAGGTAAGGGGTTACCAAGCTTAAATAGTTACGGAAATGGTGATTTGTTAGTACATATTAATGTATGGACACCTAAAAAGTTGAACAAAGAGCAAAAAGAATTCTTTGAACAAATGCTTGAGGATCAAAACTTTAAACCAAGTCCGACTAAAAATGACAAATCTTTTTTTGAAAAAGTGAAAGAAATGTTTTCTTGATTGAAAATAAGTTATACATTTGTAGGACACTTATTAAACAGTGGATTTTCTTTTTCATAGCAATTTTTCCCAACCTTATTTATCCAAATAAGGTTGGGTTTTTTTATGCCATATCGAAAATAACTGTCCCCATTCTCCCGTTTTCAAATATTTACTTATTTTTACAGAAATTAATTGAATTCACCGATGCAATCTATATTAGAAGTAAAGGATGTGGTAAAGACATATTCTGATAAAACAGCATTAAATAAAGTATCTCTCACTGTACCTAAGGGTACAATCTATGGTCTTTTAGGACCTAATGGTGCAGGTAAAACTTCTTTAATCCGTATAATAAATCAAATCACTTATCCAGACTCAGGGCAAATCTTACTAGATGGAGAACCTCTAAGTCCAAGACATATTCAAGATATAGGCTATATGCCTGAAGAAAGAGGTCTGTATAAAACTATGAAAGTAGGAGAGCAGGCTATGTACTTGGCTCAATTAAAAGGATTGTCTAAAGCTGAAGCTAAACGTCAATTAGATTATTGGTTTGATAAACTAGATATCAAGGGATGGTGGAATAAAAAGATTCAAGAGCTGTCAAAAGGAATGGCTCAGAAGATACAATTTGTGGTAACGGTGTTACACGAGCCTAAACTGCTTATCTTAGATGAGCCATTCTCAGGATTTGACCCAGTTAATGCAAATATCATAAAAGATGAAATCCTAGAGTTAAAAGAAAAAGGTACTACTATCATATTCTCTACTCACCGTATGGAAAGTGTGGAAGAGATGTGTGACTATATTGCATTGATTAATAAATCCAACAAACTAATAGAAGGTAAGTTAGTAGATGTGAAAAGAGAACATAGAACGAACTTATATCAAGTAGGCGTATTAAGTGATAATGTCGAGCGTTTGTTTTTAGAATTGAGTGATAAGTTTAAGTTTGAGAGTACTCGTTTTAAATCACTGAATAACGAAGTACAGTTAGAAGTGGACTTAGGTACAAAAATGCCTAATGAGTTATTAAATATCTTGTCAGTGAATGGACAGGTAACTCACTTCGTAGAAAAATTACCAACTGTAAACGATATTTTTATTCAATCTGTAAGTAAGTAATATGAATATACTACCATTAATAATAAAAAGAGAGTTCATTGCTAAAGTGCGCAATAAGTCGTTTATCGTAATGACTTTCGTTAGTCCTATATTTTTTGTTTTGCTAACTGTATTTATTGCTTATCTAAGCAGTATGAAAGGGGAGGTAAAGAAAATAGCTATTCACGATGAGAGTGGATTATTTGTAACTCAGTTTGAAAGTAATGAAGCTTTTGAATATCAAGATTTATCCGCAGTAGATCTAGATATTCTTAAAGAGGGAGTGAAAGAGGAAAAGTACGAAGGGATAGTCTATGTTCCGAAGTCTGATAATATAGGAGATTATCAAGAAAGTGTAACTTATATTTCTAATGAAAGTCCTAGTCTAAGTTTTGTTAGCAAAGTAGAGTTATTGTTAGGAGATAAGATAACACATATCAATTTAGAACAAAGTGGAATCGATATCTCTGTGATAGATAAAGCTAAAGCAGATGTAAACTTAAAACTAGTGAAAGCAGATGGAGAAGCTACTGTAAAAGGGCTTAATGAAATTAAGATTATTATCGGTGGGTTATTTGGATACTTTATCATGATGTTTATTATTATCTATGGAAATATGGTGATGCGTTCTGTGATAGAAGAAAAGACAAACCGTATTATAGAAATTATTATTTCATCTGTAAAGCCTTTTCAGTTGATGATGGGGAAAATAGTGGGAACATCTATGGCAGGGTTGCTACAATTCCTTATCTGGGGAGTAGTAGGAGCCATTCTATTAGGTGTAGCAAGTAGTGTATTAGGTATCAATGCTATGCCAGGAGCAGGAAGTGCTGAAGCTATGCAAGCTGCTAATGGGATGATTTCGAATGAAATAATGTTCGATGTACAGAACTATGTGAGTGAGATATTAAGTTTGCCTTTGATTTCTCTGTTTATCTATTTCATCATTTTCTTTATTGGAGGTTATTTCTTATATAGTTCATTATATGCAGCTATTGGAGCTGCTGTAGATAATGAAACAGATACTCAACAGTTCTTATTACCTATTTTATTGCCTTTAATGTTAGGTGTGTATATTGGTTTCTTTACTGTAATGAAGGATCCTCATGGGACAGTAGCTACTGTGTTTTCTATGATTCCATTTACATCTCCGATTGTTATGTTGATGAGAATACCTTTCGGTGTACCTTTGTGGGAAGTTATAGTGTCAATTATTATTCTATTTCTTACCTTTATACTAGTAGTATGGATAGCGGCTAAGATATATCGTATTGGAGTGTTAATGTACGGAAAGAGACCTTCATGGAAAGAGCTTTATAAGTGGCTTAAATACTAGTGTTATAAATTGCTTTGAATTATAATATATGGGGAAAACATCTAAAATATTAATAGTAGAAGATGAAGCTGCTATTCGTAGAGTGTTAGTAAAGATTCTAGAAGAAGAGTCTTCTGAGTATGTAGTAGACGCTGCTGAGAATGGAGAAGAGGCATTACAAAAGATAACAGGTGAAGATTATGATTTAGTAATCTCGGATATCAAGATGCCTAAGATGGATGGTGAGGAACTGTTAGTGGCAGCTAAAAAGATAAAGCCAGATACAGTATTCGTAATGATATCTGGACATGGAGATTTAGAGACTGCTGTAAATACAATGCGTCTAGGTGCTTTTGACTATATTTCAAAACCACCTGATTTAAATAGGTTATTAACTACAGTAAGAAATGCTTTAGATACTAGTAAGCTAGTAGTAGAGAATACAATCTTAAAGAAAAAAGTAGGGAAGAAATATGAGATGATAGGAAATAGTGAACCTATCAGTCAGATAAAAGATATTATCGAAAAAGTAGCTCCTACAGAAGCAAGAGTATTGATAACGGGACCTAATGGTACAGGAAAAGAATTAGTGGCTCATCAGATACATTTGCAAAGTAATCGCGCTCAAAATATGTTAGTAGAAGTGAATTGCGCTGCTATTCCTTCAGAGTTAATAGAGAGCGAATTATTCGGGCATGTAAAAGGAGCTTTTACTTCTGCTGTAAAAGATAGACCAGGTAAATTTGAGCAAGCTAATCATGGAACTATATTTCTAGATGAAATAGGGGATATGAGCCTGTCTGCTCAAGCAAAAGTGCTTCGAGCATTACAAGAGAATGTGATTACACGTGTGGGAGCAGAAAAAGATTTGAAAGTAGATGTGCGTGTTATTGCGGCTACGAATAAAGATCTTAGGAAAGAAATAGAGGAAGGACGCTTCAGAGAGGATTTATATCATCGCTTAGCTGTTATTTTAATCAAAGTACCTGCATTAAACGACCGTAGAGATGATATTCCTTTATTAACGGATCATTTTGTCAGTCAAATAGCCAAAGAGCAAGGAACAGCTCCAAAAGTGTTTAGTAGTGAAGCTATCGAATTGTTACAACAGTATGACTGGACTGGTAATATCCGTGAGTTGAGAAACATAATAGAAAGATTAATAATATTAGGAGGCAAGGAAGTTTCGAAACAAGATGTCGAGATGTTTGCAAATAAATAGAATATGAAATTAAAAAAGATAAATAGTACTTTACAAGAGAACTTAAGTAAGAACGGTCTTTTAGAACCAACTACTCTTCAAAAGAAAACTTTTGGAACAATTAAAAGTGGGAGAGATGTAGTGATTTTTGGACCTAAAGAGCAGGGGAAAACAACGGCTATGATAATCGCAGCTCTACAGCGTACTGAAAGACCTGTAGAAGGAGAGATCGCTACAAGAGTATTGATTGTTGTTAAAGATAAGTTTGAGGTAGAGAGATTAATGGAAGTCTTCGAAGAGTATAGTAGATATACGGACCTTAGAATCTATGGAGTACATGATTATACAGATTTAGATGAAGATAAGAATCTACTTTCATTAGGAAATGATATCTTGATAGGTACTGCTAATCGATTGAATGAGATGTTTGCAAGCGCAGGGTTTGACGTAAATCAGTTGAGGATGTATATTATAGATGATATAGATATTCAGCTTAGAAATCGCTTAGAACCGCGTTTACACAGATTGTCAGAAAGTATCGGGAAAACACAACGTCTTTATTTAGCTACCGAGTTTGTTGAACAATTAGATATGTTTGCTGATAAGTCTCTTAGTGAAGATGCGGAGTGGTTTGACTTCTACGATGATGACGAAGAAGAAGAGGATAATGAATAAAAGAAAAGGCTGTCTAGAAGGACAGCCTTTTCTTTTATAATATGTTTTTGTTTTTGACTTCAGCTAAGATACTTAAAGCTTTTTTCTTTATTGTAGCAGGAAGTTGTTTGAAGTTATTGTCTTCTTCTATGTGATATTTATCTTCTTCTTGATAAGGAATATAAGCTGTAACCTTAGATTTATAAAGTTCATAACTATTTGCTTTAGCAGTATATATGATTACTTTTAATGGCTTTGCATCTAGACCATCAGAATTCATAAAATAGGTTAGGTAAAATTCTGGTTTACCATCTCTATCTATATCTGTAACGATACAGTAATCATATAAAAATTCTGGCTGTGCTAGACCTTCAGCGTAGTCTTTGAATTTAATTTTTTCCAATATTCCACCATGGTCTTCTATATAGATGCCAGACAATATATCTGTAGGTTTGTTAGATAAATAACTTGGTTTGATTGCTTTTCGCTCATTAAAGAACCACAAATAACTCCCTGTTTTATCTCCCATATAATTGATAATCATTTTAGGTGTTCCTTCTAGTGGATTACCTAGTTCTTCAATTATATCTTTAAACTTTTGGTCTTTTGGTTTTAATCTTTGGTTTATTTGAGCAATCGAATTTAAGCTAAAACAAAGAAATGCTAAGGCTAATAGAGTTTTGTTCATATTGTTATATGGATTCTGTTGATTGATGGTTAATACGCGGGTTAAAGATTGATTGATAAAAAGACAATAGCTAATATTATTATTGATATAATGAGTGCGATAATCATTGTTTTTTTGTATCCTTTTTTATCAAATTCAAAGCTGCTAGGATTGATAAAAAAATCAGTATATACACTATCAGCTATTCTTAAGTCTGGTCTGTATAATGTAACTCCTTGTAAGAAGTGCTGTCTAAGTTCTCTAGAATTAGTTGAAATGGATGTGTAAAAAATATCAGTATTCTGAAAAGATACAGTGCGTTCCTGATGATTGTAAAGCACTTTTAATACCATTTTACTGCTTATATTGACTCCTGTTGTTTTTGTAAAAATATCTTTAGAATAAGGTTGTTTAGACTTGTTGAGGTCTTTATATAATAAGTGTTCTATTTCTCCATTGAGTTTGTGGTATTGTATTCCTAGTTTATTGACTATAATTTTCTGTATGGCAGTAGTATTTTTCTTTTTATACTCTTTTAAGAACTTATATATACCGTAGGTGAGTAGTAAAACATATAGACCTATAAGTATATAAGCCTCAGTACTGTTTGTATAGTCGTTTATTAAAGCAAAAGGAAGAAGATATAATAATACTAATAAAAATGTGGTAAAAAGTAGAAATACAATGCGAACCAACAAAGTTAATTTAGGATTCGTAAGAGTAACTAATTCAGGGAAAGTATCTGAAGTATATTTCATCTTTATCTTTTATCAAAGTGTAAAAATATAAAATTATTGAGAAGTTGATTTAGATAAGGCAAAGTAAAAATAGGGTATAAAAAAAGGAGACTTAAATAAGTCTCCTTGGTAGTAGCGGGAACAGGACTCGAACCTGTGACCTTCGGGTTATGAGCCCGACGAGCTGCCTACTGCTCTATCCCGCGATATTGTGGTGCAAATATACTACTAAATAGTAACCATGCAAGGGATAGAAGCTTTTATTTTTAAAAATATTTTATTTTTATGGTTAATGTGTTGTTATTAAGGTTGTTGTTTTTATAAGGTTTTTGGGCATATATCGACATTATGAGGTTTAGAGTCTATTATTGCATAGTTTTGAACTTCCTTTAACCAGTTTTGTCGATCTTCTAATGATAAATTATTCATTAAACCGATGAAAGTACTGTCTGTTACTTCTACACCGCAGTACTCTAAAATACCTGTTTTAAGTTGAAGAAGACCACTATCATTAAAAACAGTTGTGTAAACTTCTTGGCTAAGGTCACCACCTGTTGTTATTATTCTAGCTGTACGTCCTTTTAAGAGACCTATTGTTTCTGTTGTAGAGATATGGTTAAATGCGATGCCAGGTAAGAAGGCTCTGTCAAAAAAACCTTTCATTAGAGCAGGAAGACCCACCCACCATAGAGGATGTATCCATACCAAATGGTTGCTCCATTTTATATCATCTAAGGCTTTTAGTAAATCAGGCTCTAGCTCTGTGCGTTTTCTATAGCCAAATTCTAAATTAGGATTGAACTCTAATGAATGTAGTGCTAAATATCTTATTTCAATATTGGGTGTGTTGTGCAAAGCTTCTAAATAGCTTTGTGCTAAAGCAGCATTATAACTGTATGGGTCTGGATGACCATTGATTACTAAGATCTTTTTTGTTTTGTATTCTATCATCTTTATTTAATTATTTAAAGAGGACAAACGTACAGGGAGTTTTTAGACAGTAGTAGGTACATTTCTATGATAGTTCGGTAGTTATTAAATGTACAATAGTCTATAAATAAAAAAAGGACATCTTAGATAAGATGTCCTTTTACCTTGTAGCGAAGACGGGAGTTGAACCCGTGACCTCAGGGTTATGAATCCTGCGCTCTAACCGACTGAGCTACCTCGCCATTATTAGGCTGCGTTACTTCTGTAATGCGGGTGCAAATATAGAACAAAAACTTTATAATGCAAATAGAGAATGAGAAAAAAAATATTTTTTTATTTGCAAAATATGATTATATTCGAAAAATTATAAATTTTATAAAAGGCTATGAAAGAAAAATACGAACTAGAATTCTCAATTAATTCATCTCCGCAATTATTGTATCAGTATATTTCGGATCCCTCAGGGCTAAGCGAGTGGTTCGCTGATAATGTAAATTCACGTGGTGAGATATATTCTTTTATGTGGGGAGATTCTGAAGAGAAAGCTCGTGTTGTGACTCGTAAAGCTGATGAGAGAGTTCGATATAGATGGTTAGATGAAAATGATAAAGAGACTGATTACTTCTTTGAGTTAAAAATCAATAAAGATGAATTGACAAAAGATGTAACTATTATCGTTACAGATTTCGCTGAACCAGATGAAATCAATGAATCAAAACAATTATGGGAAAATCAAATCATGGACTTAAAACAAGTATTAGGTTCTGCATAATTCCATAAAATATAACTTATATTTGCCGTTAATAGTAATCAGAAGAAAAGAAATATATGATTAATGTTAACGGCAAAATTGTTTCTAATAGCAACGTATCTGTAGAACATAATAGAGGTTTTTTATATGGTGATGCTGTTTTTGAAACAGTTAGGGTTTTAGATGGAAAGGTTTTATTCTTAGAAGACCACTACTTTAGATTAATGTCTTCTATGCGTATTCTGCGTATGGAGATTCCTATGGAATTTACAATGGAGTATTTTCAAGAAGAAATACTTAAAACAATCAATAGCCTTGAATCAGTTATAAATGCATTTAGAGTGCGTTTTACAGCATATAGAGATGCTGAAGGTAAATATCTACCTACGACTAGAAAAATAGGTTATATTGTTTCGGCAGAGCTTTTAAACAATGGAGTATATAGTCTGAATACAAAGGATTATGAAATCGAATTGTATAAGGACTTTTATGTGACTTCACACTTATTATCAACTTTAAAAACAAATAATAGACTGATAAACGTAACTGGTAGTATCTTCGCTGAAGAGAATGGTTATCAAAACTGTTTATTGTTGAATGATGCTAAGAACATTGTAGAGGCATTAAATGGTAATATTTTTATTGTAAAGGATAATGTAGTAAAGACTCCGCCTTTGTCTGATGGATGTGTGAAAGGTGTTATGAGAAAGCAAGTGATAGAGTTACTACAGAAGCAAACTGAATATACGTTTGAAGAAGGTATAATTTCACCATTTGAACTACAAAAAGCAGATGAATTATTTGTTACGAATGTAATCATGGGGATCCAACCTGTGACAAAATATCGTAAAAAAGAATATACTAATACTTTAGCAGCAGATCTTATTAATAGATTGAATGCTAAAATTAGATTAATGTAATGAATGTCTAATCTAGATAACTTAATTAAAATTAGGGTTTTTTGGAGCATTTAACCATAAAGAGTATTTTTTTCCTAGTTTAGCTAAAGAACTTTTCCATAAGTCTTTAGGAGACTGATAAAAAATACTCTTTGTTTCTAACTTATTAGAAGTTACCCAAAAATTATCTTCAATTTCATTTTTTAATTGATCACAGTCCCAACCTGAATATCCTAAAAAGAAGCGGATATCATTTTTATTTAATATTCCTAAAGACAGGATATTACTTAACTCTTCAAAGTCTACTCCCCAGTATAGATCATCAACAATATGTATGCTATCCGGAATCAGTTCTGGTCTAGTATGGATATAGAATATTCTATTTTTTTGAACAGGGCCTCCGTCATATATAGTAAATGCCGACTCTACGTTTGGTAATAAATCAGACAAGGTGAGATCTAATGGTTTATTTAAAATAAAACCAACTGAACCATCCTGACTATGTTCTGTTAATAAAATAATTGATCTTGAGAAAATAAGATCGGCATTATGAGCACTAGGTAGTGAGATTAATTGATCTCCTCTTTGTATAGAAAGTGAATGAATCATATTTATAAAACTATCAGATGTAATTCAACTTCTAATATAATAAAAAAACCTCACTTAAGTTAGTGAGGCTTTATATTTTCGAAAAAGTGTTTAATATTAATCTAATATTATTTTTTCTTCTTGTTTACAGCGTTTTCTAATTCAGAACCAGCTTTAAATTTCACTACTTTTTTAGCAGCAATTTTGATTGTTTTTCCAGTTTGAGGGTTTCTTCCTTCTCTTGCAGCTCTATCAGATACTGACCAAGATCCAAAACCAACTAAAGAAATTTTTTCACCTTTACCTAAAGTAGTTTCAACATTTGATAAGAATGATTCTAATGCTTTTTTAGCAGCCACTTTGCTGATTTCTGCATCTTTAGCAATTGCATCAATTAATTCAGTTTTGTTCATAATAATTTTTTTTAAAGGTTAACTTTATTAACGTCCTTATACAAATTTAGGGTAATTCTGTAATAAAGCAAGTCTTTTGCATAAAAAAAAATAAAAATTTGATAAATCAAAGAGAATTAAAAGCTAAAATAAACTATAAATTTCTTAATTGCTGATTTTTAGTGTTTTATAGGGCTATTGTATCCTCTGTAAAAGTGACTCCATTTAGTAAATCATTGGCTTTCATAGGCTTTTTACCTGGGAATTGAAGTCTTAAAATATTGATAAAACCTTTTTCGACAGCAATTTTAATCTCTTTTTTGCTAGAAACCACTTTCCCAATGTTATAATTATGACTATGTTCTTCATAACTAGCTTCATATATTTTGACTGTCCACTCTGTGTTATTGTCTTTAAAGAAACACCATGCTGTAGGGTATGGACTAAGTCCTCTAATAAGGTTGTGTATTTGAGAACCTGTTTTTGTAAAGTCAATTTTAGTGTTATCCTTATTTAGCTTATAAGCTGTTTTGGTTTCTTCTTTTGGTTGTGTTATTGTAATAACCTTATCTGACTTTATTAACTCTAATGTCTCAAGTACAGTAGAAGCACCTAATATCATTAGTCTATCATGCAGTTCACCTGCATTCTCATCATTACCAATATTAGTTTCTTTTTTAAGAATGATTGCTCCTGTATCTATTTTTTCATCTATAAAGAATGTAGATACACCAGTAGTCGTCTCTCCATTGATGACAGCCCAGTTAATTGGAGCAGCACCTCTGTAATCAGGTAGTAGGGATGCATGTAGGTTAAAGGTTCCTAGCTCTGGCATCTTCCAAACTACTTCAGGTAGCATTCTAAAGGCTACTACAACATTAAGATTAGCATTGTAGCTTTTTAATTCTTCTATGAATTGTCCGTCTTTTAAGTTTGTAGGTTGTAGAATTGGTAGATTTTTCTCTAGTGCATATTCTTTTACAGCAGAGTATTTAATCTTTTGTCCTCTACCAGCAGGTCTATCAGGAGCAGTAATTACAGCTACCACATTATAGTTATTTGTATATATAGCATCTAGAATTCCGACAGCGAAGTCTGGAGTTCCCATGAATACGATACGTAAGTCTTTCATATTACTGAATATTGATTTTCTAGGTTTATTTTAATTTTATTTTGTTCTTGTAATATTTGAAGTGAGTAGACAATGTCTTCTCTATTGATACCATGTATTGTTTCTAATTCTTGAATAGAACTAGGTGTATCAGATAGTATATTGAATATTCTATCTATACTCGTACTATTCGTTTTGTGTTTTTGTTTATTAGAAATACAAGTAGAACAAGTACCACAATCATTTGTTTTCTCTTCATCAAAATACTTTAGAAGTATTTTATTTTTACAAATATCTTCATTTTCAATATAAAATATGAGTGATTTATATTGATTTATCTTTTGTTCATTTTGTTGCTTAAGATAAGGGAATGTACGGTATAGTACTCTATCCTCTTCCCAAGCTTCATTAAAGATAACTGTGAGATCATTCTCTTCAGGAATGTAGTTACATAAGTTTTGATCGTGACACTCCTTTAAACATGCTATAATGCTCTCCTGAGTTTCTCCAGTATGTTGTTCTATTAAGCTTAAATCTATATCTTGTTCATACTCATGTATACCTGTATAGGTACGCAATATAAAGTGAATGATATTTTCATAGCTTTCATTGTCATACGTTATGTCTAATATTTCACTACTAGGAGCAGTGAAGAGTAGCTTAGTTTTGTTTTTATTGTTTTCTGACAATCGAATAATACCTTGTCTATCCAAGAACTGTAATGCGTTATAGGCTTTTCTATGAGGGAAGTTATTGTGATTACAAAACTTATTAAAATTTAAACTATAGGTACAATTATACCCTTCTCCATACGCTATACTAAGAAAGTTATTGAGTTTTCGATAAACGCGTTTCAGAAATTCTTTATCAAAAAGGTTCGTTTCGAACATCTCATTGTTTTGCTTAATTTCTTGTGCTGTCACTAACATTGTTGCAAATGCTTTATTGCCATCTCGTCCTGCTCGTCCTGCTTCTTGGTAATAGTTCTCTATGTTTTCGGGTATCTGTATATGGATTACATTCTTTACATTCTTTTTGTCAATCCCCATCCCAAAAGCATTGGTAGCTACTATGATTGGTGTTTTCTCCTCTATCCAATCTTGCATTCTTTTCTTTTTTTCAATAATAGAGAGACCTCCGTGAAAAAAAGTAGTCTTGTGGTTCATTTGATTTAATTGGTTAGAGAAGAAGTAAGCTTCTTTTCTATTGCGTACATATATTATTGTAGGAGCAGGGTTCTTTTGTAGTATGCGCAAAACCATTGTTAATTGGTTTTCTACTTTATAGACGCCATAAATCAAGTTTTCTCTCAAGAAGCTTTTGGTGAAGAGCTTAGGAGAATTTAGTTTTAGATTTGTACAGATGTCTTTTACTACTTTTTGGTTTGCAGATGCCGTTAGTGCTATAATAGGAATTTCAGGGAATAGTTCACGTAGTTTTCCAAGCTCTAGATAAGCAGGCCTAAAGTCATGTCCCCATTGTGAGATACAGTGTGCTTCATCTATGGCAATGAGATTGATTTTAAGCTTTTCTATTCGTTCTAGAATCCATGTCTGCTTTAAGCGTTCAGGAGAAATATAAAGGAATTTATAATTTCCATATAAACAGTTATCAAAGATGGCATCTATCTCATGCATTGGCGTACCACCTATAATAGAGGTCGCTTTTATATTTAGTTTGTTAAGGTTGTTTACTTGGTCTTCTATTAGAGCGATCAGGGGTGAAACTACTAAACATGTCCCTGGTAATAGAAGTGCAGGAATTTGAAAACAGATACTTTTTCCACCACCAGTAGGTAGTAAAGCAAAAGTATCGTTTTTTGCTAGGACAGAATCTATAATGTCTTTCTGAGGTTCTCGAAAGCTGTCGTAATTCCAGTATTTTTGTAGAATTTCAATAGGTGTAGTCATGTTCTAGCAGAAATATGTAAATATGATAACGAATTTACGAAATTTGTTGTAAATAAAAGGGTTATAGTTTGAATACTATAACCCTTTTAACTCAAATATGATGATTTCTTAAATTCTGCTTAATATAAAATCAATTCTATTCTCAACTGTATCTCTTGGTACTTCGATTAGATCGTAACCATAGTTTTTGTATGTTGAGATAAGATGCTCGTGTATTTGGCTTGCTTGTTCAAAATTCTCATAACGTTGTTCATCACTTTGATAAATTGATTCCCAAGGTGGTAATAAGAATATTTGGTGGTATAGATGTTGTTTACATGCTATATCAAAACTCTCAGGGTATTTATCTCCTGTATAATGCATATAAGCTAATACATCAGGAATGCCTCTATCTATAAAAACAATATTCGCTGACTCTTTAACAGCATCTTTATGTTGTTCGATTCTTCCTTCTAAAAGTAATTGGCTGAATAATAGAGGTTCTGTTAAGAACAATTGATCAATACCTTTTTCTTGGGCTTTTTTCGTTACCGCACGAGATATTTCTGGATAGCAAACATATCCTTTGTTAGTAAGTTCGTTAATCAACGTAGTTTTACCAGATCCGGGTCCTCCAATGATTAAGATTATTTTTGTGTCCATTTTGCTGTAAATATCAAAGGTGCAAAAGTACAATAAAATGTGGTCTGCAAAAGAGTTTTAACTACATCTTTTGAAAATTATAGTGGTTAATTTGATTATATTTGCCTAATAAAAACGATATGGACGATAAGACAATAGAATTTTATAAAAGATTAAAAGAGCAATTAGAAGATGATAAAACGTGGCCTAGACCTTACCTTTATAAATTTATAGTGCCAGGTGAAGCTGAGAAAATTGCGAGAGTAGAAGAGGCTTTTGATGGTTGTAATGCTGATATTCAAATCAAGAACTCTAGTACTGGTAAATTTGCAAGCGTTTCTGTAAAACTTACAGTGAAGAATGCACAAGAAATCATTGATAAGTATATTGCGGTTTCAACTATTGAAGGAATAGTTTCTTTATAATCCTTTTTTTACCTATTTTTAAATAAATTACTTTATTAGGTGTTATATATAATACGTAAGAAGTAACTATTCCAATATAACAGTATAGATAATATGAAATTTGATTCCAAAGAAGCAGTAACTCACTTAGATTACAATTCCTTAAGAAAACCATTGATAATACCTGAATATGGACGTCATCTACATAGTTTGATAGATCATATCTGTAAAATCGAAGATAGAGAAGAGCGAAATAATGGCGCTAAGTACGCTATTAGTGTGATGGGGAGTATGAATCCGCATTTGCGTGATGTACCAGATTTTCAACATAAGTTATGGGATCAATTGTTCATGATGTCTGAGTTTAAATTAGATGTTGATAGCCCATTTCCTATTGCAACACAAGAGACTATCTTTACAAAACCTGGTAAATTAGCCTATCCTCAGAATCACCCTAAGTATAGATTTTATGGTAATAATATTACCTATATGATAAACAAGGCTATCGCTTGGGAAGATGGTGAGATGAAGGATGCCTTGATATTAGTGATCGCTAATCATATGAAGAAGAGTTATCTGAGTTGGAATAAAGAAACAGTGAAAGACGAAGTAATCTTCGAGCATCTATGTGAACTGTCTAATGGAAAGATTAATTTATTTAAAAAAGAAGAAGAATTGTCTACTACTGCTAACTTAATGCAGGTAAATAAAAAGCAATCTAACAAAACGAATCACTCTAATAATCAAAAGAGTAATTCTAACAACAACAATAACAATAAGAAATATAAAAGTAATAACTATCATTCAAAAGGTAAGAAGTAATGAGTACATTTAAGATTGAAGGAGGTTTTAAGCTAAAAGGAGAGGTATATGCTCAGGGTGCTAAAAATGAGGCATTACAGATTTTATGTGCTGTCTTGTTAACACCAGAAAAAATTGTACTCTCTAATATACCGGATATCATTGATATAAATAAATTAATAGAGTTATTAGGCAAATTAGGAGTTAAGATTGAAAAGTTAGGTCCTAATAAAATGTCATTTCAAGCGGATGAGTTAGATTTAGATTATCTTATCTCAGATGATTTTAAGACAGATGGTAAAGCCTTAAGAGGATCTATTATGATGGTGGGACCTTTATTAGCTCGTTTTGGAAAAGGATATATCCCAAAACCAGGAGGAGATAAGATAGGACGTAGAAGATTAGATACACATTTTGATGGGTTTATAAAATTAGGTGCTACATTTAGATATAATAGAGAAGAGTATTTTTATGGAGTAGAGGCAGAGAAGTTAGTAGGTGCTGATATGCTGTTAGATGAAGCATCTGTAACAGGAACTGCTAATATACTAATGGCTTCTGTATTAGCTGAAGGCGTGACTACTATCTATAATGCAGCCTGTGAGCCATATATCCAACAGCTGTGTAAAATGTTGAACTCTATGGGAGCTAAGATCCAAGGTGTTGGGTCTAACTTACTGACTATAGAAGGAGTGACAGCACTAAAAGGTTGTGAGCATACGATGTTGCCAGATATGATAGAAATCGGTTCATGGATAGGGTTAGCAGCGATGACACAGAGTGAAATTACGATTAAGAACGTAGGTTGGGAGCACTTAGGTGTGATACCAAATACTTTTAGAAGACTTGGAATTACATTAGAGAAACGTGGAGATGATATTTATATTCCAGCTCATACAGATGGATATGAAATCCAAAACTTTATAGATGGTTCTATACTTACTATAGCAGATGCGCCATGGCCAGGACTAACACCTGATTTGTTAAGTGTTATCTTAGTTGTAGCGACACAAGCTAGAGGAGAGGTATTAATCCACCAAAAGATGTTTGAGAGTAGATTATTCTTTGTGGATAAGCTAATTGACATGGGAGCTAAGATCATTTTATGTGATCCACATAGAGCTGTTATTATAGGACATGACTTTAAGTCTCAGTTAAAGGCTACTAAGATGTCTTCTCCTGATATTCGTGCAGGTATATCTTTATTGATAGCTGCTCTATCTGCTAAGGGAGTAAGTGAGATTCAAAATATAGAGCAAATAGATAGAGGATATGAAGCTATAGATGATAGACTACGTGCTCTAGGAGCTCATATAGAAAGAATAGAAGAATAGTATTAGAATATATTATAAAGGACTAAGTCAAGCTTAGTCCTTTTTTTTTGTGCTTTTTTGTAGTATATCTCTCTAGAGAGAGTTCTTAGTTGTAACCTTAATATTGATTAAAAAGACGTTATAACAGTATTGTTTAAAAGTAATGCCAATAGGCATAAACAAGTTAAAGCGAAAATAGTGGTACTAGTATACGAGTTGTGATTTTAGTATTTAGGAATAGATATAAGCGAAAGGCTTGCACTTTCTAGAGGTTTGCTAGGAGATTACTAGGGGTTTTCTTGCCTAGAAGGTGTTTTTGTCGAAGAAATGTGCAAGAGATGTGCAAGCAATCTGCTAGTATACCAGAGCAAATTTTATTTATGACTCAATATACACTGAGAAGAATATACTTATATATGAATGTAGTTTTTCGATGTTTTAATAATCGGCTTTTTGAAGCTGTGGTTATTCTATACTTTGCGTAATTGTAGACAACTAAGAATTCACTAAGCTAAGCTCGTAAAGTAAGGATCTACATTAATAACGAGAGTCGTTCTTGCTGAATATCAAATACTAATAAAGTGTTATTATTTTTGGATTAAGTCAAGTACTTTAATACCGAATACAAAACCAAAATTCTTATAAGGTCCATTCGAAACAGTTTTAAAGAAGTCTATTCTAAAGGGTCTAAACTTTCCAAAACCAAAGTTGTTTAAGCCTATACTGTATTCTCCATATACATCTTTATCAGGAACATTCAGCATATGGTATCCGACTACGATAGAATATCGGGTCTTATTTAATAGAGGAATTTTATTCATGATATACCCCCTGAAGTCGTGTTCTAGGTGAAATTCAACATAAGATTTATTTGTACTATATTCATAGTAGGGTAGTAAGTTGAATTGTTTGTTATATACAGCAGTAGACCCTATAAAAGTCCTATTCCCATTGAAGTGTTTATAGTCAGTGAAAGCTATGTCATTTTGTTCAAGGTATTTTCCTGCAGCTAGCCCTATGTATAAGTTTCCTATTTTACCGATATTATCATTGTACTGCGTTGCAAATGATACAAAAGTATAGTTATAATTACTAGTTGTAGCATTCAATGTCTTATCTAATGTAAGTGATATAATAGGATACTTAGAAGTCGGTAAATATTGTTTGTAATCTGGATAAGTGATTATTTTTTGGTCAAAGATTATGTTTAGCCCTAAGTTAAATTTAAATATAGAATTATCTTTAAATGGTGCATTATCAAAATCCGTAGGATCTAATGGGTTATTAGAAGTAAAGTCCTTTTGTGGCGCAAATGGTGGGCTGTTAAGACTATTGTTTAATGATCTTCTATGAGCATACTCTAATAAACCACTAAATTTAAATCTATTAAAAGCGTATTGTTCATACTTGATTTGAAGGTAACTTTTTTGAAAATACTTAGCGTAGTTTTTACCAAAATAAGCACTTGCAAATGAGTTAATAGGCGTTTTAATTGGATCATCTTGGTTAAACTGTAATATGGTACTACCACCAGATAACGTGATTGTATTATAGTTTATCTGATTAAATATATGAGATGCATATCCTGATACTCTATATTTATTTTCGGAGATACCATAGTTGACGATTGTACCCAGTTTAGTTTGAGAGTAATCGTCTTTTACTTTTACATAGTCTAAGCCAGTAGTAACATTGAATCCTTGTACAGCATTAAATGCAAATGTGGATAAAAGTCCACGATAGGTAATAGCTGAGTTTTTATAAGAGTTTAAATGTTGATATCCTTTGATTAATTTGAATAAGGTGAAATTATTAGTTCTATTATCTATAGAATCTAAAGTAACTTTTGTCGCTTCTTGTATTTTTATTTCTTGTTCATTAAAAGTAGCTATCTCTTTTTTTGACAAAGGATAGGGTCTGTTTTTTTCCCAATAGCTTTCTGGCTGATGTAAGAAATTGTTAGAATATTGGATTAATTCACTACTGAATTGTGATTTATTAATAGAGTTGTCTGTTTGGTAATTTGTATAATGTGCTTTAAATGAACCTACATAGTCAAATACTAAGAATTTCCCTTTCAAGTATAGGTTTTGACTTTCTTTAAGATATAGATTTAGTAATGGATTATGCTTATACTGTTGAGTTATTACGACTTGTTTTACATTCTTTAATCCTACATTTTCTCCATTCATGGCAGCATACAGTTCTGTAATTTGCCATTTATCACTAGTGATTTTTATTTTACCTTCCATGATAGGCTCTCTATCTCTTTTAGGAGTAAAACCTATCGTATATATATCATTTCCTAAGGGATCAGTCTCTTTTTTCAGTAATTTAAAATAGTAATATGTCTTAGCATAGGACATCAGAGGAGATATTACATTGATCTGATTAGAAACGATTTTATCGTATAAATTAATATCACTATCTGTTGCTGTTAAGAAGAAAAGGTCTTTTGCTTTTCCTATTTCATTAAAGGCGATAACTTTTTCTTTTCCGTAATCTTCATTGAATACGGTTTGTTGAGAAGATAACTCTCCTAGATAGATAAAGTTATTTACATCTGTTATATCTAGTGAAGGGTCTAAATCTTTTCTTTTTTGTCCTAAGAATGTTTCTCTGCCTGATGCAAGTTGAAGATTACCTTTAGAATAATAGTCAAGTGTATATTTCTCTAAGTTATTCGTTTTTTTATGCGTACTAGCTAGATCCATAATGAAGATGGCATATTCATCTTGTGGATTATCGTAGAAGATATCTGTTTCTTTTAAAGGAGTAAGGACTAATTCTAGCTTTTGTGCATTAGTTTTATTAGGAGTGTACTCTATCCTTCTAATTGTATAATCTTCTTTTTGAGCATAGATATATTGACCAGGTATTATAGCTATCTGAAACTCTCCATTCTGATTGGTAATAGTCTGTTTATCTGTTTTTTTTACAAATACTGTAGCATTCTCTATAGGATTACCATATAAGTCTATGACTTTACCAATTATGGTATTGTCTTGTGCATAACTACCACATATAGATAGTATCACAATACATATAGTAGTAATATACTTAGAAAAGAGTTGTTTCATTATAACTGTAAAGAAGCAATAGCTAAGTCGTAACTTTTAAGGCCAAAGCCTAATATTACTCCATGTGATACTGGTGATATATAAGAATGCTTTCTAAAATCTTCTCTCTTATGTGTATTAGAGATATGTACTTCGATGACTGGTGTTGTGATACCAGAGATAGCATCAGCTATAGCGATAGAGGTATGTGTGTACGCTCCTGCATTTAAGATAATAGCATCATAGCTAAAACCTACTTCATGGATCTTATTAATTAGTTCTCCTTCTATATTAGACTGGTAGTACTCAAGTTCTACTTCAGGATAATTAGTCTTCAATACTTCAAAGTAATCTTCAAAAGAGGTGTGACCATATACATCAGGTTCTCTTTTTCCTAGAAGATTCAGATTAGGACCATTTATAATTAATATTTTCATGTAGTTTAATTTACTTCTGACAAATATATTATTTAATACTTAATCAGTTGCTTAAAAAAATATTTAATGCTTAGGATATAGTTTATATAGTGTTTTTATAAATAGCGTTTTTAGTTCTCTAAATATGTTTTATGAGTGGTTTTGTGCTGTATATTTATGTTTTTATGTTAAAAGACACTATTTGTCTTTGTTTTTTTAGCGTATTATCAGAGAATAGTGGTTTGTTTGTGGTTGAAATAGGTTTATTTAACTTTTTTTTATGAAATGTTTTTAAATATATATAATGTTGTTAATTAGTGTGTTAGTGTTGTTATTTGAGTTTATGTGTTATGTAACTGTTATATTATCATTAAAAATTACATCACTATTGGTGATAGTCGCTACATTTGAATTGTTAATTAAAAATAGCTTAAAAACATGAAAAAACTAGTACTTTCATTAGTTGCAGTTGCAGCTTTCGGGTTCACTGCTAACGCACAAGAAACAGAAAAACCAACTTTCGGATTCCAAGAATCTAATGTATTCGTTGAAGGAGCTTTCCAAATTAATGACGTAACAGTTAAACCTAAGAACGGTGGATCTGATATCAAAACAACAGAATTTAACTTCACTCCAAAAGTAGGATATATGTTATCTGATAAATTTGCTGTTGGTGTTGAATTAGGATTTGGAAAACTTGGTTTGAATAGTTTTGAAGGATTTGATGGAATTGAGGGTTTAAAAGGAGACCATGTTAATACAACATATGCAGGAGCATTTGGACGTTACTACTTCTTAGAAGTTGGAAGACGTTTTAAAACTTTTGCTGAAGTAGGTATTGGATATAATGAGGCAAAAATTAGAGGAGGAGTCGTTGATGTAAAAGCAACAGGTATTAAAACTGGAGTTACTGTTGGATTTAATTACTTTGTAACTGAGAAAATTGCTCTTGGATTTAATATGGGAGATATCTTCTTTTACGAGAATTACAATGTTAAGACTGATGGAACAAAAGTTGCAACAGTTTCTAATACTAAATCTAACTTAAACATTTTCAATAACTTCTTTGATAATGCTAAGTTTAGTTTAACTTACAAATTCTAATTAGAATAAGAAACTTATTTGAATATAAAGAGCCTCTTTTTAGAGGCTCTTTTTTTGTTTGTATATTTGGAATATAAAAAATGTGTTATGGCTTCTGGGTATTGGGAAGGGTTTATTAAGATGTTTACAACTTATTTAAAGTTAGAGAGGGGGCTCTCGCCTAATTCGATAGAAAGTTACGAGTTAGATATTCGTAAGTTTATCGGGTATATAGAAGGGTATGATGAGCAAGTCTTATTAGAGGCTATTGATGCAAGTGTGGTACAGGAGTTCTTATATAGTATTGCTGATATAGTTGCACCTACTACACAAGCGCGTATAATATCAGGATTAAAGAACTTTTTTAATTACTTTATCTTAGAAGGTTATCTAAAGGTTTCTCCAGTAGAGTTGATAGAAACGCCTAAGACAGGCCGTAAATTACCTGATGTATTAAGTGTAGAAGAAATTGACATACTTATAGGGGCAATTGATCAATCTACACCAGAAGGCTTTAGAAATAAAGTGATGTTAGAAGTATTGTACAGTTGTGGCTTACGTGTAAGTGAATTAGTAGGTCTTCGGTTATCTGATCTCTTTTTTGAAGAAGGGTTTATTCGTGTTATTGGTAAAGGGAGTAAGCATCGTTTTGTACCTATTGATCATAATAGTATGGAACTAATCGTATTGTATAATGATTCTATACGTTCCCATCAGGTAGTTAAGAAAGATAGTTCTGATATCTTGTTTTTGAATAGAAGAGGAGGGCAGTTAACTCGTGCTATGATATTTACTATTATTAAGCGTTTAGCTGTAGAAGTAGGTTTAGAGAAGAATATTAGTCCACATACTTTCAGACATTCCTTTGCTACACATTTATTAGAGAATGGGGCTGATATAAGAGCTATTCAATTGATGCTAGGGCATGAGTCTATCACCACAACAGAAATATACACACATATTAGTACAGAGCGTTTGAGGTCGGTATTAGAAGAATTTCATCCACGTGCTGGTAAGATATAAAAAAAGAGCTATTCGTTTGAATAGCTCTTTTTTGTGACTTGTAGTCTTTATTATTTAGCAATATTGATTGCTCTAGTTTCTCTAATTACAGTAATCTTCACTTGACCTGGATAAGTCATCTCAGTTTGGATTTTTTGAGAGATATCGAAAGAAAGAGTAGCTGCCATTTCATCAGTTACTTTTTCACTTTCTACGATAACACGTAATTCACGTCCTGCTTGGATAGCATAAGCATTTTTAACTCCTCCGAATTCATTAGCTATACTTTCTAGATCTTTAAGACGTTGAATGTATGAATCCAGTACTTGGCGTCTAGCACCTGGTCTAGCACCAGAGATAGCATCACATACTTGGATAATCGGAGCGATTAATGTAGTCATTTCTATCTCATCGTGGTGAGCACCTATTGCATTACATACTTCAGGTTTCTCTCCATATTTTTCTGCCCACTGCATACCTAGGATAGCGTGTGGTAATTCACTTTCTGTTTCTGGTACTTTACCGATATCGTGAAGTAATCCAGCACGTTTAGCTAACTTAACATTTAAGCCTAGCTCTGCTGCCATTAATCCACATAATTTAGCTACTTCACGTGAGTGTTGTAGTAAGTTTTGTCCATAAGAAGAACGGTATTTCATTCTACCTACTATTTTGATTAGTTCAGGGTGTAGGCCGTGAATACCTAAATCAATAACAGTTCTCTTACCTATTTCGATAATTTCTTCATCGATTTGTTTAGTCGTCTTAGCCACTACTTCTTCGATACGAGCAGGGTGAATACGACCATCTGTTACTAATCTGTGTAGAGATAGACGAGCAATCTCTCTTCTAACAGGGTCAAAGCAAGATAGGATAATAGCTTCAGGAGTATCATCTACGATGATTTCTACTCCAGTAGCAGCTTCTATAGCTCTAATGTTTCTACCTTCTCTACCGATGATTCTACCTTTTACATCATCAGACTCGATGTTGAATACAGATACACAGTTTTCTACAGCTTCTTCTGTACCGATGCGTTGAATAGTATTGATAATAATCTTTTTAGCCTCTTGTTGAGCTGTAAGTTTCGCTTCTTCGATAGTTTCTTGTATAGAAGCCATTGCATTTGCTTTTGCTTCATTTTTAAGACTCTCTACGATTTGAGCTTTTGCTTCCTCAGCTGTAAGACCAGAGATGATTTCTAATTGTTCTACTTGAGAACGGTGAAGTCTATCTACTTCTTCTTGTTTCTTTTCAATGATTTCAAGTTTAGTACTGTATTCAGCAAATTTTTTCTCACTTTCATCATTTGCTTTCTTTGCTTTAGCTAATTCACTCGAAATTTGAGATTCTTTATCTCTAGTTCTTTTCTCAGCCTCTGCCATCTTCTTATCACGAGCTAAGATTACTTGTTCATGTTCAGATTTTAACTCTATAAACTTTTCTTTAGCTTGTAATATTTTCTCTTTTTTAATTGCCTCTCCATCAGTCTTTGCATCACGCAATATCGTTTTGGCCTCGTTTTGAGCATTAGACAATATTGAGGAAGCATGGTTTTTTTCAAGGTACTTCGCCACCATGAAGCCTATCGCAGCACCAAGTATTATTCCCCCAACGATCATTAGTATTTCCATAAATGTTTCTATAAATTATATATAAAAAAAGCCCACATTAGTTTGAGTCGCGTAAACTCTCTTATTAACAAGTTTTGAGTTAGCTTGCTTTTCAAGGATCTGCGCAAGGCAGCATGCTTTAGTTGCAAAGATTCACCCATTTTAATTTGTTTGTGTTGAGTTTATCAAACAGTACTAATGTGAGCAGTATTTTTAGTATCTTATGTTAAGAACGAATTGTTATATTTTTTTAGAAAGTACACGATCTAAAGCTTCATCCAGCCTGATTAAACGTTCTACAGCTTTGTTATAACTATCTGTAGTGTCAATTGTTTTTTGTTCGTTTTGTGATGCGAACTGTAACGCACACATCGCTAGAACATCTTGCTTATCTCTTACAGCATAGTTTTCCTCAAATTGATGTATCATTAAATCTATCTTCTTCGATGCCGATCGCAGTCCTTCCTCTTGCGAATAAGCCACCGTTAGTGGATATACTCTATCAGCTATAGATAGTTTTATTTTTAATTGTTCATCTTTTTGACTCATATTTCTCCTATTTTGTGAGATGAGCTATACACTGATCTATCTCTTTAATCAATGAATTTATCTTGAGTTTCGTATCTCTTCTATTCTCTTCACTGCCCAATAGTGAATTTGCTAATTGTATCGATTCGTATTTCTTGTAAATAGAGTCTAATTGCTCTTCATTTTTCTGAATCTCTTTTTGAGCTTGCTCCAAACTAGTTTTTAACTGTTTGTTCTCTGCTTCCAAAACACTTAGCCTTTGCATAAGTTTAGCAAACTTTACCTCTAAAGAATTAATAATATCAGTTAGCTCGCTCATTATACTTGTTATTCACTATCCTTTCAACAAAGTTACAATTAGTATTTAAATTTAAAAAAGTTTTCTGTAAAAAAAAAGGTTATTTATCTTTTTCTTTAAACAGCTTTTAGCTATGTGTTTCATTTTTAGCGATAATACTATTTTTTCTAGGGTTATTATGTATTTTAGCAGAAATGTTTTAAAAATTATGAAAGTAAGAATACTACCGAGTCTTTTTTTAAGTGT
The DNA here is from genome assembly GCF_000833025.1 of Myroides profundi. Taxonomy (NCBI): domain Bacteria; kingdom Pseudomonadati; phylum Bacteroidota; class Flavobacteriia; order Flavobacteriales; family Flavobacteriaceae; genus Myroides; species Myroides profundi. The sequence goes on from NZ_CP010817.1 coordinate 940,117, forward strand.
ATTAGGAACTTTTGCATATGCGCAGAATACCGAACCCTTTGATAGTCCTTTAAATATAAGCATACATGCCTCAGGTAATTTTGGCGAGTTAAGAGGTACTCATTTCCATACAGGTCTTGATATAAAGACACAGCAGAGAATTGGTTTACCAGTTTATGCTCCAGCAGATGGTTATGTATCTCGTATCAAAGTATCGACTTGGGGATACGGTAAGGCTCTGTATATTGATCATCCTAATGGACAGACTACTGTGTATGGGCATTTAGATTCTTATGCTGGTGATATTGCTACTCTTGTTTTGAATAGACATTATTCAGAGAAGAACTTTGAGATAGAGATTTTTCCTCGTAAGAATGAAGTATTAGTTAAAAAAGGGCAAATCATTGCATATACTGGGAATACAGGAGGATCAGGTGGTCCTCACCTTCACTATGAGATCCGTGACACGAAGACACAGAATATCATTAATCCTTTAAGAGAAGGAATGGATAAATTGTTAACAGATACTCAAGCACCTACCGTTAATGGGCTTTATGTATACCCTGTTGGCGATGGAGCTATGGCTAATGATAGTGAGACTCCTCAGCAGTTATCTTATGTCACACAGACTGATGGTAGTTTTTTAACTTCTTCTGTGAAGGCAAGAGGAGATATTAGTTTTGGAATAGATATTCACGATACCGCTAATTTTAATACAAATAAGAATGGTGTGTATATGGTAGAGACTTTTGTGAATGGAAAGGCTTTATTTTCTTATAAATTTGATACTTTTTCTTTTTCTGAGACGGGTTATGTTAATGCTTTAATTGACTATGAACGCTATGTTTCTACAAAGAAAAAAGTACAAAAACTATTTTATGAGAAATCTTATAACTTATCAGTTTTAAAAGTAGATCCTACTAAAGGAATTGTCACTGTTAAGAATGGGCAGAACTATAACTATAGTATTGTGTTGTCAGATTATCACGGGAATAAGAAAACGATCAATATTCCTGTAGAATATACAGATGCTACTGCTAAAGTGAAGAAGTCAGAAGCAAAAGGAGAATACAAGATAGTTACAGATAGAGATTATATTTTTGAGAAGAAGAACGTAACAGTGAGTTTTCCTATTAAGACATTTTACAATGACTTTTTGATGGATATGTCTGTAGAAGATGATGTGTTAAAATTACACAAACCTGTTGTTCCTCTAGCTAAGAATATCCTTGTGTCATTTGACACGTCTTCTATGAATATCTCTAATCGTGATAAAGCATTTATTGCAAGAGTAGATGGAGGTAGAAGAGATTATTTTAAAACGACTAAGAAAGGTAATTTGTGGTCGATTTATACCAAGAGCTTTGGAGACTATAAGATCTTAGTGGATGAAAAAGCACCTGTTATAGAGAAACCAAGTTTCACAGAAGGACAGTGGTTAACTAAAGAATCACAGATCTCTTTCTTGATTAAAGATGATCTATCAGGTATTAATACCATTACAGGTTTTATCAATGGCAATTGGATATTATTGGATTATGACTACAAGACACGTAAGATTGTTCATAAGTTTAGTGATGGCAAAGTAGTGACAGGTAGAAATGATGTAGTTATAAAAGTAAAGGACAATGTAGGAAACGAAGGAGTCTTTGAATCACACTTCTTTAGAGGATAACAGATCTCGTATTATTGTCTATAAAGCTTTGTTGAAAAAATGCTGAGCTAGTGTTGCGTATAGAAACACTAATTATGTATCTTTGAAGTATTAAATTTTCTATTATGAAAGTAAGAATAACCCTGTTTTTAAGCGCATTAGTTTTAGTAACGGCTTGTAAACAAGAAGGCGAAAAACCAAAAGTTATTTATAAAGAAGACGGTACCTCTGCTGCTACGACTGAAGTAGTAAAAGAAAGAGACCGTTCAGAAGATATTCGCATTGCTGATCTTCCTATTCTGATGGGCAAATCAGATCACCTGATTCATCCTATAGGAGAGATTAGAGTATATAGCTATTCTTCTAAAAGTGGTATGAGTAAAGTAAACCAAACTTCTTATACCGTATCTAACTATGCGCCTTTTGAACTAACAGGGTATCTAGAGAACCTTATGTTCCAACATAAAGATTCTTTACAGATCAGACCATTAACAGATAAGAAAGTGCAGATACAGAATGTATCTTACCTTAATACAATAGCAGAGAAGACAAAGAAGAATATATTAGTATATAGCTTATTCGATGCAGATACGAATAGAGATGGTAAGGTAGACTCTAATGATATCAAGACCTTGTATATTAGTAGGGGAGATGGTACACACTTTAAAAAGTTAAGTGCTGATCTGCATGAACTGTTAGATTGGACAGTTATTGATAGTCAGAATAGATTGTACTTTAGAACAATAGAAGATATCAATAAGAATGGTGCTTTTGACAAAGATGATAATGTAAACTACTACTATATTGACTTGTTGAGTAAAGATTGGGAAGTCATCAGTTATGACCCACTTCATATCAATGCAGAAATAGAAGTAGATAAATAAAAACAAAACTCGTGAATTACTTCACGAGTTTTCTTATGCCTTTTCAGCTCTGATTTTTAAAGCGATATTCATAGCTTCAAAACCTTGTAGAGTTTCGGTTTGTAGTTTCTTTTTGAATAGGGGAACTAATATTCCACTGAAATCCTCTCTATGTATAAATAAACAATGTTGCTCATCTAGCTGTTGTATTTCGAATTGATGATGTCCATCGAATATCCCTTTTATTCCTAATTTTCCTTTCCAACTAAGGAGTTGTTCTTTTTTATTTGTTAGAATTATAGGCTTAAACTTCATCGTAGGCAGGCTAATTTTGATTTGTCTTCCTACTATTGGCTTACCTGTGATGGATAGTATAAAAGGATTCCATTCAGGATATTCAGAGAAGTTCATTAATACTTGCCATATTGCTTCCTTCGTAGCTTTAATTGTGATACTCGTTTCTATTGTCATAAGATTGTAAATTAGATAGACAAAGGTTGTATATCTCTATTTATCACCTCTTGACATTTATCAAGAAAAGTAATCAAGTAAGGGAGCTAGGCTTTCTGTAGAATAAAGTCATCCTGAGTAGTGGCTCCTAGATTAAAGTGAAAGACCTCATTATAATCCACAGGTACTTTAAAGGTGTTGTTGATTGGAGTTTGTAATAGGTAGTTCCACATACACCTTATTGGTCCTGCATGAGTGACTAGTAATACTTTTTTGTGATCTGTTGTTCTCAATTCATCTAAGAAAGAAGACACTCTATCTTGTACCATAGATAAGTTCTCTCCGTAAGGAGGACAAGTTTGTGCGAGGTTGTCCATCCAGTTTTGTAATTCATCTTTTGGTATTTCGTCCCACTTCTTCATCTCCCATTCTCCGAAGTTCATCTCTAAGAGTCTGTCATCCGTAGAGTACCACTGAGAGAAGTGATCCGCTATAAAAGTACACCTCTTTAGAGGACTAGAGATGACCGTGTCGATGTCATTTGGGATTTTATCTCTGAAGGTAGTTATTTCATCAGGATAGTCATTGAGTAGATTGACATCAGTCTGTCCATAACAGTGGCCAGGGGGAACGTCTACTTTCGTATGACGGATTACAAAAATTTCCATAGTGTTAGTGTTGTTAAGTAAAATAAGACTTCACATATCTGCTGTATTGTGCCGAGACAGTCACCAGTGTATCCGCCTATGTGTTTTTTAAAGTACATCGTCAGGTACATTTTACCAATGTAGCTAACAAAAAAAGCTATAATCAATAACCAGTTGTCAAATAGGATGTAAGGGACGATCGCTAGAATCAGAGAAAACAGTAAGGATGAATAAGACAGCTTTTGATTAGCCATCGGTTTAGATTTACTGTCATCTGTATCTCTTACATATCGATGAGTATAGATAGCTGTAGCAGCGTGAAATCTACTCGTGATATGCCCATTTAGCATCACTACAAGCAAAAAGGAAGTAGATAACTCGGTAATATTATGCAAGGCAAGAAACTTCAACAGAAGTAATAAGACAATACCGATGACACCATACGCTCCTATACGGCTATCTTTCATAATCGTCATAATCTTCTCCTTGCCATATCCACCGCCAAAAGAATCACAGACATCTGTAAATCCATCTTCATGAAATGCCCCAGTCAGTAATACTGTACTCACCATAGAGAGTACGATAGCTATATCTGCAGAGAATAAATAGGAGGTAGCCCAATAGACGAGTATTGCCATACCACCTACTAGATAACCTATCAGAGGAAAATATTTCTGAGACTTATTCATGATCTCATGGCTATAAGGTACTTTAAAAGGAATAGGTATTCTCGTAAAGAACATGACAGCTGTCAGAAAGTAAGTGAGTTCTTTTCGGATCATTTGTTAGAAACATTTGCAGATTCGAAACTAGCCATTTCGTTTAAGAATGCGACAGCACTCTGTATAAGAGGATATGCTAGTGCACACCCAGTACCTTCTCCTAAGCGTAAGTTCATATCTAGAATTGCCTGTTCATTAAAAGAGCGAATCAATAAGTGATGACCTATCTCATCAGATTTATGGCAGAAGATTGCGTTATCAGTTATTTTTGGCTCTAAGTTAGCCGCGCATAAGAATGCACTCGATGCGATAAAGCCGTCTACTAATATGATCATATTATGTCTGTAAGCTTCTAGCATAGCAGCACACATCTGAGCGATCTCGTATCCTCCATATTGTTCTAGAGCATCTTTCGCATTCGCAGGTTTTGGATGAGTATTGATGATATTGGTAAGGATTTCTTTTTTTCTTTTTAACCCTTCATCATCTAGACCAGTTCCTCTCCCTACACATTTATCTATAGGTAGGTCTAATAGAGAACTCATCAGTAAAGAAGCAGAAGAAGTATTCCCTATTCCCATTTCTCCGAATCCTATAATATTAGTTCCTGTTGCAGCGATATCTCTCACTATTTGCTCTCCAGAACTGAAGCAGAACGCTAGTTCATCTTTAGTTATAGCAGGACCGGAGATCATATTATGTGTACCGTGACCAGCTTTAGCTTGGATTAAGTCAGGATGAGGGGCAAAGTCTTTACTCACACCAGCATCTACTACTTTTAGATTGATGTTATGTTGCTTACAGAATACATTGATTGCAGCACCGTGATTTAGAAAGTTAAGCACCATCTGATAAGTGACTTCAGTAGGATAAGCACTCACACCTTCTTTTGCTAACCCATGATCAGCCGCGAAGACGATGATGGTAGGAGCTACTAGATTAGGTGTTAGGGTCTGTTGTACCTTTCCTATTTTATAAGCTATCTTTTCTAATAGTCCTAATGCTTGTAGAGGTTTTGTCTTTAAGTCTATCTTCGTTTGTAGTTGTTGTTCAAAATTCATTTTTATAGTGTTTTGGTTCACACAAATATAGCAGAATTAGTATAGTTACCACAACGAAGAAGAAGGTTGGTTTAAATAACTTGATTATCGAGGTTTTGTTGTTTTTTTTCTTATTCTACTCAGTGTTTCGGGTGTCATACCTAGCATAGATGCGATATACTGATGAGGCACTTCATTAAATAAGAAACCGAGTTGCTCCATGAAGTGTAGGTAGCGCTGCTCTGCTGTTAAAGAGATGAATTGAAATATTCTATTTTCCATCTGTGTGAAGCAATGACCGATGAAGTATCTTTCTTTTTCTGCCCAATTAGGGATTTGTTTTGCTAACGTCTTGTATTCTGTAGAGGTAATCTGTAATGCTGTGACAGGCGTAAGAGCCTCTATTGTCCACTTAATAGGAGCGTCAAATAACCAATTAGACAGATCAGTCATAAAGTAGCCCGCTCCACTGATCCACTGTGTGACCTCTTTATCATCTACTATAGCATAGATACGGATATACCCTTCTGTGATATAGTATAGAGGAGCACTCTTCTGAAGTGGAGTGATAATAGTCTCACCTCTATTGAATTGTATAGAAGAGAATAGTCCTTCTGCTATAGAAGTTTCTTCTGTAGAGAGTTGTAAGGATTGTTGTAATTGAATAGCTAATGACATAGATATAAACATACAAAAAAAAACGCCTTATAGGCGTTTTTTGATTATTCTTGAACTTCAGTAGTTGTATTCTGAGTAGTCGTCACTTGTGCTTCTGATTCTTTTCTCTCTTTGATATACTCATTAAGTTGCTTTCCGTATTTACGAGAAGTTACTTCAGGAGATAGAGAGTTATAGATCGTATCTAATAACTTAGTATGAGCATTGTATAAATCTGTCAATGCGATATAAGGACTCGCATCAGAGTCTTTATGATTAATAGCAAAGTTTACAGCATTAAGATACTTTCTGATTGTAAGTTTCTTAGATAGATTATTAAGGCTATCTTTTTTAGCTGTGTTTTGTTCTTTTTCAGCATTAAAGATGTCTACTAATAAACCATTCTGTTTATCGATGATTAAAGAACGTGTTTTTAAGTATTCATCATACACCTCTTGAGACTTTGATCCTGTAACTTTAGCATCGTTATAGAAGTTCTTAAGAGTCGTGTTGATCGTCATCTGTCCTGGCTCTGCGAAGAACATAATTTGATTATCCTGAGAGTTAGAATGACCACGGTCTAAGGTTAAATAGAATACTTCAGGAGAGTCAATATTTAAGTCAAACTTAAAGTTAGCATCTCCTTTTACATTTAATGAATCTATTGCTTTAAATACAGTATCTTGAATCTGAAATAGGTATAACTTACCTTGTTTAAATCCATCTACTTTACCTGTAACAGTAAGGTTGCCTTTAGTTTCCTCTTTATTACAAGACACGAATAACGCTCCAGTAGCAAGTAAAAGAGCACAAACAATTTTTTTCATAATATTATTTAAATAGATCTAGTCCAGGGATATTCGGCATTCCATCTTTAGCTGCCGCAGCTAATTCTGCTTCATTGATAGCAGACGCTTTTTCGATAGCACGGTTAAGTACCATGACTAAGTAGTCTTCTAGTTGTTCTTTGTCCTCCATTAGTTCATCACTGATAGATAAAGAACGAATAGTTCTATTAGCAGTCATCGTCACTTGTAGTAACCCATCATTACTCTGATCATCTACTAATACGGTGTCTAATCTCTTCTTTGTTTCTTCTATCTTAGCTTGGGTCTCTTGTAGTTTACCCATCATGCCCATTAAGTCTCCAAACATGTTTAATACATTTTAGTTAGTGGCGCAAAAATATTAAAATCTTTTTAAGATAAATGATTTTGTTATAGAATAGTTAATAACAACTGATGGATATTCTATATTATAATAGTGTATGAGGGTATCTATCACTATCAAAATGCAGTAGTCAAACGGATATAAAAAAAGTGACCTAGTTATTTGGGGGTAACTAGGTCACTTAAGAAAAAGAAAGTTTTGTTGTTTTTGTTGTGATACGTAATTTACATATATCGTGCCAAAAAATATAAATACATGAAAATTTATGTTTTTTATTGAGATAATAAGTTGCTTATTTTTCTTTAAGTAGTTAATATGTCTTTTAAATAAAGGGATTAGAGAAGGTAAAGTATTTTATCAACACAGGTGGTGTAGGTATGATCTTTGTGTAGAAAAGTACAATAAACTTAATCTAGGTCAAGTCTAGTAGAAGAGAATTAGTTCTAATTTTGTAATAAAGTAGAATTAACCATGTAAACGTATAGGATATGAAAGAAGAATTTGTAAATTTAGAAGTAAATAAAAATGCTGATACTAACCGTTTTGAATTAACAGTAGATGGTCATACTGCATTTATAGATTATGCTGAAGAAGGTAATATTATTAAACTTATTCATACAGAGAGCCCAGAAGAGCTAGCAGGTAGAGGAGTGGCTACTGCTCTAATCGAGAAGAGTCTGATGTATATAGAAGAGCATAACTATGAGCTGTACCCATTATGTCCGTTAGTGTATGCTTATATTAAGCGTCATCCAGAATGGAAGAGAATAGTATCTGGAGCGTTTCCTGCATACGATAAACTATAACAATAAATAAGCTATGAGAATATTAGGATTTGCAGCAAGTACATCGAGTACTTCTATTAATAAAAAGTTAGTTGAGTATACCGTGCCTTTGTTTCCAGCAGGAGAAGTGGAAGTGATAGATCTGAATGATTATATAGTACCTCCATTTTCTGTAGATCAAGAGAAACAAGGTTTTCCAGAAGGAGCGAAGTTATTCTTAGAAAAGATAAAGCAGTCTGATGCTATCATCTGTTCTATGTCTGAACACAATCGCAACTGGACAGCATGCTTTAAAAACTTGTTTGATTGGTGTTCTAGAATAGAGTTAAAGCTATTCCAAGAGCGACCGATGTTCTTAATGTCTACTTCACCAGGAGGATATGGAGGTCAGAATTCATTAAACCTTGCTAAGACAGTGTTCCCTCAGTTTGGAGGACAAGTAAAGGACAGCTTTGCATTGCCTAAGTATTATGAAAATTTTGATGAGGTGAATGGTATTGTAAATAGTGAGCTCGCAGCAGAACTAAAAGAGAAAATCGAAAAGTATAGAAGTGAATTAAACGAAGTAGCTTTATAAAGTAAGGCAATATACTTAGTAAATAATATAAAAGGTCAAAGAGATAATCTTTGACCTTTTTTTTGTTTTTTAAATTCTTTTTGGGGCCATTTATATACCTAAAAGTCTTTTTAGAAGGGATTTTTTTTGTTTTTCAGCCTATTTTAATCGGTTTTGAACTGTTTAATTGAAAAAAGATATCTATTTTTTTTTAGCCTATTAACTGCTTTTTTTAATTTAAGTTGTTGATTATTAGAGTTTTGTTTGTTTTATGTGTGTTGTACCTCATTATGCACTATCCCTTCTTATCGTAGTATTTACGGGACTTGGAGCGAATTCCTTCGACAATTCATGGACAATACCTCGAGATTAGTGGAGGGGAGGACTTGTTTGTCGAAGAATGCTCCTTTTATATATCAACTATTCTCCTAGGATGTGCTGTAAACAAAAGAATAGGATGAGAAGAGAATATTAGGTCATATAATAGAGGACGGTAGAAGAGATAAAGTGAAGTTTTAGCAGTGTAAGCATAGTAGTAAAGTTGCCTGAAAATCCTTTGTTAATCTAGGTTAAGTGGTTTTGGGAGAGGATGTGATAATTTTATACTTGTAATCAGAAAGGGAGTTAGACTATCATTTATTGAATTTATAAAAGGCCTTATAAATACAGTCTGTATTCTTTTTTTGTTACAGTGTATAGTATTTCATTTTCTTCTAGGGAACACTGTTTTATCTCCAATAAAAGAGATACTATAAGACAGAGAGATTAGAAGAGAATGTATCATGATTAAATAGTTAAAAAATAAAGTTATGGCAAGTTTACCAATTAGAGACAAAAAACAAGATCACTTATTAACAGGTGAGAACGCAGCATTAATCGTTATTGATTATCAACCAGTACAAGTAAATTCTATCGCTTCTATGGATAGACAGTTACTATTAAACAATATTAGAGGAACTGTAAATGCAGCTAAACTGTATGATATGCCTATCATTCTATCTACAGTGAATGTGAAAACAGGATTAAATAAAGAGACTGTTCCTCAACTGAGAAAACATTTAGAAGGCGTGCCTTCTTATGATAGAACGACGATTAACTCATGGGAAGATAAGGAGTTCGTAGAGGCTGTAAAAGCTGCAGGTAGAAAAAAATTAATCATGACAGCACTGTGGACAGAAGCATGTCTTACATTCCCAGTGATGGATGCGTTACAAGAGGGATATGAGGTATATATCGTGGTAGATGCTGTAGGAGGTACTTCTAAAGAGGCACATGATGCTGCGATTATGAGAATGGTACAGGCAGGTGCTAAACCAATTAGCGTAGTACAGTTATTCTGTGAATTACAACGTGACTGGAATCGTACAGAAACTGCAGAAGGATTCATGAAGTTATTTACAGAACTAGGAGGTACAGCAGGTATTCAGTTTGGATACGATCTAGCGGAGTAATCCTTAGCTGTACATAGAGGTTAGAATACGCGTGTTTATTTACTTTTTTATTAGCGTTATAAGTCAATAACGCACGAGTTCTAATCGCTTTCAAAAAACGAGGTTTATACACACTGTAAGGTGTGGAGTTATTTAGTTATTCAGTTATTTTTGAAAAGGTCAGAGACGTATGTTTCTGACCTTTTCTCTTTTATAGGTGATTGATTGACAGTAAATAGCAAAGTTATTTTAGTGTTAATAGCTTAAAAGCTCTGTGGCGTTATCAATATATTTAGAACATAAAACATCTAATTAACGATATAATGAAGAAATTTTTTGCACTGTTTACACTATTGATTTGTACTGTTTCTTTTGCTCAGCAAAGAGAGTTGAAAGAGGTAAGTTCTGAAAGTCTAATACATGTATGGGGATTAGTCAAGTATAAACATCCTAATGTAAGTAGAGGTGGTTATGATATGGATCAAGAATTCTTAAAAGCATATACTACTATAGAAACGATAAAGAACGAAGAGGCTTTAAATACCTTCTTAAAGCAATGGATAAAACAGTTTGACTCTTCTAAACATCCTCTAAAAAAGGATGGTATTAAAGTAAGTGAAGATAAATTATTTACAGTTAATGCTAGGTTTGAATGGATAGACAGTGACCTCTATGATAAGGAATTAAAGTCTATTTTGACAGACTTAAAAGACAATACTAATTATGGTAAGTATTATCTAACTAATCGTAAAATATCTTCTATCGTAAAATTTGATCACGAAAAGGCGTTGCCTAATTTTAGCAATGGGAATGAAAGCCACCGTATGCTGTTTTTATCTTCTTTTTGGAATAGTATCCGTTATGGGAATGTGAATATATATCTAGCTGATACACCATGGGATGAGGTGTTGACTGAGTTTGTTCCGAGGTTTAATACGACTGAAGGAATAGAATTTGAGTATCTGAAAGATGAGCTTTTCGTAAAGTTAAATGATTCACATAGTGACTATCAAGCAAGCTATTATCTGAATACTAAAGTTAAACGTTTTAGTACCTATGGGACAAAAAATATAAATGACTCCTTAGTGATAACGACTATTTATGACCCTATCGAGGCTAAAGAGAGTAATATAGAGCTAGGAGATGTGATTTTTAGAGTCGAAGGAAAGTCTGTAAAGGACTATAGAGAAAGTACAATAGGAAAATATGTAAGTGTATCTAATCCCAATTATTTAAAAAGATTTGAGAGTTTTTATTTTCCTGCTTTAGGAGATCAAGAATCAATGACAGTAAGTATAAAAAAGAAAAGTGGAGAGATTATAGAAAGAACGGTTCCTCTATTAAAGGGAGAAGAGTTTAAGAATTTTAAAACAATAAAGTCACTTTTTAAAGAACAGAAAGCTCCTGAGTTAGGTGATGATATAGGATATCTTCATCTAGGTAGAGCGACAAAGAAAAGACTGAAGAGTTTCTTTAAGGCTAATAGTAGTAAGCAGAGCATTATCTTAGATCTACGTAATTATCCTGAGAATATAAGCCCAGAGCTTATTACATCTTACCTATTACCTCATAGAACTACTTTTTTTAAAGCATTAGGTTGGTATGGGCCAGCGTTAGGAGAATGGGATAGTAAGGTGGGCATTGCTAAGATTATAGATCCTTTCAAGGCGGGCAATGAGAATAAGGATTATTATAAAGGAACTGTAGTCCTACTTGTGGATCATACTACGCTGAGTGCTGCTGAATATATGGGAATGGGGATTCAGCAGGCACCAAGATGTATCACTGTAGGTAAGCAGACTGGAGGCGCTGTGACTAATCGTGTACGGGTACTTTTAAAAGATGATACTACAATAGACTTCTCAGGTTATGGCGCTTTCTACCCAAATGATAAAGAGTATAATGTTCACCGAAATGGTTTAAAGATAGATCATATAGTACCTGAGTCTGCAAGTAACTATAATACGTATGGGATGATACAGTACGCAGTGGACTTAATTAATAAAAAGAGTTTAGGTAAGTAAGACAAACTGCTAAAGAGTGTTTTTTTAGATTAATTAAAAATATTCTTTACAAGAGGTTAGTTAAGTTGTTATATTTGCTTTTTGATATTTAAATAAATAAAAACATGATAAAACTTCGAGGTATTATAGTAATAATGGTTTTATTTTTACAGGTTTTTGCATTTGGGCAGAAGAAAGTGAAAGATTTTACCAAAGAGAATTACTTAGCTGATTTTGATTTTATAGTTACGGCAATAAAAGAACAGCATCCTAATCCATTTCGATTTATAACAGAAAAAGAATTTGATAAGAAGGTAAAGGAACTACGTCATACTTTAGAGAAGAAGCCGATTTTAGAGAATTTTGTCTTATGTAACCCTGTTACATTAATACGTGATGCTCATTCAAGTATTGAGATGGATGATATTATTTATGAGGATTATATCAAGGTAAGTAATTTCTTTCCTGTCGCTACTAGTGTATATGACAATAGAGTGTTCGTTAATCAGTACACTTTAGATATCCCGATAGGAGCTGAGATTATCAAAGTAAATAATATCAGTACGGCAGAGCTATTAAATAAGATACCAAATAAGGTAGACGGAGGAGTAGAAGCTAGTTCTAATAAGAATTTCTCTAATTATGCTTCTTTAATATTTCCAGAAGCTAAGGAGTTCATTATCGAGTATAAAGAGACTGTAGAGGCAGCCCCTAAGACGATAACGCTGAAAGCAGTGAACTTTAATGACTATGAATATCATGCTCAGAAGAGTGTTCTACCACTGAGTACTGTTGCCTTCTCTAAAGGAATCTATGGATATCCATTAGATGATGATACTTATATTTTGAAAATTACTACATTCAGTGTATCAGAGACATATGCTTATTATATCTTGAACAACGTATTTCAAGACATCAAAGACAAGAATATTAAAAAGCTAGTAGTTGATATCCGTGATAATGGAGGAGGTTTATTGTCTAATATTCCTTTGTTTTATTCTTTTATTAGTCCAGAGAAGAGCTTTAAGAATATTTATAAATATGCGACTAGAGTTCCTAAAGTGAATATGAAAGAGAATTTATTAGATGGAAATGGGAAGTTGGCAAATACAGCTGATATTATTAGCCAAGATAACTTTATGAGTCAGCGATTTGATTATAATGAAGAAGATCAGTTTTATTATGGAAACAGTCGTCTAGATGATTCTTATGTAGAGAATTACCCACAGGATAAAAATGCGTTTACAGGTAAAGTAGTTTTATTGTCAAATAATAATACTGTATCAGCAGCAGCTTATTTTGCACATTTGTTCCAATTGAATAAGCGTGGTGATATCGTAGGTCAGGAGACTAGAAGCTGTAGTGATTTCACAACAGCAGCTTGGTTTTTAAGTTATAAATTACCGAATACAGAATCTATATTATCACTGCCTAGGAGTGAGGTGTTCTTTAATGCGATAGCGAATAAAGATCGCACTTGTAGAGGAGTATTGCCTAATCATACTATTAAAGCAGATGATTTTCAAAAGGGATTACAGCAAGCACAAGATGCTGAGATGAATTTAGCATTAGAGCTCTTGAAGAAATAGAGATTAATACAATGATATAGAAAAGCCAAAGATGAGAGTCTTTGGCTTTTTTGTTTCTACTCAGTTGAGTCAATAAGTGGACGAGTAGGTCATTAGTATTCATTTAAATCATGCTAACATTTATTTAAATATTAAAACCTTACTTTTGTGTTTTAACATTTGAAAATGAATAAAGATATACAAGCGCCAATAGCTACAGTGAAACCTCACGAGCTAACAGCACACAATCATACACGTATCGATAACTATTTCTGGTTAAACGATAGAGAAGATCAAGAAGTGATCGATTACCTAAATGCTGAGAATGCATACTACGAAGGACAGACTGCACATACTAAGGCTTTTCAAGCAGACTTGTTTGAAGAGATGAAGAGCAGAATAAAAGAAGACGATAGTTCTGTACCTTATTTCTACAATGGATATTATTATATCACTCGATTTGAGAAAGGAAAAGATTACCCTATATTTTCTCGTAAACAAGGAAGCTTAGAGGCTGATGAAGAGATCATGTTTGACTGTAATGTGATGGCAGAAGGGCACTCTTATTTTCATTTAAGAGGAATTAATGTATCAGAAGATAACCAATGGGTAGCTTTTGGGGTAGATACTGTATCTCGTAGAGAATACACACTGCAAGTAAAGAACTTAGTGACAGGAGAAATATCTCCTATCTCGATAGAGAAAACAACAGGTAGTTCTACTTGGGCTGCTGATAATAAGACTCTGTTTTACTCTCGTAAAGATGAGGTAACACTGCGTGCAGATAAAATCTATAAACACAAATTAGGAACTGCTATCACAGAGGATGTGATGGTGTACTTCGAAGAGGATGATACTTTTGATACTCATATTTTTAAAGAGAAATCGCGCAAGTATCTAGTGATAGGAAGTGAGAGTACGCTGACAAGTGAGTACAGAATCTTAGAGTCTCATAATCCTGATGGAGAGTTTAGGGTATTCCAAGAGAGAGTGCGCGAGGTAGAGTATAATATCTCACACTATGATGGACATTTCTATATCATGACAAATCTAGATGAGGCAGATAACTTTAAGTTGATGCGTTGTCCTGAGGACAAGACTGCTGTGGAGCATTGGGTAGAGCTTATACCTCACAGAGAAGAGGTACTGTTAGAAGGAGTGGACATCTTTAAAGATTATTTAGTGATCTCAGAGCGATCTAACGGATTAGTTCATTTGAAGATTCAACCTTGGGATGATAGCCAAGAGGCATATTATCTACCATTTGACAGTGAAACATATAATGCGTATACAGGTACGAATTTAGACTTCGATACAGAGATACTACGCTATGGATACCAATCTATGAATACGCCTTCTTCTGTAATCGACTTTAATATGCGTACGCGTGAGAAAGAAGTGAAGAAGGAACAAGAAGTATTAGGGACTTTCGACAAGAATAATTATGTAGAAGAACGAATCTGGGCAACTGCAAAAGACGGGGTGAAAATACCGATGTCTATCGTGTATAAAAAGGGGATGAAGAAAGATGGTACTAATCCATTCTTACAATATGCGTATGGATCATACGGATATTCGATGGAGCCTTATTTCTCTACTACTCGTCTAAGCTTATTAGATAGAGGATTTATCTATGCGATAGCGCATATTCGCGGAGGTGAAGATATGGGACGTCAATGGTATGAAGAAGGTAAGCTATTAGAGAAGTGGAATACATTTGACGATTTTATCGCTTGTTCAGAGCACGTGATTGCTGAAGGATATACTTCTCCAGAACATTTATATGCTGAAGGTGGTTCTGCTGGAGGTTTATTAATGGGAGTAGTGGTGAATAAACGCCCTGATTTATACAATGGAGTTATTGCTCAAGTACCTTTCGTAGATGTGATGACGACTATGCTGGATGATACAATACCATTGACAACAGGAGAGTATGATGAATGGGGAAATCCGAATGAGAAAGAGTATTATGACTATATGCTGTCTTATTCTCCAATAGATAATGTAGTCGCTCAAGATTATCCGAATATGTATGTATCAACAGGGTTACATGATTCTCAAGTGCAATACTGGGAGCCAGCGAAGTGGGTAGCGAAGTTACGCGTGATGAAAACGAATGATAAGCAACTGTATTTAGACACGAATATGGAGGCAGGACATGGAGGAGCTTCAGGACGTTTTGAGGCTTTAAAAGAGGTCGCAAAAGAGTTTGCTTTCATGTTCGATTTAGAAGGGATAAAAGAGTAGTCTCTTTGTTTTTTTAGTAAATTTGTTAGATAACAGTGGTAGATGAGATAAAGAACATCTATCCATAGTAAATAAGATATTATGAAAGAAGAAATTCAAGCGTATGATAATGTATTGGCTCTTGTAGGGAAAACGCCAATTGTAAAATTGAGTAAAGCAACAAAAGAGTTAAAAGGGAATTTCTATGGTAAAGTAGAAGCTTTCAGTGCTGGACAATCTGCAAAAGATAGAATAGCAATGCACATTATCGAGGCAGCTGAGAAAAAAGGAATATTAAAGCCAGGTAGTACTATCGTAGAGACTACATCAGGGAATACAGGATTTAGTATTGCGATGGTGAGTGCTATTAAGGGATATAAATGTATCTTATCTGTGAGTGATAAGTCTTCTCCTGATAAGATAGATATGCTACGTGCGATGGGAGCTACAGTATATGTATGTCCTGCTAATGTAGCGGCTGATGACCCTCGTTCATACTATGAGGTAGCTAAGACGGTGCAGAAAGAAACGCCAAACTCTATTTATATCAATCAATATTTTAATGAGTTAAATACAGAGGCTCATTATCTATCTACAGGACCTGAGATATGGGAGCAAACAGGAGGTAAGATTACACACTTCGTATGTTGTTCTGGTACGGGAGGTACTATCTCTGGTACAGCTCGTTTCTTAAAAGAGATGAATCCAAATATTCAAATCTTAGGTGTAGATGCTTATGGTTCTGTATTAAAGAAATATCACGAGACAGGAGAGCTAGATCCTAATGAGATCGCTCCTTATAAGATAGAAGGATTAGGAAAGAACTTAATTCCAACTGCTACGGACTTCTCTGTTATCGATAAGTTTATGAAAGTAACAGATAAAGATGCTGCACAAACAGCACGTGAGTTGGCACGTACAGAGGGATTATTCTTAGGATATACTTCAGGTGCTGTACTACAAGCTACAAGACAATATGCTGCAGAAGGAGCATTTGACGAGAATAGTGTAGTAGTTATGTTATTCCCAGACCACGGTTCACGTTATATGAGTAAGATCTATAGCGATGCATGGATGGAGCAACAAGGCTTCTTAGATGGAGAACCTAAAAATGAGATTACTTATATTAAGTAATTTGATCTACTAAAATATAGAAAAACACCTCTCTTCGGATGAGGTGTTTTTTTATTTTTGGTAGTTATGGAATTGTTTTTATATCCTTGATAGTATCATATGATACTATCACAAAGTTCAATGTCTATTTATTTTCTGTATCTTAGAGATGTAAATATTCTTTAAATCAGTTTATTATGAGAAAGTCTGTATTTTTCGTTTTGTTAGTTCTTATTGGGGTGAGTTGTAGATCTAAGCAAGTATTAGAAAACAAGGTAACTACTGTGAATGAGATAGGAACTTTTGAGTATGGATATACACCTGAGAATCCTATAAAAGTAGGAGGGATTAAGGATAATAGAGGACCACAGAATCAAATAGAGTATTTAAAGGATTTGACTGATTTAGAAGGAAATAATTTATCTTTCTACAGAGTAGGTAGTTGTTGTCATTTTGACACTCCTAATGGACTGTTTAACGGTAGAGGAGTACTCGATATATATGCAGTTTATATAAAGGGAAAACAAGATACTGTTCGTCTTTATTTAAACCTATATGATGAGGATAAGTTATATGCACCACGAGGATTTAAATTTAAATTGTAATTTTTTTATGAATGTTAATTTTTTGGTCTAATACTTGTATTAGTATCTTCAAAAGATTAAAAAAATGAATAAAGTAATCAGTTTTAGTGACTTTACAGAGGATGTAACTACTTATGTAGACTATGTAATGGACAGTGGTAATGAGTTAATCGTAAATGAAAACGAACATAATGGAATCGTAATTATTCCTATCGAAGAATATAATTCATTAAAAGGTATTGACTGTGAGTTATCATCAAATTAAAGAGATTAGGTAAACAGCTTGTAATAAGAAACGTTTTAGACAAAAAAACACCTCATTAGAGGTGTTTTTTTATAGGTGATAGTATCATATGATACTATCAATGTCTATAATCTAGAATAGAAAAGGACAATAGATGAGGTAGTCCCTTATTTTTTGTCTTTAGGTAGATTAAATATAATAGCAATTATAAAGAATCCTATTCCTGTAATGGTTGGAGGTAACATATCATTGTTTAATCCTAAAAAAATAAGATAACCTCCTAGAATAGCAAGTAATACAGATAGTGATATTTTTAGCATAATAATAGTGTTTTTTAAAATTGTAGTGGTTTAAACTCAAATATAAAGAATTAACTCTGATAATAGGCTACTGGAATATATCAATCTAATTGTTTTCTAATAAGTTACTGTTGAAAAGCTTAGAATTGATTAACAATCTTTTGCTTTCAGCATTGACATTGATAAGTAAGATTTGTTTGTTTTGTTCTTGATATTTATCGATTAGCTTTTTCAAAGCTTCTATAGCAGACATATCTACTATTCTAGATTCTTTAAAATCTAAGTATACCACAGGAGTGTCTGTAAGAGGAGTAAATTTCTCAATAAAAGAAGTGGTACTCCCAAAGAATAATGGACCATAAATAGCGTAGACTTTATTGCCGTGAGGGTCAAAAGATTTTCTAGCTCGTATACGTATGGCATTGTCCCAAGCAAATACTAAAGCAGAAACGATTACACCGATTAGTACAGCTAAGGCTAAGTTATGTGTGATTACAATAATAATAGTAACTAGAAATAAAACAAAGATATCGGCTTTAGGCATTCTGGTCACTAACTGAAAGGATACCCACTTAAATGTAGTAATCGCGACAATCATCATCACTCCTACTAATGCAGCTATAGGTATCTGTTCAATGATAGGAGCGCCAACTAATATAATGGCTAAGATGGTAAGCGAGCCAATAATAGCAGCTAGTCTACTTCTAGCTCCTGCATCTAAGTTAACTAAAGTCTGTGCTATCATGGCACAACCTCCCATACCTCCAAAGAATCCATTTGTGATATTAGCTATACCTTGGGCAATAGATTCTTTATTACTATTTCCTTTTGTATTGGTGATTTCGTCTACGATACTTAAGGTTAGTAAAGATTCTACTAAACCTACTCCTGCCATAACCAGAGAAAAGGGCAAGATGATCTGTAAAGTCTCTAGTGTAAAAGGGAGTGAAGGAATATGAAAGCTAGGTAAGCTACCACTGATATGAGCGATGTCCATAACTTTTCGAGTGTCTACTTGGAAGAAAAACACAACTGCTGTAGTTACAATTATAGCAACAAGAGTAGCAGGTACTTTTTTAGTGATTTTAGGAAAGATAGTTACAACTAGTATGGTTAATAGGGTTAATCCTATCATTATGTATAGAGCCATTCCGCTAAGCCATGTATTAACTCCCTCTATATCAATTTTGAATTGGGCTATTTGTGCAAAGAATATTACAATAGCTAATCCATTCAAGAACCCATACATGACAGGCTGAGGTATGAATCGTACAAACCTTCCTAACTTAAGCACTCCTACTAATACTTGTATAATACCAGCTAATACTACTGCTGCGAATAAGTACTCTATTCCATACATAGCAATAAGTGATATCATGACAATGATAGTAGCACCAGCTCCTCCTGAGACCATACCTGGTCTTCCTCCAAAAACAGCTGTTATAATCCCCATAAGAAAGGCAGCGTATAATCCTGTTAATGGATGTAAGCCAGCTAGTATGGCAAAAGACAGTGATTCTGGTATCATGGTCATAGCTACGGTTAGACCGGCTAGTATTTCACTTTGAATTCTGATGTTTTGATTTTGGAAACCAAATAAGCGTTGTAACATTTAATAGATGTTTAGAAGGTGTAAAAGTAAGGTATAAATGATAAAGTTATATTTATTGAAACAATAGAAATTATGCTTTAAAGTCAATGGAAGTGTGATATGCTTACTATAATGTATGATTGTAAATAATGAATAAAAACACACTTGTTAAAAAAAGATTAAAAAATAATGTAACATAATTATACTTTTTGCTACTTATGATATAGAACCAAAAATGTGATTATGAAATTAGTTATTAAAAACTTGAACAAGACCTATAAAAATGGGGTTAAGGCAATAGATAATTTAGATTTAGAGATAGGAGCAGGGATGTTTGGTCTGCTAGGGCCTAACGGAGCTGGTAAGTCATCTCTGATGCGTACCATCGCTACTCTTCAAAAACCAGATAGTGGAACAATTCACTTCGGCGATATCAATATATTAGAACAACAAAGTGAGTTCAGAAAACTATTAGGTTACTTACCACAAGATTTCGGTGTATATCCTAATATGTCAGCAGTAGATCTATTAGATTATTTCGCTCGATTAAAAGGGATATCAAAAGCTACTGAAAGAAAGGAAATAGTAACGAAAGTATTAGAGGTAACGAATCTTTATGAAGTTCGTCGTAAAAGTGTGAGTGGATATTCAGGTGGTATGAAACAACGCTTTGGGATTGCTCAATTGTTATTAAATGATCCAAAGTTAATCATAGTAGACGAACCTACAGCTGGACTAGATCCTGCAGAGAGACACCGCTTCTTAAATGTACTTAGAGAGATCGGTAATAATAATACAGTGATATTCTCGACTCATATCGTAGATGATGTAAATGAGCTATGTCATGAGATGGCTATTCTAAATGGAGGAAATCTATTAGAAAGAAGTACACCTAAGCAAGCTGAACAGAAGTTGGAAGGTAAGATCTGGACTAGAGAAACTACTCGTGAAGTAGCAGAAGAACTGAATAAGGAGCTTATGATACTGTCTGGAAAATATAATCAAGATAATAAGCTAAACATTAGAGTGTATTCAGAGGATTCGCTTACAGAAGCAGGTTTTGTATCAGTACAGCCAAGTTTAGAAGATGTTTATTTTGTGGCACTTAAAAACGGATAAACGATGTTTGGAACTATTTTTTCATTTGAAATAAAACGCTGGTTAAAGAACTGGGTATTTTATCTATACCTAGTGTTATTCTTTTTGCTAGGTTTTTTAAGTATGGCTAGTGCCGTTGGAGTTTTTGATATAGTGAAAGTAACGTCAAGTTCTCTAATGAAGTTTAATTCACCTTATGTATTGGCTAATTTTATAGAAGGTTTTAATAATTTACTTTATTTCTTATTTCCTTCTATTATAGGAGCTTCTATTTATAGAGATTTTCGTTATGAAGTACATCATATTCTATTCTCGTATCCTTTTTCTAAAAGAGAATATTTAGCAGGAAAATTCTTAAGTTCATTTTTAGTAACCTTATTAATTAGTTTAACGATAGGTGTTGGTATATTCCTAGCGACGTTACTACCGTGGGCTAATACTAATTTATTAGGAGAGAATGTGCTTTGGAGTTATGTACAGGTGTATTTATTGACCATTATTCCTAATATGATATTCTTTGGTAGTATTGTATTTGTTGTAGTGACAATGTCTAGAAGTGTGTATATCGGTTTTGTCTCTATGGTGATCTTATTGATTATACAAGGGATAATAGGGGGCTTAGGACATGATATGGATAATAAAGAATTAGTTGCTTTATTAGATCCTTCAGGAAGTTCGGCTTTAAGATATTATACTGAGTACTGGACAGTGGATGAAATAAACAATAATAATCTTCCTATAGAAAAGTGGTATCTATTAAATAGAGGAATTTGGTTAGCGGTATCTTTATTGTTCTTAGGAGGTCTTGCAAAGTTCTTTACGTTTACACAGCAAGCATTTACTTTTAGTAGAAAGTCTAAGAAATCTGAACGCGTAACGAAGAATAATTTCGGAGGAATAGTGCGTATTGAATTACCTAAGGTTAGCTATAACTTTTCATTAGGAACACAATGGAGTAATATATTTAGTTTTGCTAAAGGAGAGATAAAATATCTAGCTAAGAATAAAGTGTTTATGATCCTAGTAGGATTAGGTATTTTAATGATGTTGTTAGTCTCTTCTTCAGCGACTTCTTTATATGGAACCACAGTATATCCAATAACTCGCTTAATGTTAGGAATACCAGGATCTACATTTCAGTTGGTCATCATCATTATTACTTTCTTAGGAGCTGGATTACTAGTGCATAGAGGAAAGTTGTCAAGAATGGACTTATTAATAGATGCTACGCCAACTCCTAACTATGTATTTTTCTTTTCTAAGCTTTTTAGTCTGATCGTAGTACAGTTATTCTTGTTATTAGTGATTATGATAGGAGGGATTATTGTACAAATACACAATGGTTATTACAACTTTGAGATAGGACTATATTTTAAAGAGTTAATAGGAATAAGTTGGATATGGTATATGATTTGGGCAGGTTTAGCTATTGCGGTTCAAACTTATTTTAGAAACTATCTAGTAGGCTTCTTTGTTTTATTTGTGTTCTTCTTATTTGGAGGACAATTGTCAAAGTTAGGTATTGAGCAACGTATCTTCTTTTTTAATAAACTACCAGGAACACCCTATTCTGATATGAATGGTTTTGGTTCTAACTTAAGTAGATATTATATCTATGCTCTTTATTGGGTAATGTTTATTATTTCATTAAGTGGATTGACATTATTGTTCTGGAGAAGAGGTATAGTGAATAATTTGAAAGAGAGATTATATTTTGCTAGAAAAAGAGTTAACAAAGGTATAGTAAGTGTTATTGTACTTTTTGGTATAGGATTCTTTAGTTTAGGTGGATATCTATACTATGAAAATACTGTATTAAATAAGTATACTTCAGAAAAAGAAGATGAATTATTAACAGTAGAGTATGAAAAGACTTACAAGAAGTACGAGAATATGATTCTTCCTCGTATTATAGATATTAAAGTAGATTTCGATTTATATCCAGCGCAAGGGGACTTTTTAGCAAAAGGACAGTATGTACTAGAGAACAAGAATGAGAAAGCCGTAGATAGTCTTTATGTAAACTATGTTAAAAAATATATTAATACCATTACTGTTGATGGAGCAAAAGAAGTATTAAATGATACTGTGATTGGTATTAGATTATATAAATTAACTAAGCCTTTAGCTCATGGAGAGAAATTGGTGTTTAAGTTTGAAGTAAAGAATAAAGAAAATACCGCTATTCGCAGTAATTCTTCTGTACTAGAGAATGGTACATTCATTAATAATGGTGAGTTGTTTCCTTCTTTCGGATATATAAGTAGAGGTGAATTATCAGATGATGAGGTGCGTAAAAAGTATGGTCTAAAACCAAAAGAGCGCATGGCTGAGCAAACAGATAAGAAAGCATTACAAAATACTTATATAAGTTCTGACTCAGATTGGGTAACATTTGAAACTACTGTAAGTACATCAGCAGATCAAATAGCGATAGCTCCTGGATACCTACAGAAAGAGTGGACAGAAGGGGGGAGACGCTATTTCCATTATAAAATGGATCAGAAAATGCTGAATTTCTATGCTTATAATTCTGCTAGATATGAAGTGAAACGCGATAAATGGAATGATATTAATATAGAGGTGTATTATCATAAAGGGCATGAATATAATATTGATCGCATGGTAAATGGAGTGAAGAAGTCCCTAGCTTATTATGAGAAAGAATTTAGTCCATACCAACATAAACAAGTTCGTATTATTGAATTTCCTAGTTCAATGGGATCTTTTGCACAGTCATTTGCGAATACAATACCATTCTCAGAAGCTATTGGATTTATTGCTAAAGTAGATGAAGAGGCAGATAATAAGGTAGATTATCCATTCGCAGTAACTTCACATGAGGTAGCGCACCAATGGTGGGGGCATCAAGTGATAGGGGCTTATGTCCAAGGTGCAACGATGTTGTCTGAGAGTTTAGCTGAATATAGTTCTTTAAAAGTATTAGAAGCAGAATATGGAAAAGGACAGATGCGTAAGTTCTTGAAAGAAGCATTAGATAGATACTTAGGAGGACGTAGTGGTGAGAGTAAAAAAGAAAAAGCATTGATGTATAATGAAAACCAACAGTATATCCATTATCAAAAGGGCTCTTTAGTATTCTACACGATGAGTGATTATCTGGGAGATAAGCAGCTTAATGATGTTTTAAAAGGATATATTAAAAAGGTAGCTTTTCAAGATGCTCCTTATACTACTGCATCTGAGTTAGTAGCGGATATTAAAGAGGCAACTCCTGACTCACTGAAATACTTAGTTAAGGATATGTTTGAGACAATTACTTTATATGACAATTACATAGATAAAGCAGAAGTGAAAAAGTTAGACAATGGTAAGTATGAAGTGAAAATTAAAGCTATCGTAAGTAAATATAGAGCTGATGATAAAGGAGAAAAGAGCTATACGGATACAACGACTAAGTCTGGTTCTGATCTGAATACACGTGTCTACAAATCGGATAAAGGAGTAGAAATTAAATCACTTCCATTAGCAGATTATATAGAAATAGGGATTTTTGCACAAGAGGATGTAAAAGACAAGTCTAAAAATAGTAAAGAGAAAGTCTTATATCTGAAAAAAGTAAAAGTATCAGATATTATGAATGATTTTACTATTATAGTAGACGAGAAACCAACAGAGGTTGGTATCGATCCATATAATAAGTTGATCGACACAAGATCTTATGATAATAGAAAAGGTGTAAATTAATATATAGGGAAGGGATTTAATTATCTCTTCCCTTTTTTTGACATAAAAAAAAGAGACTGTACATTGTACAATCTCTTTTTTTATAACTCTTAGAAAGTTGATTATCTTCTTCTTTCTTTGATTTTTGCTTTTTTACCAGTAAGCTCTCTGAAGTAGAAGATACGAGCTCTACGTACTTTACCTCTTTGATTAACTTCGATTTTTTCTAAAGCTGGCATGTTGATTGGGAAGATACGCTCTACACCTACGTTACCTGACATTTTACGGATAGTAAAAGTTTCAGTAGTACCGTGTCCTCTTCTTTGGATAACTACACCTTTAAAGAACTGAGTTCTTTTTTTGTCACCCTCTTTAATTTCGTAGTAAACAGTGATAGTATCTCCTGCGTTGAATTGAGGAAAATCTTTTTTTGCAACTAATTCGTCTTGAACGAATTTCATTAAATCTGCCATTGTAATAATGTATAAAAGTTATTTTTCAGAACAACATACACGGACCTCGCCAGAGGTTGGTCTAAAATCGAGTGCAAATATAAAAAATAAAACAGAATAATAAGTGATTATTTTTAATAAATAACTACTTGTTATTCTGTTTGTTATTAAAGTATTGTTTACTTTATAAATGAAAAATATTATATTTAATCTTCTCTTTCTAATAAATCTGGTCTTCTTGTTTTAGTGTGTTCATAAGCCATATCTTCTCTCCATTTATCTATAGCAGCGAAGTTTCCACTTAGTAATACATCCGGAACTTTCCAACCCTTATATTCAGAAGGTCTAGTATATATAGGAGGGGCTAATAAGTTATCTTGAAAGCTATCAGTCAATGCTGAAGTTTCATTAGAAAGTACGCCTGGGATAAGACGGATAATAGCATCACATAAGATAGCAGCTCCTAACTCTCCACCAGACAATACATAATCTCCTATAGAAATCTCTTTTGTGATGAAATGGTCTCGTACACGTTGGTCTACTCCTTTATAGTGTCCACATAGAATGATAATGTTCTTAAGCATAGACATTCCATTGGCCATTTGTTGATTTAAAGTTTCGCCATCAGGAGTCATATAGATTACTTCATCATATTCTCTCTCTGCTTTTAATGCAGTAATACATTTATCTATTGGTTCTACACTCATAACCATTCCAGCACCACCACCGAATTGATAATCATCTACATTCTTATGCTTATTAGTACTATAATCACGTAAATTGTGAAAATGTACTTCTACTAATCCTTTCTCTATTGCTCTTTTTAGGATTGAGGCTTGAAAAGGACTCTCTATTAATTCTGGTAAAACGGAAATAATGTCTATGCGCATAATGACTTTTGATATTTTGGCAAATGTACAATTGTATTCTGTAACCTACAAAATTGTATTAGTGAGCTTGACTTTTTGAAAAAAGCTGAATGATTAAGACTCCTGCAATTATAAATGCTATCCCAATCAAGGCTGGTGTGTCTAGTTTTTGTTTATATAAAAAATAAGCAGCTATAGTTACCAATACAATTCCAATACCTGACCATAAAGCATAAGCAATACCAATAGGGATAGTACGCAAGGTCAAGCTTAATAAGTAAAAAGCACCTGCATAGCCTAATAAGGTAATCGCTGTAGGAATAAGCTTAGTAAAACCTTCACTAGCTTTAAGTGTCGTTGTGGCTATAGTCTCTAAGAGTATAGCAAGAAGTAAGAATAGTATATTCTTCATTTTTTTACTGCAAAAATAGTTTTTTATTAGGTCTATTGAAATCATCTAAAGTAAAATACCTTACGATTTATGAATTGTTCAGTACTTTATTAGAAGGAATGGCATATAGCTTGTTAGAATGTAATTATGAGTAGTAGAAACTAAGTTCTATGATAGTCATGAGTCTAAATAAAATAAATAGACTGTTGTAATACTTCTAATTTTACTGTAAAAATTATAATTTCTTACGCTAGCTTAAGATTTCTACATCTGAATTAGTCTAAATTTGTATCTATGAGTTTATCAAAATCAAATGTGCTATTTATGGCAGCGATTACAGGACTAATCATTGCTAATTTATATTATTGTCAACCATTAATTCCTTTGATATCAGAAGAATTTGGTGTCTCAGAAGCTTCAGCAGGGACACTTACTTATCTGACACAAGCAGGATATGCTGTCGGGATGTTTTTAATGATTCCTTTAGGTGATATGCTTGAAAGGAAAAAGCAAATTATTATAACAACGATATTTGCTACTATTGCTTTGGCGCTAACTGCAGTTGTTCAAAATTTCTTTTTATTACAGATCATTAGTTTTGTATTAGGAGCGACCTCTATTGTCCCTCAGCTAGTCTTGCCATTAGCTGCTAGTTTATCTTCCGATGAACAGCGTGGAAAAGTAATCGGAACAGTAGTGAGTGGATTACTTATAGGGATACTGTTTTCTAGAACGCTTAGTGGCTTTGTAGGTGTGTGGTTAGGATGGCGAGGTATGTTTTGGATAGCTACTATAGTAAGTGTTATTATCGTAATCATGATTCAAATTAGATTACCATATAATAAACCTACTTTTAATGGAAAGGTGAAAGACTTATATAAATCTCTTTTTGTCCTAATAAAAGAACAACCTGTATTAAGAGAATCAACAGGAGTGACAGCTTTAGCTTTTGCCCAGTTTGGTACTTTTTGGACTACGATGGTATTACTTTTACACAATGAGCCTTTCGGATATGATTCAGCTGTAATAGGAGCATTCGGACTGATTGGAGCATGTGGTGCTTTTGCAGCTCCTTTAGTAGGAAAAATAGGGGGAGCAGGAGGAGCTAGAAAGTTGATATTATATGGCATATTCATGACATTCATAAGTTTTGTTATATTTTATTTTTCAGGTGCCTCAGTGATAGGACTTATTATTGGTATTGTTTTGATAGACTTAGGATTACAGACTATACATGTGTCTAATCAAACGCGTATTTATTCTCTTTTACCAGAGGCTCGTAATAGATTAAATACTGTCTATATGTCATTTAGTTTCCTTGGAACTGCTTTTGGCTCGGCTTTTGGACTATATTTGTGGAAGTTTTTTGGATGGAGTGGAGTATGTATAGGAGGTATGTGTTTAGCATTATTATCTCTAGTAGTATATCTTGCTGCAAATAAGAAATCATAAAAGAAAGAATTAGTCTTAAGACTAAGTGAAGTAATTCAAAAACGATAAAAATTAGAACAATGGAAAACGGTATTTACGCTAAGTTCAACACATCAAAAGGAGCAATATTAGTAAAGCTTACAGAAGAATTAACACCTGGTACAGTTGGTAACTTCGTAGCTTTAGCAGAAGGTAATTTAGAAAATAGTGCACGTCCACAAGGGAAACCTTATTATGACGGTCTTAAGTTTCACAGAGTTATTCCTGACTTTATGATCCAAGGAGGTTGTCCATTAGGTCAAGGTTCTGGAGGTCCAGGTTATAAATTTGATGATGAGTTCCACCCAGCTTTAAGACATGATGGTCCTGGAGTATTATCTATGGCTAATGCAGGTCCTGGTACTAACGGATCTCAGTTCTTTATTACGCATGTTGCTACACCTTGGTTAGATGGTAAACATACTGTTTTTGGTAAAGTTGTTGAAGGACAAGATATCGTAGATGCAGTTGCACAAGGAGATATTTTAGAGTCTGTAGAGATTGTAAGAGTAGGAGAGACTGCTGAGAAATGGAATGCTATTGAAGCTTTCAGAACTTTCGAAGGAGCTAGAGAAAAAAGAGAAGCTGAAGCGAAAAAAGCAGCATTAGTAGAAGTAGAGAAGCTATCTGCTGGTTTTGAAGAAACTCCAAGTGGATTAAGATATCAAATGATTGTTAAAGGTACAGGTAAGAAAGCAGAGAAAGGAAAAACTGTTTCTGTACACTACAAAGGTGCTTTAGCAAATGGACAAGAGTTTGATAGCTCTTATAAAAGAAAAAAACCTATTGAATTCCCATTAGGACAAGGTTATGTAATCGAAGGATGGGACGAAGGAATTGCTTTATTAAACGTTGGAGATAAAGCTAGATTTGTTATCCCTTCTTACTTAGGATATGGAGAAGCTGGTGCAGGTGGGGTTATTCCTCCAAATGCTACTTTAGTATTTGACGTAGAGTTAATGGACGTAAAATAATAAGTTATATAAAAACTCTCAACTTACAGTTGGGAGTTTTTTGTTTAAATGATTACATTTTATGAAAGAGGATTTCTTAGCTTGTTTAGAACGTATTCGACCGTATGCACGTTATACTCCAATTATGGAGTCTGGTCAAATAGAAAACTTTTTAGGTAACGATTTGTACTTTAAGTGTGAGAATTTTCAACGTGCAGGTGCATTTAAGATGAGAGGAGCAGCCAATGCTATTCTTCAGTTAACAGATGATCAGAGAGCAAAAGGAGTAATCACTCACTCTTCTGGTAACTTTGCTCAGGCTTTAGCTCTTGCAGCTAAATACCTTGGAGTGAAATGTTATATCGTAATGCCTAAAGACGCTCCTGATGTTAAGCGTAATGCTGTGATAGCTTATGGAGGAGAGATTATGGATTGTATTGCGACATTAGAGTCTCGAGAACGTATTTGTAATCAAGTAATAGAGGATACAGGAGCGACATTTATACATGCATCTAATAATAAAGATGTTATTATGGGACAAGGTACTGCTGCTATGGAATTGTTAGAAGCTTACCCTGATCTAGATGTTATCATCACTCCAGTAGGTGGAGGAGGCCTAATTGCAGGTACTGCATTAGCAGCAAAAGCTTTTGGTAAGGAGACTATAGAGGTAATAGGAGGTGAGCCTTTAGAAGCTGACGATGCCTATCGTTCTTTAATGAGTGGGCAGATCGAGTGTAATGAGACTACAGATACTATAGCTGATGGTTTGCGCACCCAGTTAGGCGATATTACATTCCCTATTATTAAAGATCATGTTTCTAAGATTATACGTGTACGAGAAAATGAAATTATTAGTTCTATGCGTTTGATATGGGAACGTATGAAGATTGTTGTAGAACCAAGTAGTGCTGTTGCTTTAGCAGTATTAATAAAAGAAAGACCTTCTTTTGCAGGAAAGAAAGTAGGTATAATTCTTTCAGGAGGTAATGTAGATTTGAATAATTTACCTTTCGAATAAATCATTAAAAAAGGGTGTCAAACTAATGACACCCTTTTTTATATCGGTTTCTTTTTTAGAGCAGGAAGTTTTATTTCTTTTCTACCGAAGTAAAGTCCAGCTACGATTAGTATACCTCCTAATATCTGTAAGATACCTAATACTTCATCATCTAATAATCCCCAACAGAAAGCTACTAAAGGCATTAGTAGGGACACAGAAGAGGCAAAGCTAGCATTTGTTTCATGTATTAGTTTATAATAATAAATATTAGCTAAGGCACTGCCGAATAGAGCTAATAGAAATACAAAACCAAGTCCTTTTAACGCTTCAGGATGTTCACCTATGGTTTGAAAGAAGCCTGATGATACCAATACGATTAAAGCAGGTATAAGTAAGACTAGTTCTATAAATGCTGTCCAGACAATAGGAGGAATATTGCCCATGTATTTCTGAGTCAATAGACCACTATAAGCATACATTAAGGAAGCGATTACTAATAATAAATGATAGAACCAATCATCAGATACAAGACCTGTAGAGTCTGGAGATTGTAATAATAAAATGACTCCAATAAAAGACAGAATAACTCCTGTGACTTCCCCTAGATGAGTTTTGTACTTAAAGAATAAAACACCTAATACAATTACGAATATTGACATTAAGGCATTTAATATTCCTGCGATAGAACTATCTAGGTGTACTTCTGCTATTGGGAATAAAAACATAGGAATAAAGCTTCCTACTAGAGCAGTAAGAAACAACCAGTGAAATGTTTTCTTAGGTAATTTTTTAATATGCTTTAGAGAAATAGGCAACAAGAATAAACCTGCAAAAGTAATTCTAAGTGCACCTACTTGTATAGGAGTGAAATATTCTAAACCTCGTTTGATAAGGATAAAAGACGATCCCCATATTAAGGAAAGGATAATGAGTGTTACCCAATGTTTTAGTTTAAGTTTCAAGGCGTTTATTATTATGTTGTTTTGATAGGGCTAATATAAAAAAAGACCACAATAACTTTGTGGTCTTTTATATAAACGAAGCTTAGTCAGCTTACTATTTTACTTTTCTAGTATCTAAGTTACCGAAATACATTTCTTGGAAACTTTTGATCACTCCGTGGTCAATACGTTTGTAGAATGTTTTAGGGTTAACTTCTTGAGTGTTTTCATATCCACAAGCACTGATGAATTCACCTAAAGCTTTCATTGTGTTTTTATGGAAGTTAGCAACACGCATTCTCTTGTCTGTAACGTCTAATCCTTTGTATAAGGTCTCATCTTGAGTTGCAATACCTACTGGACAGTGACCACTATCACATTGTAGAGCTTGGATACATCCTAATGCGAACATCATACCACGAGCACTATAACAAGCATCTGCACCTAAAGCCATTGTTTTAGCAATGTCAAAAGCAGAGATAATACGTCCTGAAGCAAGTAATTTTATTTTATCTCTTAATCCGTTTTCGATTAATGTTTTATTAGCGAATACTAAAGCATCATTTAATGCCATACCCATGTAGTCAATAAACTCTAATGGTGCAGCTCCTGTTCCTCCTTCAGCACCATCGATAGTGATAAAGTCAGGGTGAATACCTGTTTCAACCATTGCAGCTACGATATCTAAGAACTCATCTTTCTTACCAATACAGATTTTAAAACCAATTGGTTTACCATTAGATAGTTTTCTTAATCTAGCGATGAAGTGAACTAATTCAGTAGGATTAGAGAAAGCTGTATGTCCTGATGGAGAGTGTACTGTAGTGTGAGGAGTAATACTACGGATTTTAGAAATCTCAACTGTATTTTTCTCAGCAGGTAAAAGACCTCCGTGACCAGGTTTAGCTCCTTGAGATAATTTAAGCTCAATCATTTTTACCTCTGGGTAGTTAGAACGCTCTTCGAATAAAGTATCGTCAAAGAAACCTTTTTCATTACGACATCCAAAGTATCCAGTACCGATTTGCCAAATTAAATCTCCTCCAGAACGGTGGTATTGACTAATACCTCCTTCTCCTGTATTGTGTGCAAAACCACCAATCTTAGCTCCTTCGTTAAGAGCAGTAATAGCTTTTTTACTTAAAGCACCATAACTCATCGCACTAATGTTGTAAACACTTGCACTATAAGGTTGGCTACATAAGTCACTACCGATAGTAGTTCTAAAATTTGTATCTGATATATGTTTAGGGTATACTGAGTGAGAAGCCCATTCGTAACCGATACGGTTAGGGTCATCTTGCATACCAAAAGAAACAGTTTGTTTCTCGTTTTTTGCTCTTTGATAAACAATAGAACGCTCACGTCTATTGAATGGTTTACCGTCTAATTCTCCTTCCCAAAAGTACTGACGCATCTCTGGTCTGATTGATTCAAACATATATCTGAATCGTGCAAAAATTGGGTAGTTTTTACGAATTGTATGTTTGTTTTGTATTTTGTCGATTATAGCAAGTGTTGCAAGAAAACCTGAAATAACGATATTTACTATACTAGCAGTTGATTGGTACAATACAAATGAAGTAATTGCGTAAATAAGGTAAAGGAAAACGATAGCCATCGTTAATTGTCCAAATGTAAACCGATTTAAAAATTTTTTGTGAAACATAAAATAGAATTTTAATGCAATCTTTTGTTGTTTAGTTTGTAATAGAATTAGCGTTTATTTTGTTATTCTTTTTCATAAGTTATTTTATGAAGATTGCCCTAATTTCTTAGTCTCAAATCAATCAATACCTTATGAAATTTACGAAGCAAAGGTAGCAAAGATTTTGAATTTACCTCGTTTTTGTAATTATAATTTTGTGAATATAAAGCCTTGAAAATATCATATTGATAATTTAATACTAATTTACTACTAGTACTTTGAAAATATGCTATTTATCCTTTGATTATATACACTTATTTCAATTTTATATCTATTATCTTATTCTTGTTTTTAAACTGTTCGCTATAGATACTTTGTTTCCCTGATGTAAAATAGGCTACAAAGCATACTACTGCTAGTAATATAGCATATTCTATGCCAAAAAGTTCTATTCCCATAAATGTACAAGCGAGAGGTGTTTTAGTAGCTCCTGCAAAAACAGCTACAAAGCCTAAAGCAGCCATAAGACTTATAGGTAAGCCTATATAGATAGAGAGAAAACTACCTAGTGTTGCTCCTATGAAGAATAGAGGTGTCACTTCGCCTCCTTTAAAGCCCGAGCCTAAGATTAATGTGGTGAATGCTATTTTTAGTATAAATACTTCCCAACTCATGGAAGTAGTAAAAGATTCTACGATTGTTGGAACACCGAGTCCTAAGTAGCTTTCATTACCTATGGTATGGATTAATAGTATAAAGAGTAATGCTCCTATAAATGGTCTTAGGGGAGGGTAGGTGATTGTTGTTGTAAAAAGCTTTCCCCATTTTTGTAAACACAGGATGAATAAATAAGCTGCTAGACCGAAGACGACTCCTACTACAACACATTTCAGTAGGGTAATCATCATATCTGAGACAGGTACATCCACAGTATATATAGTATGATGTATTCCCCAGGCGATACAAGTGTAGTGACTTATATAAGCTGTCAGTACAACAGGCAATAGACTATGAAGTTTAAAATTTCTTAGAAGCATTAATTCAAATGCAAAGAAAATGCCTGCTATAGGAGTACCAAATACAGAGGCAAATCCAGCACTAACTCCCATCAGTAGAATAGTCTTTCTAGCCTCAGCACCTAGATGTAAATATTTACCAAGCTGATCTGCTATAGTACCTCCCATTTGCACAGCAGTGCCTTCACGACCTGCAGAACCTCCAAAGAGATGAGTAACCCAAGTCCCTAACAGTACTAAAGGAAACATTCTGAAGGGTATTGTTTTAGAAGGGGTGTGATATTCTGTTATGATTAGGTTGTTACCTTGATTAGCTTCTTTGCCGTAGTAGTGATATAATAATCCTATTATAAATCCACCAATAGGTAAACCGTATAATAAGTAAGTGTGTGTACTCCTTATTGCTGTCACCTTTTCTAATACATATAGAAACAGTGCAGATATACTACCTATTAATATCCCCGAGAGTAAGATAACAATGAACCATCTTATCAGTAGAGAAAAAGAAATGTTTTTTGGATTAAAGGCTTGTTTAAAGCTTGAGAAATTAAAATGCATAGTCTATCATTCAGTTTTACGTTAGTATACTATTATGTTAGACGTCATCAGCATTCTATAGAGAAGCGGTTCGAGGCAGACATCATTGCCCATGATTTAATAAGTCAAAGGTAAAAAAAAAGTCCAAGCTAAAGAACTCGGACCTATTTTATTTTGTGTGTTTCTATTAAATATCGTCAAAACTAACATCAGTAAATGAATTTACCTCATTCTCTGACTGATATTCTTTTTTGAAATCTTTTTGATGTCTCTCAGAAATAACTTCTTCTCCCTTGTGATCTACTACGAATTGAGTCATCTCATCTAAAATCTCTCTAAAAGCACCGAAATCTTCTTTGTATAAATAGATTTTGTGTTTTTTAAAGTGAAAAGATCCATCTTCTTCCGTGAACTTTTTACTCTCAGTAATTGTTATGTAATAGTCATCTGCCTTTGTAGATCTAACATCAAAGAAATAAGTTCTTCTACCCGCTCTTAGTACTTTTGAAAAAATTTCTTCTTTTTCTAACATTTCGTTATCTCTCATAATTCCTTCTTATCAATTAATTGATTTGTTCATATAGCATTCAAAAGTCTAAAAAAAAACCTAATAAACCAACTATTTATAACAATTCTTTTTCATTTAATTGTTTTTGGTACAACTCTCTATAGTACCCGTCAGTATTAATAAGTTCGTTGTGTGTACCCTGTTCTACGATTTGACCATTGTCTAGCACGATTATTTGGTCTGCATTCTTAGCAGAAGAAACTCTGTGCGTGACAATTAGTGTCGTGATTTCTTTGCTGTGTTCTTCTAGATTTTGTAGTATTTTCTCTTCAGTTTCTGTATCTACAGCAGATAATGCATCGTCTAAAATTAGTATAGGAGCGTCTTTTATCAACGCTCTAGCGATAGAAACACGTTGTTTCTGACCTCCAGATAGTGTAAGCCCTCTTTCTCCTAGTGTTGTGTTATATCCTTCATTGAATTGAGTGATATTATCGTGTACAACAGCCTTTTTAGCTACTTCGATGATTTCTTCTTCAGTAGCATCTTCTTTACCGAATCTAATATTATTACTGATTGTATCTGAGAATAAGAAAGCATCTTGAGGTACTACAGCGATACTATTTCTCAGGTCTTTTAGATTACAGTCCTTAATAGGTGTATTATCTATATAGATATTTCCGCTAGTGACATCATACATTCTACTGATTAGCGTAAGTAGAGTAGACTTACCAGAACCCGTTTTACCTAATATAGCAAGTGTTTTTCCTTTTTCTAAAGTGAATGATACATTCTTTAGAGCTTGTATGCCAGTGTCTTCATAAGTGTATGACACATTGTCAAAGGTGATATTCCCTTCTACATTAGTCTGGTTTGGATTTGTATTGTATATCTCAGGTTGTTCATTTAAGAATTCATTGATACGCTTTTGAGAAGCTTCTGCTTCTTGGATCATTGAAGATACCCAACCAATAGAAGCAATAGGCCATGTCAGCATATTAATGTATAGGATAAACTGAGCGATGATACCGATATCAGGGATACTACCATTAAAGAACATTAAGGCTCCGACAGCAATCACCACTAAGTTACTCAACCCGATTAAGAAGATCATCAGAGGGGCTATTAAAGCACTAGACTTCGCTAAGTTTAAGTATTTGTCTTTACTCTCTTGTGTTAGTGTTCTAAACTCGTTTTGCTTTTCTTGTTCTATAGAATAAGCTTTGATTACTCTTATTCCAGAGAACATCTCTTGTGAGAATGTAGTTAGTTTAGATAAGTTAGCTTGGAAGATAGAACTTCTCTCGTTAATCTGTTTGCTTAATTTGTAGATAAAATATCCAAGCAAAGGAAGTGGTACTAACGAATACAGGGTTAACTGTGGAGAGATTAAGTACATCTGTGTCAATACTACCGCAAAACGGATTAATGTATTGATAGAGTACATCACTGCTGGTCCTACATACTGTCTTACTTTACCTACATCTTCGCTGATGCGGTTCATTAAGTCTCCAGTTCTATTTCTTTTATAGAAACTCTGAGACAACACCTCATAATGTTTAAAGACATCATTCTTTAAGTCAAACTCGATATGACGTGACATCACGATCAGTGTTTGTCTCATTAAGAAGGTTAAGAATCCTGCTATTAAGGTAGTGATTAGTATCCACAGAATATTATTTAGTAGGATAGAGGTCACTTCTCCTTTATCGAAGACAGTCATCTGTTCTAGTGTACGGATAGAGTCCCCGACTAGTTTAGGGGTGTATAATGTAAATATCTGTGCTACTATGGTAATAATAATACCTATTAAGAAACGATATTTATATTTATAGAAATACTTATTTAATTGACTTAATGCGCTCATACTTGGGATAAATGCTATATAGAAGCATTTTTAATAATTGATAAAACTAGACAAAAAAAGCTTGTCTAGCTTTGCAAAGATAAAGGATTATTAGAGATCCTAAATTTTAGAGTTTTAAATAAATTATTAAAATTCAAGTTAAATTATATAGTTCTATTAAATTTCTGATTTGATTAAAAGTATATTTTTATACCTTTGCCCTCGTTATACAAACAACATATAATTTATTTTTTTTAAAGTTCTTAAGTAGCATGTTAAACAGAAGACACATTCGTATAAAGGTTATGCAAACGCTTTATGCAATGCAACAAAGTAATTCTGAACAAATTCAGTCAGGAGAAAAGTTTCTAATCAATAGTATAGAGAATATACAAGATCTATACTTATTAATGATTACAACCTTAGTAGAGATTAGAAAAAAAGAAGTCGAGTATATCTCCTTAGCACAAAAAAAACATTTAGCTACTGCCGCAGAACGAAACCCAAGCAAGCGTTTTATCGAGAACAGAGTTCTAGACCTATTAGAAAGCTCTACTTCTATATCGAATAAGATAGAGGAGAAGAAGATTACTACATGGCAAGTACATGATAACTATATCCAAATGTTATTGGATGAAGTGAAAGAGAGTACTTTCTTTAAAGCTTATATGGCTAAGAGTGAAGTGACTTTTGAAGATGATCGTCAGTTCGTATGTGACATCTTTACAGAAGTTATCGCGCCTAATGAGAAGATCTATGAGTTCTTAGAAGACAGTAAGTTGACTTGGTTAGACGATATTCCTGTGGTGAATACCATGATCCAAAAACAACTTCGCAAGTTAAAAGAAAGAGATGTACAGTTCATTGTACCTAAGGTTTATAAAGATTCAGAAGACCAAGAGTTTGCTATTAATCTTTATAGAAAGACGATTTTAAACTTTGCGGAATTAACGAAAGAGTTTGAAGATAAAACACCTAACTGGGATCCTGAGCGTATTGCAGAATTAGACACAATTGTCTTGAGAATGGCTATCTGTGAATTCTTGAAGTTTAGCTCTATTCCAGTAAAAGTGACAATTAATGAATATTTAGAGATTGCAAAAGAGTATTCTACTGCAAAAAGTAGTATTTTTATCAATGGAGTTTTAGATAATATTTCTAAAGCGTATAACGATGAGAATAGACTTAATAAAATCGGGAAAGGATTGCTATAACCTTTCTACACTAAGTAAAGAACTATGAGAAAAATTTTATTATTAACATTAGGGTTAGCTTTTACAGTAGTTTCTTGTAAAGAGAATAATGCTGCTTCTAGCTTGATTGACAGAGAGAATGCTGCTAAAGTAGAGAGCTCTAAAACTAATGGAGAGTATCCAGAGATTGTTTTTGACAGAACAGTACATGATTTCGGTAATATTGCAAATAATGAATCTGTAACTACTGAGATCGAACTAAAGAATACAGGAAAAGCTGATTTAGTTATTATTAATGCTACAGCATCTTGTGGATGTACAGTTCCCGAATATCAAAAAACACCTATTAAACCAGGAGAAACTTCTAAATTAACTGTTAAGTTTCAAACAGGGGCAGAAGGACAACAACAAAAAACAGTAACTTTGGTTACAAATACAAAAAAAGGAAATGAGACACTTACGATTAAAGCTAACGTAGGTCTTCGTAGTAATTAATAATCTATAAATAATACCAAATGGAAAATTTACAACAATTTTTACCTATAGTTTTAATGTTCGTGGTAATCTATTTCTTAATGATTCGCCCACAACAAAAGAAAATGAAACAAGAGAAAGCTTATGAAGCTAGTATTAAAGTAGGTGATCGTATTGTTACTAAGTCTGGAATTCACGGTAGAATCAATGAATTACACGAAACTACAGTAATTATCGAGACGATGGCTGGTAAGTTACAAATGGAGCGCTCTGCGATCTCTATGGAAATGAGTCAAAAATTAAATGAGAAAAAGTAATTCTCATTACACTATAAAAAAAGCGTTATCAATATATTGATAACGCTTTTTTTATGTCTTTTTTTTCGATAAAAATTACTTTTTAATCTTTTCGAAGTAAGTAATCAAGTCTATTAACCTAGAAGAATAACCAATTTCGTTGTCATACCATCCTACTACTTTTACCATCTTGTCTAAGACAGAAGTTAGTTGAGAATCGAATAGACACGAGTTTGTATTCCCTAAGATATCTACAGAGACTATAGGGTCTGTAGTATAAGCTAAGATACCTTTTAGCTCTCCTTCTGCCGCTTTTTTGAATGCAGCATTGATTTCCTCTATTTCTACTTTTCTTTTGACGATACAAGTAATATCTGTTAGTGATCCATCTGGTACAGGTACTCGGATACCACCACCACCTATATTGCCTTCGTATTCAGGAAATATTTTGGTCAGTGCCTTTGCAGCTCCTGTAGTAGTAGGTACTATAGACTGAGCAGCACCTCTAGCTCTTCTCAGATCTTTATGAGGTTGATCATGTAGGCTCTGATCAGTAGTATAAGAGTGTACAGTAGTGATATAAGCATGTTCTATACCACATAATTCTTTAATTACTTTGACCATAGGAGCAGCATTGTTAGTCGTACAGCTCGCATTAGAGATGATAAGCTCTTCTCCAGTCAAGATATTGTGATTCACACCGAGTACGATAGTCTTGATGACATTGTCTTCTGGTGGTACAGATAAGATGACACGTTTAGCTCCTTGCTGGATATGTTGTTCTAATAAGGTATAGGTTTTTCTACGTCCAGTAGCTTCTATGACATAGTCTATATCTAACGTTTTCCAGTCTAGACCAGATATCTCACTTTCTCTAAAGAATGCTATTTTCTTACCTGCTACGATGATATGGTCCTTGTCATAACTTACCTCTTTATTCAGTATACCATGTATACTATCATATTTTAGTAGGTGAGACATGGTCTGCGTATCAGCCAGATCATTTATAGCAACTACCTCTATGGTAGGATGATCTAAAAGGAGTTTAAAAAGGTTACGGCCAATACGACCAAAACCATTTATTGCTATTTTTATTTTACTCATAAGTGTAAAAAGAAGAAGGTCGCGGAGAACGCGACCTTATTTATATTATAAAAGGTGTTTTTGCGCTCGGTAAGATGAGCGAACTAAGGCACCACTTTCTACGTGTCTGAATCCTAATTCTAGCCCTATCTTTTCGTATTTCTCGAATTGCTCAGGAGTGATAAACTCTTTTACAGGCAAGTGCTTTTTACTAGGTTGTAGGTATTGACCTATCGTTAGTACATCTAGGTTTACAGCTCTAAGGTCATGCATAGTCTGGATTACCTCTTCTTCTGTTTCTCCTAACCCTAACATGATACCTGATTTAGTTCTATTGATTCCCTTTTCTTTTAGGTATCTAAGTACTTCTAAGCTTCGGTCATATTTAGCCTGAATACGCACTTCACGAGTTAGTCTTCTAACAGTTTCCATATTATGAGATACAATCTCAGGATTAACCTCTATGATTCTATCGATATTTCTCTCTATTCCTTGGAAGTCTGGTATCAGTGTTTCCATTGTAGTTCCAGGGCTGATTCTTCTTACTGCTTGTACAGTTTCTGCCCAGATAATAGACCCACCATCTTTAAGGTCATCTCTATCCACGCTAGTGATAACAGCATGTTTGATAGACATTAATTTGATAGAGCGAGCTACTTTCTCAGGTTCATCCCAGTCTACTGTTTCTGGTCGTCCTGTTTTTACCCCACAGAATCCACAAGAACGCGTACAGATATTTCCTAATATCATGAATGTAGCAGTTCCTTCTCCCCAACATTCTCCCATATTAGGGCAACTACCTGAGGTACAAATTGTGTTTAGTTTATACTTATCCACTAAACCTCTAAGTTCAGTGTACTTCTTCCCAGTAGGAAGTTTCACACGAAGCCATTTTGGTTTAGCTTTAGGTTCTATATTTGAGTCTAAGATTGTGTCCATAGTTTGAATTTATGAAAGTACAAATATACTTATTCTTAAGAGTTATACATTATTAATATATGCTAAAAGTTATCGCGCTGTCAGAGAATCGTGATCTGAGACTTTATACTAGCGTATTTCTATTCGCAATGTC
This sequence comes from Myroides profundi, assembly GCF_000833025.1. Taxonomy (NCBI): domain Bacteria; kingdom Pseudomonadati; phylum Bacteroidota; class Flavobacteriia; order Flavobacteriales; family Flavobacteriaceae; genus Myroides; species Myroides profundi. The sequence continues at coordinate 980,235 of NZ_CP010817.1, forward strand.
TTTCTGAGTCTGTGAAGAATTCCACCCTGTACATCCTCTCTAGTAGTTATTCAGAGCTTATGAAGAATCCCATTCTACATATCCACTCTTATTGTTATTCTGCGCTTACTAAGAATCTCATCCTATAAATCTGTTCTTGATGTCGTTTGGCTTGCACTTTCTAGGGGTTTGCTAGGAGTTTCCTTGGGGTTTCCTTGCCTAGAAGGCCATTTTGTCGAAGGAATGTGCAAGAATACCCCTAGCAATGTGCTAGTATACTAAGATGAAATAGAAATATTAGCTAGTGAGAACTATAAGGTGATGATGAGTATGTACTAACAGTAGTTTTACTAACCAGAACAACAAACTTTAAGACAAAAAAAATAAAAGTAGTGTTTGTATAATTTTGGCTGTTATTCCATTGAAAAATAACAAGACAGGCTAGAATATGATAGCCGTATAGTTTCTTTATTTTTTAAATAGTCTACGAAAAGGTTAGGAGATATTTTTTAGATTGATAAAAAAAGTAATGTTTTTTTGTATTAAGAGCAAGGAGTTTAAGGAACAGTTCTATTTAATTATTAAATGTGAATTATTTAAAATAAAAAGTTTATTGCTGATGTAAATTTAGTTATTTGTAAAAAACACAGTAGAAATTTGTGTAAAATGCGGAGAAAATATATATTCGCTATTATTTATTTTACAACATAATGGAAGATCAAATTAGAGAGACACCTGCAGACAAGTGGATTGCAAAACCCATGAGTAGATTCATGAGCAAATCTACATCTGGTGGGGTAGTATTATTTTTAGCTGCTGTATTTGCTATTTTTATGGCAAATTCACAATGGGCAGATGCTTACATGAGTTTTTGGGATGATAACCATATTGGGTTTTCATTAAATGATATGACTTTAAACCACTCTTTAAAACATTGGGTGAATGATGGTCTGATGGCTATTTTCTTCTTTGTGGTTGGTTTAGAATTAAAACGTGAGTTAACTACTGGAGAATTATCATCTCCTAAGAAGGCGATGTTACCTATTATCGCTGCTATCGGTGGTATGGCTGTACCAGCTCTAGTATATACTGTATTTAATGGTGGAACAGATTCTGCGCATGGTTGGGGAATCCCGATGGCTACAGATATTGCCTTTGCATTAGGAGTATTATATTTATTAGGTGATAAAGTACCTACTTCGTTAAAAGTGTTTTTGACAGCTTTAGCGATTGCGGATGACTTAGGAGCGGTATTAGTTATCGCTATGTTCTATACAAGTGACTTATCTCTAGCTAATCTAGGTATGGGATTAGGGTTCTTCGGATTATTAGTAATCAGTAATCTAGTGGGAATTAGAAACACGATATACTACGCGATCATCGGTATCGGTGGAGTGTGGTTATGCTTCTTATTATCAGGAGTACACGCTACTATCGCAGCAGTATTAGCGGCATTCGCTATTCCGAGTACAGCGAGAGTACACGAGTCATACTTCGTTGCAAAATTAAATAAATTAAGAGACCGTTTCAGCAAAATAGATCCAGACGATAAGATTCCTAACCTTACAGGAGATCAGATGGAATGTGTGCACGATATTAAAGATTTAGCTACGGACGCGTTACCAGCTTCTATTCGTTTAGAGCACAGTATGCATAATTTCGTGGCATTCTTTGTGATGCCAGTGTTTGCATTAGCTAATGCCGCTATTCCGATTAGCTTAGGAGATGGAGGATTAAGTGCGGTAACACTTGGTGTTGCATTTGGTTTATTAGTTGGAAAAGTGTTAGGAGTATCTGGACTAACAGCGTTATTAATCAAACTTAAAGTGGTAGCCATGCCTAAGGGAATGACTTATCTTAACCTATTAGGATTAGGATTCTTAGCAGCTATTGGATTCACGATGTCGTTATTCGTTACTGAGTTAGCATTTGATATTAATATACATCCAGAGTTCCCAGATCAAGCAAAATTAGGTATTCTAATTGCTTCAGGTCTTGGAGGTATCATAGGATATGTATTGCTATTTATGTGTGGTAAGAAAACGGGAGTTCAAGAAGAAGTCTAGTGATGATACTATAAAAATATAAGGCTCTGTAAATTAATTTTTACAGAGCTTTTTTATTAATTAAAATGTAGTAGATGGTACTTAACAAATACTATATTTGCAACTTAATTCAAAAACAGATATACAGAGTTACATGATTACAGTTAACGATATTTCAGTTCAGTTTGGTGGTACTACTTTATTTAGTGGTGTCAATTTTTCAATTAATGAAAACGACAAGATTGCTCTTATGGGAAAAAATGGAGCAGGAAAATCTACTTTATTAAAGATAGTAGCAGGTGTGAATAAACCTTCAACTGGGAATATATCAGCACCTAGAGAAGCTGTTATAGCCTATCTTCCACAGCACTTATTGACAGAAGATAACTGTACTGTAATGGAAGAAGCTTCTAAGGCGTATGCGAGTATATTCTCTATGAAAAAAGAAATCGATGAGCTTAATGAAGAGTTGACTGTTCGTACAGACTATGAGAGTGATGCTTATATGAAGTTGATCGAGCGTGTATCTGAGTTAAGTGAGAAGTTCTACTCTATTGAAGAAGTGAACTATGAAGCAGAGGTAGAAAAGATATTAAAAGGATTAGGTTTTACGAGAGAGGATTTTACAAGACCTACTTCTGAGTTTAGTGGAGGATGGAGAATGCGTATCGAGTTAGCAAAAATCTTGTTACAAAAACCAGATTTGATTTTACTAGATGAGCCTACGAACCACATGGATATTGAGAGTATTCAGTGGTTAGAAGATTTCTTAATCAATCAAGCTAAAGCGGTAATGGTTATTTCTCACGACCGTGCTTTCGTAGATAATATTACCAATCGTACAATCGAAGTAACGATGGGTAAAATCTATGATTATAAAGCGAAGTATTCTGACTATTTAGTATTGCGTCAAGATAGACGTGCTCATCAGCTAAAAGCGTATGAGGAGCAACAAAAGATGATTGCAGAAACTACAGAATTTATTGAGCGCTTTAAAGGGACGTATTCTAAGACATTACAGGTGCAGTCTCGTGTGAAGATGCTAGAGAAACTAGAAATCATAGAGGTAGATGAAGTAGATAACTCTGCTCTTAGACTGAAGTTTCCTCCTGCAGCACGTTCTGGTCAATATCCAGTAGTAGTGAACGAATTATCTAAATCGTATGGAGATCATGTTGTATTTAAAAATGCGAGTATAGTAGTAGAGCGTGGACAGAAAGTATCTTTCGTAGGAAAGAACGGGGAAGGTAAGTCTACTATGATCAAAGCTATTATGAAAGAAATAGAGTTCGAAGGAAGCTTAGAGATAGGACATAATGTACAGATCGGTTACTTCGCACAGAACCAGGCTTCTTTATTAGATGAGGATTTGACTATCTTCGAGACAGTAGATAGAATAGCAGAAGGAGATATCAGAACACAGATCAAAAATATCTTAGGAGCATTTATGTTCTCAGGTGATGATATTCATAAGAAAGTAAAAGTATTATCTGGAGGAGAGAAGACACGTCTAGCAATGGTAAAACTATTATTAGAACCTTATAACGTATTGATTCTGGATGAGCCTACTAACCACTTAGATATGAAGACTAAGGATATCATTAAGGCTGCTTTAAAAGAGTTCGAAGGGACTGTGATCCTAGTATCACACGACCGTGACTTTTTAGATGGTCTTGCAGAGAAGGTATTTGAGTTTGGAAATAAGAGAGTATTAGAACATTTTGAAGATATCAAAGGATTCTTAGAAATGAAGAAGATGGAAAATCTTAGAGAAATAGAAAAATAAAATAGCAAAAGAGCAATCAGTAAGGATTGCTCTTTTTTTATACTCTAAAGTTTAGTTTTTGAATACTGGTAAAGTGGCACATATTTTGAGTTTTATTATTTTTATAGAATAGTTGTATTCTAAGTAGATAAGTAGAGTTAAATATAGGTAACGGATTGAGTATTATAGTGATGAGTTTAATGTCTTGTAGACTGTCTCTAGTGTATATGTTTTACTCGATAAACAACACAGCTATATTGTGTACTGCTTATTGCTAAAAAGAGCGTTTAATCATTTTTAATTGTATTAAAAAAGTTTAAATTTATAGGTAATTTTACGTAAAATATAATATTAGGAGTATAGTCTCTATATTTGCAATATATAAATAGAAAGTATGTTCATGAAGCGATTAGATTTAAGGGATTATTTCTCTGTAGTAGGAGGAATATTATTCTTTATAGGTATGTCTAGTTCTGTGTATGCACAGGAGAGTCTGTCATTTACAGATGCGTATAATAAGATGTATCAAGATAATAGTCTTATTAAGGCAGTAGAGAAACAGGAAGAAGTACACCATTATAAATGGCAAGCTACTAAGGGGCTACGCTATCCTTCTGTGCGTGCTTTCGGAGGAGGACTATATCTTAGCAAATCGTTAGGAGTAGATCTAAATGGGTTAAAGAATGGAATAGGAGATTTCATTCATTTACCTAATCCAGATGTCTTAGGTAATTGGTCTAAGTCATTTAATAAAAAAGATATGGTCTTCGGTGGGTTTATGGCTACTTGGCCTCTTTATACAGGAGGAAAGATTAATGCTGCTATAAAGGCACATGAGATAGAGAGTAAAATAGGAGAGAAAGAGTTAGAAAAAACGAAGAATAAGTTAATCACTGAATTAGCACAGCGCTATTATTCTGTGAAGTTAGCTGAAGAAGCTGTGGCTGTAAGAAGAACAGTCTTAGAGGGGATGAATAAACATCTACACGATGCGACTAAGCTAGAGGAACACGGTATGATAGCAGCTGTAGAAAAGATGAGTGCTGATGTGGCGGTATCAGAAGCTAATAGACAGCTAGATGGAGCGCTAAAAGATGCTAAATTAGCAAGGTTAGCCTTAGCAAATACATTAGAAGTAGATGAAGTAACAGCTACGTTAGACAGTGATTTCTTTTCGATACCTCAGTTAGAGAACGTTGATTTCTTTCAGGGTTCTGCTGTAGAAAATTATCCAGAACTACAAAAATTAGTATTGCAAAAAGAGCTAGCTGATCAAGGGGTTAAAGTAAAGCAATCTGCTAATTATCCAACAGTATTTGGATTCGGACAAACAATATTAGCACATAATAACCCTATCTTAATAGGAGAGAAAGATAGTAAGCCGTGGGTAGTAGGGATAGGTGTTAGTTATACGTTATTCGAAGGATTTAAAAACAAGAATGAGATTAAAGCTGCTAAAGCAACTAGAGAAAGCGTAGAATTATTCGAAACAAAAGCGAAGAGTGATGTGAAGATGCTAGTAGCTAAGCTGTATCAAGATATTCAAAAACAGGAAGATCAGATTAAGAATCTTAATGTACAAGAGAAATTAGCAGTGGAGTATCTACGTGTTAGAACTAAAGCATTCTCAGAAGGTTTTGCAACATCAACAGAGGTAGTGGATGCTGAGATGAATCTGTCTGGTGTAAGACTAATGAAACTACAAGCCAATTATAATTATGCTATAGGGGTGGCATCCCTTTTCGAAGTAGCAGGATTAAGTCATGATTTTTTACAATACACAAAATAATATAAGCTTTAAAAGATGAAAAATAAAGTTGTAAGTGCAATGGTTGCTATCGTTATAGTGCTTTTAATTTTAATTATATCACTATGGTATATGAGTGCACCATCAGAATCCTATATTCAAGGACAGGTAGATGCTACACAGATTAATGTGGCTTCTAAGATACCTGGACGTGTAGAAGATATTTTAGTAAAGGAGGGACAACAAGTTAAAGCTGGGGAGTTATTATTAAAAATAAGCACTCCTGAGATAGATGCTAAACTACTACAGGCAGAATCAGCTAAACAGGCTGCACAAGCTATGGATGCTAAAGCAAATAAAGGAGCAAGAGGTGAAGAAGTCTCTGCGACTTATAATATGTGGCAACAAGCAAAAGCTGGAGCAGAGTTAGCAGAGAAGACTTATAATCGTGTAGAGAATTTATATAAAGAGAAAGTAGTACCAGCTCAAAAAAGAGATGAGGCATATACACAGTTTAAGGCTTCACAAGAAGTAGAGAAAGCGGCTTATGCTAAGTATCAAATGGTACAAAAAGGAGCTCGTGTAGAGGATAAAGCTGCAGCATTAGCTATGGTAGGACAGGCACAAGGTGCTGTAAATGAAGTGTTGTCTCTGAAAGGAGAAGGTGATGTAAAAGCTCCACAACAAGGAGAAGTATTGACTATCATGCCTAATAAAGGTGAGATAGTGAATTCTGGTTACCCAGTGGTTAATCTAGTAGATTTGTCAGATGTATGGGTATATTTCAATATCAAAGAGAACCTAATGCCTAAGTTTAAGATGGGAAGCAAGTTTACTGCTAAATTCCCTGCTCTAGGGGATGAGATGGTAGAACTAGAAGTACAGTATATCGCTGCTCAAGGGGATTATGCTACTTGGACTGCTACGAAAACAAAAGGTGATTTTGATATGAAAACATTCTTAATTAAAGCTTACCCAACTAAGAAGGTAGAAGGTCTTAGACCAGGTATGAGTGCTTTAGTATTAGAAAGTAGTTTGAAATAGAAGATGTAATGACTAAAACAGGTTTTTTATCTATATTTATTAGTGAGTGTAAAAGGATGTTTACATCACCGCGGTTGCTTGTCTTGATGATAGGTGTACCTGTGATGTTATTCTATTTTTATTCGTCACTGCTGAGTCAAGGGATTTCACGAGATCTCCCAGTTACTTTATTAGATTTAGATAAAAGTAAATTGTCTCGTCAGTTAGGGCGTATGATTGATGCTACAGCTAGTATGGACATTGCTTATGAGGTAAGTGATGCGCTAGAAGGTCAGCAGACGATTAGAAGAGGAGATTCTTTTGCTCTAATTATTATACCAAAGGATTTTCAGAAGAATGCTCAGAAAGGCGTTTATACTAATGTAGTGTGTTACTATAATGGGCAATATCTATTGCCTGCAGGACTAATACAAAGAGACTTCCAGATGGTAGCCGGTAATCTAGCAGCTGGGGCAAAGATTATAAGTTTACAACAGAGTGGACTGATGTCAGAACAGGCTGTAGCTACTGTAGTTCCTACAGGGACGAATAGTCATGTACTGTACAATCCTTATACAAGTTATGGATACTATCTGACACTTGCTTTTATGCCGATGTCATTTCAGATTATTATTATGGTCATCTCTATCTATGTTTTTGGATCTGTGTTGAGATATAATAAAGGAAAAGAATTATTAGAACAGAGTAATGATAAGGTATTCGTAGCGGTGATAAGTAGAATATTACCCTATACATTATTGTTCTGTTTAATGGGGTTCATGATGAATAGTTTACTTTATTACCGAATCGGAGTTCCTTTTAAAGGAAACTTCTTCGTTATTAATTTATTCTTCTGTTCTTTCGTAGTGGTATGTCAGAGTATGGCCTTCTTTATGGCTTCTATTATGTCTAGCCTTAGAACAGCATTGACTATAGGAGGATCTTATGCAGCTCTAGCCTTTTCTTTTGCTGGATATACATTCCCACCAGAAGGGATGAGCGCATTCATAAGAGGGTTTAATTATATTTTTCCATTCCACTCTTATATGCGTTTTACAGTTGATTATGCTATTAAAGGATTTCAATATAATAATACACAACAGAATTACATCATTACACTTGCGATATTTGTATGTGTAGGATTGTTGTGTATCCCATTGTACTATAAAAAATTGAAGAAAGGAGGATACGATGTTTAAAGGTCTAATAGCTAACTTCGCTTTAATTACAGAAGCGTGTAAACGAGAGTTTAAACTAATCTTTTCGGATTCGGCTGTAGTGATGTCCTATATGCTATCTTTTATGTTAGTAGGATTTTTCTACTCTTATGTTTATTCACATGAGAACTTTGATGACTTACCTGTAGCAATTGTAGATCACGATCAGGCTAAGTTAGGGCAACAGGTTAGTAGAATGATAGATGCTACACATCAGTTAAAGGTAGTGTATCATACAAGTGATTTTGATGCGGCTAAGGAAGTATATGATAAAGGTGAAATTAGAGGTATTATTATGATACCAAAGGATTTTACTCGTGATATGCAAAAGGGAGAAGTACCATCTATCTCTGTATATGCAGATGCGTCTTATATGCTCTATTATAAGCAAACTATAGGAGCTGTGATGGTCTCTATGGGAACGTTCAATGCGCAAGTAGAAGTGAACAAGGCAATGGCTAAAAGTACGCCAATGGATCAGGCTATTGCTACTAGACGTCCATTTAATGTCACAGCTGTACCTCTTTATAATATTAATGTAGGATATGCTACATTCGTTATCCCAGTAGTGTTTATCATTGCGTTACAAACATTACAATTAACAGGTATGGGGATTATGGGAGGAACACTTCGTCAGAATGGGATGTTTGCTCAGGTCTTCTCTTATGCTGAAAAAAGACGTTTTAGCAATGTTTTTTTAACTTTAGGAAGAGCCTTGACTTATTTGATTATTTCAATGATATTACTTTTAGTAGGATTGCTTATTATCATGCATGTTTATAATTTGCCCCAACGAGGAAATATATTTGAGATTATGGTCTTTTTGATTCCTGTTATCTTGTCTATTACCTTTATGGGAATGACTTTAGTCAACTTCTTTAAAAGAAGAGAAGAGGCGATTATGAGTGTTACGGTATTCTCTATTCCAGCTCTAATGCTTAGTGGTACTTCATGGCCTACAATAGCCTTTCCAGCTTGGATAAAAGGTGTTTCTGTATTGGTACCAAGTACGTTAGGAGTAAAAGGATTTATATCTCTTACACAGTTCGGAGCATCACTGACAGAAATTAGCGATGTCTTTATTAAAATGTGGGGTATTTGTATTTTTTATTTTATCTTTGCAGTCTGGACCAACAGAAGGTTAAGACAAACGAAAACAACTAATTCAATATAGCTTTAGAGCTAATAAAATTAAAAAAGCAGAAGTATTTACTTCTGCTTTTTTGTTATAATTTAATGTTTTAGATTAGGATGTTGATTAAGTAAACGTTCTTTAAATCGTATTCCCATCACTCTACCTTTACCTAAAATATCTGTAATAGATGAAGAAGAATCAGAAAGAGGGATTCCTTGAGTACCATTAGTTACTCTATCAAAGAATATAATTTCAATGTTTTTACCATCTTTTTCAAATACTAGTTTATTACTTACTTTATTTCCTGTAGTAGCCAACATTCTAGTTGTTTTATCTACATTGCTTAGTGGAGTGATTTTAGCTCTTTTTAGTTGACTACTAGTTATCGTAAAAAAGTCAGACTGCTCACCTTCTATAAAAAGGATGTAGTGAATGTCTTCACCTACTAATACTAAATAAGCTGCATTGGCTGCTTGTGTATAACGTGCTCTCACACCTATTAATCCCCAGCCTAACACTTTTAACCCAGTAAATAAGGTGCTTTTAGTCTTAGACGTTAAATTAGTGATGTAAGCACATTCAGTAAAAGCATCAATTTTCTCATGTGGAAAACGTTTTACTAGTGGGCTGTAAATACGTTGAAGTAACTCTTCTTGAAATTCTTCACTCTTAGCAACCATATTCGGGCTTTCGTATTCTTTTATGGAGTTTTTACCCCCTTTTATGTAACATAAAAGCATAGAAATAACTACCTCCAAAAACAAGGACTATAACAACAATTATTATAGGATTCATAGTAATATAATTTTAATTAATTTAAAGTGTTAAAATTAACTAAATTGCTATGTTATTGTGTGGTGTTGTTTGTTTTAATGTGGTTTTAATTAGTTTTTTATATTTAATTTGTATATTCCTGATTCGTTCTTGTCATTATCAGGGTCCTCACATAGTAAGAATTCTAAGTTTTTTCCTTCTTGACTATATAAAGTTAATCCTTCGAATTTATGTGTGTTACTTATGGTTAGTGTCTTTTCTACTTTTAATTTTTTGGTATCTATACGTCCTAGTATAGTTCCTTTTATTTCTCCATCAGCATAGGTTGATTGACCATCTTCTGCAGCAGCTAAGAAGTATATCTTGTCTTCTACTTTAATAGCGTCTGTAAAGCTAGTCTGTACTTTATTAAGTTTTGGTAATTTGATAGGCGTATAAGTGATTTGAAAATCATTTAGAATATTGTTACCCTTTACTACGAATACTCCATTAGCACCTTTAGGTCCATTTCCTCGATTAAAGAAATACCATAGATCGTTGTCAAAAATTACACCTTCTATATTAAAGTCCGCTTCACTTAGATTAGCAAAACTCTTCATAGAATCATATAGTATGTCTAGTTCGTTTTCTGAAAGGACTTCGTGCGTCAGTCCGTTTACTTCTACTAAGTTTATTCTATTCGGTTTAGAGCCAGAACCAAAAATATAGTAGTTTAACCCATCTGTAGTGATTGCTTCATAATCAGGTTTAATAGCTTTCTCTATATTCTCTTGACTTAGATTGTCACTTGATAAAGACGTTTTATAAAGATGATTATTCTCTAAACTATAGTGATAGAAGTAAGTGGAGTTGTCAGAAATGATATGGAGTTGGTTGTCATTATACACTAAGCCAGATGCAGCTCCAATGCCTAATATCTGAAAAAGTAGTTCAAGTGCAATTTGTTTCATGGAATAAATATTATATAAAAGCTGAGTAAATTAAAATAAAATAGTAATTTAAGCTTAAAAATTTCTGAGAATGAATATAGAAGAAAAATATAGAATAGACAACAAAGTTGAATTAGAAAAATTATCAACTGTACCTGATTTGAATTTATCAATGACGAAGGCATTTCGAAAAGTAGAAAAACTGAGTCGTAACTTAGGTAAGTTTCAGGATGTGATGTATGCTCATAATCGTTATAGCGTATTAATCTGTATACAAGGAATGGATACTGCTGGAAAAGACAGTTTGATTAGAGAAGTTTTTAAAGCTTTTAACGCTAGAGGGGTAGTGGTACAAAGTTTTAAGAAACCTACGTCTTATGAATTAGAGCATGATTATATATGGAGGCATTATGTGACCTTGCCTGAGAGAGGGAAGTTTACTGTGTTTAATCGTAGTCATTATGAGAATGTATTGATTTCTAGAGTTCACCCACAAGTAGTTTTAAATGAAAGAATACCCGGTATTAATAAAGCAGAAGATATAACAGAAGAGTTTTGGGACAAACGTTATGAAGAGATAAATAACTTTGAGAAACATATTAGTAATAATGGAGTAATAGTCTTGAAGTTCTTTTTGCACTTAAGTAAGAAGGAGCAGAAGAAAAGAATATTACGTCGATTAGAAAAAGAAAAACACAATTGGAAGTTTGAGCCTAGTGATATTAAAGAAAGAGAGTATTGGGATGACTATCAAAAGTATTATGAAGAGGCTATTAATAGGACATCTACAGCAGAATGCCCATGGTATGTATTACCTGCTGATGATAAGGCTTATTGTCGTTATGTGTTTGCTAAGATATTAGAAGAAGTATTTAATAAATATGACGATATCAAATTACCTAAACTAGACCCTGAGATTCAAAAGGATCTGGATATGTATATTGAGAAATTAAAAAATGAAGAGTAAATAAAGTTTATAGATTCCCCACTTACTATAGATTGGTTTATAATAATCATATAAAGAGGTAAAAGGATGAAAAGAAAGATAGTTATTCTGATAAACACATTGATGTTACTTATTGTATTGGGGTGTAAGGATACCGATAAGAGGAAGGAGGTCGCTGTAGAAACCAATATGGTGGAAGAAAAAGAGGAGACAGTAGAAGAAGAGTATATAGGTAATAATGATGAGGATTCCTTTGTTCTCTCACCTGATCATGAAGTAAATTCGATTAAAGTTGATTTTGATGGAGATGGAAAAGAGGAGTTATTCGAAATATTCAAAGGAGGAGGATATGAGAATTATGCTATAATAATTACTTGGGGCAATGGTGAGAAACATATAATAGGCTCTATTGATGGAGCAACACATTATGAACTCATTCCACAATGGGAGATTCTATGGATGCAAAGAATATCTGTTGTGGAGAAAGGAACAGTTTTATTTGACTATATAGATGGTGAGGGAAATTATAGAAATGAAGAAGATGTTCCAGAAAGTGAAAAAGTTATTTTAAAGAACGAAGGACTATCGATAGGTGTAGGAGATTCTTGTGGTAGTGGTATACTATATTGGGAAGAAGGGGAATATAAATGGTTTCAAACAAGTTAATATGTAAAGCCAATTCTAATACTAGAATTGGCTTTATTGTTCAGTTATGTTTCTATTTCTTTTTGCTTTTCTTTTTTAAAGAAAATCCGTAGGCTACACGGACAGCAAGTTGATCAGTGTTATAATCATTGTAGTTCTCATAACGAAGACTTACATCTACATAGCGATTAGCAAAACCGATAGATGGTGACCAAATAAAGGTATTTCCCATTCCTGAGTGAGTACCGATACCTGCTCCTAATTCTCCCATAGCATAGATGTTTTTGTTTAAAAACTGTTTAAATCCTGCTTTTATTGGAACTAATCCTAAATCTCCTTCATCTCCATTAAATAAATGAGTATAACCTGAAGTTAAAGTAAATGAGGTTTTTTGACTAACGTCATATTGGATTCTAGCATCTACACCAAGTGCAGCATCATATTTAGAATCTAAAGGCATACCTCCGTTTAGACCAAAACCTACTCTAAATCCCTTAGGATAATAAGGCTTGTCTTTCTTTTGAGCTGCAGCTGGCATTGCAACTAAAATAGCACTTAGTGCTAACACTGTAAGTGAAATTTTTTTAGTGAGTTTAATCATGAGGATTGTGTCTTTATTTTGTTGTTTGAGAAAAATATACTGCAATAAACTTGCCGTTTGAAAAGACGTTTTTGTTTATTCGCGTAATTAAGAGGACGAGTTTCCGTATACAGTAGTTATATTTGCAAAAAAATTTTAAATGAATTTATCTATTTATTATAAAGAATTTGGGTATAATATACGTTTAGCTTATCCTATTATATTAGCTATGTTAGGACATACTGTAGTGGGGGTAATAGATAACATATTAGTTGGAAAGATAGGAGCTACAGAATTAGCAGCAGCTTCTTTAGCGAATAGTTTTGTTTTTATTGGAGTAGCCTTAGGTGTCGGATTTTCAACAGCTTTGACTCCTTTAGTAGCACATAGTGATGCTGCTAATGACACAGAAGACGGACGCTCTGTTTTTATTAATGGCTTGTTTTTATGTACTACAGTAGGATTGGTTTTATTTGCTTTGATTTACCTTTGTAAGCCTTTATTGGTTTACATGGGACAGCCTGAGGAAGTTGTTTTATTAGCCCGACCTTTCTTAGATATTGTTGCTTTATCATTGATTCCTTTAGTGATGTATCAAGCTTATAAGCAATTTGCAGATGGAAAATCAAAGACAAAAAACGCTATGTATGCAACATTAATAACCAATATTACTAATTTAATATTGAGTTATTCATTAATACATGGTGTGTGGTTATTCCCCAAATTGGGGATGATAGGTGCAGCTTATGGTACACTTATTGCTCGTATAGTGATGTTGGTATATATGCATTTTGCTCTTCATAAACAGGATATTTTTAAGCCATTTATGAGTAATCTTAAATTTAATGAAGTTAAAAAAGAAATGCTGAATAAGATTACAAAAATAGGTATTCCTTCAGGAATGATGAGTTTCTTTGAAGTGGCACTTTTTGTAGGTGCAGTATGGTTATCTGGAATGATAGGTACAGAGGCACAGGCTGCTAATCAGATTGCATTGAGTATGTCTTCGATGACTTTTATGTTTGCAAGCGGGTTAAGTGTAGCTGCGATGATTAGAGTAGGGAACCAAAGAGGATTAAAGGATTATGTAAAGTTAAGAGTAGTAGCGAGGTCTATTATCTTAATGGCAGTAATGATTTATACAGGTTTTGCAATTCTTTTTGTTTTATTTCATCAGTATATTCCAATGTTATTTTTAGATAATAATGACCTCGAAAATGCTGTAATGAATCAAGAAGTGATTAAATTAGCAGGCACATTATTACTTGTAGCTGCAGTGTTCCAAATATCGGATTGTATACAAGTAGTAACATTAGGAGCGCTTAGAGGACTTCAAGATGTAAATATGCCTATGGGAATTACTTTTGTGTCTTATTGGATCATTGGATTTCCTATATCTATTTACCTTGGATTATATACTAGTGTAGGAGCAGCTGGGATATGGATAGGTTTATTAGCAGGGTTAACTACTGCTGCAATATGCTTATACTGGCGTTTTCATACATTGTCAAATAGATTAATAAACAATAATTAGAAATAATATGGAGTTACCAAAATTCGTACTAGCTGATAATACTGAGTATCCAGAGGATATTTTTATTATACATTTAGAATTCCCTAGATTTATCATCAACTTAAATACTGATGAGGTAGAGTTCTTAGAAACAATAGAAGAGTCTGAAGAAGCAGAGATAGAAGCAGAGATGGAAGGACTTATCGTGAAAGCTGGTGAGTTTTACGAAAGAGAGATGGAGCGTTATGTAGATGACGAAGAATTAGACGAAGAAGACTAATATAGAACAAGCTAAATAGTACTAAACTATTTAGCTTGTGAGTTAAAATATAGATCTAAGATTTTATGAGCAGCTGCGAAAGGTGATAATTCACTGTTTTGCACTGCTTTTTTGTTTTCAGTAAGCATTGCTTTTATCTCTGGATGATTGTAGAAGTTCATTAATATGTTTTCATTTATAGTTTCCATCATCCAATATTGGTTTTGTTCTTGACGTCTATTGTCGAAATAACCATTTTCTTTGGTTAGTGTAGTATATTGATTGATGATGTTCCAAATTTCTTTTATTCCTGTGTTTTCAATAGCACTACAGGTACTTACTTTTGGTGTCCATCCAGAAGGTTTCTTAGGGAAAAGGTGTAAGGCTCTATTATAATCAAGTTTAGCCATATGAGCTCTTTTTATATTTTCACCATCTGCTTTATTGATAATAACAGCATCTGCCATTTCCATAATCCCTCTTTTAATTCCCTGAAGTTCATCACCAGCACCAGCTAGATTGAGTAATAAGAAGAAGTCTACCATACTCTGTACAGCAGTTTCACTCTGTCCAACCCCTACTGTCTCTACAAGTATAGTATCAAAGCCACAAGCTTCACATAAGATTATACTTTCTCTCGTTTTTCTAGCTACTCCACCCAAGCTGTCTCCAGAAGCTGATGGACGTATAAAAGCATTCTCTTCTCTGACTAACTCTTCCATACGTGTTTTATCTCCTAAGATACTTCCCTTCGTAATACTACTACTAGGATCTATAGCTAGTACTGCTACTTTCTTGCCAAGGCTAGTAAGTAAGAGACCGAAGGCTTCTATGAATGTACTCTTTCCAACGCCAGGTACACCTGTTATACCAATACGAACAGATTTATTAGCATAAGGAAGACATCCTTGTACTATTTCATCTGCTTGTGCGTGATGTAGTGGATTTAAACTCTCAATAAGTGTGATGCCTTGACTTAGAGCTACTTTGTCTTTAGCAATAATTCTTTGGATGATCTCCTCAGTAGATATCTTTTGTTTACGTCTAGCTTGAAATTTTGCAATAGCATTTTGATTGGTGGTATTAGGTTGTTCTATACCTTCGTTTTCAGTTAACGCTGATTTATTATAATTATGCTGTGACATATTTAAGAATCTATTGGGTTGGTGTAATGATAAAAGGTAAAAGTACTAAAAATAGACATATTTCGAAATTTATTTGAACGGTTAGGACGGTATATATACAACCTATTATATTTGGGCTTAACGAAAAATGACGTAATGAATACTAAACTTTTTGCACCCAAAACATTAGTAAACAAAATCAATGAACAAACAGTAAATCAGAAAACAGTTTTTCCAATTCTATTAGCAATAAGCTTTGGACATTTATGTAACGATTTTCTACAAGCTATAGTTCCAGCAGTCTACCCATTACTTAAGACTAACTATAACTTAAGTTTTGCACAAATCGGAATGATTACTTTTTGTTATCAAGTTTCTTCCTCTTTACTTCAACCTTTAGTAGGTACTTATACAGATAAACATCCAAAGCCTTATTCACAAATGATAGGTATGATCTGTTCTATGTTTGGAGTTATATTACTTAGTTATGCCCCTTCTTATGCAATGGTACTATGTGCTGTTATATTAATAGGTATAGGGTCTTCTATATTCCATCCAGAGTCATCTAGGGTATCTTATGTAGCTTCAGGAGGGAAACGTAGCTTAGCACAATCTATTTTTCAGATTGGAGGTAACACAGGAACAGCTTTAGCACCATTGTTAGTTGCATGGATAGTATTGCCAAAAGGGCAACAACATTTGTTATGGTTTTTAGTTGTTGGTTTTATTGCTCAATTTGTGTACGCCTTTATCGGAGGATGGTATAAAGATGTATTAAAGAGTCAAGTAGGAAAGAAGAAGAAGGTTATTCGTATTCCTGAACTTTCTAAGTTAAGAGTATGGACATCTATTGTAGTTTTACTATTACTTATCTTCTCTAAGTATTTCTATGTAGCTAGTATTTCTAGTTATTTTCAGTTTTATACAATGGATAAGTTTGGTATAAGTGAAGTACAAGCGCAAGTTTACCTTTTTTACTTCTTGTTAGCTGTGGCAGCAGGAACTTTAATAGGCGGTTTCTTTGGTGATAAAGTAGGACGTAAATACATTATTTGGTTTTCAGTATTAGGAGTAGCTCCGTTCACGATGTTACTACCTTATGCTTCTTTAGAGTGGACAGGTATATTAATTGTGATTATCGGTTTAATCCTATCCTCAGCATTCCCATCTATATTAGTGTATGCACAAGAGCTATTACCACGTAAAATAGGTATGGTGTCAGGCTTGTTTTATGGTTTTGCTTTTGGTATGGGAGGTTTAGGATCTGCTGTTCTAGGATGGTGGGCTGACCGTACTTCTATTGAGAATATCTATATGATTTGTGCTTATTTACCTTTAATTGGGATTATAGCAGCTCTGTTACCAAATATGAAAAAAGTCAAATTTAGAGAAGAGGAGTAGTATCTATTAATTTAAAGTGTATCTTTAAGAGAATCAACCTTTAAACTAGATATTATGAGAATAGCGTATATTACACTATCGATAAGTATATTATTTATTTCTTGTGGAACAAAAGATAAATTGACTTCTGATAAAGACAAGTATAAAAAAGAGTATGAGCAAGCTCTAGTTAGTTACAATAAAAATAATGAGCCTCAGATTTATAATAACTCTAATGCTCCTGTATTAGAAGCTGAAAAACCTCTTACCTTAAAGTAAGGTTATATAAAAAAGGCGAGTAAACAGTTGTGTTTACTCGCCTTTTTTTAGTTATACTTATTTATTATAATATCTTTCCTGATAAAAACATGGCTGCTATAGAGAAGTAGATGATTAATCCAGAAACGTCTACTAGTGTAGCAACAAACGGAGCTGACGCAGTGGCTGGGTCCATTCCAAACTTTCTCAATATAAATGGTATTAACGAACCAGATAGGGTACCCCATAAAACAATGAATAGTAAAGAGACTGATACACTTAGTCCGATAGCAATCCAGTGTTCTCCATAATCATATATGCCTGCTTCTTGCCAAATGAAGATTCTTACGAAACCAATAATTCCTAAGATACCTCCTAACATTACTCCTGACGCAATCTCTTTTCGCATTACATACCACCAGTCATTTAGTTTTAACTCACCTAATGCCATGGCACGTATAATAAGAGAAGCCGCTTGAGAACCAGAGTTACCACCACTAGATATAATTAAAGGAACGAATAGTGCTAATACAACTGCCTTCTCTATCTCATCTTCAAAATGTCCCATTGCAGAAGCAGTTAACATTTCTCCTAAAAATAAGATAATTAACCAACCCGCTCTTTTTCGTACTAATTCGAATAGTGGTGTATGTGTATAAGATAAATCTAATTCTTCCATACCCCCGAACTTTTGGATATCTTCTGTATCTCTATCTTTAATAGCATCTAAGATATCATCGAAGGTTACTATACCTACAAGTACTCCACTTTCTGTTATGATAGGTAGTGCAGAACGATCGTATTTCTCGAATATGTCAAAAGCATCTTCTGTTTTTGTAGTACTTGTAATAGAAGCAAATGTGTTGTCTATTAAGTCTGCTATTAGTGTGTTTTCGTCTGCTAGAACTAATTCACCTAGTTTTAAGTCATCAATTAATCTATTGTGATCATCTACTACATAGATATAGTTTAATGTTTCAGCTTTTTTACCATACACCTTGATATGATCTAAAACTTGTCTAACTGTTTTGTTAGCTTTCGTTTGGATATACAAGGGAGTCATTAAACGAGCAATACTATCTTCTTTATATCCTATTAAGTTAAGTGCAATTTGCTTTTCTTTATCGTTTAATAAGTTGATAGAGTATTTAATTAATTCATCTGGGAAATCTTCTAATAACTCTGTACGGTCATCAGGTTCTAAGTTATTAAGTACATCTGCATAATCTTCTCTTGTCATGCTACGCACTATTTCCTCTTGAATATTAATATCTAAAAAGGAGAATACTTCAACTTTTAAGTCAGGTGAAAGCTTTAGAAACGCAAGGTTTCTATCGGTTCTTTTCATCTCTGTAATTGCTTCAGCAATATCTGCTGGGTGCATGTCTTTAAAAGTCATAGATCGAAGCTTATTAAGTAGTTAGTATAATATTTTCTTAAAAACTATGCAAAGGTAATCTATACAAAGTGTACTTTAAAATTTCTAATGATTTTTTAATAAAATAAACTTCTCTTAATATTTTATCTATTTAAACTAAAGGTTATCAATAGCATTGTCTAAAATTTGTGAATCTAAGCTTTTCTTAGCTTTGGCTCCCATGTCTTTTAATTTTTGTACAGAAGTTATTAAGTTTCCTTTTCCTTCACTTAATTTATTGAAGGCATTATCGTATTCATTTCTCGACTCATCTATCTTCTTTCCTACTTTTTGTAAGTCAGTGACTAGTCCAACAAATTTATCGTACAGCAAGCCTGCTTGTCTTGCTATTTCATAAGCATTTTCTTGTTGCTTGCGCTGGCTCCACATTGTTTCTATTGTGCGTAATGTCGCTAATAGAGTAGAAGGGGTTACTATGACGATGTTTTTTTCAAAAGCCTTAGTATATAGTGTATTATCTGCATTAATTGCTATAGAGAAGGCTGTCTCTATAGGGATAAATAGCAATACAAAATCAGGACTTGTACCTCTGTATAGTTCGTGGTAATTCTTTTCAGACAGCCCATCTATATGTCTTTTTAAAGAAATTAAATGCTCTTGTAAATAGCGTTTTTGCTCTTCGATATCTACAGTATTGATATACTGTTCATAAGCAACTAAGGATACTTTAGAATCGACTACCATATGTCTATTGTCAGGTAAGTAGATTACGACATCAGGCTGTAGTCTATTACCTTCCTCAGAAGTGTAGCTTTGTTGAGTTTCATATTCTCTACCTTTTTCTAAACCAGATTTTTCAAGTACACTTTCTAGAATCATCTCTCCCCAGTTTCCTTGCATTTTATTATCTCCTTTTAAAGCCTTTGTTAGATTAAGGGTTTCTTGACTCATCTTTTGGTTTAGCTGTTGTAACCCAAATATCTGTTGACGCAATGCAGCATGATGGTCAATACTTTCTTTATGTGTTTGTTCTACTTTTTGTTCGAAGTGTTGTATTTTCTCTTGTAGAGGTGATAATAGCGTTTCTAAGCTAGCTTTATTCTGCTTAGTGAACTTATCACTTTTCTCCTCTAATATTCGATTAGCGAGGTTTTCAAACTCTTTTGTGAACTTCTCTTGAAGATTAGCAGTCTCTTGTTGTTGTGATTCTAATCGTTCTTGTAAATTAATGTATTCTGTGTCTCGAATAGATATACGTGCTATTAGTTCCTGATTGTCTAATCGGATAATCTCTAAGTTTTCTTCTATTGTTTTCTTTTCGCTTTTTAGTTGATCTATCAGTTTATCTTTAAAGTCGTTGTCTGCTTGTAGCCTAATAAAATCTCCAGATGAGGTAGTTTCTTTTTTACCTGATTTACCAATAAAAAAAGCGATGATAATTAGAATAGCTAATAAGCCTATTAATATTTCTTGTGACATGTTTTTTGACAATGAAGTTAGATAGTCAAAAGTAGTAAATAATGCCTGTATAAAAGTGTTTAGTATTGCTATGGTTTATAGCAAAACTGTTTTTTGTTTTATAAGTATCTGTAATTTAAAATTTTATATCGATTAAAGTTATATCTTTAATATTAGACTATAATTATAAAGGTATTTATTATGAGAAATTTTTATGTGTATGGTTATTACTTATAACCTCAAGTTTATTTGCTAATTCTTTTATGCCTATACATGGTAATGATACACTTAAGGAAAGTAATATCAAGCAAGAGTCTAAGCGTAAGAAGAAAAGAGATTTAAAAGAAAAGCTAATTCAGATGGATGGATATATTGCTTGTAATTTTACCAAGTTAGATGAGGATAAGGCCATCGCTCACGGTTATGTTTTTCAAGGTGAGTGGAGTATGAAGTACCTTAAAGAATTTATAATGAAAGACAGAAATGTATTGTCTAATGCAATATTTGTTATCTCTGCGTCAGGTAATTATGAGTTTGGAGAGTATGAGGTATGTGCAGGCGATATTTACTATAAATATTATAGTAATAAACAAGATGGATATAGTAGACATAGATAAGTCAAATAAAAAAGCCCACCTTTATTAAGATGGGCTTTTAAGTATTATCTACTTAAGTACATTTTTCTACGAGAATAGATTTCATAGAATTGATCGTCTCTTAAGTTTTCGATAAACAAGATACTCTCTCCTGTAGATTTCATTTCAGGTCCTAATGCTTTATTTACATTTTTGAACTTGTTGAAAGAGAATACAGGTGTTTTGATCGCGTATCCGTTTAACTGTGGATTAAAGTCAAAGTCAGTTACCTTGTTGTGTCCTAACATTACTTTTGTAGCGTAGTTTACATAAGGTTCTCCATACGCTTTAGCGATGAATGGAACTGTTCTAGATGCTCTAGGGTTAGCTTCGATGATATATACAATATCATCTTTAATAGCGAACTGAATGTTGATTAAACCAACTGTTTTTAAAGCTACAGCAATTTTTCTTGTGTGGTCTTTAATTTGGTTTAACACATATTCACCTAAGTTAAATGGAGGTAACATAGCGTGGCTATCTCCAGAGTGAACTCCACATGGCTCTATATGCTCCATAATACCGATGATGTGTACATTCTCACCATCACAGATAGCATCTGCTTCAGCCTCAATAGCTCCTGCTAAATAGTGGTCAAGTAATAATGAGTTACCAGGAATAGAGTTTAGTAATTCGATTACGTGCTCTTCTAATTCTTTTTTGTTGATAACGATCTTCATTCCTTGTCCTCCTAATACATAAGAAGGTCTTACTAGTAAAGGGAAGTCTAATTGGTCTGCTAGTTTATTTGCTTGTTCAGCTGTTTTAGCAACACCGAATTGAGGGAATGGGATATCTAGTTGCTCTAATAATTCAGAGAAACGACCTCTGTCTTCAGCTAAGTCTAATGCGTCAAAGCTAGTTCCTAAGATCTTAATACCATTCTTCTCTAGTTTTTCAGCTAGTTTAAGCGCTGTTTGACCACCTAACTGTACGATTACCCCTTCTGGTTTTTCGTGTTGGATGATGTCATAGATATGCTCCCAGAATACTGGTTCGAAGTATAATTTGTTCGCTGTATCAAAGTCAGTAGATACTGTCTCTGGATTACAGTTAATCATAATTGTTTCATAACCACATTCTTCAGCAGCTAATACTCCGTGTACACAAGAGTAATCGAATTCGATACCTTGACCGATACGGTTAGGTCCTGAACCTAGTACCACTACCTTTTTCTTATCTGTTACGATGCTTTCGTTAGACACATAACGTGTACCGTCAGGCCTTTCGATTTCAGCCTCGAATGTAGAGTAGTAGTAAGGAGTCTTAGCAGGGAATTCTGCAGCACAAGTATCTACTAATTTAAACACACGTTGAATGTTCATTGTATCACGTAAGTCATGTACTTTACTCTCAAGTGTATTTAGCATATGAGCGATTTGTCTATCAGCAAAACCTTTTTGTTTCGCTTCTAGTAATAAATCTTTAGGTAGAGTCTCAAGTGTATATTTAGAAATCTCTTTTTCTAACATATATAGTTCTTCGTATTGTTTTAAGAACCACATGTCGATTTTAGTGATTTCGTGTATTCTACTTAATGGAATACCATGTTGGATTGCATCATAGATTACGAAAACTCTATCCCAACTTGCGTGAGTAAGTTTATCGATAATTTGATCATAGTTAGTATATCCTTTACCGTCAGCTCCTAGACCATTACGTTTAATCTCTAATGATTGAGTTGCTTTGTGTAAAGCTTCTTGGAACGAACGTCCGATACCCATAACCTCACCTACAGATTTCATTTGAAGACCTAATGTTCTATCAGCACCTTCAAATTTGTCAAAGTTCCAACGAGGTATTTTAACGATTACATAGTCTAAAGTCGGCTCAAATAAAGCTGATGTAGATTTAGTAATTTGGTTTTGTAACTCATCTAGTGTATATCCTAATGCAAGTTTAGTTGCAATCTTAGCGATAGGGTAACCAGTCGCTTTAGAAGCTAATGCAGAAGAACGAGATACACGTGGGTTAATCTCAATAGCTACGATATCTTCTTTTTCGTCTGGTGATACAGCGAACTGTACGTTACATCCTCCAGCGAAGTTACCAATACTACGCATCATCTTGATTGATAGATCACGCATTCTTTGGAATGTTCTATCTGATAATGTCATAGCAGGAGCTACAGTGATACTATCTCCTGTGTGGATACCCATAGGGTCCATATTCTCAATAGTACAGATGATTACTACGTTATCATTTTTGTCGCGTAATAATTCTAATTCGTATTCTTTCCATCCTAATAAAGCTTTGTCAATTAAAACTTCGTGGATAGGAGAAGCTTCTAATCCATAAGTTAATAAATCGTCGAAGTCTTCTTCTTTGTGAACGAAAGCTGCTCCAGTACCTCCTAAGGTAAATGAAGGACGAATAACTAATGGGAAACCAAATTTTTGAGCGATCTCTTTTCCTTCTAAGAATGAAGTAGCTGTACTTGCAGGAGCTGCAGGAACGTCTATTTTCTCTAAAAGTTGTTTGAACTGCTCACGATCTTCAGTGATGTTAATAGCGTTGATATCAACACCGATTAGGCGAACTCCGAAGTCTGCCCATATACCTTTCTCATCGCATTCTAAACATAAGTTTAGTGCTGTCTGACCACCCATAGTAGGTAATACAGCATCAATCTCTGGATGAGCTACAAGAATCTCTATAATAGATCTTGCTGTCAGTGGTTTTAAGTAAATATGATCTGCCATAGATGGGTCAGTCATAATTGTCGCAGGATTAGAGTTAATCAATATAACTTTAATTCCTTCTTCTCTTAAAGATCTTGCTGATTGTGAACCTGAGTAATCGAATTCACAAGCCTGTCCAATAATGATTGGTCCTGAACCAATGATTAATACAGTTTTGATAGAATTGTCTTTGGGCATTTTAATTGTGTTGTTATGTTAAATACTTCGTTGTGAGTGAAGTAAGTTTAGTGTTGTTGTGTGTGATAGATGGTATGTTTTACGACAAAGTATAAAAAAAGGCGTTACGAATAATAGTAACACCTTTATTTATGTTTGATCCAAACATTATTTTTTATGTCTTGTTTCACAAGAAACAGTCAATTTATGTCTTCCTTTAGCTCTTCTAGCAGCTAATACTTTTCTACCGTTAGGAGTAGACATTCTATCCATGAAACCATGTTTGTTTCTTCTTTTTCTATTCGATGGTTGAAACGTTCTTTTGCTCATTGCTTTTATCTTTAAATCTTAATTTTACTAATCTAACTGGTTTATTTGAATTAGCTGTTGCTTAAAAACCGAGTGCAAATATATAAAAGTCTTTTTACTCTTACAAAACGTTTTTGAAAAATATTTTCAAACTTCTTTCTTTCGCTTTAGAATGCAGTAATATAACTTCAATATTATTTGAAAATTATAAGAATGTTAATTTATTGTAAACTTATTTGCTAGTTTTGTGCCCTGATAATTATTTAAAAACAGTGGTTGTGAATATAGATTTATATAAGAGAGTACTTAAAGTAACAGGTATTTATTTTGTATTCTTCTTCTTGACCTTTCTTTTGAGTAGACTTTTCTTCTTGTTTACCTATGGAAATTTTGAGGAACTAGTAGAGGTAAAGGGGAGTGTATTAAAGGCTTTTATAGCGGGTAGTAGATTTGATATATCTGCTATTTGTTATGGTTTCTTGCCTCTATTATTATTTTGGATAGCCTCATTATTTATTTCTAAGAAAGCTTCAGACAAATTTTTAAGGGCTTATAATAAAATAGCATTAGTCATTTTATCAGTCGTTTTAATATTATTTTTATCGCTTATTATAATTGATTATTATTTCTATCAATTCTTTCAATCTCATATCAATTTATTGTTTTTTGGTATTTTCTATGATGATACTTCAGCTGTATTAGATTCTGTGTGGAATGACTATCCTATTCTGAAGATCATATCTCTATATATTAGTGTTGTTTTATGTTTGATAGGAGTATATAGATTTATAGTTAATCGTTATGTCAGAAGTGAAAGTAAGTCTACTGTCAGGAAGATAGATTACTTATTATTGCTTGTAATACCTGTGTTTTTTATAGGAATGCGTGGTTCTTTAGGAGAGTTTACTTTACGTAGAGAGCATACTAATGTATCTACTAATGAGTTTGTTAATTCATTGGGGTATAATGCGATGTATTGTTTGAAGTTTGCCAACTCAGAGCGTAAGGCTAATATGATTGTACCTGATATTGATCGTGTCATGATGAGTTCTAGTTTTAAATCTTTAGAGGAGGTATGGAATACTTATTTAAAGAATGCCTCAGTTGATTTTGATAAAGATCTTACAGCTAAGACAGCTCATAATGATTTTTTAGAAAAGAATCCTCCTAATGTTATATTTCTTCAGATGGAAAGTATGAGTAATCATTATTTTGAGATGAATACTAAGGAGTTTAATTTGATAGGAGATTTAAAAAATGAGTTACCTAATCTGTATTACTTTAAGAATGCTATGTCTGCATTTAATGGTACTATTCAGACTTTAGAGAACTTTATGATTGGTACTCCTAAGACTATTATTTCTCAGTCTGTTTATTTTGATACACCTTTTACTACATCTGTAGCTATTCCTTTTAAAGAGAATGGATATGATACTTACTTTCTAACAGGAGCTAATTTGTCCTGGAGAAATATAGACAAGATGTTAGAACATCAACAGTTTGATTATCTAGAAGGGAATAATGCTATTTTAGAGTTTAATCCTAAAGCAGAACAGTTTGCATGGGGGGTACACGATGGATATTTGTTTGATTATATCTTTAATACATTAAAGAAAAAGGATGATAAACCTAAGTTTATCTTTGGTTTGACGATTAGTAATCATACTCCTTTTGAGGTGCCAAACAATTTTAAAGTACAACCGATTAAAATGCCAGAAGAAGTAAGAAAAAATATAAGAGTAGATGAAGCTACAGCTTATGCTAATTTTGCTTCTCATCAATATGCTGCTTCTGAGTTAGCTAGATTGATCAGGATGATAAAAGAGTCTCCTTATGGAGAGAATACTATTATAGTGGCTTCAGGTGATCATAATATTAGACAAGTGTTTGAATACACAGCAGAGGATAGTTTTATGAAGAGAAGCGTCCCTATTCTGTTTTATATACCAGAGAAGTATAAACCAGTCTTTTTTGATGAGCATATTTTAGCTTCACATAAAGATATTTTTCCTACTATATTTAATCTGAGTTTATCTGATGCGAATTATAAATATACAGGAGATAATCTGTTTTGTAATACTAAGCCTTATAGATTCGCTCTAAATGACTATAATTATATGGCTGACTCTGTAGGAGTAGTAGCGATAGAGAATGATAAACCGTATTATTATACTTGGGTAGGAAGTGATAAGCGAAAGCTGAAAGTACAACCAGAAATGGGAGAACATGGACAGTATATGCTGAATAAGATGAAAGCTTTTACCACTATGCAGACGGTAAAGATATACGAAGATATACAAGCTCATCAAATGAGCAGAACAAAATAATAAAGAGCTCCACTAAGGAGCTCTTTTCTGTTTATATAATCGTTGATTTGTGATATGGGATATTATCTTTATATCTATATCCTGTTCTGTATCGAATATGATTACAGATATAGTCACCGATATCAGATGTAATAAATTTAGAAGTCTTGTCTAAGTCAGTAGTTAATACACCTGCATTGATACAGTGTAGTACTGCATCCTCTATAGCTTCAGCAGCTTCGTGTTCGCCTAAATGTTCTAGCATCATAGCTCCGCTTAATATAGAAGCAATAGGATTAGCGATTCCTAGTCCTTTTGCCTGTGGATAAGAACCGTGAATAGGCTCAAATAAAGCGCTTTCTTCTCCGATAGATGCAGAAGGCAATAATCCAATAGAGCCACCGATAACACTAGCCTCATCAGAAATAATGTCTCCAAACATATTTTCTGTTAGAATAACGTCAAACTGTTTTGGGTTTAAGATTAATTGCATAGCTGCGTTATCTACAAACATAAAGTCTAATTCAACTTCTGGGAACTCCATAGCAATAGTCTTCACTACTTTTCTCCAGAGTCTAGAAGTCTCTAATACGTTTGCTTTATCTATAAGTGTCACTTTATTATTACGTTGTTTAGCTGTTTTAAAAGCTAGACGAGCGATGCTTTCTATTTCTTCTTGATGATACGAACAGATATCTACTGCTGACTTGCCGTCAGCAGAAGTACTTTTGTCTCCGAAGTAGATACCGCTAATTAATTCTCTATAAATTACCATATCAGTTCCCTGAATGATGTTTTCTTTTAAAGGGCTTTTATTGATCAGCTTTTGATACGCTTTTACAGGGCGCACATTAGCATAAAGGCCTAATTCTTTTCTAAGAGCAAGTAACCCTTGCTCAGGGCGTATCTTCGCAGACGGATCATTATCGTATTTAGGATCCCCAATCGCGCCAAAAAGCACAGCATCCGAAGCCTTGCATTTAGCTAATGTTTCCTGTGGCAAAGGATTGTTTGTTTCATCTATAGCAATAGCTCCGATTAGTGCTTCGTGATATTGTAATTGGAACACATAGGTCTGTGCAGCTGCATTTAATACTTTTATTGTTTCGTGGATTACCTCTGGGCCTATGCCGTCTCCTGATAATACTGCTATATTGTATTTATTAGTCATGTCTAGTACGATTTAGTTTGTTCAAAGGATTTTATTGCATCCTTTTTAGCAATTAAGAAGTCTATGTCATCATATCCATTTAGCAAACAGATCTTTTTATACGGATCTAGTTCATAGTGCTCTTTTTGATTATTGACTGTAATAGACTGTTGTTCCACATCTACATCTATCTGTATATTAGGATTGTTTTGTACTTCATTAAATAAGTAAGAGAGATACTCCTTACTCACCATAATAGGAAGTACACCATTGTTTAAGGCGTTTGTTTTAAAGATATCCGCAAAGTAACTACTCACAATGACCTTAAAACCATAATCAGATAAAGCCCATGCTGCGTGTTCTCTACTACTCCCACACCCAAAATTATTACCAGCGATTAATATCTCACCAGCGTATTTAGGGTTATTTAGAGAGAAGTCTTTTTTCTCACTACCATCATTATTATATCTCCAGTCTCTAAATAGATTATCACCGAAGCCTTCTCTGTTTATACTTTTTAAGAAACGAGCAGGTATGATCTGATCTGTATCTATATTCTCTATAGCTAATGGAGTAGCGGTAGATGTTATCTTAGTTAAGGCTTGCATATTCATTCATTTTAGAGTAAGTAATCTTTCCTTCTACAGCTACGATAGCTGCTGTTAATGGGCTTGCTAATAAGGTACGAGCTCCTTGTCCTTGTCTTCCTTCGAAGTTTCTATTCGAAGTAGAAACACAGAATTCGCCTGATGGTATCTTGTCTTCATTCATCGCTAGACAGGCAGAGCAGCCTGGTTGTCTAATAATAAAACCAGCTTCTTGGAACACTATATCTAGTCCTTCTTCTTTTATCTGAGCGACTACTTTTTGTGAACCAGGTACTATTAGAGCATTGATGTCTTTAGAGATTTGCTTCCCTTGAATATAAGAAGCAGCTACTCTAAAGTCTTCTATTCTAGCATTCGTACAACTACCTATAAATACGTGTTTAATCGGTATCGTATCAATAGCCTGACCTGGTAATAATCCCATATAATTAAGAGCTTTCTCTTCTGATTCATTTTTATTGAATGGAATGAACGTATCTATGTCTATTCCCATACTTGGGTTAGTACCATAAGTAATCATTGGCTTGATATCTTCTGCATTGAAGTGATATTCAAAGTCAAATTGTGCATCTTTATCTGTTGGTAATGTCTGCCAATATGCTACTTTTTGATTCCATTCTTCTCCTTGAGGAGCAAAGGTTTTGTCTTTTACATAGTCAAAAGTAGTTTGGTCAGGAGCTATCATTCCTCCACGTGCTCCCATCTCTATACTCATATTACAGACAGTCATTCTTCCTTCCATACTCATCTCTTCAAATACGTTACCAGCATATTCACAGAAGTACCCTGTACCCGCATCTGTACCTACCTGAGAGATGATATATAAGATCACATCTTTTGGCTGTACGTGAGCATTAAGTTTACCACTTACGGTGATACGCATAGTCTTAGGCTTATTCATTAAGATACATTGACTAGCGAATACTTGCGCTACTTGGCTCGTCCCGATACCAAATGCAATAGTTCCGAATGCGCCATGAGTAGAAGTATGACTGTCTCCACAGACCATACTCATACCTGGCTGAGTAATACCAAGTTCGGGTGCGATAATATGCACTATCCCTTGGTATGGATGTCCTAAATCATAGTAAGTAATGTTGTTTTCCTTACAGTTAATTGCTAATTGTTCTACTTGCTGTTTTGATAAAGGATCTTTAATGGGTAATTCTTGATTTAGAGTTGGTACATTGTGATCCACTGTAGCGATGATTTGTTGTGGTCTAAAGACAGGAATATCTCTCTTCTTTAGTTCATCAAAGGCTTGTGGACTCGTTACCTCATGAATTAGATGTTTATCTATATATAATATATCCGGACCGTTCTCAATACTTTCTACGACATGGGCATCCCATACCTTGTCAAATAATGTTTTTGGTGTTTTACTCATTTTCTTTGTTTGTTTAGGCGTGTTTAATAATCTGGTTCTGTGTGTACATATTCATAATGGCAAATAAGTCTACTTCGGTTACTTCTTTTTTAGTATCTGCTACGCCTAAGAAATATTCGTATAAAGTATCTAATTCGGTTTTAGTAACGTCATATCCGATATTCTTGAAGCGGTACGCTAAGGCTGATCTACCACTACGCGCCGTTAGAATGATAGAAGAAGCGTCTACACCCACATCTTTAGGGTCTATAATCTCATAAGTGTCTCTTCGTTTAATCACTCCATCTTGATGAATACCAGAACTGTGAGCAAAGGCATTCGCACCTACAATAGCTTTATTCGGTTGGACTACCATTCCCATCGTAGAAGAAGTCAGCTGACTTAAATGATTTAACATCGTTGTATTAATATCGGTATGAAAGCCTAAATTCTCATGTTGTTTTAAGATCATGACCACTTCCTCTAAAGCGGTATTACCTGCACGTTCACCTATACCGTTGATTGTACATTCGATCTGTCTAGCCCCATTGATTATTCCAGCGATAGAATTAGCAGTAGCCATACCTAGATCATTGTGACAGTGACATGATAAGATGACGTTCTCTATTCCTTTGACATGATCTCTTAAGTACTTTATTTTGTTTCCATAATCTGTAGGTAGACAGTATCCCGTAGTATCAGGGATATTGATCACTGTCACACCTGCTTGGATTACTGCTTCACAGACTTTCGCTAGATAAACATTATCAGTTCTACCAGCATCCTCAGCGTAGAACTCTACATCGTGCACATACTTTTTAGCATAGGCTACAGCTTCTGCAGCACGATCTATAATAGCCTCTTGTGTTGAGTTAAACTTGTATTTTATATGTGAGTCAGATGTACCGATACCTGTGTGTATTCTTGGTTTTTGTGCAAACTCTAATGCCTTAGCTGCCGAATCTATATCTTTCGTATTCGCACGAGTAAGTGCACATATTTTAGCGTTTTTAACGATTTTACTAATCGCCTGAACAGCCTCAAAGTCACCAGGACTAGAAATAGGAAAACCTGCCTCAATCACATCAACACCTAATTCATCGAGTTGCTGAGCAATAGCCAACTTTTGTTGTTTATCTAGTTTACAACCAGGTACTTGTTCTCCGTCTCTTAATGTGGTGTCAAAAATCTCAATCTTTTCAGTTTTCATATTTTATGTTTTTAAATAACTTTAGACAAAAGTGTATAAAAGCTTTTTGTTAACTTTATCAAAAAAACAAAAACTACAATGTTAAAAAACTGATTTAGTTATTTAAGTTGTTGTTTTTGAGTTTGTTAAAATATTTTTTATTACAATGTCAAATTGGGGAAAAGACTGGTTATTTATATTGATAAAATCTTTGACAAGGTCAGAGAAACGTCAATTTACTTTATATGTGAATAGGTTGCAGAATAATGCAGATGCTAAATTCATCTCACTATTTAATGCGATGGATAAGATGGAGGAGTATGATGAGCAAGTTATTCTCAAACAAAAAATAACGAGTAAACAACAATTATCCAACTTAAAAGCAAATCTGTATAAAGCTATTTTGGCTAGCCTTCGTATGAATCCTAGTAAGAAAAACGTAAGAATACAGATACGTGAACAATTAGATTTTGCAACCATTTTGTATCAAAAAGGATTACATAAGCAAGGGCTAAAAATATTAGATAAGGCGAAACAAATCGCTTTAGATGTAGAGGAGAAGAGCCTGGCTCTAGAGATTATAGAACTAGAAAAGGTAATCGAATCTCAGTATATCACTCGTAGTATTACGGGGCGTGCAGACGAGCTTATCGCACAGTCTAATGACCTGATTATACAGAACTATTATGCGACTAAGTTATCTAATCTATCACTGAAGTTCTATAACGAGATGCTTACCTCAGGGTATGCTAAGAGCGAGGAAGATAAGCAAGAGCTAATTACCCGATTTAGTGATCAGCTCTTAGATATAGATGTGAAGATGCTTAACTTTAGAGAGAAGTTATGGTACTTTAAAGCGCATGTGTGGTTATGTTTTCTAATCCAAGATTATCACAACGCTTATAAATATGCTAAGCTATGGGTAACACTATTCTATGAGCATCCTAAGATGATACAGAGTCATCCTATATGGTATTTAAAAGGGAACTCTTATTTATTTAAAATCTTATTGTTGTTTAAATCTGTAGATAAATATATCTATTGGAATGCTAAATTAGAAGAACAATTGGCTTTAGAGAGCTTCCCTCAGTCTATGAATATAGATTCTCAGCGATTCTTATTGCAGTTTAGTAATAAGCTGAATATAGAGTTTATACAACAGACTTATAATGGAAGTCTACTTTTCGTAAAGCAATTACAGCGTGGACTTAATGAATATGTGAATATGATCGATGAGCATCACTTCCATATTCTATATTTTAAAGTAGCTTCTTTGTATTTCGGATACAAGAAATATGATGATTCTCTTGCCTATACAGAACGAATTCTGAAGAATTCTGACTACTCTGTACAGGAAGATTTACTATTTCATACTCGTATTTTATCTCTAATGGCACAGTATGAGTCAGGGAAAGATCAGCATTATGAAGACTTTATTAAAGCCAATAGAGCCTTGATGAAAAAGATGAAAAATAAAACACAGATACACGATACCTTTATGAGTCTATTCGAAGGACTATTAGGAGCATCGGTTAAAGATCAGAAGCTTGTGTTAGAGCGATTTGTAAAAGAAACTGAAGAGCTCTATACGAATAGATTTTATGTGAGAAGTATTCTCTATATAGATGTCCTAAATTGGGCAAAGAAGAAAATAGTTTAACTTAGATATATTGACTTATCCAATGATAAAAGCCACATAGACTTCTTAGTTTATGTGGCTTTGTTTGATTAAAATGTGTTGGATGTTTCAAAAGAATTACTATCTTCGCCACAGTATTAGAAAATAATACAGTATTAATTCCATAGAAATAGGTTATACTTAGTTGTATATGAAAAGGGAATCGTGTGAGAATCACGAACTGTCGCGCAACTGTAAGTAACTCATTAATTTTTTATCCAAGTGATCCACTGTTATTACTTAAGTAATGGGAAGGACGATAAAAAATAGTTACAAGTCAGGAGACCTGCCTAATTCTGTTTATAGACTATGCTTTCGCGGTTTAGAGCTTTATGTCAAGTTGGAATGTGTTTATTATTTAATCCATGAGATTATAGTCAGTATAATCTAGGATGAGCGCATTGTATCTTTTCATTTAATTCCAAATCATTTTTTCGAATAGCAGTTTGATAGATTTCTATCTAGTCTATAGTATTTCTGAATACTGTAGGATTAACGAATATAACTATGTTAATAGAAGCAGAGATAGAAGAACGAAAATCGAAGGCAATCACTAGTGTCTTTAAGGTAGTATTCCCAGATACTACTAATCATCATAATACCATGTTCGGTGGACGAGTAATCATGATGATGACAGAGACAGCATTTATGACTGCTACTCGTTTTTGTAGAAAGAACTTTGTGATTGTTAGTAGTGATAAGATTGACTTCAGAAAGCCGATACCAGCTGGCTCATTAGTAGAGATGGTAGGTGAGGTAGAGTCTATCGGGAATACGAGTATTCGCATCCGTGTCAATGTGTACAGAGAGAAGATGAGAGAGGATGAACGCATCCAAGTAGTGACAGGAGTATTTACGCTCGTAGCATTAAATGATAATTTCAAACCGATATCTATATTAGACTAGGTTTTATACAAGTAAATTTTGTAAGCATCTTACATTTTTTAGTTTTTGGTAGGGGGATAGACAGGTTAGTGTCTATCCCCATTTTTTTTGACTCCTTTTAACCCAGAATCAGTGATAGACAGATAAACGAAAAGTAATTATACAAAATAGCTCTGAATTAGTGATACAAGCATACTATAGTATGGTTTTAGAGCTAATGAAAGAGATATGAAGTAGAATTGCTTTGTAGTATTTGGCTAACGCTTATTCTGGGTTTAATCTAGTCTTTGAGATCTAAACATTGGCCTTATTATAGATATCTAACTCCATTAATAAACTTTTTATAAGAGGTATCATCATAAAAATAATCAACTCTTTTTTTTACTTTTTGATTCAAAAATTGACCTTTTATAACGAGTTTTTATAGATTATACTTCCTTTTTTTTGATAATTAGCTCTGTAAAGACCTATAATTAGCTCTTTTTGAAAAAAAAGATGACATTTTTTTTAAGAGTGATTTTTGTTTAATATGTTGGTTTACAGTGATTTGTTTGTTTTTTGTGTAGAATGAACACTTTCTTTATATCCCCTTAAAGCCTTATAAACAGTAGTTTGAATGCAATTCCTTCGACAGTTCGTGGACAATAACCCGTATTTAGTGGGCAAAAGAGGTCATTAGTCGAAGAAGTATCCTTTTATTAACCATGTATTCTCCTTGGATATAAGGTTAAAATAAATTTGAGAAGTAGTGAATCTGTCAGAGAATGTCTAGGATTTTAGAAATGGACTTTATAGTTTTGGATTCACTTGTAAAAACCCAATAGACATCACACATGAGAGGATTATTAAAAATTGTATTAGCTGTAGTATTAACTACAACAACTATGACTGTATATGGTCAAAAAAAGAAAAGGAACGCAAAGCAGTATAATAGTGTTGAGGTATATCGTGGCAATGATGTTATTCAAGATTTATTAAAAACGGGAAGAGATACGGTTTTTACGAGACATTATTTAAGCAGCTTCTTAGTAGACTCTACGCGTTTATGGAAAGAGGAAGTAACGTATACAGGAGAAAAACTGGACGATAATAAATATAAAATGTCTGCCCAGAGTATGCTTAAAGAAAAGAATTCGAAGGAGCTAAAGTTAAATACTGAAAGTGAGAAGATATATCATCAGAATAAATCAGATGCTGTTTATATATTGAATAGAAGATATCTATTAGACGGGCTAGTAGAAGAAATAGTTCATCAGAATAAACAATACACTGTCAAATGTATAGATAAGGTAGGGAATGTGTTGAATGAAACGGGATGTCTTCGCTATTCTCAGACACCTTTCCCAGTTGAAAAAATAGAAAAGCTTCAACGCAATCTACAAAAAACAATAACTAA
The DNA here is from genome assembly GCF_000833025.1 of Myroides profundi. Taxonomy (NCBI): domain Bacteria; kingdom Pseudomonadati; phylum Bacteroidota; class Flavobacteriia; order Flavobacteriales; family Flavobacteriaceae; genus Myroides; species Myroides profundi. The sequence continues at coordinate 1,014,770 of NZ_CP010817.1, forward strand.
TTTAATTAGCAACAGTAAAGGTAAGTTACCTCGTTATATGGTGTTAGCAATTGAAGCAGATTACGAGAGTCAGCGTTGGAATCTAGCTTTAGACTTTCCTAAAGAGTATAAGTTAGGTTCTGATATGCATACAAGTCTAGTAGCTGCTATAGCCCATGTATTAAATAATGAGAAACTAGAAGAATATCATTTTGATAAAGATATTAATGGTAATTATTATAATAGAACTATGTTTATCCCATTATCTTTTAGTAGATAGAAGTAGTTATAGACTAAAGGACTTTAGATTATTGAAAATATAATGTTTTGAAGAAGGAATGATCTAAAAAAATAGTAATAGTCATCTAGGTGGTAAGTCATTTAAAATAAGAGTAATCTTGAATAACAAATCTTCAGATAATGAGGAAGTGGAAAAATACATTTATAGTTATATAATATTAAATTATAGAATAAAGAAATAGATATGATAATGAGACAAATGCAATTAAATAGAATAACGGCGTTAATACTTTTTTTAATTTCAGTATTAGGATATGGTCAGGGGGGACCAGCTTCTGATGCGCTTATAATTAATAGGCAGCTTTTAAGTGGATATGATATTGTAAAAGAGTTAAATAAGCAAGAGAAAGATACATTGTTTACTAGATACTTTAACAGTATTAATGCTGTAGATTCTGTATCTACGTGGGACAGAGTAGTGAAGTATACAGGGAAAAGCCTAAAGGATAATCAGTATTTACTAATGACTAAGACTTATAAGCTTGATATAGAAACAAGAAAATTAGTTAAAGAGGAAGAAAGCAAAAGAACTTTATTAGATAAGAAAGGAAAGAAACAGGTCTACATAAGAAAGCAATTCTTAAAAGGGGGACTAGTAGAAGAGTATAAGAGTGATAAAGGGAAGGAGACTATTGGCTGTTATGATAAAAATGGAGCTAAGTTAAACGATAAGGGATGTCTGCTATATAGTTATTCTAAATTTCCAGGACATAAGTTTGAGGCTTTATCTATAGATGTAAAACAGGGAATACAGAATCTTCTGTATAGTTCTAAAGGAAAAATACCTTCTTACATCTTACTGAATATAGAAGCGGATTATCTAAGTAAGAAATGGTTTGTAACATTTTCTTTTCCTGAAGACTATAAAGTGAGTAATCATTTGTACTCGGGTTTAGTGATTAATATTCTTAATGCCCTAAATAGTTTAAAAATAGAAGAGTATCACTTTAATAAAGATTTATACGGTAATTTCTATAATCGTAACTATACTATTCCTTTGACATTTATAGCGCACCATGGATAGTTATAGTGTGTTAAATGATAGAATGTAAGTTTTGTATAAAATATTAATAATAAGTTAAAGTTTTATCCGTTTTGTCAGATAATGTCTAGGATATACGGAGTGGACTTTCTAGTTTTGATTTTATATGTAAAATATTAAACCACACCTCAATGAAAGTATTATTTAAATCAACGCTATTATTTGTAGCTATAGTTATATCTTCACTTGGTTATAGTCAGACTACACCAGGCGGAAGTGCCCTTAGACAGAGTCGAATGAAATTTACGGGGAATGATATTATTAAGAGTATTCTAAAAAAGAATGAGAATATAACTTTTACACGCTATTTCAACGGTGGATTTGAGGTTGATTCTACTCGTTCTTGGACAAATAGAGTGGTCTATATAGGTAGTGTATTAGCTGATAATAAGTATGAGTTTAAATCAAAAATATATAAGAGAGATTTAAATACTAAAGAAGAAACTCTTTATATGGATAGGGTTGTAACCTATCTTAATAAAAAAGAAAAGGGTTCTACACTTGTTACTAAGCAATTTTTGTTGGATGGATTGATAGAAGAGATTACAACTGTAAATAAAGAAAAAGTGATTAAATGCTATTCTAAAGATGGAAAAGTTATTAATACTGATGGTTGTTTGTTATATACTAGATTTAAGTTTCCAAAGGATAAAATGATAGATTTATCTGAAAAAGTGAAGGCAAAAATAACTAATACTATTTATACTAAGAATGGTTCTGTGCCTAATTATATATTAGTAAATATTGAATCTGATTATAAAGCTCAAAAGTGGAATCTGGCATTAGATTTTCCTAGAAATTATAGTTCAGATAATGCTATGTATACTGAATTAGTGACAGATATTATGTATGCTTTAAAAAATGAAAAGTTAGAAGATTATCATTTTAATAGAGATATTAATGGAAATTACTATAATAGCAATTTGATTGTTCCAATTACTTTTAATAAAGCAGTGAATAAAAGATAAGATATTAACTTGGTATAATATGATTGGCGATATAAACTAATTGAGTGTAACATTCAATAGGGAAGAGATAGAAATGAATACGCTCTGATGACTAGTCATCAGAGCGTATTTTTTTATGCTATTTAGAGTTGTTGCTAAAGAAATAATAAATCACATATAACCATCCTAGAAAGAAATGGACAATAGCCCAAAGGATAGACTTATTTCTCGTCCAAGATAGAAATACTGCGATAAGCGAACCTAGTGTAAGTCCTCCTCCCCATACCTTGATGGAGGGACTATCTGCGAAGGCTGAGGTCGTGATAAGGATCATGGCTGTGATCCAAAATGCATGAGATTTGTTCATAATGGTTTTGTTTTTTGTGTTAATATCAATAAAGTTAATAAAAAATGTTTTTATAACTTGTTGTTTTTTAGTTAAATATGTTTGTTTTTGATTTAGTGAGTCTATGATGTAGATGAATAGTATAAAATTAAAAAGCTCAAGAATTCTTAAAGAATCCTTGAGCTAGTAGAGTAATATATTAGTTTATGGCTATGGTGATAAATGAAAAAAGCTACTCACAGGGAGTAGCTTTATATGTTGCTTAGTGCTTATGCAAGAATGCTTGTCTTTGTAAAAGAGTTTCTTCGCTTTCAACATGGTTGTCGTCAGGAATACAACAATCTACAGGACAAACTGCCGCACACTGAGGCTCTTCGTGGAATCCTTTACACTCTGTACACTTAGAAGGTACGATGTAGTAGAACTCATCAGACACTGGCTCTTGAGCTGATTCAGCATCAACTTCAGTACCGTCAGGTAAAACTACCTTACCTGTTAAGGCTGTACCGTCTTTATATCTCCAGTCATCTGCTCCTTCATATATCGCTGTGTTAGGACATTCAGGTTCGCAAGCTCCACAATTTATGCATTCGTCTGTTATAATGATTGCCATAGCTTATATTTTGTTTTATATGTATTAACTTTGTATGCAAATTTACACCCAAAACAATTCACAAACAAGTCAATATGAATTTAGATGTTAAAAAAAATGCATTTGTTAAGTTAGGTCAATTTTTGAGCCAATTCGCTGCAAATGAATTTGTAAAAAACAATGATGTATGTCATAATGATGAATTTTTTTCAAAGTTTGAAGAGCTGATTCACAGCTCAGTAAACTATAATGGATGGTTCACATTAGAACAAGTAGTGATCTCGATCAACTCTTGGGCAAGTGCGTTGACACAAGATAATTTAGATAAGTGGACTTCAAAATATGATTTTTCTACTGAGCCTAATAAGCGCGTAGGATTGATTTTAGCAGGTAATATTCCTTTAGTAGGATTTCACGATTTTATTAGTGTATTGATTTCGGGTAATATCGCTAAGGTAAAAATGTCTTCTAATGACCAGAAATTACTTCCTTTTTTAACTTCTTACTTAGTAGCTGTAGAACCTGGATTTGCTAGTCGTTTTGACTTTATTGAAGGGAAGATGGAAGGATTTGATGCAGTGATAGCTACAGGAAGTAATAATACAGCTCGTTATTTTGATTATTACTTTAATAGTGTACCTAATATTATACGCAAGAATAGAAACTCTGTTGCTGTGCTAGATGGTACAGAAAGTCATGAAGACATGGTGGCTTTAGGTAAAGATGTGTTTACATACTACGGCTTAGGATGTCGTAATGTATCTAAGATATTCGTGCCAGAAGGGTATGTGTTTGATAGTTTTTATCAAGGTATGTTTGAGTACAAAGATGTTATCGAATATGAAAAGTATTCTAATAACTATGATTATAATAAAGCTGTATTCTTAATGAGTGAGTTTAAGATTCTAGATAATGGTTTCTTAACTGTAAAAGAAGATAAAGGATATGCTTCACCTATATCGTCTGTATTCTATGAATATTATACTGATATTAATGAGGTAAAAGCAAGATTAGCTGAGGATGCAGATAAGATACAATGTATCGTGTCTAATAATCTAGTAGACGGCAGTATTGCTTTTGGACAGACACAAGAACCACAGTTATGGGATTATGCTGATAATGTGGATACAATAGCGTTTTTGTTAGGATTGTAGTGATTAGAGATGGTATGGATTATAAATCCGCGTCAACTGATATACGGTACGGGTTACAAACCACACCAGCATTAGTAGAGACGGAACATTTTGCGTGTCACAGTTAATGTTTACAGAACATGTCACGGATTATAAATCCGCGTCAACTGATATACGGTACGGGTTATAAACCACACCAGTATTAGTATAGACGCAACATTTTGCGTGTCACAGTTAATGGTTATAGAACAAGGCACGGATTACAAATCCGCGCCAACTGATATACGGTACGAGTTACAAAACACACCAGCATTAGTAGAGACACAATATTTTGCGTGTCACAGTTAATGTTTACAGAACATGGTACGGATTATAAATCCGCGTCAACTGATATACGGTACGGGTTATAAACCACACCAGTATTAGTATAGACGCAACATTTTGCGTGTCACAGTTAATGTTTATAGAACAAGGCACGGATTACAAATCCGCGCCAACTGATATACGGTACGAGTTACAAAACACACCAGCATTAGTAGAGATGCAATATTTTGCGTGTCACAGTTAATGTTTACAGAACATGGCACGGATTATAAATCCGCGCCAACTGATATACGGTACGAGTTACAAAACACACCAGCATTAGTAGAGATGCAATATTTTGCGTGTCACAGTTAATGTTTACAGAACATGGCACGGATTATAAATCCGCGCCAACTGATATACGGTACGGGTTGTAAATCACCCTAGCATTAGTAGAGACGCAATATTTTGCGTGTCACAGTAAATAAAGGTACGGGTTGCAAACCACACCAGCATTAGTAGAGACGCAATATTTTGCATGTCACAGTTAATGTTTATAGAATATGACACGGATTATAAATCCGTGTCAACTGATAGTCTAATTTAAGGATTATAGATTAAAAGATTTCACGACATCACAAAAAAGCAACATCACAAAAAAAACGATTTCACAGTTTCACATATTCACAGTTTCATAGAAAAAACAAAAAACATGATTAAAGTACATAATTTCTGTGCAGGCCCATGTCTATTACCAGATGAGGTATATAAAGGAGCTGCTGATGCTGTATTGGATTTTAATGGGAGTGGATTATCTATACTTTCGATTTCTCATCGCAGTAAGGAGTTTATAGCTGTACTAGAAGAAGCACAGTATTTGGCTTTGTCTCTGTTGGGACTAGAAGGGAAGGGGTATTCAGCTCTATTCTTACAAGGAGGAGCAAGTATGGAATTCTTAAGAGTTCCATATAATCTAATGCAGACAAGAGCAGGATATATTGATACTGGTAATTGGTCTTCTAAAGCTATAACACAGGCAGAAGCGTTCGGTCAAGTAGAGGTATTAGCCTCTTCTAAGGATAGAAAGTATGTTTATATTCCAGAAGATATCGTTATTCCTTCAGGGCTAGATTATGTGCATTACACCTCTAATAATACAATCTATGGTACACAGTTTAACGATGTGCCTAAGGCAGACTGTCCGATAGTCTGTGATATGAGTTCGGATATTTATTCGAGAGTGTATGACTGTGATAAAATTGACCTAATCTATGCTGGAGCACAAAAGAATATAGGCCCTGCAGGATTAAGTGTTGTTTTAGTAAAAGATAGTATTCTTGGTAAGTCAGGTCGCATGATACCTCAAATGATGGATTATGCAGAGCATATCGATAAAGGTAGTTTATATCACACAGCTAATGTGTTTGCTATTTATACGAGTTTATTAAACTTGAGATGGTTACAGCATCTAGGTGGTGTAGAGGCTATCGAAAAGATTAATATTCAAAAAGCAGCTACTCTGTATCGTGCTATAGATGAGTTAGATTATGTAGTAGGGCTAGCTGATGTAGCATATCGTTCAAGGATGAATGTGACTTTTGATTTTAAAGAAGAGACAATGAAAAGCGTTTTCGATACATTATGTATGGAGGCGAATATCACGAATATAAAAGGTCATCGAGTAGCTGGAGGATATCGTGCTTCGCTATACAATGCCTTGAAGCAAGAGAGTGTGGATGCTCTAGTAGAAGTGTTACATACGATGAAATCAAAGATTTAATAAAGAACCAAATAACGCAGATGAGAATATTAGCGAATGATGGTATCCCAGAAGAAGTAAAGAACGGCTTAGAGGGATTAGGATTTGAAGTAAAAGAGGTTCGTGTAGCTCACGAACAGTTAGTTAATTATACGAGTAAGAATGAGATAGAGGTTCTGTTGTTACAACAGGGGACTTTATTGAATAAGAAAATGATAGATGAGATGTCTCATCTAAAGGCTATAGTTTTTGCTGGTACCTCGATAGATTTAGATAGTATAGATTATATTAAAAGTTGTGGTATTAAGGTAATATGGGCAGAAGAAGCGTTATCTAATGCTACTGCAGAGTTAGTATTTGCCCATTTGTTTTCAGGTTGTCGTTTATTACAAGAGTCGAACCGTAATATGCCGCTGGAAGGAGATGCTAGTTTTAAATCTCTACAACAGTCTTATAGCAATGGGATCGAATTAGCAGGTAAGACACTTGGGATTATAGGTTTAAACACAGCAGGTGAGAAGGTGGCTCAAAAGGCGTTGGCCTTAGGAATGAATGTATTGTATACAGATGCTTCTGTTCCAGAGATTAAAGCTGACTTTGTATTGCCTAACGGAATACATTTTAGAGTAGATCTGGTTTCTACAGATATGCATAGATTACTACACGATTCTCATTTTATCACTATTCATACCAAACATTATCAAAAGTATATCTTAGATAAAGAGGCGTTTAGTCATGCTCATAACTTGATAGGAGTGATTAATTGTGCTTATCCGGAGGCGGTTAACGAAGTGGATTTAGTGGATGTAGTAAATGCTGAAACGGTTTTGTTTGCTGGGATTGATCGATTCGAAGAGGAGCCTCATCCCGCTATTCAAGTGCTGATGCAACCTGCTTTTTCTTTATCGCCTAATATTAATGCTTCTACAGATGAAAGCAAAGTGTTAATATGGGATGAAATTTTTGAGAAAATGCAAGTATTGCGAAAATAATAAGTAGTTTTATGCATCTAAAAAAATAAAACTATGTTAGAGCAAATTACAAAATTAGTAGAACAAATCAGTTCTAGTGAAGTAGCTAAAGGAGGGATCACTTCAGATCTTACAAGTGCAGTTACTAAAGAAACAGGAGACAGCATTATCAATGGATTAAAGGATAGTGTTAGTTCTGGAGATATTAGTGGATTGACAAATTTATTATCAGGTCAAGCTTCTAATATCGCATCTAATCCTATCGTAACAGGGATGATAGGTAATCTTATCAGTGGATTAGTTGGAAAATTAGGTTTATCAGAAGGTGTAGCAGGAAGTTTTGCTAATGGTGTAGTACCACAAGTGGTATCAGCTATAGTAGCTAAAATACAAGGAGGAGAATCAGGTTTTGATATATCTACAATCTTAAGTGGACTAGGACAAGGAGGAGCACAAGACATGCTAGGATCTTTACTAGGAGGAAAAGAAGGATTAGGAGGAGCAATCGATAAATTAAAAGGATTGTTCTAGTCGTTATAACGTATTAATATAAAAGCGGTTACTTACTATGTGAGTAACCGCTTTTTATTTTATTTAGAATTATTAAAAATAAAAGTTCTCATAACTTGATTTTATGTTAAGATTTACTATATATTTGCATTTATATAAAATTGGTCTAAATAATAATTGGTAATTGTTTTTTTACAATATATTGATTGTTAGATTATTGAAAAGTTGTTGTTAATTATGGAGTACATAAATAGCTGTTAAATATTTAAGAGGTAAGGATAAACTCTTATTTGTGATTGACATCTTAGTTAAATATTCAATATATAGTAATCAAAAGGCAGATTATCTGTTATCAAGTGTCTTTTGAGCAATACAATCTTAAATGAAAAAATATATACTACTTACGTTCTTATTCTCTTTTACCCTTTTCTGCCATGCTCAACAACTGGCTTATTCTGTAAAAGGAAAAGTGTTAGATGAAAAAAATGTACCAATAGCTTATGCAACTGTTGTTGGTATAGAATCTAATCAGTCTACTCAGACTGATGAAAAAGGAAACTTTGAATTTAAAGTTCCGAATAAAAAAGAGACCATAGAGATTAGTTTTATGGGATATAGTTCTTTTAAAAGCATTATTACTTTTGACCAAGAAACTACTAAAGTGCTGTCAGTAAAATTAAAAGAACAACAACAGCAATTAAGTGAAATTAATATTAAAGCTAAGAGTGCTAGTGAAAAGGTAAGACAAAGTGCTTATACTGTAAACGCTGTAGAGGTAAAAGCTTTAGCCAATACAGTATCTGATGTCAATCAGATCTTAAATAGAAGTGCTGGAGTACGTGTGCGTGAAGAAGGGGGACTTGGTTCTAACTTTAATTTTGCTCTAAACGGTTTTAGTGGAAATCAGATCAAATTCTACTTAGATGGAGTTCCTTTAGAAGGTGTAGGATCTTCTTTTCAACTAAACAATATCCCTGTAAATATGATAGAACGCATAGAAATCTATAAAGGGGTAGTTCCTATTAGTTTAGGAGGGGATGCTCTAGGAGGTGCTCTAAATATTATCACTAAGAATACAAAGCATAAATATTTAGATGCGACAGTATCTTATGGTTCTTTTAATACTGTGCGTTCATCTGTGAACATGGGAATGACTACAGACAAAGGATATAAGCTTCAATTAAATGCTTATCAAAACTATTCTGACAATGATTATAAAGTGGATGTAGATGTTCACAATTTTGAAACAGGAGTACTTACGCCAAAAAGAGTTCGTCGTTTCCACGATCGTTATCACAATGAAGGAATTGTCCTAAAAGGTGGTATGGTAAATAAGTGGTATGCTGATGAGTTACTATTTGGTATTACGTTAGGAAAGAATTACAATCAAATTCAGACGGGTAATAGAATGGAGGATGTCTATGGAGGGAGATTTACTAAAGGAGACTTAATCTTGCCTAGCCTTAGTTATACAAAGAGAGATTTCTTAGTAGAAAATCTGAATGTGTCTGTAAATGCAAATTATAATCTAGGTAGTGAACAAGCAGTAGATACAATGAATAGATTGTATAATTGGGATGGAGATTATATTATAAAAAACACTTTAAAGAAAGAAGGAGGGGAGATAGAGAGAAGAAGGTTTAAGTATAAGAATAATAATGGATCAGTAATCGCTAATGCGAATTATGCGCTAAGTGAGCATCATCTGTTTGCGGTAAACTATAACTTGTCTTTATTCAATAGAAAAGGAGAGGATCTATTAGACGCTTCATTAAAGAATAATAATCTACCTAAGAAATCTAATAAGGCTATCCTAGGTTTTAGTTACCAATATACGCATAATGAAAAGTGGAATGCAATAGTATTTCTAAAAAAATACTTCCAATATAATTACTCAGAACGCTATTATAACGAGACTTACTTCACTCAAGACAATAGGCAGAACTTTACTGGATATGGAGTAGCTACAGCTTATAATATACTGCCAGACTTACAAGTAAAAGGTTCTTTTGAACACAGTATACGTATGCCAGAAGCGTATGAGATGTTTGGAGATGAGGTAAACTTAGCTTCTAATTATAATCTAAAACCAGAGTCTAGTAATAACTTCAATGTGGGACTTCAATATGGATTTACTATTAATGAAGTAAACCAATTTAAGGTAGAGACGAATTTCTTATATCGAAAAGCTAAAGATTATATAAAGGAGGAAGTAAATACAGGGCAAGGTACTGCAGCTCAAAAAGTAAATAGAAATATCGGTGGGGTATTAGTAAAATCTTTTGATGGAGAGATAAGATATAGCTACAAAGATTTCTTCTCTGTGATGGCTAATGTTACTTACCAAGATATTTTAAACGATATGAAGTATGAGAATAACTCTGAGGAGGTAAGTGCTTTATATAGAGATAGAGTGGCTAACATCCCTTACCTATATGGAAATGGTATGGTGTCATTTAATTTTAAAGAAGTATTTGGATCTAAGAATAGTTTGCGCCTAGACTATAATATGATGTATGTACAAAAATATTATCTATATGCGCCAAGCGCAGGTATCGCTAAGTATAAGAGATATATACCAGAGCAATTCTCACAAGATATCAGTTTGCACTATGCTATTCGTGATGGAAGATATAATGTAGCCGTGGAGGTAAAGAACTTAGCTAATAAAACATTGTATGACAACTTCAGTTTACAAAAGCCAAGTCGTTCAGTTACTTTAAAACTGAGATATAATTTATAAAAAACATAATTAAATATAATATGAATATCATAAAAAAAACACTAGGTCTATTATCACTTGTATTAATAGCATCATGTAGTAGTGATGACAACTCATCACCAGAAAAACCAACAACTCCTGAAGAAGGTAAAAAAGCTAGTTCTTATGTATTTGTGATTAACTCCTTGACAGGACAAGAAGGAGGAACAAAATATATAGCAACCGCATCGTCATTAACAGAAGGTGTTATAAAAATAGATAAGAACAATGGTATCGAAACTGATTCTTATTCATTCTTCGTACAAAACAATCAATTAATGGCTGCTGTATACGGATTCAGTGGACAAAGCCCATTGACATTCTATAGTCTAAATGCTAAGAACGAAATAGTAGAAGGAACTAAATTAGCAACTGAAACTATTGGTAGTTATGGAAATATTGGAAAAACAGAGGTAGTAAGTGCTACGTTAGGAGGAAACTTATTTGCTATAAATACAGAGTTAAAGCAAATGACTCATAAGGGAGCTGTTGATTTTGATAAATTGAAATATAAGGATGAAGAAGCTGGAGGTCGTAATTTAACTGGGGTATTTGCAGTAGGAACAGATAAATTATATATTCCTTATTCTGTGTCGCCTAAAGAAGGAGATACCAAGTATAGAGACAATACGTTTATTGCAGTAGTTGATTATCCAAGTCTTAAAGTTAGTAAAACCATTATAGATGATAGAACTGGGTTAATAGGAAGCTGGTTTGGGATGAATGGTGTTCAGCAAGTAGAAGATGGATCTGTATATGCATGGTCACCTGCTGAGAAGTCTAAGAATCCTTCTGCATTTATTAGAATTAAGAATCACGAGATAGATAAAGGATATTTCTTTGATGTGCAAAAAGCAACAGGAGGACATAAGTTATCTCGTGCAGAGTACATTGGAGGTAATGAGTTCTTAGTGAGCTTATTTGTAGATAAGAATATTGAAAGTACTTGGTCTGGTGTGACTAAGTTAGCAATCGTAAATGTATCTACTCAATCTATTAGATGGATAGACACTATCGCTGAGCATGCGCAAATGCCATATAAACAAAAGATATATGTAGAGAAAGATAAGAAAACAGTACACTATGTAGCTCCAATAGAGAAGACAAATCGTTTCCAAGTATACAATATTGATGTTGCAACAGGTATTGCTAAAAAAGGTATTACAATCGAAAATGCAAATGATGTAACAGCTATCTCTAAATTAGAGTCTGTACAATAGTAGCAGTTAAAATAAATTAGTTAGGGTGTTTTGAATTAGGCAAATTCAGAGTATAATAAGTTGTTGAAGCAGTAATCATGGAAACGTGATTACTGTTTTTTTGTTTATCTTGTATTGTAAAATTATTGACTTAATAAAAATGAGTATATCAGTAATCATTAGTGATTTTATCCATTATATACGACAACCTCATACTGAAGTGTTAGATATTAGCAAGAAAGAGAAAGTAAGAAGAAGCTTGTTATTAGTTGTTTTTACATTAATAGTGATAACAGTTTATATATTCAGTATTAATAAAATAGTTCCATTACCTAAGACAGCTAGATTGTTTGATTTTATAGCTGACAAAGGACTATTAGTCGCTGTGTTGTTTATTGTATTATTAGGACCTTTAGCAGAGGAGGCTGCTTTTAGATTAGCTCTAAGGTTTAAGAGTTGGTATTTGTTGTTAAGTACTCCTCTTACATTAGTATATAGCCTTTGGATCTTGTATAGGATTAATCTGAGTATAGCCTTCATAGTAGGAGGGGTATTCTACGTGATACTGTGTACCTATCTTTATCTACATAGAAATAATATAGTGATACTTAAAGAGAGACATGAGAAGTATTTTGGGTATGTGTTTTACAGTTACACATTTTTGTTTATGATTATGCATATTAGTAACTTTTATACAATTAATACTGAAGTACTTGTATATAGCCCTTTGTTGTTTCTTCCTCAGTTCATAGGAGGACTTCTACTCGGATATATACGGATGAGATTTGGTTTTGGTTATAATTGTATGATACATATAATCTATAATACTATTCCTATGTTATTATTGTATGTGACTGGTGTTATTAAATAGATAGGTGTTCTTAGAAGGTTACATTAAGTGAAGAGGATTTAACTATAAATGATTAATGTGTTTTAAATAAAAATTACGATATGTTAATTTGTAATAATTATCTTTGAGTAATAGACTTTAAAATATTGAGTTATGAATAGTATCCATTGGCATACCAAAGCTTTTGATGAGTTGACAGTGAGTGAATTATATGATATTATGCGTTTACGTACGGATGTATTTGTGGTAGAACAAAATTGTCCTTATCCTGAATTAGATGGTAAGGATAAGAAATGTTTACACATTTATGCGACGAAGTTAGATCAAGTCGTTGCTTGCGCTCGTATTGTCCCTCCTGGACTTAGTTATCCAGAAATAGCTATAGGAAGAGTAGCTGTACATGCAGATTATCGCAAGGATGGTTATGGTCGTATCTTAATGCAACATGCTATAGATAAGATAGAAGAGGAGTTTGGAGCTCAAGATATTCAGATTGGAGCTCAGTGTTATTTGAAGAGATTTTATAGTTCATTTGGATTTGTAGCCTCTTCTGAAGAGTATTTAGAAGATGGTATTCCACATGTGGATATGATTAGAAAAGCATCAGAATATACTAAATAGATAAAATGCCTTAACATCATCTGTTAAGGCATTTTTATTATACTTTTTTCTTCTTCCATTTACCTCGCCTAAATAAAATAAAGGCAAGAATAGCGATTACTAATTCGGCAGAGGGAATAGCTATAAAAGCTCCTGTAGAACCAAAATTAAAATGATAAGTCATTAAATAAGCAAAAGGTATCTGAAATAACCAGAACCCAACTATATTTATTATTGTAGGGGTAACAGTATCTCCAGCTCCATTAAAGGCATTCATCAAGGTCATTCCTGCTCCATAAGCTATAAAACCGATAGCTCCTATATACATTGCTTCCTTAGCAACTGCTTTAATAGCTTCATCAGTTGTAAAGAATGAAGCTAAAATTTCGGCCATACTAAAGAATATAATAGTGACAATAGCCATATAGAAGACATTGTATTTTAAAGTTGCAATCACTGATTTATATGCTCTGTCGGGATTGTTATCTCCTAAGTTTTGACCAACTAAAGTAGAGGCAGCATTACTCAATCCCCATGCAGGAAGAATAAAGAAAACAAGAAGGCGTAAACATGTCAAGAAACCTGACGAGCCTATTTCTCCTCCACTTTGCGCTACTATGCGTGCAAGAATAACCCAACTACAAGTAGATATCATATACTGCACCATACCTGGTACAGCGATCTTGATGATATTCCAGGTCATATCCCATTGTATTTTGAAGTACTTTAGTTTTAACTGGATAAGTGAATCTTTTTTAGATAGATAATACAGCTGATAAACTACCCCCATACTACGTCCTATAGCTGTAGAATAGGCAGCTCCCTCTAGTCCCATTTCTGGAAATATCCACCATCCTCTAACCATAATAGGGCATAGAATGATATTAATGATATTACCAAAACCAAGACTTTTCATGGCTATGGCTGCATTCCCTGCTCCTCTAAATATTCCGTTAATAAGGAATAATAGCATGATGGATACACAACTGACTAGTAAGATTCTGGTATATCCGTATCCATATTCTGCAGAAGCTTCTGATGCTCCCATCCATAGTAACCAGTCTTTTGCATAGATAAAACCTAATACGCTTAATACAATAGTGATTAATATTGATAGTGTGATGGCTTGTGCTGCATTTTGTGCCGCTTTTTCTTTATCTTTTTCTCCTATACGTCTAGCTACTATAGCTGTGGCCGCCATACTAATCCCTATACATATAGCGTAAATAATAGATAGCAGTGACTCTGTTAATCCTACACTCTGAATAGCATAGGCACTCTCTTTTAAATGCCCTACAAAGTATAAGTCAACTAAAGCAAACACTGACTCCATTAGCATTTCAAACATCATAGGAATAGCTAGTAGAAAAACAGCTTTATTAATAGACATATTTGTCAAGTCAAAGTTCTCGTTAGAGAAGGACTGTTTAATCAGAGAAAATATATTGTTTTTTGATTTAAATGTTGTTGTTGACATACTTAATGAATTGCCTTAGGGTATTTAAGGATTCAAAGATAAGTTGATTAAGTAATTAAGATAAGAGTTAACTCTTTTTTTATTCCAATGGTATTTATAAATAGAACATTTTATTCTAGTTTCTTTTTTTAAGTGATTGAAAATAAGTATCTTATTTTAATAAGGGTAATTATTTTTTATATAAACTATTTAATTAGTTGTAAAACTAAATAAATAGTTGTTAGTTTGAGTAACTATTTATTGATGAAGATAAGTTAGTTTTTGATTTTAATGATTTTATTATATTTATTAATTTTTGATTATTAGTGTTATATTGTTTTATTAAGGCTGTGTCGAAAGAATATAAATGTTAATGAATTTAAATCATAGTTAGTATAAACCATAAATAACTATAGTATATGATTAAAGCGATTTACGTATCAGTAACAGCATTATGCAGTGTGATGTTAGCTAATGCACAAGAAAAAATAGAGGTAATGAGATATGAGTATCAATTAACATTACCTACTACTAGTGCTACTGGAGATGAGGAAGCACTTCAGAGTAGCACAGAAATTATTTATCTAGATATAAAAGGAAGTGAGTCTAGATGTGCTAGTGAAGGAAATATTGGCAGGGAAGAAACATTAATGGAGTTCTCTACAGGAGCTAAGAAGGATGCTGATTTTGCAGTTCGTATGCAGGCTTTAAGTCAATTTAAGAGTAGAGTAAAATGGACAGTATATAAGAATGGTACATCATTAAATACCCATGCATCTTCTGGTATAGAATCATATAATGTAGAAGAGGCTAATAATCTAGTGAAATGGAGTATTTCTAGTGATGTAGAAGACTACAATGGTATGAAGGTACAGAAAGCAGTAGGAGAGCTGAGTGGACGTACTTGGACAGTGTGGTTTACTCAAGATATCCCTTTGATAGACGGGCCTTATAAGTTTAAGAATTTACCTGGATTTGTAGTAAAGGCTGAGGATAGTACTGGTGATTATAAGTTTGAGTTCTTAAAGAGTGAGAGAGTTACTACTGATTTTTGGTTATCAAATAAACAAGAGAAAGCGATGAAAATAGATAAGAAGCAGTGGGATAAGATTAGAAATGTAAATGCAAATAAAAGCTTCTCACAGATTATGAATGAAAGAGGAGGTACAGCGACTTTTAAAATGGTAGATGAAAAAGGAAAGGATATAACGGATGAGATGACCAAGAAGAAGATGGGAAAAGAAAGTAAACCCATAGAGTTCTATTAGTAGGTGGGGGAACACATATAATAAAAAACTATAGATTATGAATAAATTGTTAGTGATTAGTATAGTTGCGTTTATAACTAGTATAAGTGGATTAGCTCAAGAGAAAATAGAGGTCATGCGATATGAGTATCAGATGACCATGCCCTCAGCCAAAACGGCTGATGATGTTAATGCTTCTAATAATGCAACTGAAATAGTATATCTAGATGTACAGAATAGCGAATCTAGATTTGCTAGTGAAGGAAATATTAAAAGAGAAGAAACACTTATAGAGTACACTACAGGAGCTAAAAAAACAGCAGATCATACAGCGCGTTTCCAAGCTTTAGGTCAATTTAGAAGTAAAGTAAATTGGATTATCTATAAGGATCAAGCAAACTTAAATACTTATGAAAATTCAGGAATAGAAACGTATAATGTAGAAGAACCTAGTAATTTAATTAAGTGGAATATTTCTGGAGATATAGAAGATTACAATGGTATGAAGGTACAGAAAGCGGTAGGAGAGCTGAGTGGACGTACTTGGACAGTGTGGTTTACTCAAGATATCCCTTTGATAGATGGACCTTATAAGTTTAAGAATTTACCTGGATTTGTAGTCAAAGCAGAGGATAGTACAGGTGATTATAAGTTTGAGTTCTTAAAGAGTGAAAAAGTCACAGCGGAATTTTGGCTAATGGATAGACATAAAAATGCCATGAAAGTCAATAAGAAACAATGGGATAAGATTAGGAATGTCAATGCTAATAAAAGTGTCTCTCAAATGATGAGTGAGATAGGAGCAGGTACTATTGTAAAGGTAGTAGATGAAAAGGGGAATGATATAACCAATGATAAACTAAAAAAGAAGACAGGCAAAGAGGTTAAACCTATTGAGTTCTATTAGTTTAAAGTGATTAAGTTATGAAGAAGTATTTATTTAGTATTACAGTTACTGTTTTAGTTGCTTTAGGAACATTAGCTCAAGAGAAAATAGAGGTCATGAGATATGAGTATGAGGCAACGTTTAAACCATCTGTTAAATCAGACGAAATCTTTACAGAGTCTGTATTCTTAGATGTATGGGATACTTCTTCTCGTTTTTATTCTAAAGGATATGCTAGCCGTGTAGAACGTTTAGCTAAAAAAGAGAATAGTGGATTAATAGGTAAGTCGATTAGTATGGCTGATGAACAGACACGGTTTGAAGCAGTATTAGTAAAGGAAGCTAATAAACTATTTTATGTTCAGAATGTGAGTGGTACTATGTTGAAGATAGAAAGTCCAGTTAATCAGGTCAAATGGAATATAGATGATACTGTAGAGGAGTTTGAAGGTATGCAGGTACAGAAGGCTATAGGTGAACTGAATGGTCGTATATGGACAGTATGGTTTACTTCTGAAATTCCTATCATAGAAGGGCCTTATAAGTTTAAGAACCTGCCAGGATTTGTAGTCAAAGCACAGGATGATAAGGAAGATTATGTTTTTGAGTTTAGAAAGAGTGAGAAAGTCGAAATACCAATAGACTTCAACGAATATAAACAGGCTGGATTGTATAAAACTAGTGAGTTAGTTAAGCTAAGAGAGGTTAAGGCGAATATGACAGTTAAGCAGAATTTAGATAGTCAAGGTATGATTGTTTATTTTGAAGATACTGTTGAGAATCAACAGATGCTAAATAAGAAAGTGGGAAATAGTAGTAATTACCTTGAATGGTTAAAAAAGTAAATTTATGAAGTATTTAATAGGATGTGTTGTACTATTTTTATTATCTATTCATAGTATGGCTCAAGAGAAAAAAGACTTTATGCGTTATGAGTACTCATTGACTTTTAAGCCTTATGATGTAAAAGTAATGCCTGATAGTCTTCCTATCACAGAGAAGTTTTATCTAGATATAGATGGGAGTAATTCTATGTTCTATGATGAGTTTACTTACCAGGAATTTGTTGCTGACTTAGAAAAGGTAGAAATAGATATTCCAAATTCTCAAGTGCCTTGGATGGTTGCTAAAGACTCAGGTAGTATTATTCTTTATGAGATGATTAATTCGTTAGAAGCTTATAAAGTAAAACAGCCTCTTAATCTTATTCAATGGACTATCTCAAGTGAGATAGAAGAGTATCATGGTATGAAAGTACAGAAGGCAACTGGAGAACTAAGTGGACGTAATTGGACAGTATGGTTTACTACTGAGATACCTATAATAGAAGGCCCTTATAAGTTTAAGAATCTGCCAGGTTTTGTAGTAAAAGCAGAGGATAAAAATAAAGACTATGTATTTGAGTTTACTGAGAGTATGAGAGTACATAATTACTGGGTTGAATTAAAGGAATTAGATTTTTTCAAGGAAGTAACAGGTAAACAATTAAATCGATTAAAAACATTAAACGCCAATAAAACTTATATGCAACTCATACAAGAAATAGGAGGAAAGTTAATGAATGATGACAAAGAACCTTCTGATTTTATGACTAAGAAATTTGGCAAAGAGCCTAATCCTATAGAGCTCTATTAGTAATTAACCAAACGACCTTATTAATGATGAAATATGTGATATACATACTTTTCTTTATGATAGTATTGCCTTTACAGGCACAAGTAGTTCTAAAGGGAAAAGTAAATGGTGAGAATAAACAAGCATTATCTAATGTCATTGTTTCTATACTTAATCCAGAGACTAATGCTGTAATAGCTTATGAAATGACGGATAGCAAAGGGACTTATCAGATACCGATCAAGTCTTCTCTAACAACATTAAAGATCAAGGCATCTATAGTGAACTACAGTGTATTTGAAAAAGTGATTGAGAATAAGTCTCAGGATATTCAAATTCAGTTAGTAGATGAGTTTACACAATTAGAAGAAATATTCGTTAAAGCTTCTCCTATTACTCAACACAATGATACTCTAGTATTTGATCTTAGCAAATTTGCAGGGAAGAATGATAGAGTATTAGAAGATGTGATAAAGAAGATGCCAGGAATGGAAGTAAGTAGCGATGGCGAGATAAAGTATCAAGGTAAAGCTCTAAATAAGTTCTATGTAGAAGGTAAAGACCTGATGCAAGGAAGATATGGGGCTATTACTAAAGCTCTACCTAATCTTCATGTTAGCAAGCTAGAGGTGATAGAAAACCATCAGCCGATTAAGATGTTAGAGGGAAAAGTGCCTTCAGAGAGTCCTGCTATTAATATTAGGTTGAAGAATAAAATAAGTTTAAGTGGTAGTGCTAAAATAGGAGTAGGTGGTGATCCCTTCTTATGGAATAGTACTATATCTCCGATGTTTTTTAGTAAAGGATTACAATACTTAGTAAGCTATGATACTAATAATACAGGGGAAGACCTTAGTAATAAATTTAGAGCATTTGGCTCTTTTGGTTCTTTTGATGTTTATAATTATACGAAGAGTACAGGTCAGGCGCTGTCTATGAGTACAACGTCTGCTCCAGGTATTGCTAAATCACGTTATTTAGACAATAAATCTCATTATGTTTCAGCTAACTTCTTAGTGAAGTTTAAAGATAAGATAGAGATGAATACGAATGCTTTTTATAACAATGATGAGGTTAAGCAATCAGGAGCACAATCTACAGAGATTAGAAACTTAGACGCAAATGGCAATGTCAGTGATGTAATTAGATATAGTAGAAAAGATGAGAACAGATACTTTAAAGAAGCATTTAACTCTAAGTTTACGATTACGAAGAATACAAAAGACAATTACTTAAAAGATTATATAACGATTAATGTAAGTAGAAATAAAGAAAGAGGACTATTATTACAGAATAATGACCCTATTAATCAGAGTGTATTATCTCCTTCTTTTACCTTACAGAATTCATTGAGTACACTGGTACCAGTAGGTAGTAATAAGTTTGCTAACTTTAAGTCTATCATTGACTTTACCAGAGATAAACAAGATTATGATGTGGTAGCGAATGGCAATGTGAACTTCCCTGATCAAGATTTGAAGAAATACGATTTATTAAATCAGTCATTCTTAGACAATACCTTTTATACACAGAATGCTTTATCACTTTCGTGGAAGTACAGAAAGTGGACCTTTACAGAAGAGTATAGTTTATTGTATGAGAATAAGCGTTTTGAGACAGACTTATACGGATATAATACTCAGTCTGTTTGGCTAGGGGATAATTATCAGAATGATTTGACTTACAATAGATTTGTAAATCGTTTAAATTCGAGTGTTAATTTTAAGGGAGTGTCATGGGATATGACATTTACTGTGCCTATTATATGGTCATCTATGAAGCTAGATGATAAGTCTATAGATGCGAAGACTACAAAGAATGCAGTAGATTTCTCACCATCACTATACCTGTCATATAAGATTAATAATATGTGGACATTAAGAGGAGGAAGTACCTTGAGTACTAGCTATACCCCTCTTGATCAACTGTACAGTCACTATATTTTTAGTGGACTAAACTTTACAGCATATAAGGCGAAGATAGAAGATACACAGAGTATTTTTTCTTGGTTTAGGTTTGAGTTTAAAAATCCTTTTAATGGAATATTCTTTAATGGGTCTTTAAATAATAACTACCAAGAGAAAAAGATTATACTATCACAGACAATTGATGAGAATGGACAGTCTGTTTTAGAAGCTTTAGATCA
The DNA here is from genome assembly GCF_000833025.1 of Myroides profundi. Lineage (NCBI taxonomy): Bacteria > Pseudomonadati > Bacteroidota > Flavobacteriia > Flavobacteriales > Flavobacteriaceae > Myroides > Myroides profundi. Next base: position 1,035,411 of record NZ_CP010817.1, read on the forward strand.
AAAGAATATTGCAAATAATCAAAGTGCTAATATTAACCTAGGTAAGTTCTTTAGTGAGTATAGCTCTAATATTAAAGGAAGTTTCTCAGTTAATAAAGGTAAGTCAGAGATATTAGTTAATCAGTCCTTGAGAGATGTGAATACATACAACTATAATTACGGCTTACAATTGACGAATAACTATTTTGATTGGTTAAACTTTACGTATGATTTTAATTATATGGAGACTGAGCGAAAGGATATGAAGCAGTCAACACATTCTTATGGTAACTCACATAATCTGCGTATAGATCTTATTCCATTTAAATCACATAGTTTTGTTTGGAAACTAGATTATAAAGAAAATGTGTTTAACAATCAGAAGTTTACTAACCGATTTATGGATGTTATGTATCGCTTTAAGTGGGAGAAGAAGAAGATAGACTTTGACTTCGAGTGGAATAATATATTGAATACAAAAGAATACGAACAAGTAGTAATCAATAGTATACAGACATCAACAACTAACTTTAAACTAAGACCTTCACAATTCTTAGTATCAGTAAGATTTAATTTTTAAATAGAATATAAAAAACCTCCAATCTTTAATAATTAAGATTGGAGGTTTTCTTTTTGTTGTAAAGTGATATTATAAAAGTTATTTACTGAAATTCTCTAAATCACGTACGTTCTTTTGAACACTCACAGCAGCGAAAAGTGATAATAAATAAGAGATAGCATAGAACCCTTTCTCACTTAAAGTCATTTCTGCATTGATTAGCCCAATAGTTAGTAATGTTATACTTGCTAAGGTACCAATCCATCCTAATGTATAGAAAATAGGGGTAACAGGTACACCTTCTATCTTATCTCTTACACTCTTTTGTAAAGCAACTACTGCAAATAACCCAAATAAAATAAGGGTAAAGTAAAAACCTTTCTCACTTAATAAAATCTCTGCATTCCACAGACCTATACAATAACTAGTAATACCAAGTCCTAAAGCTATCCATGCAACTAATGTATATATCGCTGAAGGTTTAAATCTCTCTAGATTAATAGTGTCATTTTGTAAGTGTGCTCTATTAGTAGTACTAGATGACGTTGTATTTCTTGTTTCTGTTTTTTCTTCTTCTATCATATTTTTTGTATTAAAGAAGTAAATATATGTATAAATTTTTATAATATTTAATATTGTATTTTTATTTTATTGTGTGTTATGTTGTTTAATTGTTTGTTGTTTATCGCTTTTAGATGAATAGTAATAAGGTTGTACTGTTTTTAGTGATTGTCTTTATTGCTTTTTTATCTTTGTCAGATGTTAGAAATCCTTTACCAAGACGAGTATATAGTAGCGATTAATAAGCCACGTGATTTATTAGTACACAAATCTTTTATAGCAAGCGACATCCAGGAGTATGCTATCCAGATCTTAAGAGATCAGATAGGGCAGTATGTGTATCCTGTACATCGCTTAGACAGAAAGACATCAGGCGTATTATTGTTTGCTTTGGATAAAGAGATTCTAAAACAGCTTAATGATGACTTTGCTACCCGTAGTGTAGAGAAGAAGTATATCGCTATCGTGAGAGGATATACGATAGATGAAGAGACAATTGATTATGCTCTAACGAACGACAATGGTCAAGTACAGAAAGCAAAAACATATTACAAAACCTTGCAGAGAGTAGAGATAGAAATGCCATTTGGTAAGCATTTGACTTCTCGTTATTCTTTGGTAGAAGCTTATCCTGAGACAGGAAGGCAACACCAATTGCGCAAGCATTTTAAACATATCTTTCACCCTATTCTAGGGAGTCGTCCACATGGCTGTAATAAGCAGAATAAGCTTTGGCTTGATACACATGGATTAGGAGCAATGTTATTACATGCTTTAGAACTGAAATTTACACACCCTGTTACAAAAGAAACTATCGAACTTAGAGCAACTATCGATGAGCAGTATCGTAAGTATAACGCTGTACTAGGCTTTGACTTAGAACAATATTATTAGGTTGACAGTTAACTGTGTACATTACGCCTACTATATAAAGTAGAGACGCATATCTTGCGTGTCACAGTAAATAAGATAATAGTGTTATAAAGACTCAAAATCAGGAGACTTTGCATAACGAGAGATTAACAGTTAACAGTGTATATTACGCCACTACATAAAGTAGAGACGCATATCTTGCGTGTCCACAGTAAATAAGATACTAGTGTTATAAAGCCTCAAAGTCAGGAGACTTTGCGTAGCGAGAGATTAACAGTTAACTGTGTATATTACGCCTACTATATAAAGTAGAGACGCATATCTTGCGTGTCACAGTAAATAAGATAATAGTGTTATAAAGACTCAAAATCAGGAGACTTTGCATAACGAGAGATTAACAGTTAACAGTGTATATTACGCCACTACATAAAGTAGAGACGCATATCTTGCGTGTCCACAGGAAATAAGATACTAGTGTTATAAAGCCTCAAAGTCAGGAGACTTTGCGTAGCGAGAGATTAACAGTTAACTCTGTATATTACGCCTACTATATAAAGGAGAGACGCATATCTTGCGTGTCCACAGGAAATAAGATACTAGTGTTATAAAGACTCAAAATCAGGAGACTTTGCATAACGAGAGATTAACAGTTAACAGTGTATATTACGCCACTGCATAACGAGAGATTAACAGTTAACAGTGTATATTACGCCACTACATAAAGTAGAGACGCATATCTTGCGTGTCACAGTAAATAAGATACTAGTGTTATAAAGCCTCAAAGTCAGGAGACTTTGCGTAGCGAGAGATTAACAGTTAACTGTGTATATTACGCCCACTATATAAAGTAGAGACGCAATATTTTGCGTGTCACAGTTAATGTTTACAGAACATGTCACAGGTTACAAATCACCCCAACATAAAGTAGAGACGCAATATCTTGCGTGTCAGAGTAAGTAAGATAATAGTTTATAAAAGCTCAAAGTCAGGATACTTTACAGCGAGATATGATAGACTAAACAGTATAACAATATCACAAAAAACATTACTCATATCTCAATGCTTCCACAGGATCTAGCTTAGCAGCTTTCATCGCAGGGTATAGCCCTGATATTATCGCAACAATAAAGGTAGTAGTAAAAGCAGCTATGATAGCTGTCCACGGCACAGTAAAACTAAAGCTCATGACTTGGGCTAAAGCATAAGCAGTTAGGATACCAAGTAGAGTCCCTAATAGCCCACCTAACTGACCAATGATGATCGTTTCAGTAAAGAACTGTATCGCTATTGTTTTCTTTTTAGCACCTAGAGATTTGCGTACACCTATCTCACGAGTACGTTCAGTGACAGATACGAGCATGATATTCATCAGTGCTATAGACGACCCTAGTATTGTGATTAGACCGATTACCCAGGCTGCTACATTCAGCATATTTACCTGTTTCATCATAGAGCGTATCAAATCATCACTGCGTTCGATACCAAAATTAGAAGGTTGAGCAGGAGTTAGTTTTCTGATATTTCTAAAGTCTATAGTAGCCTGATCTATGGCTTGATTAAGTAAGTTATCTTGTAATAGACCTATTTTGATATCATAGTTACCATGTGCAGTATTAAATATAGAACGAGCAATCTTTATCGGGATAAAGATTCGTTGGTCTTCATTTTGACCAAAAGTACTTCCTTGCTCTTTCAGCATTCCTATTATTCTAAACTTATACCCTCGAATAGAGATAATCTGACTTATCGGATTCTGATCTTTAAACATCTTTTTAGAAAAGTCAGAACCGATAACACATACGAAGTGATCATTAGCAATATCAGTATAGCTAAAGTTTCTACCCTCCGTGACAGTTAATCCACTATTGGATAAGTAGTTTTCATCACATCCGATAATAGGGATTTCAGGATCTGTTTTCATGAAGTCATTTTTGACTTCGATATTCGAGGCAGCGTTAAAAGACAGAGACACATTAGTGAAAGGAAACAAAAACTCTCTTTTAAATGCCTGTGCTTCATTATAAGTAATAACAGGATTAACCTTTTGTACAGACTTATTCTTAGCCATTCTGTCTGCGACATCGTATCTCAATATCGTAAATGTATTTGCTCCCATAGAGGCAAAGTCATCTAATATTGTATTGCGAAGAGCAGATACTACAGCTAATATTCCTACTAATGCCCATATACCGATTGCTATGATAAACACAGTGATACAAGTACGGAGTATTTGACTCTTAATACTTGTCAAGGCGATTCTCATGTTTTCGATTCCGATTTTAAACATATAGTAGTAGGAGTAATTAATATAGTTGCTAGAAGTAAAAATACACAAAAAAAGTTTAAACCTCACAGTTATCTTCTTTTCTTAAAATAAGTGACAAATACTCATACTTACCCCTCTGATTCAATAGGAGGATTTTAAAAAAAGTAGTAGTTTTGTCTAATAATAATACATAAAAATTAATTAGAGATGGCAAAGAAACCTGGAATTCCAAAAGGTACAAGAGACTTTTCTCCAACAGAAGTAGCAAGAAGACAATACATCATGCAGACTATCCGACATGGATTTGAGAAATTTGGATTCCATCCCATCGAGACTCCTTCTTTCGAAAACCTTGATACTCTACTTGGTAAGTATGGTGAAGAGGGTGATCGTTTAATTTTTAAGATTTTAAACTCAGGTGATTACTTAAGTAAAGTAGACGAGACTGTATTAGAGAGTAAGAATAGTTTAAAACTAACGAGTCAGATCTCTGAGAAGGCATTGCGTTATGACTTGACTGTGCCTTTTGCACGTTATGTAGTAATGCACCAGAATGAGTTAGACTTCCCTTTTAAACGTTACCAAATGCAACCTGTATGGCGTGCAGACCGTCCACAGAAAGGTAGATATAGAGAGTTCTATCAGTGTGATGCTGATGTGATCGGATCTAAATCACTGTGGCAAGAGGTAGAGTTTGTTACTTTATATGACAGAGTATTCACTGCATTAGGAGTAAATGGAGTAACTATAAAACTAAACAATAGAAAAATATTAGCAGGTATTGCTGAGGTGATTGATGCAAGTGATAAGTTAATTGACTTTACTGTAGCTCTTGATAAACTGGATAAAATCGGGGAAGAAGGAGTGAGAAAAGAGATGAATGAAAAGGGTATTACTACAGAAGCTATTGATAAAGTAAAAGCATTGTTTAACTTCACAGGTACTTTTGAAGAGAAATTAGCGAAACTACGTGTGATGCTAGCGTCATCAGAAGAAGGATTAAAAGGAGTAGAAGAGTTAGCATTCGTAGGAAGAGAAGTAGCGCTTATCGGGCTACAGACAGCGAAGCTAAACTTAGATGTGACTTTAGCTAGAGGACTTAATTACTATACAGGAGCGATCTTTGAGATTGGAGCACCTGAGACAGTACAGCTTGGTTCTATAGGTGGAGGTGGTCGTTATGATGACCTTACAGGTATCTTCGGACTTAAAGATATGAGCGGGGTAGGTATTTCGTTCGGTTTAGACCGTATCTATTTAGTGATGGAAGAGTTAAATCTATTCCCAGAGACAGTAAGTGCATCTTCTAAAGTGATGTTCTTAAATATGGGAGAAGAAGAGATGAGCTATGGAGTACAAGCAGTGATGAAGCTAAGAGATGCTGGTATCCGTACAGAAGTTTACCCTGATAAAGCTAAAGTAGGTAAGCAATTCCAGTTCGCAGATAAGAAAGGAATTCCTTATGCAGTGTTAGTAGGATCTCAAGAAATGGCAGATCAGAAATATACACTAAAAGAATTAACATCAGGTGAGCAGGAGGTATTATCATTAGAAGAGCTGATTGCTAAATTAAAATAACGAATAGTTTATTTTGAAATATAGAAGGTATGTGTTTACTTACACATACCTTTTTTTATGCCTATGAAGAAGAAGCTAAGAACATTAAGAGTAAATAACTCGGAGTATCTATATAGTATAGGAGTTACTTATATCGCTGATACAGAGGAGAGCATTTTCATTATGCGCATCTTTGTAGATAAGTATAGTAAGTATGCTTTACTCGTTCACTTCCGTGTGTTAGATGACTATTATGTAGGTAATCCACTTAATCATAGTGTGCTATTATATAATACAGCGTTAGAAAAAGAAATAGTGGTGAATTTAAATAGACCATTATTTATCCGTTTAGCCTTAGATTATGGATTAGAACAAGGGTGGAAGCCAACACAAGAAAGACTAGAGTTAGATGGTTTAGCTCTATTAGTACAGCATGGTTATCAGATTGATAAGCTATTAAAAAAGACTTATAGTAAATAAGGTGATATTACTCATCTTTTAATTGTTGTAATTCCGTAATTTTAAGCTTGCAATACATTAATAATATTTCAATAAGATATGGGAAGTAAAAAACTAGGTAATAACCCGAAGATGATGATGTTTAGATTGTTATTTGAACAGAAGCCATCTATAGACCTACAAGCAGTATTAGAAGAATTAAAACAAGTGTTTCCTAATGTAACCTTTGCAAAAGAGGCTAATGTGTTTACTTTCCCTGATTGTGAAGTAGAGTTCGAAGAGGGTATTGTGCCTGCGCAGTGTGTCGTGATGCATGCAGAGGATGACAGTGTTAAGAAGATTGACCAGAAATATACAGAACAGAATTGGCATTGGGAAGAGGGAGCAGAGGTATTGAAGAATTGTCAATATGAGGTGTTAGTGACTGATTTTTTGAGTAGAAGTTTAGAGCCTCGCATACGTATTGTATTAATGCAGCAGATGCTTTTTGCGATGGCTAAAGTAGCTCAGCCTACTATCATTGTTTCTGAGCACGGTGAGAAGTTGATTGATCCAGAAGTATTTATGAGAGACTGTCTAGATCCTAACTACGTTGCATTAGACTTAATGATCAATGTTCGTTTATATAATGTGAATCAGCCAGAGTATGGAAGCCTGTTAATGGATACAGTAGGGTTACATGCGTTAGGTATTTCTGATTTTCAGTTTTTCTTTGATGATGATACGATAGTGAATGAGGTAGCAGGTCGTCTATGGGACTATGCTTATTATTTAATGGAAGCAGGGGATGTCATAGAAGATGGAAATACAATAGAAGGGTTTGAGCCAGGGAGCAAATGGACTTGTCATAAGGAGTTCTCTTCATCTCAACCTAGAAGAACAGTGATCAATGTAGTCATGAGTTAGTCAGAAAAGTAGACACTTACAATTGAATATATATAATTGAACCTTGAGGAGTAATAGTTTTAAAAAGATTATTGCTCCTTTTTTGTTTATGTATAAGAATAAGATGATACAGGGATTGTAGGAATTATAACACATTGTCGCTTATACATCTCTTTTTAGGAATAAATAGTAGACGATATAGAGGAATCTATAATAGATAGTATTTATGATAAATAGTACCTATGATAGAATAAAATCTATCGTTCGTAAAGACTGACGTACCGTTGAGGGGCATAATATATTTGTGATGTAAAGAAAAAATCTAAACAACAAATATTAATTTTATGCTTAAACGTAGTTTTTTGATATCTGCATTAGTAGTATCATCTTTTATTCAAGCTCAAGTTTTGACTACGAATACAGGTAACCCTGTAGGAAGTAATCAACATTCTAAAACCATTGGTAATAATGGACAAGTATTATTAGAAGACATCCATTTAATAGAGAAGTTAGCAGCTTTTGACAGAGAGCGTATTCCTGAGAGAGTAGTACACGCTCGTGGAGCTGGAGCTTTCGGAGAGTTTGTAGCGAGTGCTGATTTTTCGGATGTGACGATGGCAGACTTTTTATCACAAGCAGGTAAGACAACGCCTGTGATGGTAAGATTCTCTACTGTGACACATCAGCAAGGGTCACCAGAGACGTATAGAGACCCACGTGGTTTTGCGGTAAAGTTCTATACAGAGCAAGGTAACTATGACTTAGTCGGAAATAACCTTCCGGTATTCTTTATCAGAGATGCGATTAAGTTCCCTGATATGGTACACGCTTTTAAACCGTCTCCTTTGACTAATGGGGCATCAGATCCGAATAGAGTATTTGACTTCTTTTCTAATTTGCCAGAATCTACTCATATGTTTACTTGGCTGTTCTCTGATTATGGTATACCAGCTAACTTTAGACAGATGGAAGGGAATGGAGTACACGCGTATAAATGGATGAATGATAAAGGAGAAGTAACGTATGTAAAGTATAAATGGGTACCTCGTCAGGAGATTAAAAACCTGACACAAGAAGAGGCTAACGCTATCCAAGCAACTTCAGTAGAGCATGCGACTTTAGACTTATATCACGCAATAGATAGAGGTGATTATCCTATCTGGGACTTATATGTACAGATGTTAAAGAGAGAAGACTTTGATGCCTTAGACTTTAATCCTGTAGATGTAACGAAGATTTGGCCAGCTGAGATCGCGAAGTCTGTAAAAGTAGGTACAATGACATTAAAGGCTAATCCTACGAACTACTTCCAACAGGTAGAACAAGCTGCCTTTGCACCTAGTACATTAGTGCCTGGTATAGAGCCTTCTGAGGATAAACTGTTACAAGGAAGATTATTCTCTTATGCCGATACACAACGTCACCGTTTAACAGGGAATTTCCAACAAATACCTGTTAATGCACCTAAGAATACAGCGACTACTTATAACCAGAATGGGTATATGTCTACACATGTACAGTCTGGTGATGTGAACTATCAGCCATCTACTAATAAACCTGAAGTAGTAGATAATGCTAAGTTTATGTACTCTAAGTCTGAGTTCTTTAAACCTGTTAGTACTACACAGCATGTGATAGATAAGGAGAATAACTTTAAACAAGCTGGTGATCTATATCGCTCGTTCTCTAAAAAAGATCAAGATAATTTAATCAAGAATTTGAGTGGAGCATTTAAGACGATTAAGAATAAGGTGATTGTACATAAGATGATTGCTTATTTTTATCAAGCTGATAAAGAATATGGTACGCGTCTATTAAAAGCAGTAGATATGAAGCTAGATGAGATTAAACCTTATTTAGTTCAATAATAGATATAGTATAAACAAAGATTCAGCATAGATACATTATCTACTCTATATGGCCCCACATCATATTTTATCAAGAGTATAGAAGAACAGATTTAGGTACAAGCTTATATTTTTATATTATTTACTTTCTACCATTGTTCTGTACCTAGATTTGCATCTATGGATATGTATTTGTGTTGAATCTATTTTTAGTGTTAGTGATGAAACAATGGATGATAGTAGGACTGTTGTTATGTAGTGTTCATATTAGTTTTGGACAAGATATATTTACAGCCGCAAGAGAGAATAATACAGAGGAGGTAAAGCAGTTGATCAGTCAAAAGATAGATTTAAATCAAGTCAATGATCGTTCTTTTACTCCCTTAACGATAGCAGTGTATAACGATAGTAAGGAGGTAGTGAAGGTACTACTAGAAGCAGGGGTAGACCTAGAGAAACAAGATGCTATGGGCAATACAGCTTTGATAGGAGCTGTGTTTAAAAAGAATTTGACTTTGGTTAATTGGTTATTAGAGTCAGGTGCAGATGTCAATAGAAGGAATAGTAATGAGGCTAGTCCTCTTATTTTTGCAGTAACTTTTGGGACTACTGATATTGTAGGTGCTTTACTAAAGGCAGGTGCAGATAAGACAGTAAAAGATAACAGAGGAAAGACAGCATTAGACCATGCCGTATTACAAGATAATAAAGAGATGATCTCACTCTTACAGTAAAGAATAAGGGTTTAATCCTAAGCGAACAATTACTTTTTAAATAGTAGAAAAGTAATTGTTCGCTTTTTTATTTTTAATTGTATTTTTATCATTCGTATTAGAATAAAAAAAGTAAGGAGATATGGAAGTGAGTAGTGTTGATTTTCAAAGTTTTATAGATAATTATTCTTCATCTGATAGTGAGTGGTTAGCCCTAGATTGGAACGGAAAGTATGGAGCTAAGTTTAAAGATGATAATTACCTTTTTAGAATTCAGATAGCAGAGTTAGTTTGTCAGCAATTAGATACTGTAGATTTGCCTCTATTAAGAGAGTTATTTATTCATATCGGGACCGCGTCTAAACTTAATTTTTCAGTGTATAATAAGTTTCATTTATTAGCACAGACTTTATTAGAAAGAGGAGGAAAAGAGTATTTATTTGATTATCTATGTGCAGCTCATATTTCTTTTGATACTTTTTTGAGTACAGCTAATATAGAATTGAGTCAAGAGAGAATAGAAGAATTATTAGTACACTTCGATTATTTAAAAGAAACGGAGTCAGATCTAGAAGTACAGAAACTATTGTCAGAGCATATGCGCGATAGATTAGAAGGATTAAAAAAGAAAATAAAAATATGAAAAGAATATTAGCAGTTTTATTCCTAATGATGGGATTAAGTGGGTATAGTCAGGAGAGTAATCTATCTGATGCTTCGGTAGAACGAATAAAATCCTTAATCACTTTGTTTGAGAATGAAGATAGAGAAGGTATCGCCAAGAGAATAGTTTATCCTCTGAAGCGAGAATACCCTTTGCCACCAGTGACTTCCGAGTTCGAATTTGTGAGTCGTTTTGAAGAGTTTTTTGTACCTGAGTTTTCAGCTAAGATAGCGAACTCTGTAATAGAAGAATACAGTCATATGGGATGGCGCGGTATTATGTTTGACTTGGGTAGAATGTGGTTGACAGAGAGCGGAGATATTTATCGCATTATCGATCAGACTGAACTAGAGAAGAAGATAAGAGAAGAAATGATTCAGGCAGATAAGAAGAGATTGCACAGAAGTGTGAATAAGTTCTTAGAACCATATGCTATTATTAAAACGGGACAAGATATCTGGCGTATAGATAGAAAAGATGAGAAAGTAATGCGCTTAACAATATGGAACGACGGTAAGCTAGTATCTGATATCCCAGACCTGATTCTAGAAGGAACTGAAGATATACAAGGTACAATGGGTAATAGAGTACTGTATTTTAAAGATAAAAAGGCGAATGATATGATCACGATCTTAATGGATAATCCTGAGTCAGAAGTAGCACATGAAGTAACTATCGTTAAAACAGATAGTGAAGGAAATGAAGTAAGCCTAAAAGGACAATCTGATAATTAGATCCTAAACCATCTAATATAATGAAGCTGTAACAGAGATGTTACAGCTTTTTTTGTTCTGTAGTATTAGCTTTATAGTAAACTAAGTTTAGTCTAATAGCAGATATTTCGATATTGTTTATGGTTTAAGTAGGTATTGCCTCCGTTTTTTTACTTGATTTAACGGACACACTACGGACTCATAACGGACTCATAACGGACTCATAACGGACTCACTACGGACTCACCTCAACTCATTTTAAGAGGAGATAGGAAGCAGAGTAGTGTAAAATTGGTATATAGATTACAATAAATTAGCCTAGTTATATTACAAGTGTAATATAACTATAACAAGGAAGTAATAATATAAATAAGTAACCCTACTAGTCCTCCCACTAGAGTACCGTTGATACGGATATACTGTAAGTCTTTACCTACTTCTAGTTCTAGTTTATCACTTAGTTCACGACCATCCCAGCTATCTACAGTATTTCTGATTAGTTGCCCTACTTCTTTTGTGTTTTTAAGAGCTACTTTATAGATGGTGTGTTGTATCCACTTATTGATCTTTATTTTATTCTCTTCGTTATTCTCTAAGTCTAGTGCTATTTTAGACAGGCTATTAGAGATGTACTTGCGGAGTACTGAGTTATTGTCCTCTAGTTGTACGAGTAGATTCTCTTTTGTAGAATGCCATAGATCTTGCATATACGTATGAATAGTATCATCAGTAATGAATTGACCTATGATTTCATCAAACTTAGCTTTCCACATAGGAGAAGCTTCTATATCTACAGCGAGCATTTCTAACCTTAGGGTAATCTCTTTTCTTATTTTGTGATTAGGGTCTTTTTCTATATCACTTAAGAAGGTATTGATACCACTGATAAGTTGATTCGTCACCGCTTTACCTCCGATAAGCCCTAAGATAGGTTTTTTCTCTACGACATTGTCATATATTTCTTGGCGGTGTTCTTCTACATAGAGTTGTGCCTTAGGCAAGATAATATCTAATAATCTATTGTGTTCATTCTTTTCGATAGCATAGGTGACTCCTTGTGATACAAAGCTTTGAATATTAATAGCCGCGATACCTTCTTTCGCTTTTGAAGTCATCAGTGCAATGATTGTTTCGTCCTCTAGTTCAGCGAGTATTCGTTTGGCAAGTGAAGTAATCTCATGCTCTAAAATGATTTGATTATTAGGTTTGTTTAACCAAGTAGAAATCATATTCGCTAAATCAACTTTCTCTACATAAGGTCTGATATTATCTGAAGTCAAGAAGTTATCTGTGACAAAGTCTCCTAGGTTATCTCCAATCTTGTTTTTGCTATTGACAATAAGATTAGTATGCGGAATGGGCATGCCCATCGGATGTCTAAAAAGAGCTGTCACCGCAAACCAGTCTGCTAGTGCCCCGACCATCGCAGCTTCTGAGAATGCCTTGACATATCCCATCCACGAAGCAGGTGAATGTCTGATGGCATATACCATAGAGATATAGAGGATAGCCATAAGTATAAATAGACCAGTAGCTATGCGTTTATGCTTTTGTAACTGTTTTTTCTTTTCATTCATAGTGCTGTATTTATAGCTAATGTAATGAAAAAAGAGAGCTTAGAAGCTCTCTTTTATGGTAAATGTCATTAATTCGTATGTCTTTGGATGTCTAAAAGTGATACTTTCTGCATGTAGGTATAGTCTATCTGCTTTGGCACCATATAGGTCATCACCTACTATAGGTGTGTTTAGTCCTTTTGGGTGTGAGGCATGCATACGCAGCTGATGTGTACGCCCTGTGATAGGATAGAAGTACACTTTTGTCTTGCCATCTTTGCGTTCTATCACTTCGTATCTAGTCTTGGCATACTTGCCATATTCATAGCATACCATCTGTCTAGGTCTATCGTCAAAGTCTATTCTCAACGGTAGTTCTATAATCCCTTCGTCTTCTTCTATGATACCATCTAGTATAGCGACATATCTCTTCTCTAAGCTCTTCTTTATAAACTGGCTCTGTAGTGCTTTATGAGAGTCTTTATCCTTAGCAATGATTAAGATACCTGATGTAGGCATGTCTAATCGGTGTACGATAAGAGGCCCTGTAGCATTAGGGTAGCGAAGTTTCATACGCTCATATACAGAATCTAGTATATAAATACCAGGTACAGATAAGAAGTCTTCAGGCTTATTTACAATAGCAAAGTACTCATCCTCATAGACTACCTCAATAGGTCTGTTAAGAGCAGGGTTGATTAGTAGTGGATTATCATCTACTTCTAAGCCTTCTAGCATATGTCCTAAAATAGGCTCACACTTACTACGACAAGAAGGGTAGAAGTGCTGATGCTTGCGAATCTCTGACTTCGGAGACTCTCCCCACCAGAATTCTCCTAAGGCAATAGGCGTATAATTATGCTCATAGGCGTATTGCATCAGTTTAGGAGCCGCACAGTCTCCAGCAGCAGCAGGTGGCTGTTGTAATACTGTCTTCTCGAAGATCTCTAATAAGCTTTGTTCTTCTCCTTTGTAATTTAAGAATTTGTAAGAAGCGAATAGTTTTTGCTGTAGCCCATTAGACTTTTGTTTGCGTTCTTCTTTTAGGTTATTTAGCTCCTCTTCTATACTTGTCGTGATATCTCTAGTCGTAGTGATTTGCTCTAGCCAATATTCTGTCAGTACGCGCAACTCATATTTATCTCTTAAACTCTGTTTGACTAAATCATCATTTAAAAGCTGAAATTCTTCAGGAGAAAGTATGACTTCTTGTTCTTTTCGGATGGCTTTTCGTTCGTTTTTTTGTTTTTTATGCTGTGCTTTCTTTTCTTCGATGGCTGTTTTTTCTTCAGCTATCTGTTGTTTCAATAAAGCTTTGGCATTGCTATATATAGTATCTGCTTCTAGTTTTTCTATTTTGGCATTGATAGCATTAATTGCTTTTACCTCTACATCTTCTCTTGCAAAAAAGCCGTTCTCATTCCACAGGTCAAAGATTAGTGGTACATATCCTTCTAGGTCTGTATGACTGCCTAGCTTACCAGAGAAGCCTGCTAAGTAGCCTAGTTCTCCTTTTTCATTTTTTACTACTAGTACACCAAACATCTTACCTGTAGGTAGACAGTTCTCATCCTCTGTGTCAAATAGCGGTGCTATAAGAGGATGTGTACTTAGTTCATGTTGTAACTCTTCTGCTGCTAGTACGGTTAGGGGATGAGGTTCGTAATAAAAAGGGAAAGTAAACTTAGTCGGCAGTGCTATAGACTGCAAATCACTGGTAAACTTTCTGAAGATAGCTTTAGGCTGAGACATGTAATTCTAATTTTTAGACTGCAAAATTAAGGATAAAAGGGAGATGGGAAAGAGCATTGTTTTAAAATATTATAATTCATATTTAGCTATTTCAAAAAGTATTTGATAATTATTAAAAGATGTAAAACTATTTTTGTAGTTTAGTAACTAATTAATTAGTTATTTAGACAAGGTAAAATATCTTGTTATATAAAGAATGGCAAAGATGAAAAAAATATTGAATTTAATGTATCTGTGTTTTATAGTAGTAAATAATGTGTCTGCTCAAAGTACAAAAGGTTTTCCTAAGATAGAAACAGAGATTATAGGACAATCTAAGTTGTCTGTGTATTATCAATTAGATGATAACTCAACAAATAAGAAGAAGTCAGGAGAAACAGTGTTACAGATACTAGATTCTAAGAGTAAGTATTTTGATGTAGTTGAATCAGATGCTATCGCTTATAATAATGCGGCACTTACAGGAGAATTAAATAAGGATAATATAGCTGAAGGTCTGAAGGTGTTTGGTAAATATGTTTATAAAGGTGTAATACTGAAAGATTTTTCAACATCTAAAGTAGTGGTAAATGATTTGATAGGAGGTAAGAGATTTGAATATGAGGAAAGTATTCCTAAGATAGAATGGAAAATAGGAAAGGAACAGAAAGAAATTTTAGGGTATCAATGTACTAAAGCTACTGCTAAGTTTAGAGGGCGTGATTATGTAGTGTGGTACACAGATGATTTGCCTATTAGTGATGGTCCATTTTTATTTACTGGATTACCAGGTTTGATATTAGAAGTAAGAGACACTAAGAATGCCTATGCTTTTATAGCTAATAGAATTGAGAATAAGAATGAGGAGGTATTTTTAACTATTCATCCTAAAGTAACGAAGACAGATAGAGGATCATTTAGAAGAGGAGATAAGAATGATCATCTTGACCCAGGAGCTTCATTACAAGGAAAGATTTATACAGAACCAGGAAAAGTGACTAATATAAGTGGAATGAAATCAATACCCTATAATCCGATAGAGTTAGAGTAAAAGAAACTCTTAAGAGTGCAAGTGTTTATATAAAAAAGAAGTTTATGAAGAGAATATGTTTTACCGTTTTGTGTTCAGTGTTTGTATTTAGTTTTTGTAATGCTCAACTCACGAGAATGAATAATTCTAAGCCGATGAAAGCTGTAGAAGCAATTAATAAAAAAGATATAGATAAGAGCCGATTAAGGGTGTTTTATGATTTAGATTTTAAAGAGAATAAACGCAGTGTGACTAATGCTAAAACTGTCTTGCTGATAGGAGAGACTGTATCTAATTACAGTGATTTTTATACTTTAAAGCAAGATTCTCTGCAGGAAGCTTTTTCTAAGCAAGAACCACATATTGATCAGCTTAATGCTTTGGTTGCTGTAAATAAGAAAAAGCAGTTACAAGCAAGAATTTATAAGAATTATCCAGAAAAGAAAGTGACTACGCAATCTGGTTTCTTTGGGTACTTTTATCAATATGAAGAAAGTGAATTAGATATAAAGTGGAAAGTAAAATCAGAAAAGCAGGAGATTCTTGGTTATGTCTGCAAGAAAGCTACTACTTCGTTTAGAGGTAGAAACTATGTAGCGTGGTATACAGAAGAGATTCCTATTAGTGATGGACCTCATCTATTCGGTGGATTGCCTGGTTTGATTTTGAAATTAGAAGATGCTACTAAAGAGTATGTATTTACAGCAATTGGTATTGATAAGGAACAACAAGATATCTATATACCTATAGAGTCTAATATTGTTAACACTACCAGAACTGCTTTTCTAAAAGCTGAGCGAGCTTTTTATGAGAATCCTGGTATTCTAATGCAAGGGCAAGTGTATTCGTCTCCTGGAAAAGTTGAAGCGAGTCAGAATTATAAAGCATTACCTTATAATCCGATAGAGTTAGAGTAAAATGAGTATTAAGAGTATAAATAGTGAGAAAATTAGTCTGAGATTGTTTAATCAATTTTGGACTATATTTTTATTGCTGTTTACTCAGTTATGTTTTAGTCAAGGTACTATTGTGAAAGGGAGAGTTATTAATGGAGAGAGTGACGAACCTATAGAAGGAGTTATCTGTAAGGTATACGATAGTACCGATGAGATGATAACTTATGCATTAAGTACTAAGTCTGGCGAAGTGTTGATAAAGAGTGAAGAAACACCAGCATATATTATATTCTCCTATTTAGGGTTTCAGAATGTGAGAGTGGAGTATGTTTCGTTTGTAAAGAGTAAAGAGGTAAAACTGTTTAGCAAGGCGATAGAGATAGAGGAGATTGTGATTAAAAGTCAGGCTATAACCCAAGAAGGAGATACGCTTAACTACAGTGTCACTCCCTTTAAAGGGAAAGAGGATCGCTATCTGAGAGATGTCTTAAAGAAGCTACCTGGTATTACAGTAAATACGACAGGAGCTATTACTTATCAAGGGAAGCCTATTAATAAGTTTTATATGGAAGGGCTTGACTTGTTAGGTAATCAATATACAATAGCATCTAATAACTTACCTATCGATGCTGTACAGTCTGTACAAGTGATAGAGAATAATCAACATATCAAAACACTGAAAGGAGTCGAGTTTAGTGAGAATGCGGCTTTGAATATCAAGTTTAAAGAAGAGTATAAACAAAAGCCTTTTGGTGAGGTTAAGACTGCTTTCGGCGGATCACCTCTGTTGAGCAGCAATAAAGTATTCGCTACTTTAATAGCCAAGAACAGTCAAACTTTAGTGACTGCGAAGTCTGATAACACTGGTGTTAATATAGAGGTAGACACAAGAGAACAGATAGATTTTACAGATTTGTTTTCTTTTGATATGCCACTCAAGCAATACATCGGTAACACGAGTATTCGTAGAATACCGATGGATGAGAAACGATACTTGTTTAATGAAACGTATTTAGGATCTATCAACCATCTAAAGAAACTTGCTAAGGAGGCTACATTGCGTTTTAAGGTTGACATTACAAAAGATCACAAACAACAAGATAGTTACTATATTTCTAACTACGATTTAATGAATGGTGAAGTATTGACATTAAACGAGGATAGGAATGTTGCACTTAGTAATACTAGATTAAATGCTTCTGTGAACTATGAAAAGAATAGCACAGCTGTCTATTTTAAGAATGAACTGAAGACCATCTTTAATTGGCAGAGAAGCAATGAAAGTTTACTACAGGGCATGGATCAATTTACTAATCATGTTAAACAAGATAATGTGACTATCCAGAATCGCTTTGCGTATATATTTGGAACGGATGATAATAAATATACGATCGATGCATTTATAAAATATGTAGATCAGCCAGAGCGTATGACTTTAAATACGCTTAAAGGAACTGATAAGGTGTCTAGTATGGATAGGCAGAAGGTAGATAATAAGCATTTATTGTTTAAAGCCCAATCTGGCAAGACGATGAGAGTGTGGTCTAATCCACTGTCCTTGAATGTAGAGTTGTACTATAATAATGATGAGTTAAAGACTAGATTAGAGACAGATAAGAAATATAGTTTTTTAGATCAATATCTACATGATAATAGTGTAAGATTTAAGAAATATGGGACTACATTAACGACGAGTTATACATATTATTTAAAAGAAGGTAATTTACGGATTAACATACCTCTAAAATATGAACAACACAGTGTATCTGACAGAATAGGAGTTGAGAACGAAGAGAAAGGTAACTTCTTAATAACACCTTCAGTTTCGTTTAATTATAATTTGAATCAGTTGTGGAAGTTTAATGCGAATACTTCTTATACAGAGTCTGTAAGTCAGATAGATAATTATTATCAAGGAGTGGTGATGGCTACCTATAGAGATTTTATGACTTATGGCAATTTGCCACAGAAGTATAAGTCTATGCGTTATGAGATAGGTTTAGATCATCGCAATCTATTGACTTCTGTATTCTTTAATTTGAATATAGGGTACCAACCTTCTAAGATTAATGTAGCTAATCAAGGATATTACGCTAAGGATTATACTTGGAGCAATAAAGTAGCGCAAGATATAAAGATGGATAAGTTATATCTAAATACGAGAGTGTCTAAGTTATTTAGTGAATTAAAAACGACATTAGCTTTAAGTACTTCTTATGAGTATTATAAAAGTGATATATGGCAACAGAATACGTTGTTTACAAACTATAGTAATCAGTGGACTGTAGGTTTTGAGGCTTTTGTAAAGAAGTTAGATTGGATGTCTATACAGTATATCATTAGTGACAATATATTTTGGGAGAACAATCAATTTAGAAATACTGATAAGTTACACAATATCACTCAACAAGTGAATTTGTCATTCTTTACTTTAAAGAATGTACAATTACAGCTCAGTGGTGAGCATAACTATAATGATATGGGAGGTAAGGAGAGTTATAAAAACTTCTTTATAGATGCTACAGCATCATATAAGTTGAAGCAAGTGGAGTTCACAGCATTGTTACAGAACTTACTTGATAAAAAAGAGTATTCGTATACAAGTTATAATGGATTAAATAGTAGCTCCTTAAAGATACCTATTCGAGGTAGAAGTGTTCTTATAGGAGCTACATTTAGTTTTTAATATTATTTTACTTATTAGCGTCTTTCATCACTTGTACTATTTTCATTACAGCTTGTTGTGCATTGGCAGTGCTGCTGTTTGCCATGATGATATAGGCAGTATTCGTGATGCCATCTATCTGTGTATAGGTAAAGAATGTACCATCAGAACCAGCGTGGTCATAGAGCTTGGTAGTCTCATTGATAAGATTCCCCCAACCTATAGCATATTTGCTTTGACTATTAAATAAGAAGTCATAAGTACTTGCTTTAAGGGCGTTGTTTTGACCTGCAAGACCTTGTAGATTGAGTTGAATGTATTTGATATAATTCTCTATATTCATACTCAAGTCACCTGCTGGTTCTATAAGTGTTAGGGCATAGTTATAAGTAGGAGGTACAGATTCTAGTACATCATACTGTAGGGCATGTCCCCAAGGTTGGTTTTCTAGATTGCGATTTGGCCAGCCGATGACGAAGTCTATACCTAGTTCATTGGTTAGAATTTCTTTTGCTAGTTCTTCCCAAGATTTGTTAGCTACTTTCTCTAACATAGAAGCTGCTATACTATACCCTGCATTAGAATAGGTATATCCATCTGGAGTTTCTAGTGGAGCCATCGATAATACATGTTGAGCGAAAGTTTGTCTCTGCTGTTGTTTTGTCCCTTCGAACTTTGGAAGCCCAATGCGTTCCGTACCACTAGTGAAGGCGTGTACTTTAGCTCTATGAGAGAAGAAGTCCTTCAGCGTAGCGTTATAGTATGCAGGATTAGCAGATTTTTTTGCTTCAGGGAATAGATCAAAATAGGTAGTACTCCATTTGATTTTGCCTTGTTCTACTAGTTTGGCAGCTATAAACCCTGTAATGGCTTTAGAGTTGGAACCTAAGTGGAAGTAGTCTTTTAGATTAGCGTTAGAGGGCGTGTTCTTTTCACCGAATTTGTGATGTCCAGAGATACCTTTTTGAACAGTCTGGTCTTTTGTTACAATGGCATAGGCCACTTCAGGAACGTTGTATAGGTTGCGTATACTATCTATTTTAGTGTGTAAGTCTTGACTGTATATCGTTTGACTATATGATAATATGATAGCTGAGGTTAGTATAAGTAGTTTTTTCATGTTTTAGTTTTATTATAAAAACTAAGGTAATGATATTCGGTTTATAAATAAGTTTTTCTCCTTTGAAAAGGTTCGATAGAGGGAAGGTAATTGGTGATAAATAACCGAAATAACAAATAATTTTTAAAAAAGTATGTTTTGTTGCTTTTGCTTTTTGTGACTTAACGAGTTAAATAGTATCTTTGGCGACTCAAAGTATTAAAATAATACCGATATGTTTGATAATTTAAGTGATAAATTAGATAAAGCCTTTCATATCCTTAAGGGACACGGCAAGATTACAGAAGTCAATGTAGCAGACACTCTAAAAGAGGTTCGTAGAGCTCTATTAGATGCCGACGTTAACTTTAAGATTGCTAAAGATTTTACTAATATAGTAAAAGAAAAAGCCTTAGGACAAGAGGTACTTACAACTTTACAACCAGGACAATTGATGATCAAAATCGTTAAGGACGAGTTGACTCAATTAATGGGAGGTGAGGCTGCAGGTATTAACTTATCTGGTAATCCTTCAGTTATTTTAATGTCAGGTTTGCAAGGGTCAGGGAAAACAACATTCTCTGGTAAACTAGCAAACTTCTTAAAGACAAAGAAAAATAAGAAACCTTTATTGGTAGCGTGTGACGTATATCGTCCTGCAGCTATTAATCAGTTACATGTAGTAGGTGATCAATTAGGTATAGAAGTATATTCAGAAGAAGGAAATAACAATCCTGTACTAATTGCAGAGAATGCTATTAAGCATGCGAAAGCAAATGGATTCAATGTAGTGATTGTCGATACAGCTGGTCGTCTAGCAGTAGATGAGGAGATGATGACGGAGATCGCTAATATTCACAAAGCAATTACACCACATGAGACGCTATTCGTAGTGGACTCTATGACAGGACAAGATGCCGTAAATACAGCGAAAGCTTTTAACGATAGATTAAACTTCGATGGGGTAATCCTTACTAAGTTAGATGGGGATACACGTGGAGGGGCTGCAATCTCAATTAAATCAGTAGTAAATAAACCGATTAAGTTTATCGGTACTGGTGAGAAGATGGAAGCGATAGATGTGTTCTATCCAGATCGTATGGCAGACCGTATCTTAGGGATGGGAGACGTTATCTCGTTAGTAGAGCGTGCACAGGCTCAATACGACGAAGAAGAGGCTCGTAAAATCCAGAAGAAAATCGCGAAGAATGAGTTCGGTTTTGACGATTTCTTAAATCAGATTCAGCAAGTGAAGAAGATGGGGAATATGAAAGACTTGATGGGGATGATACCTGGAGTTGGAAAAGCAATGAAAGATGTAGAGATAGAAGATGATGCGTTTAAACATATCGAGGCTATTATCTACTCAATGACACCTGCAGAACGTTCTAAACCATCTATTATAGATGTAAAACGTAAGAACCGTATCGCTAAAGGATCGGGTACAGATATACAACAAGTGAATCAATTGCTTAAGCAGTTCGATCAAATGAGCAAAATGATGAAGATGATGCAAGGGGCAAAAGGAAAGAATTTGATGAGAATGATGGGGCAAATGAAAGGCATGCAAAGATAATTAAAGAAGAAGGTTTAAGGTTCATTATGAGGTTTAAACCTTCTTTATTTACATACACACAACACACATTTTATTTTAATGCAACTACTAGACGGAAAAAAGGTATCGGAAGATATCAAGAATGAGATCGCTGTTGAGGTTCAACAGATGAAGGCTCGTGGAGAAAAAGTACCTCACTTAGCAGCAGTTATTGTTGGTACTAATGGAGCAAGTTTAACTTACGTAGGAAGTAAGGTTAAATCTTGTGAGAAAGTAGGTTTTGAATCTACATTAGTTTCTTTGCCAGAAGAAACTACAGAAGAAGAGCTTTTAGCTAAAGTAAAAGAATTGAATGCTGATCCTGCTATAGATGGATATATCGTTCAATTACCTCTTCCAAAACACATTGATGAGCAAAAAATCTTATTAGCTATCGATGCGGATAAAGACGTAGATGGGTTCCACCCAACGAACTTCGGTCGTATGGCTCTAGAGATGGAAACATTCTTGCCAGCTACTCCTTATGGAATCATGGAATTATTAGAGCGTTATAAAGTAGAGACAGCAGGTAAAAACGTAGTAGTTATTGGTCGTTCTCACATTGTAGGTCGTCCTATGAGTATCTTATTAAGCCGTAAAGGTTATCCTGGGGATGCTACTGTGACACTTACACATAGTCGTACTAAGAATATTGCAGAGATTACTAGAGAAGCAGATATTATTATTTCAGCATTAGGAGTGCCTTATTTCTTAAAAGGGGATATGGTGAAGGATGGAGTAACTGTAGTAGACGTAGGTATCACTCGTGTACCAGACGAGACTAATCCTAGAGGATACGTTATCGCAGGAGATGTAGACTTCGATGAGGTTAGTAAGAAAGCTGCTTTTATTACTCCTGTACCTGGTGGTGTAGGACCAATGACAATAGCGATGTTATTAAAGAATACTTTATTAGCTAGATCTAGAAGAGCTAAAAAAGGGGAATAAAATAGAGATAAATTCGTTTTATTTAGACGAATAGATATAAGGCATACGATTTCGTATGCCTTTTTTTTAAAAAATAATATGAAGCTATGATTAAGAAGATAATTATTTGTTTGTGTTTGTTACTGGGAATGGGGATAAGTGCACAAAATCCTAAACCTAGTGTTGGAACATTGTGTTATAAACCTGAATACTATGAAAAAAGGCAGAAAAGATTACTCGAAAAAGAAGTGAAGTTTTCAGAAGATAAAATAGACGGGATACAATTGTGTGATTATGTAATTGGTTTGTATGAGTTAAATAGTTTATGGAATAATGGAGGTTTAATACCTGAATTAGAAGCTAACAACTGTATTGTAGTGTTTGCTTATAAGGGAGATGGAAAAAAAGATGGGTCAATAGAACCTTTAAGTAATTTAGATTTTTTAGAACGTGAGTATATAGAGAATATTGAATATAAAAGTCCAATAGATGTGGGGGATAAATATGGTTCGTGGGGTAAGTTGTTGGGTATGGTATTTATTACAATAAAGGATTAGAATCTAGAAATGGTGAAATGCGATATGTTATTATTGTTTTAGACTAGAAGTAATTTTAAAGAAGTAGTTGTATTATGATAAAGAAAGTAATTATTGGTATTTGTTTGTTAGTTGGTATAAGTGTAAATGGCCAAGTGCTAACAGTGAGACCTCCTCATCCAGGTGTACTTAGTCGTTCTCCTTTAATAGAGGAAGAAGCTGAAGTTAAAGAAGAGAACAAACTTAACTTACAGGAATATGTAGAGCGTCTATATCATTTAAGTAGTGCTTGGTATAATGACGGTGCGCTACCAGTTATAAAGTCAGGAGAGTATCTCGTGATTATTGTTGGAAATGAAGGGAAGTATAACAGTGAGCCGAGTTATTCTAAAGACCTAGTAGGTATAAAAAGAGAAGATGTCAAGTCAATAGAATATAACAATGGACCTAGTGTAGTAGCGTTATATGGTGCTATAGGAGGTGTGTTTGGAGTAGTTTTTGTCACGCTGAAGTGATAATGGAATGAGTATTTATAAATTAGAGAAGTGTTATGCATCTCTTTTTTTGTTTTATTGGGTATGTATTGTGTGACATGTAAAATATTGTGTCTCTACTGATGTGTTATATTGGCTATGTATTGTGTGACATGCAAAATATTGCATTTCTACTGATGTGTTGTATTGGGTATGTATTGTGTGACACACAAAATATTGTGTCTCTACTGATGTGTTATATTGGAGATGTATTGTGTGATACGTAAGGTATTGTGTTTTTACTGTTGTGTTGTATTGGGTGATACGCAGAGTGTAATATATTTATTGAGTATATTATAAACAGTATTGTAACATTTGTTACAATGCAGGCAGTTGATGATTGATATTTTAGTATATTAACTGAAACAATATTGTAAATAATGAAAACTCACTATCAAATCCTTATTATAGGGGCAGGAACTGCCGGTATAATGACAGCAGCTCAGCTAAAGAAGCGTAATCTCAATATAGATATTGGGATTATAGATGCATCAGAATTACATTATTATCAGCCTGCATTTACACTTGTAGGGGCGGGAGCTTATGATAAGAAGAAAACTATAAAACCTACAAAGGATCTTATACCTAGCGGTGTAGATTGGATTCGAGATATGGTTATTTCTATGGATGCTGATAATAATCGCCTAAGTACTAAAGAAGGAATAACCTATACGTATGATTATCTAGTAGTCTGTCCTGGATTAGTGAATGACTTATCTTTGATAGAAGGATTAGCTGATGCTGTAGAGAAAGGTGTGGTGTGTAGTAATTATATAGACCCAGAATTTACTTGGAAGTTATTACAAGAATTTAAAGGAGGAACAGCTATTTTTACTCAACCGAATACACCTATTAAATGTGGTGGAGCTCCTCAGAAGATCATGTATCTGGCATGTGATTATTTTAGAAAGAAAGGAATGGATAAGAATACTAAAGTTCATTTTCCAATGCCTGGGAGTGTTATTTTTGGAGTTAAACCTATTGCAGAGACTTTAATGAAAGTAGTTGATAGATATGGTATTGACTTTAGACCTTTCCACAATCCGATTAAAATAGATGCTGATCATAAAAAGGTCTATTTTAAACGCACTAATATGCCAGAAAATAAATGTGTGGTAATCTCTGACGGCAGTACCACTGTGGCTGATGATAGTGTAATAGAGATGTCTTTTGACTTCTTACATTTAGCACCACCTCAAGTGGCACCACAGTTTGTAAGAGAATCTAATTTAGTAAATACTGCTGGTTGGTTAGATGTTGATTTAAACAGCTTACAACACAATAAGTATACTAATGTATTTGGACTCGGAGATGTGGCGGGTTTACCAACTGCTAAGACAGGTGCTGCAATACGTAAACAAGTTCCAGTAGTAGTAGATAATTTATGTAAGCTATTAGATACTAAAGAAGCATCTAATAAAGGGTATGAAGGATATTCTTCTTGTCCATTAGTGACAGGTTATGGAAAGATGGTGTTGGCTGAGTTTAATTATAAGAATGAGTTTACACCTGATCCTAAGTTAAAGCAAATGTTTATTTCGAATAGTGATCAAGAGCATTGGCGCTTATGGATGTTGAAGAAATATATGTTGCCGTATTTATATTGGAATAAAATGATGAAGGGGAAGCAAGTGTAGAATGGTTTATCTTTATCCTTTTAAAAAGATGAATATGAAATTTCCAAAAGCAATAATAGATTTTATAGTAAAAGAGATAGAATGCACTCATTATTTTATGCCTCAGTTTTATCCGCAACACGGCGATATTGAAGGTTTTCAAGATGGGTATAAGTATAATAGCGTTGAAGGAAAGGATATCACAGGAACTAAGGAAGGTGATTTTCATCCTAATTGGTATGTAATATGTGGAGGTTATGCACAAGATCCATATTGGATAGATATCACAGAAGAAGAAAAAGGCTTTCCTGTTTATTTTGCAGAGCATGGAGCAGGTAAGTGGGAACCATTATTAGTTGCAGATTCTTTAGGTGAGTTTGAAGAGTGTGTGAAGTATATGATTTATTTGACAGAATCTGAATTGTCTAAAGAAGAAATAGAGAGATTGTATAATGAGCGTTTTGATTTAGATAGTCCTTTTTGGGAATTGGTGTGGAGTGAGTTTTCTTTTGACGAAGAATAGTGAAGTTGTTTAACTATGATGTAATGAGTTATTGCCTTTTAAGTGTATTATTTTAGTATTGTTAAGAAGGTGTTTGATATGTTTAATTTTATGTTCTTAAATCATTTTATCTTTAATATATAATAAGAATTGTTTCTTTATTAGGAAACATTTAATTTTGTAATGTATTGATAATGAAAGATGGTTTAGAGTTTAATGTCACTTTTTTAGAAGAAGCTAAAGAGTTTTTAGACCATTTAGATTCTAAAGCTAGAGCAAAGATTATTTATAATATAAATAAAGCAAGCATTACTTCAAATATTGAATTATTTAAGAAGTTACAAGGGGATATTTGGGAGTTTAGAACAATGTATAGCTCTTTTTATTATAGGCTATTTGCCTTTTGGGATAAGTCAGATAATAAAAATACAATGGTGATTTCAACACACGGTATTATAAAAAAAGAGGATAAAATTTCTAAAAAAGAAATAGAAAGAGCTGAACGTTTAAGAGATGTCTATTTTAATAGTAAAGAGGAGTAAAATGAAAACATATAGCTTAGAAGAAATTACTGATTTATATATTGGTGAGAGGGGTACAGAGAGTAGAGAAGAGTTTGAGAATGAATTAAGGCTTGACTTGTTAGGACAACAAATAAAACAAGCAAGACAAAAGCGTAATTTAACACAAGAGGAATTAGGTCTCTTAGTAGGAGTAAAAAAAGCTCAGATCTCAAAGATAGAGAATAGCACTACAGATGCTCGTCTGACTACTTTATTAAAAGTATTTAAGGCGTTGGGATTAAAGGTGAGTTTTAATGTTGAGTTAGATAGTCAAGAGACTATTTTAGAATTGGATAAAGTATATCGTAGGCTATCTAAAAGATAGCCTTTTTTGTACCTAATAAATAGTATTTTTATTTAAAAGAACATCATGAGAAGTGATAATATAAAGTGGTCAGCTTTAGTACCAGAGTTTGTAGTATCTGACTTAGCTAGTAGCTTACAGTTTTGGTGTGATTATATTGGGTTTGAAGTAATGTACGATCGCAAGGAAGAGTATTTTGCTTATTTACGTATGGGAGATGCACAAGTAATGCTAGAACAATATAATCCTGCTGATAGAGAATGGGAGACAGGAATATTAGAAAAGCCGTATGGTAGAGGAATAAACTTTCAGATAGAAGTAAATGCCATAGCACCTATTCTAAAACGACTTCAAGAGGCTAATTATAATGTATTTATAGATGTAGAAGAGCGTTGGTATAGAGCAGAAGATGTAGAGTTCGGTCAGAAACAGTTCTTAGTACAAGATCCTGATGGCTATTTATTGAGGTTAATAGAGAACTTAGGAGAGCGAAAAGTAGCTGAATAAAGTGATTGCATTAGAAGACATAAGTCAATACTTTAGTGCTGTGATAAAACATAGAAGAGATGAAAACAAGAGAAGAGCTACAGAGTAAGTGGTATAAGAAAGGCGAGAAGTATGCTAAGGAGATTAATGAGATGGTCGCTTTTGGTACAGAACACGGCTGGGATAAATGGGATGGTAAAGAAGCAGAGGACACAAGAGGTAAACTTGCAGAAGCAGTTATTGAGTTATTAAGAAAAGCTAATGTTAATGGTACAGTAGATACTTTTAGACAAGAGTTTCCTCCTGCACATGCTCCTATTGTACCTATGTTAGATGACAAAGGGAGTTATATAGGAGATATTTGTTATATAGCAGAAGATAGCGTTGCTTTTATGCAAGGGACTTCTTATGAAGAGCGACAAGCATATATAGCAAAAGGAACAGAAGTAGTTGCATTAGACAAAGAGATTAAAAGCGTCGGACAGTCTATGCGCAACCTTGTTTATGCGATAGCATACGCAGATAAGATAGTGACTCGTCAAGGATGGGAAGGAGAAATTATAGCAGAGTTTACATTAGATACTTTAGCGAATATAGGAATTACAAGACTTATTCCTTTTAATGACGGGCAGAAAGTATTGTTGATCTCTTCAGAGGGAATTTATTTATTAAATACTAAAGAAGAGAAACTGTTGTTTCCAATACTAGAAGAAGGGGAAGAAAACAATGGATTATCTATGGATCATGCTACTTTATCTCACGACAATAAATATATTGTAGTAGGAGAGCAGTGTAGCGATCACATCGTTTTGGACAGTGAAGGGAATAAAGTAGGATCAGTAGGGCCACAATCTGAGTATCCTCATTATTGTTTGTTTACTAAAGATGATAAACAACTACTGACTAACTCTTGCCATTTTTACAATGGGATATCGATAGGTGTAGATGGAGATAAGTTAGAAGGAATAGATATACCAGGGTGGGATGATCATGAGGATATTACGATATTAGATGAAGGAATGCGTGTGTATGCTGGTGTAGCTTTTAATGACTACTATATCTTAGGAGATGCTTATGGTTATATCAGAGCAATACATAAAGACGGAAGAGAGCTGTGGCAACATTTCTTAGGTTCTACCATAAGTGGAATGGTATTATCAGAGGATGAGAAGACATTATATGTAGGTACACATGCAGGTATATTACACAAGCTGACTTTGAATAAGCCTGTAAGAGATACACATACTATTGGTACTGCTGATATTTATGAAGACTTCCGTTTGTTACTTTGGAAGAATGAGAATAACGTATTAGTGTGGTAATCACTTGATATAAGAATGGATAAAGCTACTTTACGATATGTTAAAGTAGCTTTTTTTTATACTAAAGGTTTTAGTTAAGTAGTTATCTATAGAACACTTAACTAAAACTTATAATTATGAAACACTTAATCTTATACAGTATTCTACTGATTACTTCGATGTGTATAGGACAGAATGCTAAGACTGACTTAGAAACCTATGTCCCTAAAAAAGACAATTACTCTTTTACTACGATTAAATTTAATGTACCTGCCTTTCATTGGAAAGAAAAGATAGATAGCGTTTCTTTTGAAGGGAGTTTGATCATACCTAAGACAGGCTTCGATAAAGTAGTGATTATTAAACCAGGTACAGGATATAATACACGTAATACACATAGCTATTTAGCAGAAGCATTATTAGATCACAATGTAGCTGTATTTAGATATGATGAAAGAGAGATGGGAAATTCAGGAGGAACAGGAGGTGGAGATATGTCATATAGCCCTACTATGATGGGTGCAGAATTAGCTTCTGCCTTTCAGATGTTAAAGAAGAGAGAAGAGTTAAAGGATAAAAAGATTGGTGTGATAGGGCATAGCATGGGAGGGATTACTATTATGGATGCTTATGCTCATTCTTTTGACCCTGATTTTTTAGTGATGTTATCATCACCTGTTGTTTCTGGTAAAGAGATGTTTTTATACCAACTAAGACAAGAGGAGAATGGTTTTCAAGATTACTTTGTGTATGATACTCAAGAAGAAAAAGAAAAGGTGTATAACGAATTAGCTGATTATTATATTTCAATTAAGGATGATAAGAACTATTGGAAGATGTATAAGAAAAAGATGAAGGAGATAGGATATACAGATAAGAAAACTAAAACGAGGTATCGATTTCTAATAGGACATGCAGAAAGAGATATAGTAGCAAAAGACAATCAGGACAAGTATAGAGCGATAGCTATACCGATGTTTTATATGATAGGAGATCAAGACGTATTAGTAGACCCTATTAGCAATGTTGAATTGCTTCAGAGTTTTCATAATAAGAATATAACAATAGAAGTATTAGAAGGAGAAAATCATTTCTTCGCTGATGGAGAAAGTTATGAAATACATCAAGAACCTAAACAAAAAATAGTGGACTGGGTGTTAAAGCAATAGTTGATTTAATTAGCATTTCAATACCTTATCTTTACCATTATATTAAGAATTGATAGAGTAAATTAGAGACCTATAATTTCACTCTATACCTCATGCGACATTTAAGATATATAGTAGTGGCACTATGTGTTACTACATTCTGTATTGGACAAAATCCACAAGATAAAAACACAAGTATAAATGACAGTTTAGCTTCTTTATATCAATCTAAAGAAGAAGTAAACCCAGGTAATAAACTTACTCTACAGCAGTATGTAGAAGATCTTTATATTAATACCTGTAAGTTATATCACAAGGGAGCTCTTCCTACTATAGAGCCTGGGGATTTTAGTGTGATGGTAATAGATAAAAAAGGCGAGGGTAATACGATGATGAAGTCAAAAGACTTAGCCTTGTTAAAAGTAGAAGATGTAAAAGAAATACGCTTCGAAAAGTCAAAACAGACAGATGTGATGTATGGCTATAAAAAAGGTGATTTTGGGATGATCGTCATTACGAAATAGATATAAAAAGAGGCTGTAATGGAATTACAGCCTCTTTTTGATTAACTTAATTATGGTTTATACTGAGGGTTTTCTTTGTAGAAGTTGTTCCAAAAGTCCTCATTGTAAGATACCCTATCTAGTAAAGTTTTGCTTTTGTTTTTAAATTCATACTCTATGAATTCGACGTCATTTGTTTTTAAATCAAATAAATGAGAGTCAGTAGAGTTGGTTAAATTATGTTTCTCTCCATTATGATAAGTTTCTTCACTAAAGGATCTATAGAAGAAGTTAGTAGCATAGTATTTACCATTATTGAGGAGATCTTTGAATACGCTGATATTTTCTTCCTTAGCAGTCCTTAATGCAATACGCTCTATATTAGAATTGGGTTTATACTTACTTTTTAAATAATCAGCATCTAATGATGATTCCCATGTTTCAACCACTTTTACTATGGCATAGTTATCTTGATTAATATAAATTCTACCTGAGTATTTAGAGGGATCAACTTTATTAGTGTAATTCCAACCCTCTCTTTCTGTTTCGAATGCGATAACATATAAGTTACTATCATTAGGATCTTTTGACTCTATAAACGAAAGTTTAAACTTCTTGTATTTTCTTTTGTGTAATATATTAGAGTATTGAATTGGATTCTCTCTACCTCTAAAAATATGGTCTGTATTTTTTATGTTCTTAATACTTCTATTGTTCCATTTTTACTTGTTGTACCTCAAAAGTTGTTCTGTGTAAGCCTAAATAAGTTTCCTGATAATCTTTAGTTATTATTTCAAGGTCAAATATTTTAGTATCGTTCTTATAGAATAATTCATGACTAAATCTAGTGAAGTTAAATGGTTCAGTAGGGTGGTTCTCAGCTTTCTTTTTGATAGCAAGGCGGAGTACTTCTTTTGGAGTAAGTTGTTTGGTGATAACTAATTCATCTAGTAAGTCAAAGTTGGCTTCTAATGAGATAACAGAAGCTAATTCATTTAAGGATACAGTATAGTTATCATACCCTAGAGCTTGTATCTCTAGGATAGAGTTGCCTTTTGTCTTAGGGTCAAAAGGCAGTTCATAATACCCATTGTCATCCGTTACTCTATAGATATCTTGTTCTACTAAAATGATAGTTGCAAAGGCGATAGGCTGTTGAGTATCTTTATCTAATAGTTGCCCTTTAAAAGAACCTTGTTCTTGCTTAATTTCTTTAGAAGATATAGTTACCTTGTTTTGGGCATCTTGTTTCTTTATCTTTTTTCGCTCTGCTTGTGAAGCAGTATTTAGAAATATATAACCATCGTGAAATAAGTCTAATCTCTCCTTCGTATACTCTACGAAGTGAAGTAGCCTTGTGTCCATAGGTTGATGCATTGCTTCTTGATTAGAAGAAATATACAGATAAGGAGTGTTTAACTTTTGTAACTGATCTTCAAAAGAACCTTCTTGAATAGGAGTAGCATGTAATGTACGTGTCCCTGTATCGAATAGGGAATCATTAGCATGTAACGTACCTAGACTAAATACTTTCTCTTTATAATAATCTTTTATTTGTCGTCCCATAGAGATGAAGGCTCTTGCCTGTACATTTCCACTATTTGGGTTGCTGTACATAACATGAATATTATCAGCCCATACCATGATTTTTTCTTGAGGATGCCTTTTAATATACTGTATTAAGTTATCCGCCATCTGCTTATCGCGATAGTTGTCATCTTTAGAGGCAAGGTCACTTGTCATAATAGGTTCTTTCATATCATTGACTGATTGTGCAGTGCTTAGAAGACCTTTAGTGATTTGTACCCAAGTAAGATTAGTGTCTGTTTGAGGTAACCTCTCTATAGCAGTAATTATTCTTTTAAGCTCTTTTTCAAAAGCAGTAAACTTGATATCTTGATTATCGTATTTATAAGTAACTAGCAATGCCTCTAATGCGATACCGAAGTCATCCGAGTCAAGCTTTAAACTTATTTTTTGTTGCTCTAGGTAAGTAAAGAAGTCTTCTATGAAGATATCGTCATTTAGGATTTGCGAGTCATATCCTATCACTTTAAGGTCATTATCTTCTATATACTTAACTAATCTTTGAAATTCTTGGCTATTACTCCATGTACTAAAAATAGCTTGATTGAATGCATCAGGATTAAATCCCTGTTGATTCATCTTCCATATATCATATACAGGAGACTCCATAGCGAAAGTAGTAAAGCCCATTTCTTGGTGTAGATATTCAACTACTCTTGTCTTCATCTCAAAGATATTATCATACATATGTGTTTGTTCTCCTAGCATGACGATTTGCTTGTCTTTTAGCTCTTCTTTAAGGAAAGACAGGTCTGTTAGTTCCTTAGTATCTGGAGGAAGTAGTGGCTGTATTATTAACTCTTGTGCTTTAGTGATGGTGATTACTAAAGCCATTAGTAAGGTGAATAAAAATCTCATATTATAGTGTTTATTTCTAGTTGGTTATAGATATAACCTTAAATATAAGGTTCTTATTGTTTAATCAGGAGGTGTTGTTTGATTGTTTAACATATTTGTCATAAGGTGTCATGTATTTTGAAATTAAAATAACTACAGTCAGTATATCTAAATAAAACTTTATTTTATCACAAATAAGTCTACCTATTACTTATATAATCAGAGTAATTTTGTTACTAGTTTTTGTTTAAATTTGACGCTTCAAGATAAATTGAATAATTGTGATGAAAGAGGCATTTTCTTATAAAGGGACTATCAACAGAAAGGCATATATCGTAAGTCTAGTAACTTACTTTGTGCTGTTGTTTTTAAGCTTCTCAATGTTTGCGAGATTAAGTGGCGCTTTTTTCGGAATACTATTTCTAATGGTCTTTATAGGGTTACATGTTTATCTTTTTGGCAAAGGAACTAGACGCTGTCACGATTTAGGTAAGAAAGGGTGGGAACAGTTTAGTTTTAGAACCTGGTTAGGTATGTTATCCAGAGAGATAAAAGTGACGAAGCCTATATCAGAGCCAATAGAAAGCTAAAAAGGATGTAATGAGTATTATACCATTACATCCTTTTTAGTTCCTTTGTATAAAGGGTATACTCTTAGAACACACTGTTGTTTAGAAGAATTAATTCTTCTTCTGTAGGTTGATTTTTAGAGTCTATAAATGCATTAAAAGCAGATGTGTCATCACAGTAGATAATGTCAAAAGAGAATCTCTCATCACCATATAGCCCTCTGTGTATACTATTCGCAGAGAAGATAAATAGATCACCCCTATTTAGATTAAACACTTGCCCTCGCTCTAGAGCATCACTTGGATGACGACCATGCTGAGATAGTCTAGTGTCTTCTTCTATAGGCATATCCCATAGTCGATGAGTAGCAGGGATGATTTCTATTCCATTTTCTTTCTTCAGTGGGATTCTAAAGTGAACTACATTCTCTGTCTTAATCTTTTCTTGTTGTTCTTCTATCGAAAGCCCTGTATACTGAATATCTCTATGCCAATAGTTCTTTTGTTCCTTGCGATAAGGGTCAAAGAATAATTGAGTATTTAAGAATTTAGCTTTATCTGGAAAGATAGACTCTACAATATTCGTAAGCTTAGCCTGAGCAATGAATTGGAATAATGCTAACCTTTCTTGTTTAGTAATAAAAGGACTACTCGTAAGGCTATGACTGTTGATTAAGCCCTTCTCATACCCTTGTTCATATTCAATCAACCATTGCTTGTGAAAGTTGTTAAGTATCAATTCTATAGATGTTAATTCTTTTTCCGTAAAGAAACTAGGTAGATATAGATAACTATTTTGTTCAAAGTCTACAGGCATAACACTGTTATTAGAGATTTTATAATACGAAGATAAACTACTGAAGTGAAATAGTGTAATACTAATTTAATTTGTCCTATTTATTCCCTTATTTTCACAATAGATTCTCAATATTATAACTAGAATTAATGAACAAGATATTTTTATTGGTGTATATTTGTTGATGTCTCATTAGAGGCGGTATGGCAAAAAAAATAAATTATCAATGGAAATTTATAACAAAAGACAGTTATTATTTAATACTAAATACAATGCTATAAGAAGTAAATATAAAATAGTAGGAGCAATACGCTTGATCGTATTCTTCGCTATTATTTATTTCTTCTATCTAGCTTTGGCTAACGCAGATACCTTTTACTTATATTTTACAGGAGGGCTTATTGTTGCTTTCTTAGTATTACTGCGTGTACACGTAGAGTACTCGTGGAAGATGCGCTATGTGCAGGCTCTTAAAGAGATCAATACAGATGAACTTGCTTTCTTAGAAGAGGATAAAAGACCTTTTGATGCAGGAGAAGAGTTTAAGACTACAGAACACCCTTATGCTTTTGACTTAGATATTTTTGGGCATAAATCCCTATATCAATACCTAAATAGGACAGCAACATTTATAGGAAAACAAAAGCTTGCAGATTTATTAAAAGGCAAATTGACATCAGAAGCGATTTTAGATAACCAAGAAGCGATTAAAGAACTCTCTCAGAAGGTAGAATGGAGACATGAGATAAATGCTTATGGTAAATTGTCTAATCTAGATGAAAAAGCGTATACAAGATTAAAGAAATGGAGTGACACAGCCGTAGTACCTATTAGTAAGCTAGGCCGTGCATTAAGCTATGTGTTACCTGTGCTATTAGGGATTTCGATTGTTTTATACTTTCTGTTAGACCTTGACTTTGTGGGATATGTGATCTCTACCTTATTCTCTTTTAACTTAATACTGACTTTATCACAGATAAAGAATATTCAGGCAGAGCTAGGAGGAGCAGATAAGGTACATGAGACTATAGAGAGCTGTAGTTCTATCATTAAACGTATAGAAAGAGAGACTTTCACTACGGATAAAATGAAATCCTATATCAGTGAATTAAATAAAGATTCTTTTCAAGCGAGTAAAGAGTTAAAAGAACTATCAAAACTATTCGAACAGTTAGAGACTGTTGCTAATATCTTTGTGATGGTTGTCTTTAACGGTTTTGTACAGTATCATGTACATGTATTACACCGATTTTTAGAATGGAAAAAGAGCAAAGGACATCTTGTACCTAAAGCAATAGAGATCATAGGAGAGGTAGAAGCGCTTAATTCGTTAGCGAACTTCTCTTATAACAACAGACATTATACCTTCCCTACTATCAGTGAAGAGGGAGAGATGAAGTTTAAAGATCTAGGACATCCTCTGCTAAATGAGAAGAAGAGAGTCTGTAATGATATCAACTTTAGCAACCAACGCTTTGTGATTCTGACAGGATCTAATATGTCTGGTAAGAGTACTTTCTTGCGTACCATAGGGGTTAACCTTGTACTAGCTAGTATAGGAGCGCCTATCTGTGCTACGAAAGCTACTTTCTTCCCACTGCCGTTATTTGTATCGATGAGACTGACAGATTCATTAGAAGATAGTGAGTCTTACTTCTATGCAGAGGTGAAAAGGCTAAAGATGATTATCGAACAGGTGAGAGAAGAACCATGCTTTGTACTATTAGATGAGATACTTAGAGGGACGAACTCTGATGATAAGCAGAGCGGAACGATAGGAGTGATCCATAAGTTGATTAGGGAGAAGACCTATGGTGTGATCGCTACCCATGATTTAGAGGTATGTGAGACAACGAATAAATTCCCTGATATTCTTATCAATAAATGTTTTGAGGTGGAGATTAAAGAAGATGATTTACACTTTGACTACAAGATAAGAGATGGTGTATGTCAGAATAAGAATGCCACATTCATTATGAAAAAAATGGAAATTATAGATTAATTTATAATAATAGAGAACTCAAAAAAGTCACTTCGGTGGCTTTTTTTTGTGCCTTTGATTCGAGTGGTCGCATAGTTATCGCATAGTGATGGCATACTGCTCGCATAGTTTTGGCCGTTTTTAATGCGATCACTATGCGATAAAACTGCCATTATGATACTAGCATGAGATAGAAGGTGAAAAAAAGAACCTGTTTAGGTTCTCTGTAGTATTCTTAAAGAAAACCACACAGAGAATCTAAACAGGTCTTAAAAAAAAGAGATACTTCTTCTACAGAAGTATCTCTTAAAATTACATTATAAGAAAAACTAATTAGATAGTTTTAATTAACTCATTAATAAGCTCACGAGCGATAGGCTCAGCAGCTTCTACAGCTCTAAGTACATCTTCGTGATGTGCTTCTACGATACCTTCTTCATTCCCCATATCAGAGATAACAGAGATACCGAATACTTTCATATCCATGTGACGAGCTACGATTACTTCTGGTACTGTAGACATACCTACACAGTCTGCTCCTACCACGCGTACCATTTTATACTCCGCTAATGTTTCAAAAGTTGGTCCTTGTAATCCGTAGTATACTCCTTGTTTAATATCGAAGTTCTTTGCTTTAGCTATTTCTTGTGCTTTCTTAACTAAAGTTCCTGTATACGCATCATTCATGTTTACGAAACGAGGTCCGAAGCGCTCATCATTATGTCCTCTTAGAGGATGATCAGGGAATGCATTGATATGATCTGTGATGATCATAATGTCTCCTACTTTAAATGTAGGGTTAACACCTCCTGAAGCATTAGATACGATCAATGTTTCTACTCCCATATACTTCATTACTCTGATAGGGAATACCGTTTTTGCCATTTCGTATCCTTCGTAGTAATGGAAACGACCTTGCATAGCCATTACTTTTTTATTACCAATCGTACCAAAGATTAAAGCACCTTTGTGTCCTTGTACAGTAGATACTGGAAAATTAGGAATTTCTGAGTAAGGAATTTCATGCTCTATTTTAATATCCGCAGTAAGGTTTCCTAATCCTGACCCCAATACAATACCTATCTCAGGTTTGAATTGTGTCTTTTCAATTAAATACTTAACCGTTTCTTGTACTTGCTCCCACATAGTTTAAAATTGTTTTATCAAACTCCTCTTGATTGTTTAAAAAGGAAGTCTGAATTGGTAAATAATATAATTTATTCGAGGGGATTAGTCCATTTAAACGGACATAATCTTTCTCTGTTGTAATAATCTTATTCTCTTTTGCTTTGTTCAAAATTAACTCAATGTCAGTAGATGAAAAATGATGATGGTCAGGAAATGTTAAACAAATTGTTTTATCGCCCTTTAGATGGTCAAAAAAACTTTGTGGTTTAGCAATACCAGCTACCATTAAAAACTCTTCTTTTTTTAAGTCTTCTACTGAGATAGAATCAGCCTTTGAATATGCAAGTTTACTGAATTCAATATACGTAAAAAAAGACAATTGTCCCAGTTTGAGATTTAATTTTTTAATGATCTCGTTTTGTTCTGTTGAGGATAACGTAGGAGGGCATTTGGTGACGATGATGATATCTGCTCGTTTCGATCCTCTACGACTTTCTCTAAGGTTACCTGTCGGCAACATATAATCGCTATAGTACGGTTCATCATAAGTAGTCAGTAGAATATTAAAACCACCTTTTACAGCTAGGTGCTGAAAAGCATCATCTAGAACGATGGCTTGAGTATCTGTTCTTCGTTTTAGGATATTCTCTATTCCGTTTACTCTTTTTGCATCTACCGCTACAGCGATATTATCAAACTTGTGATGATATTGGAAGGGTTCATCACCGATTTGCTCCATAGTGGTATGTTCATCCGCTAGGAAGAAGCCCTCACTTTTGCGTTTATACCCTCTACTAAGAGTCGCTATTTTGTATTTGTCTTTTAAAAGTCGTATTATGTATTCCACCATAGGCGTTTTACCAGTACCACCTACACTTAAGTTACCTACGACTATAGTAGGTGTACTAAAAGAGGTTCTCTTCAATATATTTATTGAATAAAGGTAATTGCGCAGGGAAGTGATCCCTCCATATAAGATGGCAAAAGGGAAGAGTAATTTTCGCAGTAATTCCATAATACGAAATTACCAATTTTTTTATCTTTGAGAAAATATATAAATTACAGTTCAAAATTATTTGAGAAATGAAGTTAAGAGAAGTAATCACTGTGTTAGAAGAGATGACACCGTTATCGTATGCAGAGGGATTTGATAATGTCGGGTTATTAGTAGGGGACTATAACTTAGAAGTAAGTGGGATCCTAGTCTGTCATGATGCTTTAGAGACCGTGATAGACGAGGCGATAGAGAAGAAGTGTAATATGGTAGTATGCTTTCACCCAATCTTGTTTTCTGGATTAAAGAAGATAACAGGAAAGAGCTATGTAGAAAGAGCTGTAATTAAAGCGATCAAACACGATATCGCAATCTATGCTATACATACTGCACTAGATAATCATCAGGAAGGGGTGAATAAGATCTTCTGTGATACACTAGGATTAAAGAACACAAGTATATTAATACCGAAAGAGAACTATATCCAAAAGCTAGTGACTTACGCTCCTCGTGTGAATGCAGATGAAGTGAGAAAGGCACTGTTTAATGCAGGAGCTGGTGCTATAGGTAATTATGATTTGTGCAGTTTTACCACGGAGGGCAAGGGAAGTTTTAGAGGAAATGAGAAGAGTAGTCCTGTTATAGGAGAACCACTAAAATATGAAGAAGTAGAGGAAGTCAAGGTAGAAGTAATATTTGAGAAACATCTACAAGGTAAGGTATTAAAAGCCTTATTTGACTTAGACTTCTATGAGGAGAAAGCGTATGAAATATATACTCTAGAAAATAAACTGCAAAATGTAGGAATGGGGATGATAGGTGAACTAGAGGAAGAGATGGACGAGGTAACATTCTTACAGATGGTCAAAGCTAAAACAGGAACTGGAGGTATTAGACATAGTGCGCTATTAGGGAAGCCGATAAAGAGAGTAGCTGTGTTAGGAGGTTCAGGTAGTTTTGCGATAGGAGCTGCATTATCACAGAAAGTAGATGCCTATATCACCTCAGATTTGAAATATCACGATTATTACCAAGCTGAAAGTCAGTTGGTTTTAGCTGATATAGGGCATTTTGAAAGTGAAAGGTATACAAAAAATTATATAACTGACTTTCTTTCAAAAAAAATAACTACTTTTGCAGTTATTTTATCAACAGTAAATACGAATCCAGTTAACTACTTATAATGATGACAAAGAAAAAAGAATTAACCGTTGAAGAGAAGTTAAGAGCACTTTATGACTTGCAATTGATTGACTCAAGAATTGACGAAATCAGAAATATGAGAGGAGAATTGCCTCTTGAAGTTGAAGATCTACAAGATGAGGTTGCTGGACTGAACAAACGCTTAGAGAAATCAAATATAGACTTAAGTAATATCGAAGCGAGTATTAAGGATAAAAAAGCTGCTATTGAGGAATTCAAAGCTGCTATCGTAAGATATACTGAGCAACAAAATGAGGTTAAAAACAATAGAGAGTTTAACTCATTAGAAAAAGAGATTGAGTTCCAGAAGTTAGAGATTGAGCTTGCTGAAAAACACATCAAAGAGATGAAAGTTAGCATCGAGCACAAGAAAAACACAATTGCAGAGACAGAAACTAAGTTAGCTGCTAGAAAAGAACACTTAGGACATAAAGAAGCTGAATTAAACAGCATTATGTCTGAGACTGAGCGTGAAGAGAAAATCTTATTAGAGAAATCAGAAGAGTTCAAACAAGATATCGAAGATCGTTTATTAGTAGCTTATAACAGAATCAGAAATGGTGTTCGTAACGGTTTAGCTGTTGTATCTATCGAGCGTGGTGCATCAGGAGGATCTTACTTTACTATTCCACCACAAACTCAAGTAGAGATTGCGGCACGTAAGAAGATTATTACGGATGAGCACAGTGGACGTATTTTAGTTGATAGTGCTTTAGCTGAAGAAGAAAGAGAAAAAATTGAAGCTATTATAGCTAAATTATAATATCAGAAAGCCTCTTGTGAAAGAGGCTTTTTTTATTTCCAGAAGTTATATATGGTTAAGTGTCTAGGTTTATTGATTAATTTATTGTCGTTATTTGCTCCTAAGAAAACATGTGCTATTGCTTATAAGTTATTCTCTACACCTCGTAAAGGGCAACTTAAGCGAAGAGATATTCCATACTTTTTATCTGAAGCCCATCAAGATAGATTTGTCTATGATGGACTGAGTATCCAATGTTACCGTTGGAATCAAGAGCAATCAGAGTTGCCATTAGTTATGCTTTTTCACGGCTGGGAGAGTAATGCTGGTCGCTGGGAAGAACTAGTGACTTATTTAGATGATCAGTACCAGTATATCAGTATAGATGCGATGGGCCTAGGCCTTAGTGATGGAAGTAATCTGAGTGTTATCGATTATTCTCATTTGATGGATCATTGTTTACGAGCGTTTAGACCACAGTACGTTGTAGCTCATTCTCTAGGAGCGTTTGCTCTGTTACACCAGATGAGTGTAGTGAAATATGATTTCGTAGAGAAGGTTGTTTTAATGGCTTGTTTAGATCGTTTTCAGCATGTAATTGATAATTATATTGGCATGTTAGGATACTGGAAAAAAGTATCTAGCGATTTATTACAATTCTTAGAAGGGCTAATCGATATGGATATGGGAGAATATGCTAGTCGTAACTTTATAAAATCATTGCCTAATCAGACATTGATTATTCACGATAAAGATGATGTAGTAGTAGAATTGGCTGAGTGTACGGTTTTTCACGATATCGCAAGCCAAAAAGGAATAGAGATTTATTATACAGAAGGATTAGGGCATTCTGTTCAAGATAGAATCGCCTTCGAAAAAATTAAGAATTATTTTATGAATTAGCTTCGTTATAGCATTGTTTAATAGCGAATAAAATAGCTAATTTTGTGATATGGAAAAAATGCAAACACGTTTAAATAAATATTTGTCTGAAGTAGGTTTTTGTTCTAGAAGAGAAGCAGAT
Source organism: Myroides profundi (assembly GCF_000833025.1). Taxonomy (NCBI): domain Bacteria; kingdom Pseudomonadati; phylum Bacteroidota; class Flavobacteriia; order Flavobacteriales; family Flavobacteriaceae; genus Myroides; species Myroides profundi. Next base: position 1,076,338 of record NZ_CP010817.1, read on the forward strand.
AGACTTATAGATGAGGGGAGAGTCACTGTCAATGGTGTAGTGCCTGAGATGGGGACAAAAGTGTCTGAAGATGATGAGATACGCGTAAATGGACAATTAATCGTTAAAAAAAATGAAGAGAATGTTTATTTAGCTTTTTATAAACCTATTGGTATCGAGTGTACTACTAATACGAGTGTACGCGATAATATCGTGGACTATATTAATTATCCTAAACGCATCTTTCCAGTAGGACGATTAGATAAGGATAGTGAAGGGCTTATTCTGATGACGAATGATGGAGATATCGTGAATAAGATATTGCGCCAAAAGAATGATCATGAGAAAGAATATATTGTAACTGTGAATAAGCCTATTACAGATCGTTTTATTCAACGTATGGGAACAGGTGTGCCTATATTAGACACAGTGACTAAGAAGTGTAGAGTAGAACAGATCAGTAAGACCGTGTTTAGAATATTCCTTACTCAAGGTTTGAACAGACAGATTAGACGTATGTGTGAGTATTTTGACTATGACGTAGTTGCATTAAAGAGGATACGTATTATTAATATTTCTTTAGATGTACCTGTGGGTACTTATAGAGACTTGACAAAAGCAGAATTGGATGAGCTTAATCGCTTAATAGAGCCTTCTGTAATGACAGAAGAGGCGAGTCTAAATAGAAATCAAGAGAGTCAGCAGAGTATTCGTCGTCGTATGACTACAGGTAAAGATTCTGGTAGAAGAGGAGGAAGTTATGCTAAGGATGAGCGTAGGCCTAAGAAAAACTTCGATAGAGAACGCAATAATAGCGTGAATAAACCAAAAGAGGTTAAGAACGAAAGATTAAGAAATAGAAGAAGAGAGAACTAGTTTAGTTCTCTTTTTTTTGTTTGTGTTCAATTCTAATACCTTTTTATTTAGAATTAATAAGCTTAAAAAGTGCATTTTGTGCATAAAGTCAGAATTATTGGTAGTTCTGACTTTTTTTATTTATAAAATAGATTAGTTAATAATATGTGAATTTTAGTAAAATATTAAAGGTTAATGTGTTTTGTTTTTAGAGTATTACGATGACGATTATTGTCTGTATTGAGTTGTTATTTATATTTATTCTAAGTTGTTATGGTTGTTTAGTTATAAGTAAATATATTTGTCTTCAATTTATAATTAATCTAAATAATATAATTACTAACACAACATTAAGTTCTTAGAACAATGAAACACTATCTACTATTAATTTTTGCAATTTTTAATATAGGTCAGTTTACTTCTTTTGCGCAAGATAAGCCAGTTGTTATTTCTGGGGTTGTACAAGATGCGAATGGAGAGCCTATTGATTATGCTACAGTCAGTTTATTAGATACTCATCATAGTGAGTTAACAGATAATAAAGGACGATATACTATTAAAACAAAAAGACCTGGCAAGTATAAATTAGTTGTACAACACGTCAGTTATGAATCTAAAGAGTATTCATTTGAGGTTAAAGCAGGCGAGAGTATAACACATAACTTCAAACTTGATACAAATAACTCTTTCTTAGATAATGTAGTACTACAAGTAAAACAGCCTATCGAGAAAGTTAGAGAATCTGCTTATAACGTAGTGGCTATAGATGCAAAACCACTATACAATACGTCATTAGATGTAGCTGGAGCACTAGATAGAGTATCTGGAGTGAAAGTGCGCAAAGATGGAGGTGAGGGATCTGACTATAATTTCTCAATGAATGGATTTAGTGGTAAACACATTCGATTCTTTATAGATGGGGTACCTATGGAAGGGTTTGGTAGTGAGTTTAAAATAAACAACTTACCGATCACGATGGTTGACAGAATCGAAGTTTATAAAGGTGTAGTGCCTGTGGAGTTTGGATCTGATGCCTTGGGTGGAGTAGTGAATATTATTACGAATAAATCTAAAGAGACTAAAATAGACGCTTCATTTACTACTGGTTCATTCCATACATACAAGAGTCACCTGAATGTAAGTAAAGCTTTTAATAATGGTATAGTGGCTCAGTTAAATGCTTTTCAGAATTACTCAGATAACGATTATAAAGTATTAGTCCCTGTGGTAGATCTGCAATCAGGAGTTTATTCTAAAGAAAAACAATGGGTAAGACGTTTTAATGATAGATTCCAAACTGCTACTGTAGTGGCTAAAGTAGGGGTGGTAGATAAGTCTTATGCAGATAGATTAATGCTAGGGTTTACTTATGGAGAAGGAAAACGAGGTGTGCAGACAGGTACTATTATGGAGAAGGTATTCGGAGACAAGAAACGTCGTTCTGTAACTATTATGCCCTCATTAGAGTATAGCAAAAAGAATCTATTTATAGATGGATTAGATGTAAGTATCACATCAAATTATAACGGTGGGTATAATCAAAATATAGATACCTCTTCTTATAAATATAACTGGGCAGGTGAGCGTATCAAAACGTTAAAACAAGGTGAGTCTGGAGGAGGTCCTTCTATGACTAAGTTCTATGATCATAATGGTTCAACTACTTTTAATGTAAATTATAAATTAAATGACAAACACTCATTTAGTTTTAATGATGTAATGTACTATTTCAACAGAAAGACAAAAGACCCACTAGCTGTAAAAGAAACTCAATCAGAAAAGAATAGTGAGATAAAAAGAAGTAGTTTTAAAAATATTATGGCACTGTCTTATCGCTATAATATTCTAGATAATCTGAATGTATCTCTATTCGGTAAACACTACAGTATCAAACATACTTATCAAAGTGAGAGCACTAAAGTAGATAAAACAGGGTACGGTATCGCTGCTACATATCTGTGGAAAGATCTACAGTTCAAAGCTTCTTATGAAAATACATTTAGGCTACCTACTGATAGCGAGTTATTTGGAGATGGAGACTTAGTATGGGGGAATACAGGTCTTAAACCAGAACAGGGTAAAAACTATAACCTTAATATCAGTTACTCAGGTGTGATTAACAAAATACATGCAGTATTCGTAGATGCAGGTTTGGTATACAGAGATACTAAAGATTATATCCGAAGTAATCCTTATGGTTCAGGATCTCGTGCAACTAGTGTAAATATCGGAGGAGTAGAGAGCTATGGTATCAATGTGGAAGCTCGTTATACCTACAATGATTTTATATATGCAGGAGGTAGTTTAACTTCTCAAAATATCAGAAGTAAACAAAAGTATACTATTGGAGATTATGGAGTGAGAAATCCATACTACAATGAGAGAATTCCTAATGAGCCTTATTTCTTTGGATCAGCAGATGTGGGGATTATCATTAAAGACTTAGGAAAGAAAAATAACAATTTAAATATAGGTTATAACCTTCGCTATATAGATCATTATAGTTACGACTTTAAAGGAATCGGTGAAGATCCTATATGGATTCCGTCTCAAGCTGTACATGATCTAAGTGCTTCATACAGTTTATTTAATAATAAAATACACTTGACCGTAGAGGCTAATAACCTATTCGATAAACTAGCTTATGATAACTATAGTTTCCAAAAACCAGGAAGAAACTTCATGTTTAAAATACGCTATACATACTAAAATTACTAATCTATAATAAATACAATTAAAATGAAAAAAAGAGTTTTTTCGACATTTGCTTTTGCTATGATATTTGGGGCATTGTCGGTGACTAGTTGTTCTACAGATGACAATAGTACTCCTACACCTGAAGAAGGTGGAACTGATGGAGGAAATAAAATAGAATGGAAGTACGTAATCGGGGCAAGTGCTTCTAAAACGAACTTATTACTGACTACCAATGACCTTAAATCTGGAGAAATATCTGCTAAGGGAAATGGATTAACGGCATTAGGAACTACAGTTTATACTTATGGAGGAAATAGAGCTTATGTTTTTGAATATAGAAAAGGAGATCCTTCAGGAATGCAGAGTTGGTTATTAACACCTGCTGGAAAATTGAGTAAACATACTACAGTTGACCTACCTACTCGTGAGGAGTTTATTACGAATTTCGGTAAATATATGATTGCTACAACTGGTGGGGTACAATTAACTACAGGACAAAAGGCTCAGGCTTTTAACTTCATTGATGGTAACAGTGGAGGAATTAAGTATACATCTTATGTAAATGTAGAGAACATTGCAGAAAAAGGAGAGTATGCTAACTTCGCAGGTCTTGAGACGATTGGTAATGATCGTTTTGTGATGGCTATCGAACCATTTAAAATCACTAAAGATGATAAAGAAGATAATACTTCTGCTTATAGAGATAGAGCATGGTTAGCTGTTTTTAAATTTGATGAAAGTGCTACGGATGTTAATAAAAAAGTAGTATTAGAAAAAGTAGTGAAGAGTGATAAGATGAGTTTTGCTGTAGCGCGTTACCGTTCTAGTCGTGTATCTACTATCGGAAAAGCGGGTGATGGAAACGTTTACTTATTCTCTCCTAATGCTACTAATGGTGATGGAGTATCATTCTCAAGTAAGCCAAGTGCTGTTATTAAATTTGATTCTAAAAAAGGAGACTTTGATAATAACTATTACTTTAACTTAGAACAGATCTCAGGAACGAAAGTGTATAAAGCATTCGCTATCGGTGGGGATTATTTCTTACTTAATATGTTCGTAAGTCCTAGTAAAGCAAGTAATATGGCTGCTGCTAATAAGTTAGCTGTATTTAATGTTGTAACAGGAGACTTTAAATGGATAGAAGGATTACCAGCTGCTAATGATATCGCTGCTGCTGGAGCACCATTCGTAGATGGAAAAGAAGTATTCTTACCTATTACAGCTGAGTCAAAATCATTTGTTTATTCTTTAGATGCTACAGCTGCTAAGGCTACTAAAGGTCTTGAGATTAAAGACCTAGCTGATGGAAGTATTGGTACAATTGGTAAAATTAATGTAGAAAAATAATAATTTAATTATATAAAGTATTCGAAATAAATTAGGGTTGTTTATTATAAGAGGTTATACAGTTTGTATAGCCTCTTTTTTTTGTTGAAAAGGATAAGGATGTAGAATTGAAAAATATGTGGTTAACTGTAAATAGGTATTAGAGATATAAAAAATCTTTGATATTATATCTTTAAATGAGTATATGTTTATCTGAAAGTGAGTATTCTATTAATGAGGTGTATTACTTTTTAAAATACTTATGTCGTGTGAATTGTGTTAAGTCCACCCCTTTGTCCACCCCCTTAAAGGTGACATTCTGTTATAGAGATTATACTTTTATCAAATAAACCTAAAGTTATAGTCTGCTTCATTATAGTATGACTATAAAATACACCACCACATATTATTTGACTTGGAAGTTACTACAGTATAGACGATAGTTGAATAATGATAAAAGTATAAATATGAAGACCTTATTATTTTTAAGTATTATCATTAATAGAACAATGGAGTGTGCCTCTCTATTAAAGAAAAGTATGATATGGAGTATAAATGAGAAACTATCTAGTAGTTCAATAAAATCGAAAAGATTGCTAAGAAGAGTTAGAGGTTCTTCTTTAAAGGAAGAGGTGCTACAAATAAGTGATGATTCTAATAAACAAACTAATTATATGTCTATAGGCATGGAGTGTTATCTGTGTCAAAAAATAAAAGAGTTTGAGAAACAAAGAAAATACTTGGATAAATCAATATCACTAAGTAATCTTTCTGCAAGCTTAGGAGTTAATCATCGCTATGTGTCTTACTATATTAATATGTATAAAGAAAAAGACTTCGCTACGTATATTAATGAATTGAGGATTTCTTATATGGTAGATACTTTATCAACTAAACCACATTATCTGACATATAAGATAAGTTATTTAGCAGATAAGAGCGGTTTTGCTTCTCATAGCCGTTTTACGATTAATTTTAAAAAATATACAGGTGTATTGCCTTCAGAGTATATTAGTGAGTTAAAACAGAAAAAGGCCATGGAAAGATGTAATATTTAAACTAGTCTTTACTTCTTAAATTGATTGTAATTGACTGATTCAAAAGAACCATCTTCTTTTTTAATAAAAGTTTCTTTACCACTCTGTACTTCTGCATTCTGAGCTGCTATACAGTACCAATTGTTTTCTATTTTCTGAGTTACGAAAATAAATAAGTTGTTTCTAAGTTGAGGAGTTTCATCTTCTTTTAGTGCTGATTGATTACTTAACTGTAGTCTTGCATGTACAATAGCTATAGTGTCTGTTAAGTATCTGATCTTAGTTCTTTTGATTATTAGTGTAGATTCTTTGAAAATTACTCGTAAGCCATAATCATGAGCTTTAAAAATATCTTCTTTTTTATGCCACCATAACCCTGTGACATTGACAAAGTCTGCATCATCTACAAAAATATCAGCAAGTAAGTCAGCATCGTATTTATTCCAAGCAGTTACAAATTGTTGAACTATTTCTTCTGGATTTTGTCTAGTCATTATCATCGTTTATTATAATTACGAAGATACTCAATGATTCATGAAGAGGTGTTAATGTAGAATAAGAAAGTGAGTGTAAATAAAAAAGGAACCACTTAATAGTGATTCCTTTTTGTCGGGGTGGCAGGATTCGAACCTGCGACCTCCTGCTCCCAAAGCAGGCGCGATGACCGGGCTACGCTACACCCCGCTAGACTTATTCTGTCATTGCGAGTGCAAATATAGAACATTATTTTGTATTTGCAAGGTTTAGGTGTGAAAAATAAATGTTTTTTTGGGTTGTTTTGTGTAAGTGATTGTTTTAATGTGTGATAAGTATTTTTAAAATGTATTAAAATCAATATATGTTTTGTAAGATTAAGAATTATGTAATGTGTAAAGGAAGAAAAAGATACTTTAGGTGATATAATATGTTTTGATAGGTATAATATTTCGATGAGAATAGATTATCTGTATTTAAGTATTGATATTTTAAATCATTTTTTATGTAGAGATATGGTTTAAAAAAGTATTTTTGTTTAGAAACAAATAAAAGGAAGAAATATGCCAACTATAGAAAGAGTAAAGTGCTTAATTATCGGATCAGGACCTGCTGGTTATACAGCTGCTATTTATGCTGCACGTGCGAATATGGCACCTGTGCTTTATCAAGGTATGCAACCAGGAGGACAATTAACAACAACAAATGAAGTAGAGAACTTCCCTGGATATCCAGAAGGAGTTACAGGACCTGAAATGATGATGCAATTACAAGCACAAGCACAACGCTTCGGTGCTGATATCCGTGATGGATGGGTAACTAAGGCTGAACTAAAAGGAGATGTAAAGAAAGTATGGGTAAATGAAACAACGGAGATTCATGCTGATACTGTTATTATCTCTACTGGTGCTACAGCGATGTATTTGGGATTACCATCAGAGCAACATTACTTATCATTAGGAGGAGGAGTATCTGCATGTGCAGTTTGTGATGGATTCTTTTATAGAAATCAAGAAGTAGTAATCGTAGGAGCAGGAGATTCAGCTTGTGAGGAGGCTCATTACTTATCTAAATTATGTAAGAAAGTTACTATGTTAGTGCGTAGTGATAAGTTCCGTTCATCTCGTATTATGGAGGAACGTGTACGTAATACTGAAAACATCGACATCCTAATGAATACGTCTACAGTAGATGTATTAGGTGATGGTAATGTAGTAACAGGTGTTCGTGTGAAAAATAATATCACTGGTGAAGAGAAAGATATTGAGGCTACAGGTTTCTTCGTAGCTATAGGTCATAAACCTAATACAGATATCTTTAAAGAAGAATTAGAGATGGATGAAACAGGATACTTAATCACTCAAGGAAAGACTAGTAAAACGAATGTAGAAGGAGTTTTTGCTTGTGGAGATGTACAGGATAAAGATTATAGACAAGCTATTACAGCTGCAGGTTCAGGATGTATTGCAGCATTAGATGCTGAGCGTTATTTAGCTGCTAAGTAATTTGTATTGAATACAGTATATAAGGGAACCTCAAGAGGGTTCCCTTTTTTATTATTAAAAGTTAATATTATATAGTGCTTAAAGGGATATTATTATATTTGTTTTTCATAAAAAATAGAAATGCTTTTACTTAAAAATATATCATTTAGTTACTTAGAAGAAAAAACAGTTATTAATAACCTTAGCTTGGTTGTCGAAAAAGGACAGCATGTTGCTCTATTAGGAGAAAGTGGATGTGGCAAGAGTACTTTGTTAAAATTGATTTATGGTTTACAAGATTTAGATCAAGGAGAGATTCACTGGAATAACAAGCAAGTTTTAGGGCCTGCATATCATTTGGTTCCTGGAATAGATGAAATGAGATACCTAGCTCAAGATTTCGATTTAATGCCTTTTACTTCTGTAAAAGAAAATATAGGTAAGTATCTTTCTAACTTTTATATGGAAGAGAAAGAGCATCGTATAAAAGAGCTTTTGACATTAGTAGATTTAGATGAATATGCAGATGTAAAAGTAAAACACCTAAGTGGTGGACAACAACAACGTGTTGCTATAGCTCGTGTACTTGCATTAGAGCCAGAGATTCTACTATTAGATGAACCATTTAGTCATATTGATTATTCGAGAAGAAGTCTGCTTAGACGTAATCTATTTGCTTATTTAAAAGAAAAAGGAATTACGTGTATAGTAGCTACTCATGATAGTATAGATGCATTGAGTTTTGCTGACGAGACAATTGTATTAAAAGATGGTGAGTTAGTGGATATGGGAGAAACGAAGGATGTATATGAGTTCCCCTTGAATAAGTATGTAGCATCTTTATTCGGAGAGGTGAATGAATTATATATCTCGGACTTTACAACTTCTTTTGAAGAAGATGAATTATTGCTAATATATCCTCACCAGTTAATGCTTTCAAAACAAAAAGGACAAATAGAGGTAGAGGTACTTGATTCTTATTTTAAAGGAGATGGTTATATGATAAAAACTTTCTTTAATGAGGATAGAGTAGTATTCTTTGATCATCCTTTTAATATCGAAAAAGGGACTAAGATTAAACTAGCTTTAAAGAAATTTCAATAATAAAAAAACGCCACTTTAATTAAGTGGCGTTTTTTGTATAAATCAAAAAAAGCTCAGCAATTGCTAAGCTTTTAAAATATACTATTTTTTGTTTTTTACATTTTTCTCTAAGAATTGATCTTGTTCCCATAATAGGTGGAAGATGTTTTCTTTAGCAGCATATCCATGACTTTCTTTAGGAAGGATAACCATTCTTACAGGTGCTCCTAATCCTTTTAACGCTTGGAAGTAACGCTCTGTTTGTAATGTAAATGTTCCAGGGTTATTATCAGCTTCACCATGTACTAATAACATTGGAGTCTTCATTTTACTAGCATTCATAAATGGAGACATTGTATTGTATACTTCAGGAACTTCCCAATAGTTTCTTTGTTCTGTTTGGAAACCAAATGGAGTTAATGTTCTGTTGTAAGCTCCACTACGTGCAATACCTGCTGCAAATAAATCTGAATGAGTAAGTAAGTTAGCTGTCATAAACGCTCCATAAGAGTGTCCTCCTACAGCTACTCTCTTTCTATCGATATATCCTAATGCATCTACAGCATCAATAGCAGCTTTACCATTTGCCACTAATTGTTCTACATAAGTATCATTTGGCTCTTCTTTACCTTCTCCTACGATAGGGAATGCAGCATCATCTAATACCGCGTATCCTTTCGTCACCCAGTAGATAAATGATCCATAAGAAGGGAATGTAAACTCATTAGGGTTATGTGTTACTTGCGCAGCACTATTTTTGTCTTTGTACTCAGCAGGATAAGCCCAGATTAATAGAGGTAACTTTTCTTTTTTAGCTTTGATATCATATCCAGCTGGTAAGTATAAAGTACCAGATAATTCTAAACCATCTTCTCTCTTATATTTAATCACCTCTTTATGTACTCCGTTTAAAGAGCTAAAAGGGTTTTTAAATGAAGTGATCGCTTTTAAGTCATTTTTCTTATTGATATTTCTGAAGTAGTAGTTAGGGTATTCAGTAGCTGACTGAATAGCAACTAATACTAGTCCTTTCTTAACATCTTCTATAGATTGAATAGTCTCTTTCTTATCTGTGTAATTAGACTGGTATAATCTTTTTGTTTTTAATGTTTTTAAATCGAACTCATCGATGAAAGGGAACTGACCTTTAGCTGTATAACCTTGTCCTATTAAGAAAAGCTTGTTGTTTTCTTTAGCTAGTACATAACGATCAAATTCATTTCTTTTTAATTCGAATGTACCTGGATCACTGTATACGTCTTGTGAGTTTCTGTCTTCTATTTTTACAGGAGCATCATTAAATTTAGATGGATCGATAATGAATGTTCTAGTGTTTCTAGTGTCATACCATTGGTCACCTACTAAAGCTAAGTTATCATCACCCCAAGTGATACCACCATAACGTTGAGATAGCTTAACGATAGATTTAGGAGCATCAGTAAATGGAGCATCCCAAGTGAATACTTCATCTCTAAATGGTACATCTTTAGCTGGATCACCACCATCTAGTGCTTCTACATAATAAATACTAGCAGCTTTATCAGCTCTCCATCCCATACTTCTCTTTCCTTCACGTGTAGCCATAAAACCTTTTGGCATAATCTCGTTTAGAGGAATATCATTTACTTCTTTTACTAAGTTACCCGCTTTGTCATAAACTACAGTTTTCATAGGAAAACGGTTTAGTGATACTAAGTAAGAGAATGGTTTCTGTAATGTAGTTACCATTAAATATTCTCCATCAGGAGAGAAACTAGAACCTACAAATAAATCTCCTTTTTTGAAAAGTGTTTTATTCCCTTTAAGGTCTATTTTATATAATTCAGAAGTAACTAAAGTTTCGAAGTTAGCCTCGTCAGTTTTATTCTTTAATAAATCTTGGTATGTTCTATTTTGAGAAACAACACCTTCACTCACAGATACGATAGGACCTGTTGGTAAGTTTTTAGAAGTATCGATTAATGCAGGTCTATTAGCAGGGATTTGGTTAATCAATAAAGATTGGCTATCCTTAAACCAAGTAATAGGGTTACCGATGTTTGCATTTAAATTTGCCTCAGTAAGTTTAGTTGCTTGAGCAGTTTTTACGTCTAAGATCCAAAGTTCCACACCGTTTTCAGCAGTGTTAGTGAATGCTAATTTTGATTGATCAGGAGACCAAGTAATATTCGTAATTCTAGGATTAGTAGGTAATCCTTTTACTTGTATTTCTTGAGTATCTTTTATTTTTCTAACTTTTAGGTTAGTAATATAAGTTACTGTGCTTGAAATATTCGTGTTTACATCGATACGTAAACCAGCAAGTCTCATTTCGTTTACATTCAAATCCATTAATGTCTTATATGTACTTCTATAGCTTAGAAGCATATATTCCATTTTGTTGTCCATAGATATAGAAGGAGCTCTTTCGAAGTCAGCTAATTCTAGAATTTCTTGAGATGGCTTTTGATATGTAACATTTTCTTGTGCGTACATAGAACTAATCAAAAATAGGGATAATAAGGTTGTTTTGATGATTCTCATTATGGTTAGTTTTAACGTTAGGTCGGCTAATATAAACGAAATTATTGAGTGTTCTGTGGGTATACAGCCTTTTTGTGGCAAAATTGTTTAAGTTTTTAGTTATTAGTGTATTTTTGTAGCTCGTAAACCAATTTTTTTAAAAATGTTTAGATCAAAAATAAGCGGATTAGGTTATTACGTTCCTGAGAATGTAGTGACCAATGACGACCTGGCGAAGATAATGGATACTAACCATGAATGGATTGTAGAGAGAACAGGTATACATGAAAGAAGACATAAAGCATTAGAAGAAGATACAACTTCTGGAATGGGAGTAAAGGCTGCTCGTATAGCGATGGAAAGAGCAGGAGTAGAGGCTAAGGATATTGACTTTGTCGTATTTGCTACTTTGAGTCCTGATTATTATTTTCCAGGCCCAGGAGTAATGTTACAACGTGAATTAGGATTAAATACCGTTGCAGCATTAGATATTCGTGCGCAGTGTTCAGGTTTTATTTATGCTTTGTCTATAGCAGATCAGTATATTAAAACAGGTATGTATAAAAACGTACTTGTGGTAGGGTCTGAAGTACACTCTACAGGTTTAGATATGACTACTAGAGGTAGAGGTGTGTCTGTTATTTTTGGTGATGGAGCTGGAGCAGCAGTATTGACTCGTTCTGAGAATGAAGAACAAGGATTATTATCTACACATATCCACTCACAAGGAGAGCATGCAGAAGAATTAGCTTTATTAGCACCAGGAATGGGAGGTAGATGGGTAACAGATATTTTAAAAGATAATGATCCAGACGATGTTAGTTACACTCCGCATATGAATGGACAGTTTGTGTTTAAAAATGCAGTAGTTCGTTTTAGTGAGGTGATTAATGAAGGATTAGAAGCAAATGGTCTACAAGTATCAGATATTAATATGCTAATCCCGCATCAAGCTAACTTAAGAATTTCTCAATTTATTCAACAGAAGTTTGGTTTATCAGATGACCAGGTATTTAATAATATCCAAAAATACGGAAACACAACTGCTGCTTCTGTGCCAATAGCTCTAACAGAAGCTTGGGAAGCAGGTAAGATTAAAGAAGGTGATTTAGTTGTATTAGCAGCTTTTGGAAGTGGATTTACTTGGGGAAGTGTTATTATTAAGTGGTAAAAAATAATTATATTAGCTTTAATTAAGTTAATGTAGTTATGAAATTTGATAAAATCCACAATAAGGGTCAGGCTAGATTATTTAAGAATCCTTATTTAGAAATGCTTACTAAGGGGCATCCTGCAGTTATTTGGGGGATGTATATACCTGTGTTATCATATATAGTATATCTAGGATATACGGATTATAATTTATCAGTCCAGAATCTTGTTCTTCTATTCTTTGGAGGAATGATATTCTGGACTTTTTTTGAATATCTAGCACATCGTTATATTTTTCATTTAATAAGTGATAAACCGAATGCGCAGAGGTTTGCTTATATTATGCATGGCAATCATCACCATTATCCTCGAGATAGACAGCGATTGTTTATGCCTCCTGTGCCTAGTATCATATTAGCTTCTGTACTTTTTGGATTACATTATCTGATTATGGGTAGATATACATTTGGTTTTTATCCTGGTTTTATAATAGGTTATTTATTATATGCATCGATGCATTATGCTATTCATGCATTTGCACCACCCTTTAAGTTTATGAAGCCACTATGGCGTAACCATCATTTGCATCACTATAAAGATGAAGAAATGGGCTTCGGTGTAAGTAATACTTTTTGGGATCGAGTATTTGGAACAATGTTCGATCTAGATAAGGAGAAAGAAGATAAAGAAAAGGTAAAAGAACTTATGTTTGAAAAGAAAAATAAATAAAAAAAAGACTATCAAATCGATAGTCTTTTTTTTATGATATTATTTCCATGTGTTTTCTACAGTAGGACCACTCCATAGCATATTAGCTAAGTAAGGGTTGTCTATAAAAGGGTTTCTATTCCCTTGAGCGTATGGATTATTTGGGTTACCATGATATTCATTACGTCTTCTTTCTATATCTGATACAGGGTCTTCTTGGTGCCATTTTAGAAATAAGTCTATCATACCATCAGGTGTTTTAGCAGTACTTCCTACACCGATCTTAGAAGGTAGACACTGTTCACCATATCTAACATACATATACATCATCATACGAGCTACATCACCTTTCCATTCATTACCAGGATACCATAAGTTTTGACCTAAGTCAGCTGAGTAACCATTACCTTCAGCAAATTTTTTGTTTCCTCTTAATCCATTCCAATCTACATCTGCAGATCGAAGATTGTGGACATCAGTACCAGCACCTGGTGGTTTTGTATCAAAGTTACCAGCATCTTGAGTATAGACATGCTCTCTATTCCATGTGTCTTTTCCAGAACCTCCCGCATTTTGTTTACTTATCTCTCTAGTGTATGCTTCTTTATCACTAGAATTAGGTTTATCATTATGTCCATATATTAAATATACATGAGTTGGTTTACCTGTTTTTACAGGAACATAGTCAGTAGCTTTAATAGCTTCCCAAACTTCTGGTGTATATTTTAACTTCTTTGTATGGGTTTCTTCTAGTTTATCATGTAACTGTTTTTTAAGTGCAGTACCTGTTTTTGTAAAGTCTATATCTGCATAATAAGCTTGTAATTCTTGTGGAACTGTAATCTTCTCAGGTGTTATAGGAATATACCCACTATTGTCTTCTTCTCCTGTAGGAGGTGTTGGTTTTACATAGCCAGTATTATCAGGATCAGTAATGATAGGATCCTTTGAACATGCTGTGATCCCAAGTAATAATGAAATTAGAATGATATTAATTTTTTTCATAGTTGAAATATATTAATTAGAGGTATTAAAAGTACGAAATTAACGGGTGTAATTGTTTAAATAACCAAAGTAAATTTGAGGTATTTGTGTTATTTATGAGTTTTGTGTATTGCTTTATTTGGTTCAACAAATCGTATAGTATCATTCATAAAGTAAAATTAATTCTTGAGAATGAATCAATGATTTTTTAAACTTTAGATATCTCTAAGTCCTCCTTTTTAGATTAACTAAACTTTTTGTGTAGTCCCCAACTTTTAATGTTGATTCAAAATAAACCAAATAAAAAAAGGACATCTTTATAAAGATGTCCTTTTGCCTTGTAGCGAAGACGGGAGTTGAACCCGTGACCTCAGGGTTATGAATCCTGCGCTCTAACCGACTGAGCTACCTCGCCATTTTTGGTCTGCATTACTTCCGTATTGCGAGTGCAAATATAGTAGTATTTATGGGTTCTCCAAACTGTTTTTACGAGATATTTTTAAAATAAATGACACGATTAGTTTAACCTATTTAGAATGAAAAGTTTACTGAGTAAATATTTTTTTATTTTTTTTGAAATATTTTTATTCTAATCTGTTTTCTATAATAAAATACCTTTTTTGGACAGTAGAATTAGGATAGATGAAGTTTCTTGCACTATTTTTTGTATTTTAAATAAAGTATAGGGCTATGTTTTTACATAGATTCTCAAAAGGGTACACATTGTTATAATTTTGTGAAATTTCTTTTAGAAATTGTTTTGATATATATCTTTGAGGGCATGGAACTATTAGATTATCTTTTTCACATTGATAAGTATTTGCACATCTTTATAGAGCAATACGGAACGTGGTTATACGTTATTTTATTTTTAATCATTTTTGTAGAGACGGGCTTAGTGGTTATGCCATTTTTACCAGGTGATTCACTTCTCTTTGCGACAGGAATGTTAGTAGCTCAGTCAGATGAGCTGAATATAGTATTAACCATTGCGATTCTTCTAGTAGCGGCCATTACAGGAGACTCTTTAAACTACTATCTCGGACGAAAAGTAGGAATGCGTCTAACGGAGTTTAAATTGTTTGGTAAACAAGTAGTGAAACAAGAACACCTAGATAAGACACAGTCTTTTTATGAGAAGTATGGAGAACGAACCATCGTTATTGCTCGATTTGTCCCTATAGTTCGTACGTTAGCTCCTTTCGTAGCAGGTATTGGAAAGATGAGATATGGAATATTTATGACTTATAATGTAGTAGGAGGGATAGTATGGGTATTAGGACTTACTCTAGCGGGATATTTCTTAGGGAATATACCTTTTGTAAAAGACAATTTCTCTAAAATTGTACTTCTGATTATCGTAGTGTCTGTATTGCCTATTGTATATGAGTTTATAAAGGCTAAAGTACAAAGCAAAAAAGCGATTGAATAGAATATTAATTTAAATAATAAACGATAGAACCAATGTGATAAGCATTGGTTTTTTTATGTCTTTATCCAAATAATATGTGATAGTGATATATAAAAGAAACAATATAAGATAGCCCATTTAAGACTTAAGTACACTATAGTATAGTTTTAGAGCTAATGAAAGAATTGTGAAGTAGAGTTGTTTTGTAGTACTGAGTTAAAGTGATAGTGTAGACACTAGATATAATAAAAAAAGCTAGAAATCATGTACTGACTTCTAGCTTTTATTTATAATAGGGTTTTGCTATTTACTCCATTTGTTTTCTGCCTTAGGACCACCCCAGATACGAGTAGCTAATTCAGGATTGTCAATGAATGGGTTACGGTTACCTTGAGAATATCTATAGTTAGGATTATTCGGGTTACCGTGGTATTCATTACGTCTTCTCTCTATTTCATCTACAGGATCTTCAGCATTCCATTTTAAGAATAAGTCAATCATTTCATCGCTTAATACACCAGCTTTAGCATCCATAGGTACTCCTACTTTAGTAGCTTTAGTATACCCTCCTCCATTTTCGTTTTCATAGCGGATATGCATATACATCATCATACGAGCTACATCACCTTTCCATTCATCACCAGGATACCAGTAATTCCCTTTTTTAACGGAATTCCCACTACCATCTATAAATTTGTGATTACTTCTAGATGAGTTCGTAGATCTATTGATAGCACGTAAGTGATGCGCATCATGTCCTGCGATATCTTCTATTGCAGTTGGACCCTCATCAGAATATGTAGTTGTTAGAGCTGTCTGCTTTTTAGCTTTATCTACAGCTAAGGCTTTAGCGAATACGTGTTCTCTTTCCCATTTAGAAGTAATAGGCATTGAAGGATTAGTACCATTATTCTTATGTTCTTTTGGGACAGATCTCATTTTAGTGATATCACCCTTAGCATCTTTATCAGACCAACCATAAATCTGAAGAACATTATTCGTGTTCTTAGGATCTTGATCAGTGAATTCTGTTGCTTCCCAGATACCAGGTGTATAGCTCTGTGGAATATGTGTATCTTTCACTAGTTTTGCTAACTGTTGTTTTAGTAGTGTTCCTTCTTTAGTGAAGTCTAGCTTGCTGTAATACTGTTGGTATTGAGCAGGGATGATGTAGTCTCCAGGATTAGGAGTGAAATTTCCTCCTTCATCAGGTTTTTCTTCTCCACCGTTACCTGGTTTTTCTGTAGGTTCGGTAATAATAGGGTCTTTCGTACAAGAAGTAGCGAAGACGGCTAATCCTGCTAATACAAGTAATGTTTTTTTCATGTTTGGTAAGTGATTTATTATTCTGTTTTTTACAATAGAATGAATAATTTTTGCGCTATTCTATTAGCTTGCAAGTTACTTATTCTATTGTCTAAGTTTAGGTGATGGAGAGGGTTTGTGAATATTCTTGTATATACGCAAAAATAGGAAGTATGATATTGTTATTTATTGGCAGTTTGAGAAGAACTTTAGTTTTTTAGGTCTTTTAGTATTAATTACTGAGGCGTTTTTAAAGGAATAAGGAAGAGATAAGACCAAAAAAAAGGACAATCCGTCAGATTGTCCTTATAGTATATCTAAAATTGTAAAGTTATTCTTTTGACCAGTTATTTTTTGCTTCTGGGCCGCCCCAGATTTGAGTAGCTAAATAAGGGTTGTCTATAAAGGGATTTCTGTTTCCCTGAGCATATTTATTCTTTGTGTTAGCATGATACTCATTTCTGTATCTCTCGATTTCAGAGACAGGATCTTCAGCATTCCATTCTAGCAATAGATTAATCATATTGGGATCTATCTTATTAGTAGTACCGACTACTACACCAGCATTTCTTCCATTATTTCCTTTAGGAGTATACTTAGGGATACATCTATTCTCATAACGGATATACATATACATCATCATACGCGCTACATCTCCTTTCCACTCATCGCCAGGATACCAATAATCTCCTACTAGTTTAGAAGTACCACTACCTTGTACGAATGGTTTATTTCCTCTAATACTATTCCATTTGACATCTGCTGCTCTTAGATGATGTGCATCTGCCCCTGGACCAGCTTCGTTTAGATTAGGGGTACCTAGAGATTTAGCATAAGTGTGTTCTCTGTTCCATTGTCCTTGACCACCACCATTACTCTGCTTACCTCTGGTATACGCTGTGGTGCCTGTGCGTACTCCTTTATGACCATATAATAGATATACCTCATTACCTTCAGGTGTTAGGTCAGTTGCTTTGGTAGCTTCCCATATTTCTTTATAACTTAATTCTCTTACGTGTTTACGAGTGCTTAGTTCTGTTAGCTCTTGTTTTAGCGCTAGACCTGTTTTAGTGAAATCTACTCCTTGGTAATAATCTTGTTCAGATGCAGGAATAGAGAAAATACCAGTGGTAGTAGCCTTACTGTTTTCAGTGGCTTTTACATCAGTAGTAGGTACTTCTCCAGTGGAATAAATAGGAGTAAAGTTTGTATTACTCTTTTTATCACATGCACCTAGCGTAAGTACTAAAAGAGATATTGAGGCTATAAGGAAGTTGGTTTTCATACGTCAGAAATATCAAAAGGAGTATATAAGTAAAAAGCCTGTTTTAAGGTAAAACAGGCTTTTGTTATCGGTAGGTTTATTTTTTCTCTAATAAAGCCATATAGAATCCGTCAAAACCAGACTCACTAGATAAAATTTTATGATCTTCGATCAGTTTAAAGTCTTTACCAGCATCTGATTTTAAGAATTTTTCTATCTGTAGTTCATTTTCAGAAGGAAGAATAGAGCAGGTAGCATATACCATCTTACCACCAGCTTTAAGTATCTTAGAATAATCTTGTAATACTTGCTCTTGTACTTGCTTAATTTCTTCTACGAACTCAGGTCTAAGCTTCCACTTGCTATCAGGGTTTCTTTTTAATACTCCTAATCCACTACATGGTGCATCTATTAATAGACGATCAGCCTTGTCATGTAGTTTTTTAATCGTTTTAGTACCTTCTATGATTCTGTACTCGATATTAAAAGCTCCGTTTCGCTTCGCTCTGATCTTTAATTGCTTTTGTTTGCTCTCATAGATATCCATTGCTATGATTTGCCCTTTATTCTCCATAAGAGAAGCTAAGTGTAGTGTCTTACCACCCGCACCCGCACATGTATCTACTACACGCATTCCAGGTTTTACATCTAACAGTCTAGCTACTAACTGAGAAGAAGCATCTTGTACTTCGAATAATCCTTCTTTAAAAGCATCTGTCATAAATACATTCGCTCTTTCTTTAAGGATTAATGCATCAGGATATTCTTCAGGTAGGATAGTCTCTATATCTAGATCCATCAGAATACCATATAGTTTTTGTCTAGTTGTTTTTAAAGTATTCACACGTAAGATCACGCTAGCTTGTTTATTCTGAGCAGCAAGTTCTTTCGTCCATTTTTCTTCACCTAATTCTTTCACACCTAGTTCATCCATCCAGTCAGGAATAGACTCTCTGAATTTACGTGTTTTGTTTAATTCGTCGAATCTACCTTTAATACGTCTTGCAGGTGTGTTTTCGAAGTATTTCCAGTCCGGTAATGTATAACCTCTAAGTACAGCCCATACAGCGAATATTCTCCAAGCGTCATCTCTGTTTATAGGGTCTTTTACTTCTGCTATTTCAGCATATAGTCTTCTCCATCTTACGATTTCATAGATAGTCTCAGCTACGAATTTTCTATCAGCGCTTCCCCAGCGTTTATCTTTTTTCAAGGCTCTAGCTACCATTTTATCTGCATACTCACCATCGTTGAATATAGCTAAAATAGAGTCTATAACTGTAAATACAAGGTTTCTGTGTAATCTCATTATTATATTATATATAAAATAGCCCACAAATATACGTTGATTTGTGGGCTTTATAGGTATGGATTAATATTATTTTAAGTTAAACCCAAATTACGCATTAGCCAAATACTACAAAGCAATTCTACTTCATAATTCTTTCATTAGCTCTCAAACCATACTATAGTATGCTTTAATCACTAATTCAGACCTATTTTGTATAATTACTTTTCGTTTATATGTCTATTGCATAATTCGGGTTAAATAGAATTACTTCTTGTCTTTATACTTTTTTAGGAGTTGACGGTTAAAGTCGTCTTCTGCCTTCTTTAGAATAAGAATTTTCTTTTCACCTATGATTTTTTTAGCATCTTCTACAAACTTGATTCGAGCAGAAGAATAAGATTCTTCGAAGTCTATTAGTTCTTGTACCTTCTTATTCGCTTCTTTATCACTAAGCTTGTTTAAGTCTTGTATATCTGCGTTTTTGATGTATTTAAATACATTAGTGTGTCGTAGTTCTGACATCTTCTTATCATAAGTGATGTAGATTGGTAAGAACTTTTCGGCTTGTTCGCTGCTCAAGTTTAATTCGGCTGTGATATGAGCAACTTTTAATGATCTAATCTGATCATGTTTGTCTTGTGCATAAGTAGTTACACTAAACATAAGCACCATTAAAATACTTAATAATTGTTTCATTGTATTATTCATTTAAGTAATACTCGATGTCAATATGTGATAACACATAATGATCTATTTGGGATTGTTTTATTTCTATATTGTCTTTTAGGTCGTTGAGGTCCTCTTCATCTAATGCATTGATAATATCATTGTTTAAAGAAAAACTTTGATTGTATTCTAAGTAACTCTCTATACTATCTTTATTTAAAGTATTAGAATCTGGAGTAAAGAAGAACTTAATACCAAACAGCAATGCAATAGCCGCTGCTGCTGTGGTCCAAATATAACGGTTTTTATACAGAGGTACTACTTTAGGAGTAGGAGTGATAGAAGAGTCAATATTAGCTAATACTCTACTCTCTAGATTAGCAAAGTAGTCTTCAGGTACTTTAAAAGTGCCTTTAGGATCTTTCGTATTTAAATATTTATTGTCCATATTCTTCTCCTTTATTAGTTAGACGATTAAAAAGTACAAAGGTTTAATTTGACTCTATAAAAAGTTCTATTTTCTTTACTGCGTGGTGATAAGAAGCTTTTAGTGCTCCTACACTGGTCTCTAAAATTTCTGATATAGTCTGGTAGTCTAGATCTTCATAGTATTTCATCTTGAAGACGAGTTGTTGTTTTTGAGGTAATGATGCTATTGCCTTTTGTAATATGAGTTCTGCTTCATCTCCATCGAATAGACTGTCTGCTTCTAGTTGATTGACTAGATACTCATTTAGCTCATCATCTTCTAGTTGCATTTTTCTGCTTTTTGACTTTAGAAAGTCTAGTGCTTGATTAGTCGCTATTCTATACATCCATGAGAACAATTGACTATTCCCTTTAAAGGTATCTATGTTTTGGTAGATTTTTATAAATACTTCTTGTAGCACATCATCTGTATCATCGTGATTCAGCACGATAGTACGGATATGCATATATAAGCGCTGCTGATAGAGGCTTAGTAATTCACGAAATGCTTCATGCTTTGTGTCGTTATTTTGTAATCGATGTAAGAGTGAAATTTCGTCAGACAAGAGTTTTGATATTTTATAGTTTGTTTTTGGATGAGAGGAGTAAATGTAGATAAATAAAGTCAGTATATTGATATAAAGGATTATTTTTGTCAGAAAAAAAATGATCAAGACGGTTATATTTGATATGGACGGGGTGATTGTAGATACTGAGCCGGTACACCGTTATGCATATCACAGTCACTTTAAAGAATTGGGAATAGAAGTTTCAGAGCACGTATATAATTCCTTTACAGGGCACTCTACTAAGAATACGTATGAGCGCATAAAAGAAATATATGGTGTAGAAGGTAATATTCCGGATATGGTATTGAGAAAAAGAGCGTTGTTCAACGAATCTTTTGATACCAAGCCTGATCTAGAGCTAATAGATGGTGTACGTGACTTGATAGAAGGATTACATGCTAAAGGGATAGAGCTTATCGTAGGATCATCAGCATCTAAGAGTACGATAGATAGAGTGTTCACTCGTTTTGGGCTGTATCCGTTCTTTACACATATCGTAAGTGGTGAGGATCTTCCTAAGTCTAAACCAGACCCAGCGATATTCTTAAAGGCAGCTTCACTAGCGAAGTATAGTGATAAAGATGACTGCATTGTAATAGAAGATAGTACTAATGGTATCAAGGCAGCTAATGCAGCAGGCATTAAGGTGATAGGATATAAGAGTGCTAACTCTAAACAACAAGACTATACAGGGGCTAACTATATCGTACACGATTTTACGGCAATAGATGCAGACTATGTCATCCAGCTCTAAGACAGAGTAGATAAAAAGTCGATAAGAGAAAATATAATGATTTAGGAATATAAAGGCGTTTAATTTGACTTTCTTTTATTTTTATAATGGATAGAAATTATTAACTTTGCGTTCTTTATAATAAAAGCTTATTAAGTAGATGTTTCATAGATATATTAAATTAGGTATCGCTGCGGTATTATTCGCAGTATCAGTTTGGCAATTCGTAGAAGGTAATATTGGTAACGGTATTTTCTTATTGTTCCTTATTTCATTAGTAATATTACTTTACTATAAAAATGAGTTTATCTTATTAGCTTTCTTAAAATTGAGAAAACAAGATTTTGACGGTGCCCAAAAATGGTTGAATAAAATCAAAAATCCAGAGACAGCATTAGTGCGTAAGCAGAATGGATATTATAACTACTTAATGGGAATCATGACTTCTCAGACTAACTTAAATGCTTCAGAGAAGTATATGAAGAAAGCTGTAGAACTTGGATTAAACATGGATCAAGACTTAGCAATGGCTAAACTTCAGTTAGCAGGTATCGCGATGACGAAGAGACGTAAGCTAGAAGCTACTAAACTTCTAGGAGAAGCGCAGAAGCTTGATAAACAAGGGATGTTAAAAGACCAAATCAAAATGATGAAAGAACAAATGAAGAGATTCTAATCTTAGACTTTGTTAAAGATATAGAAAGCTACACTTCGGTGTAGCTTTTTTTTGTATCTACTAGTTAGGTTCTTTTAGTTTTAGTTGCCGTGACCCGTCCTAAAAAAACTGTACAGTTTTTAAAACATTAAAAGATGGGAAGAGAACCAAAAAACAAAGAGCGTTATCATTTAAAATTCATAGAACAAATAGTTCAAGAAATAGAGAATGGAGCAAGTCAAAATTCGGTAATTCGCGAGTATAGCCTAAATAAATCTACGCTAAATCGTTGGGTTAAGAAATATGCAAGTCCCGAGTATCATGCTACACGTAAGAATAAAGTTTATTCAGAAAGCCTTAAACGTCAAGTAGTTCATAGTATTACAGAACACCATATGACAGCACAAGAAGCCTGTATAATGTATGGTGTAGAAAGTATAAGTACAATAAATAACTGGTTGTTAGTTAATTATAATAAAAACATAGATATTTGTAATGAAATTGTTATTCCGTCACTTATGGAAGAAAAAACATCCAATACAGAATCTTTAGAAATTAAAGCTTTAAAAAAGGCTTTATCAGAGGCACAATTTAAGATAGTAGCTTTAAATACATTGATAGATGTAGCAGAGAAAAGTTTGGATATTGATATCAGAAAAAAGTCTGGTTCCAAGCAGTTGAAGAAGTAAAACTCTTATACCCTAATAAGGGAATAAAAAAAATATGTCAACTGTTTGGTAAAACTCGAAGTGCTTATTATCAGTCAATAGACAGATACGCAAGTCAATCTATTAAAGATGAGATTATTCTTCAAGAAGTTTTAAATATTAGAGCTACTCTACCAAGAGTAGGTACTCGAAAACTTCAACATATGTTACAAGAACGCTTAGGTTCGCACAATATAAGCGTAGGAAGAGATTATCTGTTTGATTTATTAGACAGTCATAAAATGTTGGTTAGGCAACGAAAGCGCAAAGCATATACAACAGACTCCAGAGCTTGGAGAGGACAGTATTTAGACTTGTATAATGGAGTAAAAGTTACTAGACCAGAACAATTTTGGGTAAGTGACATCACCTATATCAGGTTAAATAATACTTGGGGCTATTTAAGTTTAATCACAGATGCTTATTCTCATAAAATAATGGGCTATAGTTTTAGCTTAGATTTAACCACTAATGGATGCTTACAAGCCTTGAAAATGGCATTAAAGAACAGGATTTATACAGAGAAACTTATTCATCATTCAGATCGAGGATGTCAATACTGCAGTAGTGTTTATACTAAAATACTGATAGAAAACAACATATCTATTAGTACAACACAAGGTGGTGAACCAAGAGATAATGCAATAGCTGAGCGTGTAAATGGTATAATTAAAGGTGAATTTGATTTAAACTATTCAAGTTTAGGTTATCAAAAAACGATTGATAAAATTAAGAATAGTATAGAAGCTTATAACCAAATTAGACCTCATGATAGTTGTGATAGGTTAACTCCAAATCAAGCTCATTTAAAGACAGGTATTCTAACTAAGAGATGGAAGAATTATTACAAGACTAATAAACAAAAACAACAACCTGTACAGTAATAAAAGGATTAATAAAAATCTGTACAGTATTAAGTAGGATTATTAACTATAACTGTACAGTTATAGTAGGACGAGACATAATGTTAATTTATCTTATTCTATTATAGAAGTAGCAACATTTGAAAGTGAATGGATGTTAGTCAATTTTACCAAAGCAAAGTTTGATAGATGTATGCTAGATAAATCTATAATAAAAAAATGTAATTTTCAGGAAGCTAAATTGGTATTTAATGCAGATGATGCTGTTTTTGAAGATTGTTCTTTTGTTGGTGCTAAGATAGGTATAGGGACATATGGACATGAATATGGTGGACGTAGAACCAAATTTTATAATTGCGATTTCACTGATGCACAATTTGCTCGAGTAGAGTTCAGAGCTTCAAAATTCTATAATTGTAATTTCACTAATACGACATTTATTAAATGTGATTTTAGAGGAGTGAAAATGGAAGGTTGTATTCTTCCTAAGTTATCTCAATTTACAGATATGGATATACCTGATTATATAACAGAATAGCGAATTTAGAAACAAAAGACTTAACCATTATAGTTAAGTCTTTTGTTTTATATACATAATAGAGCTGTAAGGTTACTTAACAGGTTTTCTAACAGAAAAGAAACGTTTACTGTTAGATTAGATATTATAAATAGTAAAGGTAGATTAGTAGTGTGTTGATTTTTAACCAACAGTGTTTTCTTGAGTTAACTACATATATCTCGAGCTAATCCAGTAGGTTCATCATGGTGAGAAGCCTTAATAACAGTGGTGTTATGGCTAGAGAGGAAAGTAAAATGACATTAGCAAGAAAAAAAAATCGCTTAAGATTATCTCTTAAGCGATTTTATATTTTATAGTATATTGACTATTTAATTTCTTCTGATGTGAATGCTAGCTTCACAGTAGGGAATTTACTTTGTGTCATTTGGATAGAGAATTCACTATCTGCTAAGAACACTAGTTGTCCTGATTTATCAAAAGCTAGGAACTTCTGTTTTATACGTTTGAATTCTTTGAACTCTTCGTTTTTAGGATCTTCCGGACGTACCCAACATGCTTTATAAGCAGGGAAGTTCTCATACGTACATTTAGCTCCGTATTCGTGCTCTAAACGGTATTGGATAACCTCGTACTGAAGTGCTCCTACAGTACCGATTACTTTACGACCATTCATCTCTAGGGTGAATAACTGTGCTACCCCTTCATCCATTAACTGATCGATACCTTTCTCTAATTGTTTAGACTTAAGTGGGTCAGCGTTGTTGATATAACGGAAGTGCTCAGGTGAGAAACTAGGAATACCTGTGAACTGCATGATTTCTCCTTCAGTAAGTGTGTCTCCAATCTTAAAGTTACCAGTATCGTGTAACCCTACGATATCTCCAGCATAAGATACATCTACGATTTCTTTTTTCTCAGCGAAGAAAGCATTCGGGCTAGAGAACTTAAGCTTCTTACCTTGTCTTACGTGTAAGTAAGGAGTGTTTCTCTCAAATGTACCAGATACAATCTTGATGAATGCTAGACGGTCTCTGTGTTTAGGGTCCATATTAGCATGGATCTTAAATACAAATCCTGAGAATGTATTTTCTTTAGGCTCTACTACTCTTGTACTAGATTCTTTAGCACGAGGAGAAGGAGCGATTTGGATAAAACAATCTAATAGCTCACGTACCCCAAAGTTGTTTAACGCAGAACCGAAGAATACAGGTTGTAGGTTACCACTGATATACTCTTCTCTGTCAAATTCTGGGTAGATACCTTCTATGATTTCTAATTCATCACGTAGGTTATTAGCAGATTTCTCACCTACTAATTTGTCTAGTTCAGGAGATGCTAGGTCAGATACATTGATAGTTTCTTCAATGTTCTTACGGCTATCTTCACTGAATAAGTTGATATTCTTTTCCCAGATATTATAGATACCTTTAAAGTCGTACCCCATTCCGATAGGGAAACTTAAAGGAGTTACTTTTAGTTGAAGTTTTTGTTCTACTTCATCCATTAGTTCAAAAGCATCACGTCCTTCACGGTCAAGTTTGTTGATGAATACGATCATTGGTATGTTACGCATTCTACATACTTCTACAAGCTTCTCAGTCTGTTCCTCAACCCCTTTAGCAACGTCGATTACTACGATAACACTGTCTACTGCAGTCAGTGTTCTGAACGTATCTTCAGCAAAGTCCTTGTGACCAGGTGTATCTAGAATATTAATCTTTTTGTCTTTATAATTAAATGCAAGAACCGAAGTTGCAACAGAAATACCACGTTGGCGTTCAATCTCCATAAAATCGGAAGTAGCTCCTTTTTTAATCTTGTTGTTTTTTACTGCACCAGCTTCTTGAATAGCTCCACCAAAAAGTAGTAACTTTTCAGTTAATGTTGTCTTACCAGCATCAGGGTGAGCAATTACACCAAATGTACGTCTACGATCTATTTCCTTTAAAAAACTCATTATTAAAAATTTTAAGGTACAAAAGTACTTATATTTTGCGGAATTAAAAGTTGTTTTTTGGAGAATGATGTATACATTTAGTCGCTAGTTCATACTCAGATAGACTGATGTAATGGGATAGCGATGGTTAGAGTAGATAGTAGAACTAACGTTGGCAGTATAAAAAAGCAATATTTAGAAAGGAAAGTAGTTATCCTTTATGTAAAATAATTACATAATTATTATCAATACTTCGTTAACTAGTGTAGGTACTTTAGTAAAGATTTGTATTATTGTGTGTTGGAATTTAAAAGGAGAGAGGGATAAATATAAAGTAACTTGTTTTTGGGTATAAAACTTTATTTTAAAATAAGTATTTTTGGGAATTAGTTTCATAAATAGAAATAGTATATGAATAAATATCGCTTAGTAGGAACCTTGTTTTTGAGTGTGTTATGTGGTGCTATGGTGGTATCTTGTGATAAGCTAGGTAGTGCTGGTACTAAGGAGAATGCTGTAGCAAGGGTGAATGATACTTATCTAGATAGAGATGAGGTGCATGGTATAGTACCATCTAGTGCTGATAAACAGGATAGTTTAGCCATCGTGACTCGATTTATAGATAAGTGGGCTACTAAAAAACTCTTGATAGAGGCAGCAGAGTTTAATCTATCTAGTGATAAGAAAGAAGAAATAGATAAATTAGTCGATCAATTTAAAAGTGATTTGTTGATTAAGGATTATCTAGAAAAACTAGTACAGAAGAGTATAGATACAATCATTCAAGAGAAGGATTTGAAAGTGTATTACGATAAGTATAAGAGTAATTTCCTTGTAGAAGATATGCTAGTGAAAATGTCTTATGCTAATGTCTTAAAGGATAATAGTAATTATAGTACAATCAGAAAGTACTTTAGTTCATCTCGAAAAGAAGATCATGAGAAGTTAGATGGAATGTCTCTGCACATGAAATCGTATGCTCTAAATGACTCTATATGGGTGGATGTGAAGCAGATATATGAGAAGCTTCCTTTCTTAAATAATAGTAACAAAGATAATTACTTAAAAAACAATGCCTTTTTTGAGGTAGAAGAAGAAAATAGTACTTATTTTGTAAAAGTGAATACAGTATTATCTAGAGGAAGTGTAATTCCTTTTAGTTATTTAAAGAAATCACTAAAGATGATGGTCATTAATGATCGTAAAATGGAATTACTAAAACAATACGAAGAAGATATATTAAAGGATGCTAAAAAAAATAAAAGGTATGAAGTTTTTTAATAAGAAGGTAATGGTAGCTTTAGGGCTAGCTCTTTCTTTTGTAGGATTTGCGCAAGGGCAGACTAAACAAGGTAGAAAAATAGATGGAGTAGTTGGGGTAGTAGGAGATTACATTATCTTAGAATCAGAAATTGATAAAACGTTGATAGAGCTAAAAGCACAACGTATCCCTACAGGTGATTTATCAAGATGTGATTTGTTTGAAAAACTATTAGAAGACAAATTATTTGCGCACCAAGCTGTACAAGACAGTTTAGAGGTGACAGATGCTGAGGTGACTACTTTTATGAACGAACAGATCAACCGTATGGTGGAAGATGTAGGTTCTATAGATAAGATTATCCAGTTCTATAATAAAAAGAACGAAGAGGAACTACGTGAGGCATTATTCGAAATCGTAAAGCAAAATAAACTGACGCAGAATATGCAACAGCATATCGTGGAGAAGGTAACTATTACTCCAGAAGAAGTACGTCAGTTCTTTAACGAGATTCCTAAAGATCAGTTGCCAACTGTAGGAGATGAGGTAGAGATAGCTGAGATTGTGATTAAACCAGAGATTTCTAAAGAGCAGAAGCAAAAAGTAATCGATCGTCTGAATGAGATGAAGAAAGACGTATTAGAGAATGGTGCTAGTTTCTTTAGTAAAGCGGTATTATTCACAGATGATAGAGGATCTGCTAGTAATGGAGGATTCTATTCGATCACTAAAAAGTCTCCTTTCGTAAAAGAGTTTAAAGAGGTAGCATTTAATATGGCAGAGGGAGAGATCTCTGAGCCATTTGAGTCAGAATACGGATATCATATCATATACTTAGAGAAGATACGTGGACAGCACTTAGATCTAAGACATATCTTATTAAAACCAAAACCAACTGATGCTGCATTAGAAGAAGCTAAGAAAAAAGCAGAGAATATCCGTACGAAGATTGCTAATAAAGAAATCACATTTGCAGCTGCTGCAGCGAGTGAGTCAGATGATAAGGATACAAAACAAAATGGTGGTATCATGAAAGATCCTAGATCATTAGACCCACGTTTTGAATTGAATAATATGGAAGATAGAGAACTATATTTCTTAGTGTCTAATCTAAAAGAAGGCGAAGTATCTCAAGTAGCATTAAAGAACGATATGCAAAAACAAGAGAAATACTATCGTATAGTAAAAATCAATAAGAAATATGCAGAGCATAAAATTGATTTTGCAGAGGATTATACGAAGGTTAGAAATATGGCTTTAAATAAAAAACAAGCTGAAGAAGTGAATAAATGGGTGTCTCGTAAGGTAAATGATGCTTATATTAACATTCAAGGGGAATTTCGTAATTGTACATTCCGTAATAATTGGCTTAAAAAATAAGAATATAATAATCTGAAGGAATGAAAACGACATTTTAGCAATAGGCTAGAATGTCGTTTTTTTTATGTTTAGGGGATAAATATCGCAATATGATATATTAAGCATTAAAAATTAATTAATTTCAGAAAAAGAGGTTCTGTTTATTAAAACTATTGAATTTAATTCAGTAAAGAAGAATGTTTGTAAATAATATTTTTTGTATTTGTAGGATTCATTAAAAACTTTTGAAAATAAATTAGTTTGATTAAATTTGTACTGACAAAAATTCAAAGTGATAAACCAAATATAATTATCTAAACTAAGAAGGATGAGTATGTGAGGATTAAGCTTCGAAAAAGAACTAATACAAAATAACATTTATAGGTTGATACAGGGTTCTATCCTCAACCTTTTATTAAATAGACATAACTATGAGTCTTTACAAGGATTACATCAACGAGATCGAAGAAAGAAAAACTCAAGGGCTTAACCCTAAGCCAATTGACGGTGCTGAACTATTAAGTGAAGTTATAGCACAAGTAAAAGATGCTGAGAACGAATACCATGAGGATTCTCTTAAGCTTTTTATTTATAATGTTTTACCTGGTACTACTAGTGCTGCTGGTGTTAAAGCGAAGTTTTTAAAAGAAATTATCTTAGGCGAGGTTGTAGTAAAAGAAATTACTCCGGCTTTTGCATTCGAATTATTATCTCATATGAAGGGTGGACCTTCTATCGAGGTTCTTTTAGATTTAGCTTTAGGTAATAATGAAGCTGTCGCTTTAGAAGCTGCTAAAGTACTTAAGACACAAGTGTTCTTATACGATGCAGATACATTACGTCTAAAAGAGGCTTTCTTAGCTGGTAATGCTATTGCTAAGGATATCTTAGAGAGCTATGCTAAAGCAGAGTTCTTTACAAAACTTCCTGAAGTAGCTGAGAAAATAGAAGTAGTAACTTTCATCGCTGGTGAAGGAGATATCTCTACGGACTTATTATCTCCAGGTAACCAAGCTCACTCTCGTTCTGACCGTGAGTTACACGGACAGTGTATGATCACTCCTGCTGCTCAACAAGAAATTAAAGCGCTACAAGCTGCACACCCTGGTAAGAGTGTAATGTTGATTGCTGAGAAAGGTACTATGGGAGTAGGATCTTCAAGAATGTCTGGAGTAAATAACGTGGCTTTATGGACAGGTAAACAAGCTAGTCCTTATGTACCATTCGTAAACATTGCTCCAATCGTAGGTGGTACTAACGGTATTTCTCCTATCTTCTTAACTACAGTTGACGTAACTGGAGGTATCGGACTTGACCTTAAAAACTGGGTAAAGAAAACAGATGCTAATGGAGAAGTAGTTCGCAACGAAAAAGGTGAGCCTGTATTAGAACAAGTTTACTCTGTTGAGACTGGAACTGTATTGACTATTGATACAAAAGCTAAAAAATTATATAACGGAGAACAAGAGCTTATCGATATCGCTAAAGCACTTACTCCACAAAAAATGGAGTTTATCAAAGCAGGTGGTTCTTATGCTATCGTATTTGGTAAAAAGATCCAAACTTTTGCTGCAAAAGTATTAGGAGTACAAGCTCCTGTAGTATTCGCTCCTTCAAAAGAGATTTCTGTAGAAGGACAAGGGCTTACTGCTGTTGAGAAAATCTTCAATAGAAATGCAGTAGGAGTAACTCCAGGAAAAGTATTACACGCAGGATCAGATGTACGTGTAGAAGTTAATATTGTTGGATCTCAAGATACAACAGGATTAATGACTGCTCAAGAGTTAGAAGCAATGGCTGCTACAGTTATTTCTCCTATCGTAGATGGTGCATACCAATCTGGATGTCATACTGCTTCTGTATGGGACAAAAAAGCACAGGCTAATATCCCTAAATTAATGAAGTTTATGAATGACTTCGGGTTAATTACAGCACGTGACCCTAAAGGAGAATATCACTCAATGACTGACGTTATTCACAAAGTATTGAATGATATTACAATCGACGATTGGGCTATCATCATTGGTGGTGACTCTCACACTAGAATGTCTAAAGGGGTTGCTTTCGGAGCGGATTCTGGAACAGTAGCTTTAGCATTAGCAACAGGAGAGGCTTCTATGCCAATTCCTGAGTCAGTGAAAGTAACTTTCAAAGGAGATATGAAGCCACATATGGATTTCCGTGATGTAGTACATGCTACTCAATCTCAAATGTTACAACAATTCGGAGGAGAGAACGTATTCCAAGGTAGAATTATCGAGGTTCACATCGGAACTCTTCTTGCTGACCAAGCATTTACATTTACTGACTGGACTGCAGAGATGAAAGCAAAAGCTTCTATCTGTATTTCTCAGGATGATACTTTAATTGAGTCTTTAGAAATCGCTAAGAGCCGTATCCAAATCATGATAGAGAAAGGTATGGATAATACCAATAAAGTTCTTCAAGGATTAATAGATAAAGCAAATAAGAGAATCGAAGAGATTAGATCTGGTGAAAAACCAGCATTAACTCCAGATACTAATGCTAAATATTATGCTGAGGTTGTGATTGATTTAGACATCATTGATGAGCCTATGATCGCTGATCCAGACGTAAATAATGATGATGTATCTAAACGTTATACTCACGATACTATTAGAGAGCTTTCTTTCTACGGAAGTGATAAGAAAGTTGATTTAGGTTTCGTAGGATCATGTATGGTTCACAAAGATGACTTAAAGATTGTTTCTCAAATGCTTAAAAACCTTGAAAAACAAAATGGTGAGGTTAAGTTTAATGCTCCATTAGTAGTGGCTGCTCCGACTTATAATATCATTGATGAGTTAAAAGCTGAAGGAGATTGGGAATATTTACAAAAATACTCTGGATTTGAGTTTAGTGATTTATTACCAAAAACAACTAACCGTACAGAATACGAAAACATTATGTACTTAGAACGTCCTGGTTGTAACTTATGTATGGGGAACCAAGAGAAAGCAGCTAAAGGAGATACAGTAATGGCTACATCTACTCGTCTGTTCCAAGGACGTGTGGTAGAAGATTCTGAACGTAAAAAAGGAGAGTCTTTATTAGCTTCTACTCCAGTAGTAGTACTTTCTGCTATCTTAGGAAGAATCCCTACTATCGAAGAGTACAAATCTTCTGTAGAAGGAATTAACTTAACGAAGTTCAAACCAATTCCTACTAAATAATATACGCTAAATAGTAATATTTAAACGTAGTCAATATAGAACGAGCCTATCTAATATTAGATAGGCTCGTTTTTTATGGGATATTCTGCTTTAATCAAGCACTCACGTTAATCAATGCATTGTGCATGATGTTCTATTTCAAAATTACAAGAATTAGCAATAAAGCAAAGTTTGTTGGCTTGAACATGTAGTTGTAGCGCTAGTTTTTTTTGTGATTCATCTCTGATGCGTACTATCGGATTTAAAACCACTTTGGTTATACGTCCACTACCATCATCATTTAGTACTAACGTAGCCTCCGAATTATCTTCATAAGCAAGTACTTCTATATCGTGTTGCTGGCATGCGTATAAATACGACATCATATGGCAGGATGTAAGAGCGCTTAGCAACAAGTCTTCTGGATTTAGTAATGCAGGATCTCCTTTAAAGGCTTTTGCTGCTGAAATACATAAAATATCTTTTCCTTCTATTTTTACGGTATGGCTTTTAGCATACACCTTTTTGTTTGACTCTTTTTGCTTGTCGATAGCAATCCAATTTAGCGCTGCTTTAAAAAGATGTTTGTACATAATATTTGTTTTA
The DNA here is from genome assembly GCF_000833025.1 of Myroides profundi. Lineage (NCBI taxonomy): Bacteria > Pseudomonadati > Bacteroidota > Flavobacteriia > Flavobacteriales > Flavobacteriaceae > Myroides > Myroides profundi. Next base: position 1,109,409 of record NZ_CP010817.1, read on the forward strand.
AATAAGATGATGAATTCCTAAGTAGCATTTGCGTACCTATATATTTTAGTTCGTGAGTTTAGGTAGGGAGGGTATAGTTCCCTTTATTATTCAAATTTAAATAAAATACTTAACTAAGTATCATTTATGATATAATGCCTTAATATTACATTAAGGTAAGTTTTTTAAACTTACTTCAGTTAAATAGAATCATTTTAAATATATTGTTTTAACATTTATATAGAATTTATTAGAGGTAAAAAACTGTAAATTGTCTTAATAATTTAAATTGTAAAAAAAGAACTTTATTATGGCTTTTGATATTGAAATGATTAAAAAAGTGTATGATAAGATGCCTGACCGCGTAGCAAAAGCTCGTGAATTAGTAGGTCGTCCATTAACACTTTCAGAAAAGATTTTATATACTCACTTATGGGATGGTACACCATCACAATCATTTGTGAGAGGTAAAGACTATGTAGACTTTGCACCAGACCGTGTAGCGTGTCAAGATGCAACAGCTCAGATGGCTTTATTACAATTTATGCATGCTGGAAAAGAAAAGGTAGCAGTGCCAACTACAGTACACTGTGATCACTTAATCCAAGCAAAAGTAGGTGCTGCTACAGATCTTCAAACAGCGCAAAATCAATCATCAGAGGTGTTTAACTTTTTATCTTCTGTATCTAATAAATATGGTATTGGTTTCTGGAAACCAGGAGCAGGTATTATTCATCAAATTGTTCTAGAGAACTATGCTTTCCCAGGAGGATTAATGATTGGTACAGATTCACATACAGTTAATGCTGGTGGTCTAGGTATGTTAGCTATAGGTGTAGGTGGAGCTGATGCAGTAGATGTAATGTCTGGTATGGCTTGGGAATTGAAGTTTCCTAAATTAATAGGTGTGAAGTTAACAGGTAAATTAAATGGCTGGACAGCACCTAAAGACGTTATCCTTAAAGTAGCTGATATCCTTACTGTAAAAGGAGGAACTGGAGCTATCGTAGAGTATTTCGGTGAAGGAGCTACTTCTATGTCATGTACAGGTAAAGGTACTATCTGTAATATGGGAGCAGAGATAGGAGCGACTACTTCTACTTTTGGATACGATGATTCAATGAGAAGATATTTAGCTGCTACAGATCGTCAAGATGTAGTGGATGCTGCTGATAAGGTAGCTGAACACTTAACAGCAGATGCTGAAGTATATGCTAACCCAGAAAAATATTTTGACGAGTTAATCGAAATAAACTTATCAGAATTAGAACCACATATTAATGGGCCTTTTACACCAGATAGAGGAACTCCTGTGTCAAAAATGAGAGCAGAAGCAGAAGCTAACGGATGGCCATTAAAAGTAGAATGGGGATTAATTGGTTCTTGTACGAACTCTTCTTATGAAGATATGTCTAGAGCAGCTTCTATTGTAGAACAAGCAGTAGCTCAAGGAATCACTCCTAAGGCGGAGTTTGGTATTAACCCAGGTTCTGAACAGATTCGTTATACGATCGAAAGAGATGGTATCATTGAGACTTTTGAGAAGATGGGAACTAAAGTATTTACCAATGCTTGTGGACCATGTATCGGTCAATGGGATCGTGAAGGAGCAGATAAACAAGAGAAAAACACTATTGTTCACTCGTTTAACCGTAACTTCTCTAAGCGTGCGGATGGTAACCCAAATACACATGCTTTCGTAACTTCTCCTGAGATGGTAGCTGCATTAGCTATCGCAGGTGATTTAGGTTTTAACCCTATAACAGATACATTAATTAACGATAATGGAGAGGAAGTAAAATTAGTACCTCCTACAGGTGATGAATTACCAACTAAAGGTTTTGCAGTAGAGGATCCAGGATATCAAGCACCAGCTGCTGATGGTTCAAATGTAGTAGTAGATGTGAACCCTACTTCTAGTCGTTTACAATTGTTAGAGCCATTTACTCCATGGGATGGAAAAAATATTACTGGAGCTAAATTATTGATTAAAGCTTTTGGTAAATGTACTACGGATCATATCTCTATGGCAGGTCCTTGGTTGCGTTTCCGTGGACACTTAGACAATATTTCTGACAATATGTTGATAGGAGCAGAGAATGCATTTAACCACGAGACAAATAAAGTGAAGAATCAACTGACAGGAGCCTACGGAGCAGTACCTGCAGTACAAAGAGAGTATAAGGCTGCTAATGTTCCTACTATCGTAGTAGGAGATCAGAACTATGGTGAAGGATCGTCACGTGAGCATGCAGCTATGGAGCCTCGTCACTTAGGGGTAAAAGCTGTACTGGTGAAGTCTTTTGCTCGTATTCATGAAACAAACCTAAAGAAACAAGGAATGTTAGCTTTAACGTTTGCTAATGAAGCTGATTATGATAAGATAAAAGAAGATGATACAATCAACTTCTTAGATTTAACTGAGTTCGCACCAGGTAAACAGTTATCATTAGAGTTTGTACATGCTGATGGATCTAAGGACATCATCATGGCTAACCATACGTATAACGCTAGTCAAATAGAATGGTTTAAAGCAGGTTCTGCATTAAACTTAATTGCAGCAGGTAAGTAATTAACTATACAATTCTATATTACAAAGGGTATCTCAATTGAGGTACCCTTTTTTTATCTATGTGAATAGAGGTATTATTAACTTTGAATTAACTAATTTTGCACTCTAGTTATAACTAGTAAACAAGACAACAGATGAGTGATATAGAGGATAAGAAAATAGTATTAGCAGTAGATGAGAAGCCTAAATTAGGGCAGTGGATTCTATTGAGTGTCCAGCATTTATTTGCGATGTTTGGAGCAACAGTTTTAGTTCCTACGTTGACAGGAATGAATCCTGCTATAGCATTAATATCGAGTGGTATTGGTACATTGGTTTTTATATTTATAACTAGAGGAAAAGTTCCTTCTTATTTAGGTTCTTCTTTTGCTTTTATAAATCCTATTATAGCAATGAAAGCTTTAGAAGCAGATCCTTCTTCAGGGATGCCAGTAGGAAGTTTTTTAGTAGGAAGTTTTCTTGTAGGAGTTGTTTATTCTTTAGTAGCATTACTAATTGCTAAGGCAGGTACTAATTGGTTAATGAGACTATTACCACCTATCGTAGTTGGGCCTGTTATTATGGTTATAGGATTAGGACTAGCGAGTACAGCTATAGGTATGGTGACTAATAATCCTCAAGGGGAATATGACTTAACTTACGTTCTGATTGGTCTAGTAACGTTAGCCATAACGATTATTACAGCAATATTTACAAGAGGTTTTCTTAGCGTTATACCTGTACTAGTAGGTATTGTAGGAGGTTATTGTTTTTCTGCGATAATGGGAGTAGTTCACTTCGAAAAAGTGATTGAAGCTAATTGGTTTGAAGTACCTAGTTTTATGGTGCCTTTTGTACATTACGAGCCTACTGTGTCTTGGTATGTTATTTTATTGATGTTACCTGTAGCTATTGTTCCTATTGCAGAGCATATAGGACATCAGTTAGTGTTGAGTAAAGTTATTGATAAAGATTTAATTAAAGACCCTGGATTGCATAAGAGTATGTTAGGAGATGGGGTAGCTACTATGCTAGCTTCATTGATAGGAGGACCACCTAATACTACTTATGGTGAGAATATTGGAGTATTAGCTATTACAAGAGCCTTTAGTATATATATTTTTATGGGAGCAGCATGTTTTGCTATTCTATTTGGTTTTTGTGGTAAGATATCAGCTTTGTTAAGTACGATACCTGCACCTGTAATGGGAGGTGTATCTATTCTTTTATTTGGTATTATAGCATCAAGTGGATTGAGAATGTTAGTTGAGAATGATGTAGACTTTAAGGTAAAGAGAAACCTGATTATTTCATCAGTTATATTGATTATCGGTATTGGAGGAGCGGCTATTCATATAGGAGAATTATTCTCATTAGAAGGAATGGCATTAGCATCTATTATAGGGATAGTATTAAATATTGTATTACCAGGAAGAGTAGATGTAGACTTTGACGATATGTTTAGAAAATCTTAGTGCAGTTTTAGATGAGTACATTTTTTGTTGTGGCGAGTTCTTTATATATTTAACTCAGAATACATTATAGAAAGATAAACGAAAAGTGATTGTACAATAATTATAACGTAGAATAGGCTTGTAGTATTTGTATAATGAGTATTCTAGATTTAAATATTGAATAAAGTAAGAGTATGAGTGAGAAGAATACCAAGAAGAAAGGATGGATATCTAATGCTATATTTATTATAGTATTAGGAGTTTTTTTATTTACTCCTTTAGGGAATAGTGTCAAGGTGTGGCTGAATAGGCTTGTGGCCATGAGTCCAAGCTTAGAGAAAGTCGAGAATCAACAAACAGTGAATTACGAGTCATGGCATTTAATAGATGAACACGGACAAACTTTTGATTTAGATAAGACTAGGGGAAAAGTAGTTATCATTAACTTTTGGGCAACATGGTGTCCTCCATGTTTAGCTGAGAAACCTAGTTTTCAAGAGCTTTATAATGATTATCAAGATAAAGTGGTTTTTCTATTCGTTACCTCAGAGTCTCCTGATAAGGTAAAGGCATTTAAAGAGAAGCATCAGTATACTTTACCTATTTATTTTGAGCAGAATGCAGCTCCTGCTGTTTTATTTTCAGAATCTATACCAGCATCTTATGTAATAGATAAGAAAGGAAATATAGTAGTGCGTAAGTTTAGGGCAGCTGACTGGAATAGCTCTAAGTTTAGAGTTATGCTAGATGAGTTATTGAAGTAAAAATATAATACATAGAAGTATAAAAAAAGTCCAGCTAATGCTGGACTTTTTTGTATATTAAGTTTACTATCTACTAATAGTAAGTGTAACGTCTAACTTGAGCGATGTACTTAGCTAAGCGGATAACTTGGTGGCTATAACCATACTCGTTATCATACCATACGTACATAACTACGTTTTTACCATCTGCAGAAACGATAGTAGCTTTACTATCAAAGATAGATGGAGCAGATGTTCCTACGATATCAGATGATACTAATTCGTTATTGATAGAATATTTAATTTGCTCTACTAAGTCTCCGTTAAGAGCAGCTTTGCGCATTACTTCATTTAAATCTTCTACAGAAGTTTCTTTTCCAACTTCTAAGTTTAATACTACAAGTGATCCATTAGGTACTGGTACACGGATAGCGTTAGAAGTAAGTTTACCAGCTAATGATGGTAACGCTTTAGCTACAGCACTTCCTGCACCTGTCTCAGTGATAACCATGTTTAATGCAGCAGCTCTACCACGACGGTATTTCTTGTGCATATTATCTACTAAGTTTTGGTCATTTGTATATGCGTGGATAGTCTCTAAGTGTCCTTTTACTACACCGAAGTTATCTTCCATTACTTTTAAGATAGGAGTAATAGCATTTGTAGTACAAGAAGCAGCAGACCAGATATCTACTTGGTTTGGATCATACTCAGTGTGGTTAACACCGTGAACGATGTTTGGTACACCTTTTCCAGGAGCTGTCAATAATACTTTAGCAGCACCTTTAGAAGTTAAGTGACGTTTTAAATCTTCATCAGTTTTAAAAGCACCTGTGTTATCGATGATTAAAGCATTCTCAATGTCGTATTGAGTATAGTCGATTTCTTCTGGAGCATTAGCAGAAATCATGTGTACTGTAGTACCGTTGATGATTAAAGCATTGTTTTCAGGATCAGCAATTACTGAGCCTTCGAAGTCTCCATGTACTGAGTCATATTTAAGTAAAGAAGCACGTTTTTCTAAAAGAACTGCATCGTTTTTATCACGAGTTACAATTGCTCTTAAACGCATTTGTTGTCCTTTACCGATTTTATTCATTAACTCTCTAGCTAATAAACGTCCGATACGTCCGAATCCGTAAAGTACTACGTCTTTAGGTACTAATTCTTCTGTTTCTTTAGCGTCTTTTAATTTAGAAATAACAAAGTCTAAAGCATTGCTGTGCTTGTTGTCTTCTAAGTGATATTCATAAGTTAAACGACCGATATCGATTCTAGAAGGTGGTAAGTCAGCTCGTTGAATCGCTTCAGCTATTTCTACAGAATCAAAGATATTGATTGGTTTCCCAACAAATTTTGCAGCATACTCGTGTAAGTTAATGATATCGCTAACGCTACGGTCGATAAGTTGGTTACGGAACATTAATAGTTCAATAGACTTGTCATACCATAGGTCACTAATAATCTTAATAAACTCTACGCATGCTTTTCTACGATCTGCTTGAAAAGCTAATTCTTTCTCGTAAAGACTAGTATTTTTCATATATTAAATTGTGTTGTGATAAATTACTGCAAAAGTCTGTTTTTTTAATGAATTAATCAAGTTGTAAAGTTTAAAATACTCTTTTTAGTGTATTTATTGGGTGAACCTTACGATTATATTAGTAAACGAAGGTATTCTCCGTTTTTATTCATTAAAGTGAGCTTTATTTTTTGATTTTGATTAATCTGAGAGGCGATATTTTTAATTTGATTGATGTTAGAAACTTTGAGATCATTGATAGAAAGGAGAATACTACCGATCAAATCGTCCTCATATTTCGCAAAATCTTTGTCTAATATCTTCGTTATTTTAAACCCGTAGCTGATGTTTAATTCTTCTTTTTCGGCTGTATCTAGTTCTTGTAATTCTAATCCTCTAAACTCTATTTTGCGAGGTTCATTCTTACCTAGTGTTATAGAAGTACTATGTGTATCGTTACCCCTTAGATATTCTATCGCTACTATATCTTTAGGGCGTTTAGTATTAATGATTGAGCGGAGGTCTACAAAGGTCTTAATCTCTTTATTATTAATCTTAGTGATAATATCTCCATTTTTTAATCCAGCCTGAGCTGCACCAGAGTTCGTTATTATATCTTGAATATAAAAACCAAAAGAAGTACTACTAATATTGAGTTCTTTGACGATTTGAGGAGTTAATTCATATCCGGATACTCCTAGTGTAGCGTTCTGTACATTTCCATATTCTAATAAATCTTCAACTATCTTACGCGTTACATTAGAAGGCACAGCGAAGGCATATCCTACATAAGCGCCTGTGTTAGAGGAAATCATGGTGTTAATACCGATTAATTCTCCTTTAGTATTGACTAAGGCACCACCACTATTACCAGGGTTGATAGCAGCATCTGTTTGTATAAAGGATTGAATACTTGTTTTAGATAGATTACGAGCTTTAGCAGATACAATACCTGCTGTAACTGTAGAGGTTAAGTTATAAGGATTACCAACAGCGATAACCCATTCTCCTAGTTGAATATTGTCAGAATCTCCAAATACGATATAAGACAATTTCTCTTTTGGTTCTATTTTTAATAGTGCAATATCCATTTCTTTGTCCGTACCGATTAGTCTCGCTTTATACGTTTCATTATTCGAGAGTGTCACTTCTAATTCAGAAGCATTAGCAATCACGTGGTTATTCGTGACGATATAACCATCTTCAGTAATGATAACACCTGACCCTGTTCCTATCTGAGGTTTTGGCGAAGGCTTATACCCATAGAATAGTTCCATGATAGGGTTAGAACGAGAAGATACATAACTTAGATTCTTGACGTGTACTACTGTATTTACAGTGTTTTCAGCAGCTTCAACGAAATCAATAGACGAATTTGGGATGATAGAAGATTTGGTAGTAGAAATTGCAGAGGGCATCTCCTCTAGTTTACTCAGTTCAGTATTGTTTTGATTTTCAAAAAAATACTTATAACCAACCAGTGTCATACTACCACTTAATAAACAAATTAAAAAAACACCTAAGATCTTTTTCATATATAAATCTATTAATTAAATAAGACTAAAATTACTAAATAAAAATTTGAACAAAATGATGTTTAACCATCACTTAACACCGTGTTTTAACATACATTATTTGTATTTTTACCACTTTAAGTAAGATTAGCTATATGTTGAGATTTTATAAATATCAGGGAACTGGTAACGATTTCGTAATGATAGATAACCGCACTAGTTTTTTTCCTAAAGAAGATAAGGAATTAGTAGCACATTTATGTCATAGACACTTTGGAATAGGTGGAGACGGTTTGATTTTGTTAGAAGAAGCAGAAGGATATGATTTTAGAATGGTCTATTATAATGCAGATGGAAGTGAGAGTACTATGTGTGGTAATGGAGGTAGATGTCTAGTAGCCTTTGCGAAACAATTAAAAATAATTAATGACAATTGCCGTTTTATAGCTATAGATGGAGAACATACCGCTACCATTAGTAACGAGGGAATAGTATCACTACAGATGATCAATGTGTCTGGGATAGAGATAGAGAAGTCATACAGCTTTTTAAATACGGGATCACCTCATCATGTACAGGTAGTGAGAGATTTAGGAAATTATGATGTATTCGGTATAGGGCAAGAGATAAGAGAGAGCGAATTATATGCACCAGGAGGTACTAATGTAAACTTCGTAGAGCAGGAAGGACCTAATCATTTCAGAATACGCACATTCGAGAGAGGGGTAGAAGACGAGACGTTATCTTGTGGTACAGGAGCTACTGCTGTAGCTATCTCAATGTATGCTCAGGGGAAGTGTGATCACAATGAAGTGAAGATAGATGTAGAGGGTGGAAGTCTGACGATTAGTTTTGAGACAGATGATCGTATTAGTTATAGAAATGTAGTATTAAGCGGACCGGCCAAACTAGCGTTTGAAGGGACAATAGAAATATAAAAAAGATGTTACATATTCGTGGGAATGCTATATTTTTACGTGCTTTAGAGCCAGAAGATTTAGAGTTCATCTATCAGATAGAGAATGATGTTGATTTATGGGAAGTTAGTAATACAGTGACACCTTATAGTCGCTTCTTGATTCGACAGTATTTAGAGAATGCTCATCTCGATATCTATGAAGTAAAGCAGTTGCGATTAGTGATCTGTGATATAGATACAGAACAGGCATTAGGGTTAATCGATCTATTTGATTTTGACCCTAAGAACAATAGAGCAGGTGTAGGTATTGTAATCCAACACCAAGAGGATAGAGGGAAAGGAGCAGGAGCAGAAGCATTAGAATTAGTTATTAATTATGGCAAAGAAGTATTAGGTTTGCACCAGCTGTATGCTAATATTTCGGTAGATAATTATCCTAGTCAACAACTGTTTTTAAAATACGGTTTTAAACTAGTAGGTATAAAGAAAGATTGGGAAAGAGTTGGCGGAGTTTATAAAGACGAAGCATTGTATCAATTATTATTTTAAATAAAATTATGAAGTTAAAAAACATCTTAGTTTTTCTAGTTGTTCTAGGGGGATTTGGACTATTAGGGTATTTATATATATGGTATGGTAAGGCGTTTTCGCCTAACTTAAAAGGTTGGGATGAAGAACAGTTTATCTACATTAAGCAAGAAGACAACTTCCATTCAGTATTGAAAATATTAGAACCTTATCTAAATGATAAAGAAGGTTTCGTAGAAATAGCAGAACAGCGCAGTTATCCATCTAATGTATTCAGTGGTCGTTTTAAACTTAAAAACGGGATGAATACCTATGATATCATCGAGGCACTTAGAAAGAATGTACCTGTGCGTCTAACGTATAACAATCTTGAGCGAATAGAAGATTTCGCAGGGAGATTAGGTTCTATGTTTGAAACGGATAGTATAGGTTTCTTAGAGACGTTCTATGAACCTAGTTTCTTAGAAGAAAATGGATTTACTAAAGAAAGTGTATTAGTCTCTTTCTTACCTGAGACGTATGAATTCTATTGGAATGTAAGCCCTTTGAAGATTCGTAATAAGATGCATAAGGAGTACATCCGCTTCTGGAACGCTGAGCGTCAAGAGAAAGCAAAAGCTCTAGGGCTAACACCTGTAGAGGTATCTATCTTAGCTTCTATTGTTCAGAAAGAAACGAGTAAAGCAGACGAGAAAGAAAAAGTAGCAGGAGTATACCTAAACAGAATTAAGTTAGGAATGCCGTTACAAGCAGACCCTACTGTAGTATATGCTAAGAAATTATATACTAACGATTTTAAACAAGTGATCAAAAGAGTATACCTAAAGGATACTCAGATACCATCACCTTATAATACGTATCAAAATACAGGGTTACCTCCAGGACCTATCTTTATGTCAGATCAGTCTAGTATAGATGCAGTGTTAAATGCAGAGAAACATGATTATGTATACTTCTGTGCAAGTGTAGATAGATTAGGATATCACGAGTTTGCGGTGACACTAGCTCAGCATAATGCTAACAGTAGAAAGTATAGCGCATGGTTAAACCAAGCAGGTATCAATTAAAAAAATAATAGAAGTAAGCTGTCTAATTTTGGACAGCTTTTTTTATACTTATATTTTTGAAGTGGAATATAAATATAGTTTATAGGGATTTAATGTTGTATGACTTTACTATTAGTACTCATGCTATTTCGTTTTGAATGAGTCCGTAGTGAGTCCGTTATGAGTCCGTATCGACTCCGTTAATTTGGATAAAATAACGGAGTGAGTAAGGACATATGATATAGGTACTAATGAGGTATTCGCAATCTAGGTACAATCTAGCTAAAATAAGAGTAATAAAAAAGGCTGTCCACGGACAGCCTTTTCTGGTATAGATTATAAGATTATAAATGTGGAGTACTATTTCCATCCACCACCAAGAGCTTGGTATAGTTTTACTCTTGATATTAGTTTGTTCTGTTTTAATTTGTTTAGGTTCAGCTCACTATCTAGCATATTCTTTTGTGCATTGATAATCTCGATATAGTTTGCATATCCACTGTTAAACAGTAAGTTAGATTGCTTTACCCCTAATCTAGAAGTCGCTACTTGCTCTTCGGCAATCTCTATCTGCTCTTTCACTGTTTCTAATGTGATTAAGGCATCAGATACCTCTGTGATAGCTGTATAAACGGACTTCTGAAGGTCTATTTCTGCTTTTTCTCTTTCTATTTTAGCTACTTCATAATCTGTTTTTAGTTTTCGCTTATTAAATAGAGGAGCAGCTACATCACCTATTAATCCACCGAATAAAGAACCAGGTATATTAAACCAATTCTTACCTAACATACTATTTAATCCTCCCGTTACATCTATCGTAAGAGAAGGGTATCTGCTAGTCTGTGCTACTCCTACTCTGGCATTACTCGCTTTTAGAGCTAGCTCTGCTTGTTGTACATCAGGGCGTTGACTCACTAAGTATAGTGGTACTCCTGTAGTCAGTGTTTCTTGGTAGTTGACTTCAGCTAGTTTAGCATCTCGCTCGATAGCGTCAGGTAACTGTCCAGTAAGCAAGGATAACGCATTCTCTTGAACTGCTATTTGTTGTTTTAGAGAAGGGATTAACGCCTTAGCGACTAACATCTGGTTACGCGTCTGTTGAATAGCAAGAGAGGTGGTCTGTCCAGCATCTCGTTGTAGTTCAACTATCTTTAGTGTATTCTTTGTCAATTCATAGTTAGACTGGGCTACTTCCATCTGTGCATCTAGCAGCAGTAAGTTATAATACCCTTCTGCTATATTAGCGATTAGAGTAGTCTGTACCGCTTTGCGAGCTTCGTGAGTCTGTAGATAGTTCGCTAGAGCTTCAGCACTCATGCTTTTCATCTTTCCCCAGACGTCTAATTCCCAGCTTACACTTAGAGAAGAGACGTATTGAGCAGAGTTGACATACATATTTTCAGGAGCATCTTTTCCTTTATTTTCGTAGTATTTACTTGCTGCTGATCCATAGTAATTAGAAGAGCGATACTGATAGGCTACATTACCAAGTGTCATATCTACTGATGGCAGCCATTCTAGCTTAGCTTGTCTAGCTTTTTGGTCAGCTATTTCGATATTCTTTATCGCATTAGTCATATCGAAGTTGTGTTCTAATCCACTGTTGATTAATTCAATCAACTTCTCATCTTCAAAGAACGTCTTCCAATCAATATCTGCTATTCCTACTGAGTCTCTCGTATTGTTTATAGAGTCTAGTTGACCTCTATACTGTTCTGGCAATTGAAACTCTGGTGCTTTATAGTTAGACTGTGGAGCACAAGAATGTAAGGCTAAAGCTGCGGAAACCACCGATACATATAAAGTGCTTGTTATAATTCTTTTTGTGTTCATGGTTTCTATCTTTTATTCATTAGTAAGTTTAGATTTAAGTTTTTCGTCCCAAGTCTGGAAGATATAGAATAATACTGGGATAATGAATATACCCGCAATTACTCCAAATATCATACCACCAGCAGCACTGAAGCTGATCGAGTGGTTTCCTTGAGCTGATGGTCCTACTGTAAACATCAACGGTACTAGACCTGCTACGAAAGCAAATGATGTCATTAGGATAGGTCTTAGACGCATTTTTGCACCTTCTACAGCAGCATCGAATATTGATAATCCGTTTTTGCGTTGTTGAAGAGCGAACTCTACGATAAGGATGGCATTCTTCGCTAATAACCCGATTAACATAATCAATCCTACTTGTACATAGATATTGTTTTGTAATCCAGCTAGATTAACGAATAGGGCTACCCCTAATAATCCTGTTGGTACTGTCAATAGAATCGCTACTGGTAATAAGTAACTCTCATACTGAGCACATAATAAGAAGTATACAAAGATGATACTTAGCCCAAAGATGATAATCGCTTGGTTACCCGAATCTTTTTCTTCTAATGACATACCTGTGTACTCATAAGAGTAGTTACCAGGTAGTTGTTCTGTTACTTCTTCTATCGCTTTCATCGCATCTCCTGTACTATATCCTGGTGCAGGGTTAGCTTTGATAGAGATAGAGTTATATAAGTTATATCTAGTCACGGTTTCCGGACCTAATACTTTCTTCAGTTTAATCAAGGTATTAGCAGGTAGCATTTCTCCATCTTTGTTTTTCACATAGATAGAAGAGAATGATTGTGGACTCTCTCTAAATGGGATGTCTGCCTGCATATATACACGGTACGTTCTACCGAATCTATTAAAGTCTCCTGCTTTTACACGACCATAGTAGTTCTTGATAGTAGTCATAAGGTCTTTTACACTTACACCTAACGATTTTGCTTTTACATAGTCGATCTCAAGTAAATACTGTGGGTAGTTTGCTTTAAATGAAGTAAAGGCATTCGATATTTCTTCTCTGTCATTTAATTGTTTAATTACCTCATCACTCACTTGGTTGAACTCTGTAAATCCACCTCCCATACGGTCTTGTAATACGAACTCAATTCCTCCGAAATCACCAAAACCAGAAATAGTAGGTCTAGGGAATACGTTAAAAGAAGCCTCGTGTATCTGTGATAAATCGCCTTGTATTTCTGCGATAATCTTGTCTATATTCTTTACTTTACCTCTTTCTTTATACGGTTTAAGGTTAATATACCCTACCGCAAATGATGGGCTGGCATTACCGTCTATCGTATTATATCCTGAGATAGCTGTCATCCCTTCGATATCCGTACGCTGTTTCAAGATACTATCTGCTTTTGCTAATACTACCTTAGTACGTGCTAATGAAGCCCCAGGAGGCATCGCTAGAGAGTAAGTGATATAACTATCATCTTCTCTAGGGATAAATGAAGAAGGGGTCTTGTATAGATATAGAACTCCAACTCCTATGATTAGGGCTAATCCTGCGATAGCTACCTTCTTGTTAGTAATTAATTTCTTGATCGTTACGACATACTTCTCTGTAAAACTGTCAAATGCAGTATTAAACGCAAAGAAGAACTTATTGCGCACTCTCTTAAATCCTGCTTGAGGTTTCTGAGCAGCATATTCTTCTCCTGATGGTTGCTTTAAGAATAAAGCACATAGTGCAGGACTCAGTGTCAAGGCATTTACAGCAGAAATCAAAATAGCGAAGGCTAGGGTATAGGCGAACTGCTTATAGAATATCCCTGCAGGCCCCTGCATAAATCCTACTGGTAAGAATACTGCTGACATGACTAACGTAATAGAGATAATAGCTCTCGTAATCTCGTTCATCGTCGTGATTGTCGCTTCTTTTGCCTTCATTCCTGTATGATGCATCTTCTCGTGGATGGCTTCCACTACTACGATGGCATCATCTACCACAATACCGATGGCCAGTACTAAGGCAAACATGGTCAATATATTAATAGAGAATCCCATTAAATAAATAAAGAACAAAGTACCTACTAGCGAGATAGGAATAGCAATAACTGGGATAATAGTAGAACGGAAATCCTGTAAGAACAAGTAAACAATAATAAACACTAAGAAGAATGCCTCGAATAGTGTACTTCTTACTTGGCTAATAGATTCGTCTATCTGCGCTTTTACAGAATAGCTAATATCGTAGTGAACTCCTTGTGGGAATGATTTAGACAGTCTCTCTAATGTTTTGCGTACTGCGATATCGATATCACGTGCGTTAGAACCGTTGGTCTGTGTAATATTCATCGTTAGACCAGGGTACCCGTTCACACTGTTATCACTACCTACGTTAGAGGCTCCGAACTCTACTCTAGCTACATCTTTTAGCAGTAGAACAGAACCGTCTTTATTCGTTTTAATAACGATGTTCTCGTATTGTTCTGGTAAGTTAAATCTCCCTTTGTGCTTTAAAGCAGTCTCAAAGGCTTCATCAGATGTCTCTCCAAAGCTACCTGGTGCAATCTCAAAGTTTTGATCTTTGATCGCACTGATGACATCTTGTGGAGTTAAACTATATAAGGCAAGCTTATCAGGGTTTAACCATGTTCTCATAGAGTAGTCACGAGCACCGATACGGCTCACAGAAGCTACTCCAGGTACACGAAGTAATTCACGGTTAATATTAATCTGTGTATAAGCTTGTAAGAAAGTTTCGTCATATACTTCTTCTGGGTGATCACTGTAGAAGTTGATCGTCATAATGTTACCACTAAGACGAGGAGTCACAGATATACCGTTCTCATTCACTTCTGATGGTAGATCACCAGCAGCTTTACTTACTCTGTTCTGTACGTTTACCGCAGCTTGATCAGGGTCAGTACCTGCTTTAAAGAATACGTTGATTGTTCCTGATCCACTGTTACTCGCTTTAGAGCTAATGTAGGTCATATTGTCTACCCCGTTAATAGATTCTTCTATCGGAAGTAAAACACTCTGAGCAACAGTCTCTGCATTGGCACCAGGGTAAGAAGTTGATACACTTACACTAGGAGGTGCAATCTCTGGGAACCTTGTAATTGGCAGTAAGGTAAGCCCTACTAGTCCTAGTAACACAAACATAATTGAGATTACAGTGGCTAATATGGGGCGTTCTATAATGGCTTTTAACATATTAAATTGTTTTGTAAGGCGAGTACAAATACTCTAAGTTCTGTTTTTGTCTTTTGGATAGTACTTTGTCTAGTTTAAAGGTTTTACATACATCCCTTCAGTAAGTTTATCAAAACCAGTTTTGATAATTCTATCTCCGATTTGTAATCCTTCAGACACGATAAAGTTATTTCCTGACACTCCATTTAATTCGATAGACTGTAATTTTACTTTGTCTTCTTTATCTAAGATATAAACAAAAGTCTTGTCTTGTATAGAAGTAGTTACTTCTTGTGGAATTAAAATAACACGAGGATTTGTTTCTTTTAGTTTGATTGTTCCTGTATTACCTGATCTCATCACGTCTTTAGAGTTTGGGAACGATGCTCTTAAAGAAATAGAACCTGTTGTTCTGTTAACTTGTCCATTGATCATATCTACTTTACCTTTCTCAGGGTATTCGTGTCCATCTGCTAAGATTAGAGAAACGTCTGGTAAGTAGTGCCCATTGCTGATACTAGCTGTATCTGTTTTCTTATTGTCTTTACTGAAGTATAAGAAGTCAGACTCACTCATACCGAAGTACACATATACCTCACTCACGTCTGATAGTACAGTTAGCGGTTCTTTATCCCCTTTAGAGACTAAGTTACCGATACGCTTAGGCATACGTCCGATGTATCCACTTACTGGAGCTTTAATAATAGTATAGTCAAGACTAATCTTAGCACTATTAACAGCAGCAGTAGCTTTAGCCAAAGAAGCTTTAGCGATATCGTAGTTAGACTTCGCTGTTTCTAATTGTACCTGAGCGATAACTTCATTATCGATAAGAGGCTTTAGACGATCTATTTCTAGTTTCGCATTTTTAAGCTTTGCTTTTTCCACATTCTCAGTAGCGATCATATTGTTTAAGATTTCTTGGTAAGGTAGTGGATCAACTTGGAATAGAGGTTGTCCTTCTTTTACGAAAGCACCTTCATCTACGAAAATCTTCTCAAGTATACCTTCTACCTGAGGTCTGATTTCTACGTTTACTTTTCCTTCTATATTTCCTATATAATCTTTGATTGTAATTGCAGTTGTTGTATCTACTTTTATGATAGGTAAGGCTAAAGCATTTTCTTTAGGATCTAATGTTTTAGATGAACCTATATTGCAGCTGTTAATTCCTATCAATGTACCAAACATAATCAACGCTGAAAATGCTACTAAAACTGTTTTTCTACTTGTAATCATAATTCTTTAAATACTATTTGTTGTTGTAGGTGAGAGTCTATCTCCACAGTAACCTTATTCAATACTGATGCCAAAAAGGCTTTATTTGTAATCAAAAACTAATTTAATGAATTTAAATCTTTGATTTGTAGGTTTTTGTGTTTGATTTGTATTATTGAGTAATAGTTGTTATTGTTTAAATTTAGCTATTCTTATTTATAAAAGTTGTTGCTTTTTGTGGTATCCCTCCACATATTGGCAAAGATAATGTTTTTAGAATAGTAAGAAATGACTGAATTTATTAGGTGAATATTAATTAATACTCATAAATTATGTTAACAAAGGTGTTTGGAAGCGCTGTATTTGGCATTGAAGCTACAACTATTACAGTAGAGGTACACATAGATGGAGGAGTAGGATATCACTTAGTAGGGCTACCTGATAATGCGATAAAAGAGAGTAGCTATAGGATAGCTGCAGCACTGAAGAATAATAGTTATAAATTCCCAGGGAGGAAAATAACAATCAACTTAGCACCTGCTAATTTGCGCAAGGAAGGTTCTGCTTATGATCTAGTGATCGCTATTGGTATTTTGGCAGCTTCTAACCAGATGTCATTACAAGAAGAATTATCAGATTATATTATCATGGGAGAACTATCTTTAGATGGAACTGTACAGTGTATTAATGGAGCGCTCCCTATCGCTATAAAAGCAAAAGAAGAAGGGTACAAAGGGATTATTATACCGAAAGAAAATGAGAAGGAAGCGGCTATAGTAGAAGGACTAGAGGTATATGGTGTCAGTAATATAAAGGAAGTGATAGACTTCTTAGAAGGCAAAGGGGAGTTAGTACCTGTGGAGTTAGACTTCACTAAGATGTTTAGTGAAGAGTCTGCACGTCACTTAGAGATAGACTTTAAGGATGTGAAGGGACAAGAGAGTATCAAGAGAGCAATGGAGATAGCTGCAGCAGGTGGGCATAATATCATCTTAATAGGACCTCCTGGTTCTGGAAAGACGATGCTAGCCAAAAGACTACCGAGTATATTGCCTCCGATGTCCTTAGAGGAAGCATTGGAGACAACTAAGATTCATAGTGTAGTAGGAAAGGCCAAGGACTGCGGGCTGATGAGAACTAGACCCTTTAGAAGTCCTCATCACACTGCGTCATCTGTATCACTAGTAGGCGGGGGAAGTTATCCACAACTTGGTGAGATATCCTTAGCCCATAATGGGGTGTTGTTCTTAGATGAGTTGCCTGAGTTTAAAAGAGAGGTATTAGAGGTGATGAGACAGCCATTAGAAGATAGGGAAGTGACTATCTCAAGGGCAAAGTTTACGATTACATATCCTTCTTCATTTATGCTAGTGGCAAGTATGAATCCTAGTCCGAGTGGCTATTTTAATGATCCAAGTGCACCTGTCAAGTCTACACAAGCAGAGATGCAACGTTATTTAAGTAAAGTATCAGGTCCTCTGCTAGATAGAATAGATATACATATAGAAGTGAACCCTGTGCCGTTCGACAAACTATCAGATAAACAATTGTCAGAACCAAGTCAAGATATCAGGGAGCGGGTAGTAGTGGCAAGAGAAGTACAGTCAACTAGGTTTAATCCACATAAAGGAGTTCATTATAACGCGCAGATGACTACTGCACTACTTAGAAAATACTGTGCCCTACAAGAAGATTCATTGAACCTATTAAAGACAGCTATGGATAAGCTTAATTTATCAGCCAGAGCCTATGATAGAATATTAAAAGTATCCCGTACTATAGCTGATCTAGATAGCTCAGAAAATATAAAGCCCCAGCATATAGCTGAGGCAATACAATATCGTAGTCTAGATAGAGAAGGATGGCTAGGTTAGCACTGTTTATTCTCTTCTAGATTATATCCTATAACTTGTTTATACAACACAAAGTATACTGCGAATAAATAAGGTAAAACAAATAAAATACCAATAACAAAGAATAATAAACCACTAATCAAAAAGAAGTAGTTCAGTATAATTGTTAGAATAATAGGGATAGGTTGTTTATTCACGACCATGATACTATTCTTTATCGCTGCGATAGGCTTCTGGTGTCCGAATATAATTAAGGGAATAGTGAATATGGTCAAAGTACTAATAATCCAGTTAATAGCCATAGAAACCATTTCAAGGTTTTGTAACTTTAAAGGAATAGTAATCGCCATAAAGACAAGTGATATCAATAATTGTGATATAAAGATATAAAGCCCTTTTATATTGAAGAAGTACTTAAATGCATTAAAGAAAGAGGGAACTTCATTTAAGTGTACTTGTGCATTTAATTTATAAAAACCACCTATAAGTATGCTTCCTAGTGCACTAAATACAGCAAAAGATAAAAGATAGTAATAGAAAAAAGGAGGTTCTGTTAGCTGTCTAGTCATCTCCTGTATTTGTTCTTGTAGAACATCTTGATTAGGATCTAAGGTGACGAACTGACTTAATATTAAAGAACCTAGTAATGTCGCTGCAAAAAAGGTTAGTAATAAAGTCGTAATTACTAGTAAGAAGGTCTTTCTGTAGTAATTAAATGCTTCACTCATTACCTGAAATGGAGCTAGTGCAAAACTATTCTGTTTAATATTGTCTAGTATATCTTTTAAGTTTGTCATAAGGTTAGGCTCTTTAGAAGAGTCTTTTTAATTGTCTATAAATATTAGTTTGTTTGTGATAGGAGGATATGTATCTATCGGATAAAGTCAAAAGTATTTCCTTGTTTGATATCCGCAGTCTCAAATCCTTTCATAAACCATTCTTTTCTCTGTTTAGAACTTCCATGTGTGAACGAGTCAGGGTTTACTTGACCTGTTACTCTTTTTTGTATTGCGTCATCTCCTACAGCTTGTGCGGCACTTAAGGCAATATCAATATCTTTAGCATCTAAGTACTTTTGGTTATACTTAGCCCATACACCAGCGTAGAAGTCTGCTTGTAGTTCTAAACCTACTGATAGTTTATTCGCTTCTTTCTTACTCATACTTTGTTGAGCTTGGTGTACTTTACTATTAGTACCTAACAGAGTCTGTACATGGTGACCTACTTCATGGGCGATAACATAAGCGATAGCAAAGTTACCTCTTTCTGCTCCAAAACGAGTGTGTAGTTCTTCAAAGAATCTTAAGTCCATATACACTGTTTCGTCAGCAGGACAATAAAAAGGACCTACCTCAGCAGTAGCGCTACCACATTGTGTGTTCACTTTATCATCGAATAGTTCCATTTTAGGCTCGCGGTATTGCATTCCGTTTTCTTTGAATATCTTGTGCCATACATCTTCAGTGTCTGCAAACATCACAGCTACCATCTTACCCATTTCTACTTCTTCTTGAGAAAGGTTTCTAGTTTCTACTTGTTCTGTTTGTTGACCTTCACCCATTTGTTCTAATACAGGAGCTATTTGTTTTCCTGTCTCTCCTCCAAATAGGTATAGCAACATCGCTATAATACCAATTAAACCACCTCCGATAGCTGTTTTCCCAGCTGTGGATTTACCTCTATTGTCAGTAACGTTTTTACTTTCTCGTCTACCTTCCCATTTCATAATGAAAAATTTTTATTGCAAAAATAGGAAAAATAGAGGAGTATAGGTCAATATGTGAGAATATTGCTAGAAGAACGAATGTTTTAAAACAAAATATCCCTTTCTAGTTGTTTTAGAAAGGGATGGTCTTTAGGTATCTTTTATCTTATTAGAATGTATAAGCTAAACTAAGTTTGAATGATAGTGGAGTAGTGGCTCTCCATCCATAGTGTGTGTATCCCCACGCACCAGGGAAGTGACCTACATAATTATATCTATCCGTGATATTATTTACAATTAGGTTAAATGCATAGTTGTTCTTTTTATACGATACTCCTCCATCAAGTGTGAAGTAGTCATCTGGTAAGAACTTTTTAGCTTGTACAGGAGCTTGTGAGCGGTCTTTTTGGTATTGGTATCCAAGAGAGAATCCTAAACCTTCGAATGTACCTGATTGAACTCTATAAGTAAGCCATGCATTAGTACTGTGCTTAGCAGTTCCTGGTAATAGTTGTCCTTTTTTAGCAGGATTATTATCTTCTGTTATCTTAGCATCTGTATACGCATAGTTCATTGTCAAGGTTAAGCCATCTGTAATTTGCCCATTTAAGTCAAATTCTATTCCTTTAGATGTAGCTTTACCACTCTGTACCATAATTTGGTTATTAGCAGAGGCATCACGTGGGGTTAGGATATTGGTCTTATCTACTTGATAGAAAGCTAATGAAGTAAATAGCTTTTTCTCAAACCATGTTTTCTTTAACCCAAATTCTTTATTGGTTCCTTTAGAAGGATCAGCTGTTTTGTTGTTTTCTAATTGACCAACTTGTTCTTGGAAGCTCTGATCATATAAGGCATAAGCTGAGAATGATGGAGAGATATTATACGTAATACTAAAACGTGGAGTATACGCTTGATTCTTTACAACATCTCCTTTAGAAGCACTCGTTGTTTTCTCTGTTGAGGTGTAGCGTACCCCAAGCCCTAATCTAAGTTTCTCATCTAATAGAAGAAACTCGTCTTGTACATATAGAGAGATATAGCTATATTCTTGAATATTACCTGCTGCTCGTTCTCTTAGTGAATGTGAACGGTCATAAGTAGGGATGTCTTTTTTAGTAAGCTTACCATACACAGGGTTATATATATTAAACAATGGACCTACTGGAATAATAACTCCTTTATCATCTGCAACTTCAGACCAATCTGCCATGTGCTCTTTTTGCCCCATATCTAGACCGAAAAGCACATTGTTTTTAATCTGATCTGTGATCTTAAATTTGCCATTCATATAAACTTGCCCAACTTTAGCTGAGTTATACGCATCATTTACAGAAAGTGCTCTTTGTACATTACCTTTATCGTCTATAGAATTATAGATTGAGTACAAGCTTTCTCCTTCCATAGTAGCTTCTACATAACCTAGTTTAGCAGTAAGATTCCAATCATCACTTAGTCTGTGATTAAGATTAATGAATACATTGTGTTCTTTAATCATAGTAGGATCTATGATAGGATCAGTGAACGTGAATTTGCGAGGTAGTTCTTTAAACTCATTTTTAGAATAGGCATATTTAGAGAACCCACCTTCGAACTCATTAGAGTTGAATATATACTCAAAGGTAATATTTGTATCATCACTAATATTGTATTTTAATGAAGGTGCTAATGATAAGTAATTATTTTTGTTGTACAATTGGAAAGAACTAGCTTTTGTAGCCATCCCATTGATACGGAACAGCAGTTTCTCATCTTTTGTTAGCTTAGTATCTACATCTACTTCTGCGCGATATAGATTATAACTACCTAGTATAGTCTTTACTGTCGTTTTGTTTGTTCCCATTGGTTTCTTAGTTACGATATTATAGAAACCACCTGGTTGAGTATTTCCCATCATAAAACCTGCAGGTCCTTTTACAAACTCGACACGTTCTATAAAGGTATTGTCTTCTCTGATAGGGCCAAAGCTTCCTGAGATATCCATACCATTTCTTAGATTACTAGCGCCATAACCACGTACATATATTCCAGCACTAGCTTGCTCTTGATGTAATACAGATCTTACACCACTCACATTCTGAGCAATGGCATCACTCATGGTCATACTAATCTGATCATCCATTAATCCTTTATCAACTACTTGGATGTTTTGTGGTACGTCTAATAGGTTAGCAGCTGTTCGCAAAGAAGAAGAAGAACGGATGTTTTTATTTGTATTAATGACTACTGCATCTAAGGTTTCATTGTTGTCATCAAATAGCATGAAGTCTTTTATGACAGTTTGATTTGCAGGTATAACGATACTGTCTTTTGTAATACTATTTTTATACTGAAGAGTGATAAGGTATTTACCTGATTCGATATTTTCTAGTAAGAAGTATCCGTTATTATCTGAAACGGTTTTAAATAAGTTGTTGTTTAAGGTAACTGTAGTTCCTGCTAATTTCTCTTGATTATGGCTTACAACAGTTCCTTTGATATTCCCTTTTTCTTGGGCATAGGTACTTATATTGATCAAAAGTAGACCAGTAAGTATGAATTTATGACTTGTGTTGATTAAAAAGAATCTTTTCATCTGATACTTAATTTAGATTGAATAAATTTGAATGCGGAAACAAAAGTAGATTCTATATCATGGAATGACTTAGCCAAAAGGGAGTAAAAATTAGCAGTTTAGTAATCAATAGGTAGTTTTATGAGTAAAGGTGATCAAATCGTTGAGTTTTTTGAGTTAGAGAATATGGTAACTAATGAGATGTATCAGAGTAAAAAGGAATTAGTAAATGATTCTGGAACTTTCGTGACTTATCATATCTTTGATTCAGCTGATATTATTATTAGACAGTATTATCTGAAGTACACACAAGATTATGCCTTGCACTACGTCTTTGAAGAAATAGAGTATGTAGAGCTAAGCTTCTTTTTCGGGAAGCATATCGTCAGAGATGTCATTAATGGGACACCTAATAAGTACTTGCCTTTTCACTGCTATTTGACTTATCTGAGTACAGGATCGGTAGCAGATGTTATATTCGAAAAAGATGCCGTATATGAGCATTTAGATATCTACTTACCTTTAGAGTTCTTTAATGAATGGGGACAACAAGATGAGACTATAGCTGAGTTTACTACTGCGATAAAGAATGACCAGACTTCTAGGTTAATTAAGGATATTAAACTAACACAAGAGCTTTTAGTACTATTAAATGAGATCAAAACATGTAGTTATAAAGGTATAGCAAAGGATATGTATATCAAAGGGAAGGTACTAGAAGTAATATCTGTGTTATTGCATGAGAAAGAGGTTGGAGTAGAGGAGTGCTCTAAGTTACAGCTTGGAGTAAAACTGACACCAGAAGATGAACTAATACTATCTAATATAAAAGAATTTATAGACCTTAATTATCGAGAGTTTTATACTACAGAAGAACTGTCTAAGCTGTTTTTTATCAATGAATATAAACTAAAGAGAGGCTTTAAGCATCTATACAATCTTGGACTATTCGAATATGCTCAACATAGACGGATGAATATCGCTATACAGAAGTTAGAAGAAGCTCATCATACTATTGCAGAGATAGCTTTTGACTTAGGATATTCTTCTTCTGTTGCCTTTTCTAAAGCGTTTAAGAAGCACTTCGGATACCCTCCTAAACGATTTCACCTGACTTAGTATAACTTAAATAAAAAAGACGGAATACTTTATCTAAAGTATTCCGTCTTTTTATATTATAATCGAAACTGTGGATTATGCCATAGTTGTGAAAACGTTTTGTACGTCGTCATCTTCTTCGATTTTGTCTAATAACTTTTCTACGTCAGCTATTTCTTCTTCAGAAAGTTCTTTTGTTACTTGTGGTATTCTATCGAATCCAGAAGATAAGATCTCAATTCCTCTACCTTCTAACTCTTTTTGGATAGATCCGAAGCTTTCAAAAGGAGCGTAAATCATTACACCATCTTCATCTTCAAAGATTTCATCAATACCAAAATCAATTAATTCTAATTCGAACTCTTCTAGATCTCTACCTTCTTCAGCAGGGATTCTGAAGTTACATGTATGGTCGAACATAAACTCAACAGACCCTTGTGTACCTAAAGTACCGTTGCATTTATTGAAGTAACTTCTAATGTTGGCAACAGTTCTATTGTTATTATCTGTAGCACATTCGATTAAGAAAGCGATACCATGAGGCCCGTATCCTTCGAATATTACTTCTTTATAGTTTTCAGTATCTTTATCAGTAGCACGTTTAATGGCACGCTCTACGTTATCTTTAGGCATATTAGCTGCCTTAGCATTTTGTATTACGGCACGAAGGCGAGCATTAGCCTCGGGATTAGGTCCACCTTCTTTTACAGCCATTACGATATCCTTACCAATTCTTGTAAACGTTTTTGCCATAGCAGACCAACGTTTTAGCTTACGTCCTTTTCTAAATTCAAACGCTCTTCCCATAATAATTTGTTACTTAATTTTATAAACGCAAAAATAACTCATTATTCAAATATATCATAAAAAAAAAGGAAGCTTATTTTTAAGCTCCCTATTCTTTTGTCTTATTTTTTATAAAAAGGTGTTTTTACCACTTTTGCTTCAACATCATTCTTACGAATACGGATGAATATTTGGCTTCCTTCAGCAGCTAGTGCAACAGGAACATATCCCATACCGATTCCTTTACCTAATGAAGGAGATTGTGTACCTGAAGTAACTTTTCCGATTACGTTACCTTCAGCGTCTACGATTTCGTAGTCATGTCTAGGAATACCTTTACCTACTAGTTCGAAACCAATCAATCTATTTTTGATACCTGCTTCTTTTTCAGCTTTTAAATTATCAGAGTTGATAAAGTCTTTTGTGAACTTCGTTACCCATCCTAACCCTGCTTCTAATGGAGAGATCTCATCGTTTAGCTCATTTCCATATAGGCAGTATCCCATCTCTAGACGTAATGTATCACGAGCAGCTAATCCGATAGGTTTGATTCCCCAGTTAGCCCCAGCTTCGAATACTTTGTTCCAAAGTGCTTCTACATCTTCATTTTTTACATATACTTCAAAACCACCTGAACCTGTGTATCCAGTAGCAGAGATTACTACGTCTTTTACTCCAGCGAAAGTATCAATCACAAAGTTGTAGAATTTGATATCAGCTAAGTTAACGTCAGTTAAGCTTTGCATAGATTCAATAGCCTTAGGTCCTTGTATTGCTAAGATAGAGTATCCGTCAGATAGGTTCTCTAATGTAGCATTCATATCATTATGAGAGCTTACCCAGTTCCAGTCTTTCTCAATATTTGAAGCATTTACTACCATCAAATATTCATTTTCATTCACTCTATAAGTAATAATATCGTCTATAACTCCTCCAGTAGTATTAGGGAAGTAGCAGTACTGAGCTTTACCGTCTACTAATACAGAAGCATCATTAGAAGTAACTTTTTGGATTAATGCCAAAGCATTTGGTCCAGAAATTTTGAAGATTCCCATATGAGATACATCAAAGACACCTACACCGTTTCTAACTGTTTCGTGTTCAATGTTTACTCCTTCATATTGTACAGGCATATTAAATCCTGCGAATGGAACCATCTTCGCTCCTAAAGCTTCATGGATATGGTTTAAAGTTACTTGTTTCATTGTGTTGTTAATGATTTAATTATAATTAGGTGCTAAAGTAAGTTTTTTTTACCTCAAATAAAAGTGCTTTTGTATGGAGATTGTTGTGTTAGTATGAATTAATTATATTATTGATATTAACTACTTTGTTTTATTATATATAATTCTTTGTTATTGATTTTTAATTGATTATACTTTTTATTATCTTAGAGTAATCTAATTTATAAAGAATTAAAGTATGGAAAGAGCAATTAAAATATTAGTAGCACTATTATTGATCTTAAGTGCGTTTACTTCTTCATCAGATCTTGATCTATTAGTTGGTTTTATCGTTGTAGTAGGATTAGGTATACTAGCCTATAACTCTCATATCAATAAGAAGCTAATCGAAATGGGAATGTATATCCTCATTATAGGAATGTTCCAACCCTTTTATGCTATCCCTATAGCACATCAATGGTGGGTAATAATAGAGCTAGTTGTAGCTGCATATCTAGTCTTATCTGCTATATTTTCTAAAACCCAAACAGTAGAACAGAATTAATTTTATCTAAAAATAATACATATAAGCATATTACTGAGTTTGCAGTAATATGCTTATTTATTTTAAATGAGTGGTTTATGATGATTAAAGGATTGAAAGAGTACTGTAATTGAGCATTGAGTTAGGTAAAATCACATTTTAATGAATAAAGTTGTGTTTTATTGAAAATGATGTATTGAGTTGATTATAGGGTTTATTAAATGTTATTTTATTGATTGATTTTCTGTTTTTATATTAATTTGTTACGTCTAGGTGTTTTAAATGTTAATATTTATGTTTTTTTTGTATATTAGCACTGTTGAACTTAAAGATATTTAAGAACATCTAATTACTTTAATAAAAAACAGAGTGGGGACTTGTTTTTTCTTATATAGATGATTCTGATTAGGCCATTCTTAAGGATGGCCTTTTTTTCGGTTTGACAAACTAAAAATTGGTATTTGTGTTTGCAATTTTAGTTTTTAAGGTGAGTAAAAAGCCTGGGTTCAACCCTGGCTTTTTTTATAGACATAAGTTACTAAAGAGCACAAAACAAAAAACCAGAGCTATGGTTATCGCTCTGGTTAAAAAATGAAAGGTATTATAAAAAAAATGATGATTATAATTTTAAGTTCTTTAGTCTTAATGAGTTTGTAATAACTGATACAGAACTAAAACTCATCGCTACAGCTGCAATCATTGGAGATAATACGATTCCAAATACTGGGTATAAAATACCTGCCGCAATAGGAATACCGATACTATTATATATGAAGGCAAAGAATAAGTTTTGCTTTATATTCTTCATTACTCCATGACTTAGATTGATAGCCTTAGGTATACCGATCAGGTCTCCTTGTAATAGTGTTATTTCTGCACTTTCGATAGCAACATCAGTTCCAGTACCCATAGAGATACCTACATTAGCCTGAGCTAGAGCAGGAGCATCGTTTATACCATCACCAGCCATAGCTACTATTCTACCTTGTTCTTGTAGTTTCTTTATTTCGTTTAATTTATCCTCAGGCATTGCCTCAGCTAAGAAGTGTTTAATATTTAATTCTGTAGCCACAGCCTGTGCTGTCTTAGGGTTATCACCAGTGATCATAATCACTTCGATTCCTTTATTTTGAAGATCTTTTACAGCTTGTTTACTCGATTCTTTTATTTTATCGAATAATACTGCATATCCTATAATTGTATTGTTATCAGCGATATAAGATACTGTCTTCCCTTGGCTTTGTTCTCTTTCTACTTGTTGTAGTAAGCTATCAGTTAGTGGAGCTTGTACTACATCCATAAGTGCTTTATTCCCTAGAGAGATACGCTTCTTGTCTACTAGACCTTGTATACCTTTTCCAGTGATATTGTTAAACATCTTTACAGATGTTAGACTTAGACCATCTTCTTTCGCTTTTTTAGTAAAAGATGTAGCTAATGCGTGCTCACTATTTTGGTTAAGTGAAGCTGTTAGTAGTAGTAAATCTTTTTCTGTATACTCTGATGAGATACTTACGATCTTCTCTACTGATGGCTTACCTTCTGTCAGGGTACCTGTCTTATCCGTGATTAATACATCTACTTTATTTGCCGTTTCTAATGCTTCGGCATTTTTAATTAGCACTCCATTCTGAGCCCCTTTACCTATTCCTACCATGATAGACATCGGAGTAGCTAATCCTAAGGCACAAGGACAGGCAATGATTAATACTGCTAATGCATTAACAAAAGCGTAAGCTAATCTTGGCTCAGGCCCTAATGTTTTCCATAGAATAAAAGTAGCTATCGCGATAATCACTACGATAGGCACGAAGTACTTCGCTACCTGATCTGCTAGCTTTTGGATAGGCGCTCTAGATCTACTTGCATTATTTACCATTTCGATGATTTGAGACAGTAGAGTTTCATCACCTACTTTTTCTGCCATCATGATAAACGAACTATTACCATTAATGGTACCAGATACTACCTTATCTCCTTTTACTTTATGTACAGGGATAGGCTCTCCAGTGATCATAGATTCATCTATACTTGATTCTCCTTCTATGATTTCACCATCTACAGGTATCTTTTCTCCTGGTTTTACACGCAGGTGGTTACCTTTTACGATTTTGTCTATTTGTATTATTTCTTCCCCATTTTCAGTAACTAAAGTTGCTTCTGTAGGAGATAGTTTTAATAATTCTTTTATGGCTGTATTGGTACGACTGTGCGCTTTAGCTTCCATTACTTGCCCTACTAATACTAGGGTAAGGATCACAGCTACAGACTCAAAATAAAGGTGAATACCATGCTCTCCTTTAAAGTCATCTGGGAATAGATTAGGGAAGAATAAGGCTACAACGCTAAAGATTAACCCAGCGGCAGACCCTAATCCTATTAAACTAAACATATTAAGATTCCATGTCTTAAAAGAAGTCCATGCTCTACTAAAGAACATCCAACATACATAAACTACCGGAATGGTGAATAATAACTGTATATAGTTATTCCATTCATGAGGTACGATTTTTCCGATCGGGTCTCCAGGAATCATAGATCCCATAGCAAGTATAAATACAGGGATGGTGAAGGCTACTGATATACGCAGTTTCTTCAGCATATCTGTATATGTAGTATCTTCTTGTTCTACTAGAATGGTCTTAGGTACTAAGTTCATTCCACACTTCGGACAATTCCCTGGTTTGTCATACGTCTTATCACCTTCACATAGCATCGGACAGTAGTATACTGTCTTCTCTATTTTTGGTGCAGGGATTTGTTCTAAGTTCATCCCACACACAGGGCATCCTACATTGGTATCATAGACTTTATCTCCCTCACATAGCATCGGACAGAAGTATTTACCTGCTTTATCTTCCATGCCCTTAGGCAGTTCTTGTTGATACATATCTTCTTCAGATACTTCTACAGCTGGTAGAATCTCTTGAGATCCATCTTCTTTGGTTACGACTTCTTGAAGGATATAATTCCCTTTTTTCAATAAAGCCTTTTGTAAAGTTAATGTATCTATATCGTGATGAGACTCTATATGAGCATTTTCGTTTTCTAATGAAACTTCTGCTTGTATACCATGTATTTCATTTAGGGTATCTTCTATTTTGGTTCTACAACCATTACAGCTCATACCGCTTACTTTATATTCTTTTTTCATTTGTACAATAATTCTTTTTGTGCAGATACAAAGTACGAATAAAAAGACAGATATAGTGTTATACAATTTTGAAGAAGGATTATATAGTTTTGAACTTATGACAGCTAAATCTCTTACTGTTTTTAACTATAGATGTGATTTAATGTGTTAAAGGTTATGTTTTTATGTTTTTTTATATTGAGTGTAAATGATTGAGTCTTGATAGGGTCATGCTCCCATAGTGGTCGCATTAAAAATAGCCAAAACTATGCGACCACTATGCGATCATTAGCCGACCACTATGCGACCACTGCCTAAAAAGCTTGTCTCGTCCTACTATAGCTGTACAGTTATTGTTTATAATCCTGCTTTTAACTCTACACTTGTTTTTATAATCCTATTATAATTATACAAGTTATTTTTCTTGCGTTTATCTTCTATAATGTTAATTCCAAGTATAGAACATATATTCATTATTTATTATACACAGAAGGAATAAGTGAGCGTAGTTATTTTTTGTACTTTAGATTTTCAATATAAGATAGAATGAGAAGACTAAGTTTGGGACTGTTGATCGTAGGGATAGCGCTGATGGGGTGTAAGGAAAATAAACAACAAGAGGCTACTGAGGTAAATGTAGAATCTAAAGAGAAAACGACTATAAAGAAGACTAAGTTTATAGAAGGTACTTTAGTGTATAAAATGTCATTAAGTGATTCTCTTATAGGACGACTTATAGAGCATATCAGTCAGGACCCTCTGTATAGTAAAGAATTAGCGAAGAAGTATATAGAAGAGCAGTCAGTAGCAGACAGAGATAGAATTAAGCAGTTTCTGACGAATAATCCTTTGTTTTTAAAGGAGTACAGTACATTACCGTTTATTAAAAATAATGTATATGTAGCGGGCTATGAAGTAGTGTATAAAGGAGAAGGAGCTACGTATATTCTAGAGAATAAGTGGAATGATATATTAGATGAAGGATTTGTTTATGCATCCTCAACGATAGTTCCTAATACAGAATTAAATTTCTCCTACCAAAAGGAGTTCTTAGAAAGAGAACAATTGCATAAACAGATTACTTTAGAGAACTATAATCGCGTAGCAACTGGTGAAATAAGCAATGTGGCAGGCTATGAGGTAGAGAAGGTAATCTATACTATAAATGAAAAGAGTGAGAATAAGAATTTACCTGTATCTGTGACGCTCTATACAAGTAAGTTATTTAACCCTGTGATCAATAAAGTACTGCCTTATTATTTAAATGAAGAAGGTGGAATCTTAAAACTAGAAATAGAGATGGCTGGTGTACCTCATAATGTGAAGATGGTATATGAGGCAGAGATGGCTGTAGAACGAAAGTTGTTAGAACAAGAAACGGTTGTATTAGCTACTAAACGATTTTATGGAACTAAAACGAAAGATGATTTAGCTAAGTTAGAAGAACGGTTAGCTAGTATTTTTGCACCACTGAGCTTATAAAGTAAGATATAGAACAAACAATAATTATAAATATGAAACCAATTATCCAACCTAGTGAACTGCTATCCTTAAAAGAACAAGGGAGTAGTTATATATTAATAGATGCTACGAATAGTAAGGTGGCTAGAGCTGAGTATGATCAAGAGCATTTAGATGGAGCTTTATTTGTAGATGGGAATACACAGCTAGCTCATATAGGAGAAGATGCGTCAAAAGGAGGGAGACATCCTTTGCCTTCTGTAGCACAATTTGCTCATAGTCTACAGTCTTTAGGTATAATGCCTGATAGTCATGTGATTATTTACGACACTGTATTCGGAGGTAATTCTGCTGCACGTTTTTGGTGGATGCTGACTGCTGTAGGTCATCAGAAAGTACAGGTGCTAAGCGGAGGAATGAGTGCTGCGCAGCAGGTAGGTTTTCCAAGTAATAATAATGTGGTCAAAGCAAGTGAAGTAGGAGTGTACCCTGTAACGGAGTGGCAACTACCACTAGCTGATATTAATGAAATAGAGGCGAATGTATCACGTGAGGATTATGTAGTGATCGATGTACGTGAGGCAAATCGATATAAAGGAATAACAGAACCTATAGATACAGTAGCAGGGCATATCCCTGGAGCGATCAATGTTCCGTTTATGTCTAATCTAGATGAGAAGGGGATGTTCTTGACAGAAGAACAATTAAGAGAGAAGTACACTGCTATTCTACAAGATTATCCGTTAGAGAATAGAGCAGTACACTGTGGATCTGGTATTACAGCATGTCATACTCTATTAGCTATTACAGCAGCAGGTATCCCAACACCTAAGCTATATGTGGGCTCGTGGAGTGAATGGTCTAGAAGTAATAAGCCTATCGCAACAGAGGTGTAAATAGTATAAATAATAAGAGCTAACTGTATATAGTTAGCTCTTATTGTTTTATTGTGCAGTATAGAATAGTTGTGCTCCTGGACCTAGAGGTAACTCTAGAAGTAACCAAATCACAAATAAAATAGACCAACCTATAAAGAATACAATAGTATAAGGAAGCATAGTAGAGACTATAGTTCCTATACCTGCTTTTTTGTCATAACGCTGCATAAAGGCAACAATTAAGGCAAAATAACTCATCATAGGAGAGATAATATTAGTAACGCTATCTCCTATGCGGTAAGCCACTTGTACTAGTTCTGGAGAATACCCTAATAACATGAACATAGGGATAAATACAGGTGCCATAATAGCCCATTTAGCAGAGGCGCTTCCCATAATTAGGTTAATTAAAGCAGAGACTACAATAAACATCAACATTAACGGAATAGCTCCTAAACCTGACTTCTGTAGTGTTTCAGCACCTTCTATAGCGAAGATTAACCCTAGATTAGTCCAATTAAAATAAGCAACGAATTGAGCTGCAAAGAACACTAAAACAATATAAGACCCCAAAGTTTCCATCGCTTTTGACATTCCTTTCATTACATCGGTGTCGTTTTTGATGGTTTTAGCTCCGATACCATAAGCGATACCTGCTAGTGCTGCTCCAATAAATAATAAAGCAACAATACCTGACATAAAAGGAGACTTCAGAATCCCTCCATCAGTACCTCTTAAATAACCGCTCTCTGGAATTAGACCTCCTAGTATAAATGCAGTGAATAAAAGACCTGCTATAGAGGCATAGATCAGACCTTTCTTTTCTTCTTTGGTTAAAGGATCTATCGAAATTGCTTTTTCATCTCCTGTGTATTCTCCTAACCTAGGTACAACTATGCGCTCTGTAACCCATGTACCTAGAATAGCAATAATGAAGGTAGATACAAATAAAAAGTAATAGTTCGCAGCAGGGTTAACTACATAAGCTGGATCTATAATTCTAGCTGCTTCTTCTGATAATCCTGCTAATAACGGATCTATAGTTCCCAATAATAAGTTAGCACTATATCCTCCTGATACTCCTGCAAAGGCAGCTGCTAGTCCTGCTATAGGATGTCTACCTGCTGCTAAGAATATAATAGCTGCTAAGGGTACTAATAAAACGTAACCTACCTCACTAGCCGTATTAGAAAGTATTCCTGCAAATACGATAACGAATGTCAGTAGCTTCTTAGGAGAGGATAGTACTATCTTTTTTAGGATAGTACCTATTAATCCTGAACCTTCTGCAATACCAATACCTAATAAAGAGACTAGTACCGTACCTAAAGGTGCAAAGTTGGTAAAGTTAGTAACCATTTTAGAAAGGATCATGTGTAATCCTTCCGCACTTACTAGGTTGAATGACTTTATCTCTTCTTTAGTACCTGGATGGAGTACGGAGAGATCGAAAAAACTGGCTATCCATGAGGCTATAATAACTAATATAGCAAAACTAGCAAACAGAGTTGCTGGATGAGGTAACATATTACCAATCTTCTCAACACTAGATAAAAACTTATCTACTAAACTTTTTTTAGGGTTATCATTCATTTATCAAAAAATTATGTAAAAAGTGAAGATAGTATTTTTTACTTATCTATGAAATGGGGTTCGTTTTTTTACAGTAATTTATATTGATGTAGCATGTGTGGTGTTATTATAACTTTAGGTCATAGATGGACACGTCTTTTTCATTACATGATAAGAACTGCTGAGAGGTAGTGTTATATGTATAAGTACGAATAGTATCATCCTGATAAAGTACTTCTCCATTCTTAGATACGATATATACCCCTTCATCTGAGTTAACTAATACGAAAGCATCGAGTATAGTGTCAAAGTACATAGCGTTGTATTGGATACCTTTATGTTGTAGTTGTATTTTATCTAATAAGGTAGCTTTGTTGTTTTCTAATAGGTAAAGGTGTATCTCATTTAAGGAGTCCTCTGTTGCCTCTTCCTCTTCTTCTATATAGGGATTGTGTTCTACGGCAAGGATATTATTGCTTACCCAACATATTTTTCTTGATTCATGTTCCCCTTGATGAACGATGATATCTTGTATTCTAGGGTTAGTGATAAAGTTATTGACATCATAAGCATTAATACAATCAGAAGATCCCCATACCCATCCTACACTTGCGAAGTACTGATGATTAGGAGATAATAGTAATTTACCATAGAAATAATCATAGGTACTTGGCCAAGCTAGCTTATTGTGTTCTTTACGAGTTTTATAAAATTCGATATGCTTCTCTTCTGCTGCGTCTTCTATTAAAGATTTAGCAGCAGTTAGTATTTGACGAGTATCTAGATTCATGATTTGGACATGGTTCCAATCGTCAGCATAGATGATATGAGGTACTTGATTATCATCTTTATATAGCGCGATAGGGTATTTCGTGATATTAGCGTAATAATCCCCTCTCCATAGATGTAATCGGTATTCTTGTTTAGGATTAATGATATAACCATGACGCTTAAAGTCGTTTACTATAACGATAATATCATCTAGCGTATAGATAGAAATAGGAGCAGTGAGGTCAAAACCGTTATCAGTATACCCCATACTATCTTTTAAAGTGGATACTAGGGTAGTTGCACCTGTCAGAAAATTATGTTTTACGATATCTCCATTGCTCAGTAGCATTACTATTTCGTCAGTATTAGATAGTGTAGAAGCAAGTATGGTATCATCAGTCTGCTGCACATAGCTGTATTTCTGTTCTATAGTCATATATTCTATTTTATAGCGAAGATACGAAGCTATCTTAATGTAGTTATCAAAAAAAATAGTAAAGGCTACTCATCTCTGAATAGCCTTTAGTTTTATTTAGGTTCTATATTATTCCATATTACTTCATCAGGAGTAGGAGCTACTATAGTAAGTGTCTCTTTGGTCACTGGATGAATAAAGGTAAGCTTACGTGCGTGTAAGTGGATACCTCCATCTGGATTACTTCTGTCTGCTCCATATTTTAAATCTCCTTTAATAGGACATCCTATAGCAGATAACTGGCATCTTATCTGGTGGTGACGACCTGTGTATAGATCTATCTCTAGAGTAGAGTAGGTCTTTAGCTGGTGAAACATTCGATAGGTTAGCTTTGCCTTTTTGCTATTAGGAACTTCTTTTTTATGAGCTTTAGAAGTGTTATTCTTAGGGTTTCTCACTAAGAAATGTTCTAATGTGTCTTCTACTTTAGGAGGAGCATCTTTTACTACTGCCCAGTAGGTCTTCTGTGTCTCTCTATTTTTGAATGATTCGTTTAAGCGACTTAGTGCTTTAGAAGTCTTTGCAAATACGACTAACCCAGAAGTAGGGCGATCTAAGCGATGTACTACCCCTAGATACACTTCACCAGGCTTATTATACTTCTTTTTTAAGTATAGTTTGACTATTTCACTTAGTGGCATATCACCTGTCTGATCACCTTGTACGATATCGCCTACGCGTTTATTAATGATGATGATATGGTTATCTTCATGTAGTACTTGTAGATTGTCGGGTGTAGAGACGATTTTCATTTGTAATAATTTTAAACAAAAATATCCTTTTTATATGTAAAAAGGATATTCTTTGTATTTTAAATAAGTTAGGATCTATTAGTACTGTTCGTTTTCGTTAGGGAAATCAACAGACTTAACATCTTCAACGTATTGAGATACTGCATTTTTCATATCTTCAAAAATGTTCATATAACGACGTAAGAATTTAGGACTAAATTCGTGAGTAAGCCCTATCATATCATGTACTACTAATACTTGTCCATCTACACCATTACCAGCACCGATACCGATAACAGGGATAGAAATACTCTCAGCAACTTTCTTTGCTAAAGCAGCAGGTATTTTCTCTAATACAAGAGCGAAACATCCTATTTCTTCTAGCATTTTAGCGTCTTTGATAAGTTGATTAGCTTCTTCTTCTTCTTTAGCTCTTACTGTATAAGTTCCGAATTTATAGATAGACTGAGGAGTAAGACCTAAGTGTCCCATAACAGGGATGCCTGCGTCTAAGATACGTTTGATACCATCTTTAATCTCTTCTCCACCTTCCATTTTTACAGCATGAGCCCCGCTTTCTTTCATGATACGGATAGCTGAACGCAATGCTTCTTTTGGATCAGATTGGTAAGAACCAAAAGGTAAATCCACAACAATTAGCGCTCTGTCAGCTCCACGTACTACAGACTGTGCGTGATAGATCATCTGGTCTAATGTAATCGGTAGGGTAGTCTCATGACCAGCCATTACATTACTAGCAGAATCTCCTACAAGCATTACGTCAACTCCACCTGCTTCTAATACTTTAGCCATAGAGTAGTCATAACATGTTAACATTGATATTTTCTCTCCATTGGCTTTCATATCTATTAGCGACTTAGTTGTCACTTTTTTATAGTCTTTTTTTGCTACAGACATTTTTCTTGTTTTTTTGGGTTATTGTAAATTTTATTAAAGAATAAAAAAAGGAATTAGCAGAAATAAATCAATTCCACTTTACTCAATTTACCTTCTTTAAATGTGAATCTATATGCAGAATCTCCAGCAGGGATCTGATAAGCTTTTTCGGTATTTAAAATAGTATTGATTAAGCCTTTTCCAGTTTTTAAAAACTCTGTTTCTGTTGTATTCTCGTTTAGAATGTTATTGTTGATTTTAAATCCAGCACCATTGCCCATCTCGACAATTCTCAGGGTATATGTTTTGTTGACATCATGTCCAATACACTCTGCTGTGTTAAATATAATATTACTTTCGTAATTGTCTAGAGCGCAATCCTCTAAATTGCTATAGCTCTCTTTTACCTTTCCAAAGGTCTTTTCTAATGTGGCTAAACTAAAACCTTTTTTTGGTTCTATCACATTGTTTAAGGTAAAACCAATTAATTTTTTTGTGACTAAATCTAATGTTTTGTCATAAATACCTTCATCAGGAATTGCTTTTAATACTTCTGCTTGTAGTCTCGCAATGGTAGCACGTTCTGGTTGACTGTTTTTATCTGCATAATCAGCAAAGACTAATAATGCCTTAGCATTGTCATCGTCATTACTATTCCAACCAAGCTCGATAATACGCTGTATAAAGCGCTTTTGCTCTTTAGGTTCAGTAGCCTTTTTATAACTTGTAATTAGGTTGTTTAGGTTTGGTCTCTTTCCTAAGTATTTAACAGGTATATACCCTTGTCCTTCATTAAAGTTTATCTTGACCCAAGCTTCTTTATCATAAGGGAAATAATCTATCCCTACAGGTGTTCCGTTGTATAGCACTCCTGTTGTTTCTGATTGATGATTAGGTGCTGTTCTTACTTTAAGTCCACCTACTACAGTAAATAGATGAGGACTTCCGTAGTAATCATCAAAGTCAATAATAGGAGAAGGAGAGGCCTCAGTACTGTCTTCTGCAGACAACACTTCTTTTAGATGATCAGTATCTAATATATAGGCAGTTCCTAATAGTTCATTAGTTACTTTAAATACATCGTTATTTACTTTATCTACGTTATTTAGATATGCACCACGTGTATAGACACCTATCTGTGTAGTGCCATTAGCATCACTGTAAGCTACAGTAGGAGTAGTTACATATAGTTGACTCTGTCCTAAAGCATAGGCAGAGACTAGGAAACACAATATTCCAATCGTTTGTTTCATCTGTTTAACAGTCTGATAAGTTTACAGCTACAGCAAGACCACCTTCTGAAGTCTCTTTGTATTTATTATTCATGTCTTTTGCAGTCTCCCACATTGTATTTACTACTTTATCTAAAGGAACTTTTGCATTTTTAGGGTCGGTATCTAAAGCAAGCTCTGCTGCATTAATAGCTTTAATAGCTCCCATGGTATTTCTCTCGATACAAGGTACTTGAACTAGTCCGCCGATAGGGTCACATGTCAGTCCTAAGTGATGTTCCATAGCTATCTCAGCAGCTACAGTTACTTGTTCTGGAGTACCTCCCATTAGTTCACATAAGGCACCTGCAGCCATTGCACTCGATACACCAATCTCTGCTTGACATCCTCCCATAGCAGCAGATATAGTAGCACCTTTTTTAAAGATACTTCCTATCTCACCAGCCACCATTAAGAACTGTTTTATTTCTTTATCGCCTGCTTTGTGGTTTTCTATTACTAGATAATACATTAATACAGCAGGAATAACCCCTGCACTACCATTAGTAGGGGCAGTCACAACACGTCCAAGAGAAGCATTCACTTCATTAACAGCTAAGGCAAAACAACTTACCCATTTTAATATCTGTCTAAAGTATACTTTTGTCTTACGGATGGTCTGTAACCATTCTTGAGGTGTGTTATAAGGAAGTTCTCCTTTCAGTTTAGAATGAGTGTCATAAGCACGTCTACGTACATTAAGGCCTCCTGGTAGTATGCCCTCAGTATGACATCCGATATACATACACTCTAGCATGGTATTCCACACGCGTAATAACTCATGATGTATTTCTTCTTCTGAGCGTATAGACTTTTCATTTTCATATACTAACTCAGAGATAGACATATTCTGCTCTTTGCAGTAGGCTAATAACTCAGTAGCTTTTTCTATAGGGAAAGGGAAAGTAGCTTTAATTTCTTCTTTCTCTTGATTTTCTGGGTTCTCTTCTTTTACCACAAATCCTCCACCGATAGAATAAAAGGTAGATTCATATAGATTGTGTTCACCATATTGTACAGTGAATGTCATTCCGTTGGCATGAAAAGGAAGGAAGTTTCTATTAAATACAATATTTTCCTTAGGATTAAATACTACAGGCATTGTTCCTCCTAATAATAAAGACTGTGAGGTATTAATATGATCAATAATACCACTAATGTCTTCGACAGGGACATACTCTGGATCAGCTCCACTTAGCCCTAGCATTACAGCTAAGTCAGTAGCATGCCCTACTCCCGTAAGAGAAAGTGAACCAAATAAATCTATTTTCAGAGAAGAAACTTGGTCAAAGATTTGGCGATCACGCAATTCTTTTAAAAAAAGCTCAGCGGCTCTCCAAGGACCTAAAGTATGTGAACTAGATGGTCCTACACCGATTTTGAGCATATCAAATACAGAAATACATTCCATAAAATAGTAGTGATTTAATAATACGAAGATAGCTAAATTCTAATCAGAGACAACTTTTAGAGACTTATTTAACGCAAGATGTGAAGGGAATTATGTGGATAGATAATTATATAGTTGTTTTATGTTTCTTGTATTGATTATTAAATAGAGATAGTAAGTGATCTGTTTTTAGAGAGAAGGCTTTTAAAAGAGAGGTATCGTTGTCAGTCTATACTGACGTTATGTGTATTTATTTCTTATCTAAAAGAGAGGGAAATGACAATATGACATTGTTTAAATGATAAAATGACCTAAAAACAGACAAAATATTCAATTTTTTCTGTTGGCATAAAGATTGTTTAAGAGTAACCGAGCATGAAGCTCACGACAATGAATTATGTATAAAAATAAACTATAGAAAATATTATGAGTAAAATAATTGGTATTGACTTAGGAACTACAAACTCTTGTGTTTCTGTAATGGAAGGAAACGAGCCAGTAGTAATTTCAAACGCTGAAGGAAAAAGAACTACACCATCTATCGTAGCTTTCGTAGAAGGTGGAGAGATTAAAGTAGGTGATCCTGCAAAACGTCAGGCTGTAACTAACCCAACAAAAACAGTTGCGTCTATCAAACGTTTTATGGGAGAGAAATATAGTGAGGCTGCGAAAGAAGCAACAGCAGTACCTTACCAAGTAGTAAAAGGAGATAATGATACTCCACGTGTAGATATCGATGGACGTTTATATACGCCACAAGAAATCTCTGCGATGACACTACAAAAAATGAAAAAGACAGCTGAAGATTTCTTAGGACAAGAAGTATCAGAAGCAGTTATCACTGTACCAGCTTACTTTAATGACGCACAACGTCAAGCGACAAAAGAAGCAGGAGAAATTGCAGGATTAAAAGTAAGACGTATTATTAACGAGCCTACAGCGGCTGCATTAGCATACGGATTAGACAAAACAGGAAAAGATCAAAAAGTAGTAGTATATGACTTAGGTGGTGGTACATTTGATATCTCTATCCTTGAGTTAGGAGACGGTGTATTCGAAGTATTATCTACTAATGGGGATACTCACTTAGGAGGAGATGACTTTGATAACGTAATCATCAACTGGTTAGCAGATGAGTTTAACGCTGCTGAAGGAGTAGATTTACGTAAAGATGCTATGGCATTACAACGTTTAAAAGAAGCTGCTGAGAAAGCTAAAGTTGAGTTATCTTCTGCTACACAAACAGAGATTAACTTGCCTTATGTAACAGCTACTGCTTCAGGACCAAAACACTTGGTACAAACATTGACAAGAGCTAAATTTGAGCAATTATCAGATGATTTAGTACGTCGTTCTATGATTCCATGTGAGAAAGCTTTAAAAGATGCTGGTTTATCTAAATCAGATATTGATGAGGTAATCTTAGTAGGGGGATCTACACGTATCCCAAGAATCCAAGAAGAAGTAGAGAAATTCTTTGGTAAAAAACCACACAAAGGAGTTAACCCTGATGAGGTTGTAGCTATCGGTGCTGCTATCCAAGGAGGTGTATTAACTGGAGATGTAAAAGACGTATTATTATTAGACGTTACGCCACTTTCATTAGGTATTGAAACTATGGGAGGTGTATTCACTAAGTTGATCGAATCTAATACAACTATTCCAACTAAGAAATCTCAAGTATTCTCTACTGCTGCAGATAACCAACCATCGGTTGAGATCCATGTATTACAAGGAGAGAGACCAATGGCTAATGATAACAAAACAATTGGTCGTTTCCATTTAGATGGTTTACCACCTGCACAAAGAGGAGTGCCTCAAATCGAAGTAACTTTCGATATCGATGCTAACGGTATTATCAAAGTATCTGCTACAGATAAAGGAACTGGTAAATCTCACGATATTCGTATTGAAGCTTCATCTGGATTAACTGAAGAAGAAATCCAAAGAATGAAAAAAGAAGCTGAAGCTAATGCTGATGCTGATAAAAAAGCAAAAGAAACTGTAGAGAAAATCAATGAAGCTGATGCTATGATTTTCCAAACAGAAAAACAATTAAAAGAATTCGGAGATAAATTATCTGAAGGAAATAAATCTAATATCGAAGGAGCTTTAGCTGAATTAAAAACAGCTTTTGAAACTAAGAACTTAGATACTATCCAACCAGCGTTAGACAAAATTAACGAAGCTTGGAAAGCAGCATCTGAAGAAATGTACAAAGCACAAGCTGAAGGTGGTCAAGCAGGTCCTGAACAAGGACAGCCAAACCAAGGAGGTGATGCTGATGGTACACAAGACGTAGAATACGAAGAGGTGAAATAATCCTCCCCGTTTTATAGTTATAAAGAGAGAAACCGAGTCTGTATAGGCTCGGTTTTTTTTATGTGGTAAATTTATAGTTAGGGGGAATGTGTTTATCTATT
Source organism: Myroides profundi (assembly GCF_000833025.1). Lineage (NCBI taxonomy): Bacteria > Pseudomonadati > Bacteroidota > Flavobacteriia > Flavobacteriales > Flavobacteriaceae > Myroides > Myroides profundi. The sequence continues at coordinate 1,150,562 of NZ_CP010817.1, forward strand.
TTGTTTAACTTTGTATTGTAAATGAATTAGTTATGAGTGTAGAGATAAAGAGACAGCAGATAGTTAAATCCCTTATGGATATTACCGATGAGGTATTGATCGATCAAATAAATGAGTATGTCAATGCTCTGAAACGAGTGGAAGAGGAGATGTTTATACCTATGACAGAAGAGGAGTTAGAGAGCAGATTAGCTATATCTCGTAAAGACTATGAGGAGGGAAGGTATTATACCTTAGAGGAAGTAGAAGAGATGAGTACTAAATGGTAGTAGTATGAAAATAATATTATCTGATTTTGCAGCCAGTCAATTAAGGGATATATACTTCTATTATGTTAATCATGTCAGTGTAAGCAAGGCTAAAGAGGTAAAGGATAATATTATTAAAGCAATCAAGCAGTTAATTAATTTTCCCTATTTAGGGCAGAAAGAAGGTATGATGTATAGTCGATTCGAGAGAAGGTATCTCTTAGTTTATGAGTATAAAATTCTATATGAGGTAACTGAAGAGAATATTGTTATTCTGGATATCTTTCATACCAAGCAATCTCCTCATAAGATGTATGTCAATGAAGATAGAGAAGAATATCAGAGAAATAATAGTAAACCGAGTCTGTAAAGGCTCGGTTTTTTTTGATTTGTTTTTTTTTTAATGTGTATTTATTATTATATTGATTATCTGTAATTTAATAAAATATACTTATGAAAAGTAAAAGTATTTATCTGCTGTTATTCTTGATGTATGGTTTTTTTGTTTCTTATGCTCAAGTATTGACTATTCCTTATGAGGAAAAGAATGGTTGGCCTATTATTAAAGTTGAGGTAGAGGGGAAGGAATACGATTTTTTATTTGATACAGGAGCTGCTATTTCTCTATTTGATAAAAAATATTTTGATATAAAAAATGTTATTAGAGAAATAACACTAAGTGATATTTCTAATAAAGAAACCCAAGAATCGTTAGTTAGTTTGGATAGATTAACTATCTCTGGCAAAGTATTTAATAATGTAATAGGGATAAATAATGATAATATGAGTCAACAACATCATTTTATGTGTGATGTGAAATTACATGGAATAATAGGAATACATATGTTGAAAAATTATATAATTGAAATAGATCCTATTGGACAGCATATTAAATTGTATAATCATAAGATGTTAGACAAAAAAGTATTTGATACATATACAAAGCATAAATATAAATCAAAAGATAATAATGGACGACCTAGTATAACTGCAATAGTTAATGGGATTAAGACACAACTCTTATTTGATACAGGAAGTACAGGATATTTAGCTATTCCTAATATTAAGATGGAGAAATTTGTTAGTAATTATAAAAATAAAGTTGTCTATAGCGAAGGAAGAAGAGGGGTATATGGACTTGAAAAAACAATTAATAAAAGAATATATTTGGCTAATGCACCTATAAAGTTTGGTAATCTTGAAATTAAAGAACAGTCTTTTATACTTGAAGATAATTTGCTTAATAATATTGGCTTTCAGTTTATAAAAGAATACCATACTTACATTGATTTTTATAATAAAATAATTTACCTAAAAAAAATAGATAATAAGTTTTATTGCGCAGAAGAGGAAATATTTAAAGGCTTTACATTAGGTTTAAATGACAATGGATGTTTTTATGTTAACTCAATTAATTCTGATAATGATTTACTCCAAATAGAGGATGTGGTATTAAAAATAAATGATCAAGAACTTCCTTTGTCGCACTGTGATATAAAAGAATTTTTTAAACAGATTGAAAGAAATAAAGGAGTAAAGAAAATTAGAATATTACGTGCTAATCAAGAAATGGATATTGATTATACTTATAAATTTAAGTGGAATGAATAGTAAGAGAAAAGCCTTGAACAATCTGTTTAGGGCTTTTATATATCACACCTCTTTCTCATAACAATTAAACACCCCTTTTCTAAACTGAACTGTACCTACTAATTGATAACCTTTTTTAGTGTATACCGCATTAGCAGTAGTATTTAGTGAATATGCATCAAAGCGAATAGACGCATAGTTATTGTCTTTGGCGTATTGTTCTGCGAATAGAATCATCTTACTGGATATCCCTTTACCTTGTGCCTTAGGACTGACAAATAATCTGTGGATAATAATAAATGGAGTAGGACTAGTCCAATGTAGATCATTATACTCTACATCATATTCTTCGTTTAAGACCATATAGGCTAAGATCTGTTCGTTTTCTGTATAGATATAAGCTTGCTTCTTTTGAATGTCATTAGAGATAATATCTTTATTAGGATAGTGTTCATCCCATTGATCAATACCTTGACTGAGCATAGATTGTTTTACTTCTTCTAATACTTGTAAAGTCAGAGGTAAGTCGGTACTATGAATTGGTCTTATCATTGCTTTTGATTTGTATTGATTAGCTCAATAAAAGAAGAGATGAAAGCATCTAATGCTTCTTTTGTTTGTGTGTCTGTTACTTCATTGGGCATGTTTGTCTTGCCTTTTGCTCCACGAATTAAGAGTGTTGTATCTGAATTTAAAACAGCCATTAGTGTTTGCATTATAAGTTGTAGTTCTTCATGTCCCTTTTCTCCATTAGCTGATGCTGTAATTATCCCTAAAGGCTTATGCATAAAGGTAGGTGAAGATACGCACCATTCTAAAGCATTCTTTAAACCACTCGGAATGCTAAATATATACTCAGGTGTAGAGATTAATACTCCATCAGCTTTTAGAATTAACTCTCTAAAATTAGTAATTTCAATAGGTGTGTTTTCGTCAGTAAGTATAGGGTCAAAGTGAGGTAGCTCCTTTAAACTGTCATAAATAGTGATGTTTAGTTCAGTTTTTACTTGCTGTTTAATGTAGTTAATCAGTGTATGATTAGAGGAATTAGCACTAGCACTCCCTATAATAGCTACTATGTTTTTCATTTGTAATTATAAAGAATGAGGGTAATTAATCTCAATAATATCTTCTTTTAGTAATTCCCAATCTTCTAATTCAGGATTTAGAGTTAATATCATTTCTTTAGTTAGTGTCTTACCTTGATAAATTTGTCTGATAATATCTTTCTTATCAGCTGTCATAGACTCTTCTTCTTCATCGAAGTAATAGTTGGTTGCCCAATTAATGTATGTATCTGGATTATTGTCAAAGATGTATAATTGATCATCTGAACCATCTTCCTCATTATCTACCTGACCTATTGCCCATTGTTGGTTGTTGTCACTCCAGATACAATAAGTTGTACCAATATCACTAATATACTCTCCAAAAATAAACTCTATATATTGATTAGGAAGTCCTGCTGTTAGATCTTCTTTATTAGGAAGGTTCTCCTCAAAATCATATAGTTCATGGTCAAATCCATTGATTACTGTTCCATCTACTCTAAACAGGATAACCATATCATTGCCTTCACCATCTCGCATCTGAAAGAACTCTTCATCATCAGACCAAAGATGATTGTATAAATAGTATCTATATTCCCAATCTTGACATAGTATAGCATCTAATGTAGCAAGTGATTTACACAGTTCTTTTAATATTTTAGGATTAGGTAAGTCAGCTCTATTTGTTGTGTTCAATTTCATAATAGTCTAGATTATTTCGTTTCTAATAATATATCAAGCTCCTCATTATTGTAATGATTTGGAGTAGTTAATAGTAACTGATGTGGTAGTTCATTAGTTATAAGTTCGTCATGTATAAATGAGAAATTAATATAGGGAGGAACAGCCAATATTACCACTTTATAGCTGATAATAGTATAGTCCTCATTGATATTGGTTGTGCCCTCTAGAATACTAATTCCTCTATCATTAAAAGCATTTGCAATCGCCAAAACAATATCATCCCATAGATCTTCTAAGTAATCAAAACTGTTGTGTATATCTACGATAGCGTAGTCAAACTGTATAGAGAGTGCTACTTTTTGAGGATAAGGAATAAGTAAGTTTTGTTGAGATATAATCGGCATAATGTTATAATGAATAGCTAAAGGTAAACATTTCAGCTTGTAATTGTTTATTTTTGTAGATAACATATTTTTACTACTTCCCATGTTCGATTTATTAATTCAACACATTCAAGAAAAAGTACACTTGACCACAGAAGAAACTGTTCGTTTAGAAGATTATTTTACAGTTAAAAAACTAAGGAGAAAGCAATACCTACTACAAGAAGGAGAAGTATGTAGGTACATGGCTTTTGTTGCGAAAGGAGTATTGAAGTCTTATGTGATAGACGAAAAAGGAGTAGAGAATATTAACTTCATTGGTTGGGAAGGCTGGTGGATGGCAGATTCTTATAGTTTCTTTACAGGTGAAAAGGGTGTGTTGAACATTGATGCTTTAGAAGAAGTGGAATTACTACTTATAAGCAAGGAAGACTACGATAGAATAGTAATAGATATGCCTGTAATGAGTAACTATTTCAGAATACTCTATGAACGTAGCTTAGCGAATAAAGATAGACGTATACTGAGTAATATAGCCTATAATGCAGAGGAGAAGTATGCGCAAATCATTACTTGTTATCCTGACTTAGTCAACCGTATTCCACAGCATCTTTTGGCTTCCTATTTAGGTCTAACCCCAGAAACAGTTAGCCGTATTAAGAAAAAATTGAAGTAATCTACTTGATCTAGATCAAGGGATTGACTTATTTTAGGTCAATGCACAGCTATTTTACTTGCTTTAGCTTTGTCTTCAAAGAAATGAATCATGAAAAACAAAGCATTAGTAGTAGGCGTTAGTGGTATTGCTGGTAGTAATCTAGCAAAAGAACTTATCGCTCAAAATTGGACAGTATATGGATTGGCAAGAAACCCAAAAAGAATTATAGATGGAGTCATTCCCATTGCTGCGGACTTATTAGACACAGAAGGTTTAGCTGTAGCCATACAAGATATAGCTCCTACCCATGTTTACTTTACCACATGGATGCGTAAGGACACGGAGGCAGAGAATATTATTGTCAATGCTACTTTAGTTAGGAATTTACTAGATGTATTATCTTCTAAACAGAGCGTAAAGCATGTAGGCTTAGTAACTGGATTAAAACATTATTTAGGACCATTTGAATCTTATGTGAAGTCTGGTATCTTACCTATTACACCAGTTAGAGAAGAACACCCTCGATTAGAATTAGAGAATTTCTATTATGCGCAAGAAGATGAGGTGTATAAAGCATCTGAGCGAGACGGTTTTACTTGGAGTATACACAGACCTCATACTTTGATAGGACATGCAGTAGGTAATCTGATGAATATGGGAATTACACTTGCTGTGTATGCGAGTATATGTAAGGAAGAAGGACTTCCTATGGTTTGGCCAGGATCAGAAGCACAGTGGAATGGGGTATCAGATGTAACGGATGTAAGCGTATTAGCAAAACAGTTGGTATGGGCATCCACTACAGATACAGCTAAGAATCAAGCCTTCAATGTTACCAATGGAGATGTGTTTAGATGGAAGTGGCTATGGGAAGAAATAGCTAATTACTTTGACATACCTTTTGAAGGGTATAAGGATACTATCAGACCATTAGAAGCAACCTTGTTACAGAAGAGTGAGGTATGGCAGACTATTATAGCGAAGCATAAACTACAATCAATGGATTTAGGTACATTAGTATCTCCATGGCATACAGACGCAGACTTAGGTCGTCCCATAGAAGTGATTACTGATATGTCTAAGAGTAGGAAATTAGGCTTTACAACTTATAAACCTACAAAAGACTCTTTTATAGAATTATTCGAACAATTAAAAGCAGAACGCCTTATACCATAAAATAGAATTAAGCAGACTTCGGTCTGCTTTTTTATTGGTGTTATTTTAACCCAGAATAAGCGTTAGCCAAATACTACAAAGCAATTCTACTTCATATCTCTTTCATTAGCTCTAAAACCATACTATAGTATGCTTGTATCACTAATTCAGAGCTATTTTGTATAATTACTTTTCGTTTATCTGTCTATCATTGATTCTGGGTTTAATCAATTTTCTTTAAACTGGACTATCTCGCTTGCTGATTATAGTTGTATTTTTGTAAGAAATAATTTAAGAAGCACAGATGTATATTTTCCTTGTCTTATGGAAGTAAACAGATAAGAGTATAGAAGTGTTTTCTCATTTCATTATCATGACAAATAACACAATAGAACCTCATATTATATCCATACAGAGTACTGTCTCTACTGGGTATGTGGGGAATAACTCAGCCAGTTTTGCGATACAGCTTCACGGAATTAATTGTGTAGCGATGCCTACCATTCTTTTATCAAGTCATACAGATAAGCCTGTTTATTATGGAGAGGCTGTACCTAAAGAATTATTCGAAAAGTTGGCTCGTGGAGTATTAGAAATTAATACAGCACAACTTACGCAGTATGTAGTAAGTGGTTACTTAAAAAGCAAAGAGATAATAGATGCGACAGCACAGTTTATAAAACAATTAAAAGCAGAGCATACTATCACCTATATTTATGACCCCGTATTTGGAGATACACGTACAGACGGGCTATATATTCCTAAAGAACAAGCAGATTATTCTAAAGAGCGATTATTAGCGTTAAGTGATATCTTAACCCCTAATCACTTCGAATTAGAATACCTTTTAGGCAAGCGTATAACGAATGAGCAAGAACTAATAGAAGCGGTACAGACAGATGAGGTATTGTCTTCTAAAATCATTGTTTTGACTACAGCCGAAATGAAAGAGAATATTAATCATCAAGTAGAAGTCATCTTGATTAATGAAGGTAAGTTGACTCATTTTTATGCTGATAATATACCTGTAGAAGTAGTAGGAACAGGAGATTTGTTCACAGGAACACTCGCAGCACAGCTAACGAAGGGTCGTACGATAGAAGAAGCTATACAGATTAGTATGAACTTCTTGTCTGAAGTATTGAGATATGTTCATCAGCACGGATTGAAAGAGATGAATGCTATGGCTATCTTACAAGCGCAAGGAGTATTACAAGTATAATGAAGCAGGTATTTACCTGCTTTTTTTGTGAATTATACGAACGGTGTTTATAGTCAGATTTGTATTGCTATCTTTGTCAGCGAATTATTACGATAAAGCGTAATAAAAAGAGTATTCATATCTAAATCTGTTTGATGTCCGTATTATAGTCTATTTTCGAGTAAAAGCTATTCTTTAATGCTTACTTATATTGAGATCGTATGACGATTTTAATGCTTTAATATAAGTTGTTTACTTCACACTTTCTGTTAGAGAAGAGAGTAGTGAGGCAGATGTTATATGTTGTATAAGTTTCGAAAATATTAAATCTATTTTATAATGCGTTGTCCTGTACTATGGGACAAATAATACGATATCGAATCAACATGATATTCCCTAATAATTACGAAGAAAAATGCGGTTTTAATGTAATCCGCGAAATGCTTATTGACAGATGTTTAAGTCCTTTTGGTGTAGAGAAAGTGAATCAACTAACCATTAAATATGATTATAACACAATCAATTACCAATTAGACCAAGTCAAAGAGTTTGTTCAACTACTGCAGATTGAGCGCAGTTTCCCATTAGATAACTATATAGACACCCGTACTATCGTAAATCAAGTAGTGGCAGATCAAGGACTGTGGTGTACCGCCGAAGAGTTTATGGCGATTAAACACACACTATACAATGCCGAAAGGGTATTCCATATTATTACGCAGCAGACTAATGAAGTGTATCATTACCCAACAGTAGCCTTGATAGGGCAAGAGGTAGTATTGTTAAACGAACTATCAGAACGCATAGAGCAGGTCATTGATAAAAATGGATTGGTACGAGATAGCGCGTCTAAAGAGTTGGCTTCTATTCGAAAAGAAAAGATACAGGTAGCGAATGCTATACAGAAGAAGTTTGATTCTATCTGGCGAAAAGCGCAAGCATCAGGACTGACAGATAATGAGATGTCTGCAAGTATAAGGGATGGGCGTATGGTTATCCCTGTCACAGCCTCATTTAAGCGCAGGTTTAAAGGGGTAGTACACGATGAGTCTCGTTCTGGTAAAACTGTTTTTATAGAGCCAGAAGAATTAGTAAAAGAGAATACACGCCTATTTGTTTTAGAACAAGATGAGCGAAGAGAAGTAGTGCGAGTATTGATGGAGATGACAGATGTTATTAGAAAGCAGTATTTACCTTTAGTGAAACTGTATAACTTCATTGGAGAAGTTGACTTGATTAGAGCGAAGGCATTGTTAGCAGAGAAGATAGGTGGAGTTAAGCCAGTCTTTGAAAACAAACAGCAGATTTGCTTTAAGCAAGCGTATCATCCTATCTTACAGATTAGTCTAAAAGCACAAGATAAAGAGCTTAATCCACTGCATATTACTTTAGAGGGAGATAATCGTATATTGGTGGTATCAGGTGCCAACTCAGGTGGTAAGTCAGTTACGCTAAAGACAGTAGCTCTATTACAATATATGCTTCAGTGTGGATTATTGATCCCTGTACATACAGATTCTAAGGCAGGTGTATTTGAGCATTTGTTTATGGACATAGGAGATGGGCAGAGCATAGAGAATAATCTGAGTACCTATACTTCACATTTAAATAATATGAAGTTGTTCTTAGAACATACTAATGAGAAAACCTTGATTCTAATAGATGAATTCGGGGGAGGTACAGAACCAGAATTGGGAGGAGCGATAGCAGAAAGTATCTTAGAACAGCTAAATCATCGCAGTTGTTTTGGTATTATCACTACGCATTTCTATAATCTAAAAGGGTTTGCACAGCGCACTATAGGTTTGCAAAACGGAGCTATGCTATATGACTTTAAAGAAATGAAACCATTATATCAGTTGTCTCAAGGACATCCGGGAAGTTCTTATGCCTTAGATGTAGCCAGAAGAATAGGTCTGTCAGAAGAGATATTAATCAATGCTTCGCATAAGATAGAGGCAGATTATTTAATGATAGAACAACAGTTACAAGAAGTTGTCGCTGAAAAAGTAGCAGAATTAAAGCGAAAAGAACAAGAATTTGATATCAGGGAGGAAGAACTTTCTATAGTAGAAGCTGATAAGTCTACACCTATTCAGAAGGAGGAAGTAATAGTGCCAATAAGTACAGAGCCTATCCCATTAATCGTAGGAGATATCGTGAAGAGAGAGGGGAAAGGTAAGCAAGGTACTATACTCGAGATACGTGGCAATAAAGCGACTGTGTTAATCGAGAGCATGAAGTTTACTTTTAAATTGGAAGAGTTAGTAGTAATTAATTAAATGAGATGAGAAGAAATGAATAACAAGATAAGACAGGAAGAAACAAAGGACTATGACATAGTTTTTAATTTAGTAGAAAAAGCGTTTGAAACTGAAGAATTAAGTGATCATAGAGAGCAGTTTTTAGTAGAACGATTGAGACAATCGGACAGCTTTATACCAGAGTTATCATTAGTATATGAATGGGACGGAAAGATAGTTGGGTATATCTTATTTACTACAGTAGATATAATAGGAAGTAATACTACCTATCAAGCTTTAGCGTTGGCTCCTGTAGCTGTTTTACCAGAGTTTCAAGGTAAAGGAATAGGAGGCGCTTTAATAGAGGAAGGGCATCGTCGTGCGAGAAACCTTGGTTATAAGTCAGTAGTTCTTTTAGGACATGCAAGTTATTACCCAAAGTTTGGATATGTACCGATGAAGAGTTATAATATTCGCTTGCCTTTTGATGTACCAGACGAATACTGTATGGCGTGTGAGTTAGTGCCTGATGGATTGAAGGGTGTAGAAGGAACAGTGAAATATTCTTCAGTTTTTGTGGAATAATAAAAACAGGAGTATCTCTACTGAGGTACTCCTGTTTCTTTAATAAGTTTTATGTATGTGATAGCGAAGCTACCATAGTCTTCTGATCAGAGAATAAGTCTACTAATTCTTTGGTCACCATTAGTGTGATATCGTCATCTTCTTTATATAAGCTATAAGTAGCATGTGCTATCTCAGGGCTAAACGCAAAATAGACAGTCTGTGTCTCTTCTGTACAGCATGCATCTATTATAGCATCGAGTTGTTTGACATGGTGATCTCTTTGATAAATAGAATAGAGTGTCAGTTCACTTTCTTCTTGTTCATAGATGATAATGGCATCCAATGCCTTGCTGTAATAAATAGAGTTTTTAAAACCAAAATCTAAATTAGCATAACAATAAAAGAAAGCTAAGCCTACATTTTTAGTATCTAGCCTATTATAGGTATATCCGTTTTTGACATATTCTTCAAATAGAGCAAGGGATGTAGGATTGTCTAAATCTAATTTCTCTAAGCTCGATAGAGGAGAAGGTTCTGCATTCACCTTTAGTGTCGCTTGATATTCTTCTATAGGCACATAACCAAATTTTGGGTAGAAGTCCAATACTGCATCATTTGCAAACAAGAAGTAACCTATTACGATATCTTTATATTCTGCTTCTATATATTCTAATAAGAATCTTGATAAACCTTTGTTTTGATAAGCAGGGGCTGTCATTACAGTACCTAATTGTCCTGTTTTATACGTTTTATTATCCTTCGTTATTTCGAATAGGCTTAAAGTTGTATGTGCGACTATCTTATCTTCTTGGAATAAAGAAAATATGATACAGGCCTCTCCCCAATATCCCGATTGGTAATATCCTTCGAAGTCAAACTCCCACACCTTCTGACACATTCTATTGAACTCTTTTCGTTTTTGTTCATCATCTTGATAGTTGATATATAGGGTGTAAGATGTATCTTTTATAATTACTGATTTACTGGTCATAATCCTTTTTTATTTGATGCAAAGTTCTGAATAAGACCTTATTTATCTATTGACAGTATTGTTTTATAAATGTGCAATAAGTTGTTTTTATTGTTAACTTTGACTTATTAAATACAGTGTGATGAGTCAGTATTTCCCTATTCAGATTATAACATCGGATAGTATTATTCCTTCTTTATTCTCTACTACCACATATAGAGAGAAAGGAATACTGCTGTCTTATTGTATGGAGGGAAGTAATGAACTCAAAGTTGACAACCGTACAGAAGAGTTCACGGTAGGTTCTCTATTGACGGTATTTCCACAGCGTTTGTTCTCTATTCCTACTACAGAAAGCAAGGGGAAGTATCTATGTGTGCTGTTTGATCTGGATAGTATAAAGGATCTTATTCTACCTACTAATTATCAGTTTTTAAACGAGCTGGTCAGACATCCTATTATTCATTTGAATGAAGGTGATCAAAAAGTGTTTATAGATTACTATCAGTTATTGCTGGCCAATCGCAGTACAGATACATCTGTGTTTTATCCTGATGCGATGAAGTATTTATTGTATTCTTTAATCGCTCATATCAACCGATTTTATGAACAAGATGAGGTAAAGTTGAAGCCAAGTTCGAAGAAAGAAACAACTGTTTTTAGACTGTATAATTTGGTTCATCAGCATTATTTAGCTGAGCGCACAGTACAGTTCTACGCTGATCAACTAAAGCTCACTCCTAAGTACCTAACGACTTTGGTACGCAGGCAGACGGGCAAAACGGTATCTGCGATTATTAATGAGCTAGTACTCACTCAAGCGCAGTCTTACCTTATCGCAACGGATAAACCTATCTACACAATAGCTGAAGAGCTTCATTTCTTAGATGCGACTAGCTTCTGTCGTTATTTTAAAAAATCTACAGGTCTATCTCCCTTGGCGTATAGACAAGCACATCTATAAGCACTCAGTTTAGAGGCAAGTATATTCATTCTTTTAGGAGTAAACTTAGAAATGCTCTTGAGGCAATTTACTTTTTATATGGGGTTAATTCAATTTTATTTGAAGTAGAATCTTCAGTGATTTTTTGTATTAGATCAGAGGAGAATAGCAGGAGAGTAAAAGAACATTTCTTGGACAAACAATATCTCTAGTCCACCATTCTCGGGTTATTGTCCATGTATTGTCGAAGGAAATCAAAACAATACTTGTATTTACTAGGGTTAAGAGCTGTTTTATGTTTTAATAGATTTGATGTTGTTTTGATTTAATGTATTGATATGTAGTGTTTTAATTGTTTTTTGATGCTAAAAAAAATGTACCTCTTTTTTAAAATATTAATGTGATAGAAGCTATTTTTAGGGTGTTTTTGTAAAAAAATGAGTAAATAAAATATTTAAGAGCCATTTTTAGAACGCTTTTTTAGTGAAAAATAAAAAAAATGAGATGCTTTTTTTAGTGTGTTGTTGTAGAAGGAATACTGTGCTTATCAAAAATAGGGAGTGAGCTCTAAAACAATTTTTAAATAAAATGAAGCTTAGGGGATTGTTCTAAATTATAGCAAAATAAGCAGTAAAGAATTGATAGCTATTTCGTTGAGATAAAAATTAATATCTTTGGGATATGAGTGAAGTGAGTAGAATACATTCTTTTAAACCTGTGGTGTTTGATGAGGCTAAAGTGTTGATATTGGGTACGATGCCAAGTATTAAATCGTTAGACTTTCAGGAGTATTACGGCAATAAGCAGAATGTGTTTTGGAAGATATTATTTAGTGTTTTTCAAGAAGAGTATAGTGATGTGTATAAGGATAAGCTCGATTTGCTTCAGCGAAATGGTATTGCCTTATGGGATGTCTTGCAGTCTTGTGAACGCAAGAGTAGCTTAGACAGTGATATCATAGCAGAAGAAGCTAACGATATCAAGGGATTACTGATAGAATATCCTAATATTCGTACAATCGTATTCTCTAGTCAAAAGGCAAGACAATATTTCGACAAATACATAGGGCAGATAGAGGGAGTATCTTTACTAACTTTACCTTCGCCGAGTGGAGCAAATGCAAGAATGAGTTTTCAAGAGAAAGTGGCGCATTGGCAAGAATTAAAAAATAAAGTATGAAACAGTTAAAAAAAGAACATATAGACTTCTTAGTGACGTTAAGTCAAAATAATAATAAACCTTGGTTTGCAGATCATAAGCCTGAGTTCGATAAGTTATTCGCTGAGGTGAAGGCTTTCTTTAAAGAAGTACACGATGAGATGTTACAGCATGATAGTATAGATCTGTTACACGTACATCGCATCTATAGAGATGTACGCTTCTCGAAGGACAAGACACCTTATAAAACTTATTTTGGATTGCATTTAGGACGTACTAAACCGATGCTTAGAGGAGGGTATTATGTGAATATAGAGCCAGGTAGAAGTTTTGTAGGAGGTGGTTTTTGGGAGCCTAATAAAGAAGATTTATTACGTATCCGCAAGGAGATCGCTATGGACGATAGTGAACTTCGTGAGATTATAGCAGAAGAACAATTCCATCAGTATTTTGGAGAACTACAAGGGGAGGAGCTAAAGACAGCTCCTAAGGGATTTGACAAGGAGCATCCCGCTATCGACTTATTGCGCAAGAAGCAGTATCTCGTGATGCGTTCATTCACAGATAAAGAGGTATTAGCACCTAGTTTTAAAGAGGAAGTAATCAAGACATTTATAGCGATGAGACCACTGTTTGACTATATGTCAGATGTACTGACTACTGATGTGAATGGAGTGAGTCTGTATGAGTAGAGGATTTTTGTGAAGGTGTTTTTTTGTGAAACCGTTTAGTCTATCATATTAATCAATAGTATATGACGTATTCTAAGTATTTGGGGAATTTGATTCCTATCCAGTTTGCAAGTTGGAAGTTTGAGAATAAACTACAAATAGCAGATAGCATTTTTAGTGATGTTATTTTGGATAGCTATTTCTTAAGTGAAAATAGTCAGTTAATTAGCCAAGTAGATTCATTTGTTGAACAAGTTTTTTCTGAACAATGGGAGGTCGATTTTGAAAGATTTACTACTTACTTATATCATCAATTAATACTAAAGAAGGGGTATGCTTTTGATAAACAAAAATATATTTACACTACACCAGTAGAGGGTATATCTCCTCAACAACTTTGGGATTGTTTAGATGTGGAAATTATCGTTTTATTGGATGAAGATGTAGAAGAATGGTCTATTAAATTTGATGTTTCAGGCTTTGATACCCATTTATCAGTACTGTTTACTGTAGATGGAAATTGGGTTTCACGAGACTTAAATGACAGTAGAACTCCTATAAAGACGGAGTATAAATCACTCGATTTAGATTTAGAATTTTATTATAGTGAAGATATTTATGAATGGATAAGTACTCGTTTTATATCTTCATTAGTATGGGGAATTCGTCGGGGGTGTCGTATTTCCATACAGGAAGGATTATTTGCAAGAGAAGGGATGGAGGCGAGAATAATAAATTGTATAAAGAAATATGAGCAGAAGAATAAAAATGAGATTTATATAGCTGTTATGGGCGCTTTGGAGGAATCTTTTAATGTAGCTTGGCAAGACTATAATGAGGAGTATGAAAAGGATTTTGTATTAGAAAAAGCTAATGAGAATAGAGCGTTATTATGGCAATTAGTTGCGCCACCTAATAGTGTAAGAATAGTATTAAACGCCAATGAACAACTTGTTTTTATTCACTATAATAATTGTTATTGGGAGGAAGAACATGGAATTCACTTTATATATAATGAACAATTAGATTTTCTTAGGATTGACTTTGGTAGTGATTATTGGGAAGAAGAATAAAATACATATAATAAAAAATGCTGACCATGGTCAGCATTTTTTGTTTTCAGTTTATGGTTCTCTGTTTCCAGTTTCCAGTTCTCTGTTTCCAGCTCCCTAAATTATTTAATAATCTGTACTTCGAACATTTTGTCCCAGTTTTTACCTGTTAGGAAGAATGTCTTAGTCTGTGGGTTATAAGCGATACCGTTCATTACATCTCTGTCTTCGTGATATGTAGTTAGGTTTAGTAATTCGCTGAAGTCTATAACAGCTTCTATTGCTCCTGTTTGAGGATTGATTACAGCTACTGCATTTTGTGCGTAGAAGTTAGCATATATCTTACCATCTACCCATTCTAATTCATTAGCGTATGGAATAACATTCTTATCTGTATATACGCTTACTCTGTCTATTTCTTTAAAAGTCTCTGGATCTAGTTTATAGATAAACTCAGAACCTGATGTCATATAAAGATGCTTACCGTCATTCGTAAGTCCCCAACCTTCCATCTTCTGAAAATAAGGAAGTGTTTTCTCCTCTGTTAATGTTTCTGCATTGAATACATGAGCTTCATTGTTTTGATAAGTTAGTTGGTATAGTTTACCGTTTAAGATAGTACACCCCTCACCGAAGATTTCTGCTGGTTGTTTGTGAATCTTGATGACTTTACCTGTTTTATAATCTACTTGACGCACACTAGAGATTCCTTTCTTACCTGTTCCTCTTCCTGTGTTTGTTGTTCCTCCACCTTCACCATTACCTGTACTTTCGTATAAAATACCATTGTAGAATTCTAGACCTTGTGTATAGGCATCTTGGTCATGAGGATAAGTGTTTACTAATTTATAGCTGTAAAAAGAAGGCTCTTTAGGAGCTGTTATTTCTATACTTGTAGTGAATTCTTTATTCGAATTTTCAGCATAAGCGACAGCTTTAATCGTTGTTTTACCTAATTTTTGTTCACCTAAGTTTAGATTTAACACCTCATTTTTGATAGAAGCACCTACTTTTTTGTCGTTGAAGTAATAAATTACAGAGTCTACTTGCGCATTTTCGGTAGTTTTTAGACTCAGTTTTATGTCTTCATTTCCCTTATATAGCTGTTTTAGATGAGTAGTATCAATAGATAAAACATTTTTTTCTAAATTTTTTTTGTTCGAACAGCTCATAAAAGCTACTCCTAATACTAACGGAACTAGAATGTTATATTTTTTCATTGTCATTTTTTAATTTGATACAATATACAAATCTAATGCTAATAGTTGAAAAAGCTTGGAAAAATAAAAAACCGTTGTATATTTGCAGTGGCAAGTCCTACACGACCAGCTCCCTCTTAATCCTCCAGGGTGGGAACGCAGCAAAGGTCTGAGGTTGTAGCGGTGCGATGTAGGTAGCTTGCCATTTTTTTCTTATTTGTAGATCTCCGTGTTGGAGATTTTTTTTTTGCCCTAAAGTTTTTTCCTTTTACTTTGAATATCGTTGTTGGGTGGGTACGATTTTTGTTATTTTTGTATAAAAAATTTGTTTTGAAGAAGATAACAATTAAAATAGGTAAGATACTAGGCTGGTTCTTACTTAGTTTATTTCTAATATTACTACTTCTTATCGTTGCGATACAGATACCTGCTGTCCAAAATAAGGTGAAGGATTTTGCCATCACCTTTGTACAGGATAAAATAGGTACTCCTGTGTCCTTAGATAGGATAGAGATTGCCTTTCCTAAAAAAATAGTAGTTAAGAATCTTTATGTTGAGTCTCAGCAGAAGGATACTCTGTTGTATACTAATTATCTAGGTGTAGATATTAGCTTATTTGCCCTGCTGAAAAGCTCTGTAAATGTCAATAGTGTTCAGTTAGATGGACTAAAGACAGATATTAAACGCGATAGTCTAGGACGCTTTAACTTTGATTATATCATCGAAGCCTTCGCTTCAGATGAAGAGGAGGATAAAGAGGACAGTAGCTCTATGGCTATAGATGTAGGTGAGATAAGCCTTAGCGATATCCAGGTAAAGTACAATGATGATTATGATGGTCATCACGTTTCGTTTGGATTAAAGAGATTTATTACGCGTTTTAAACAATTTGATTTAGAGGAGATGAAATTTGCTATTCCTAAGATTGCGATTGCAGGAATAGACTTAAATTATAAAAAAGAATTGCCTTCTCAGGCTTCTATTGAGGCAGCACAGTTAGTTGTAGAGCCAAAAGAAGAAGAGTCGAATACTTCTGCGATGCCTATAGTAGATTTAGGTACTATAGAGTGGACAGATAGTAATATCGTCTTTGAGGATAAGGAGAGCAAGTTATATGCTAATCTGGCGTTAGGAGCTTTTAAAACTACATTTGAGCAAATTGATTTAAAGAATCAACAGATAGATTTAAAAGAGATCCGATTAGATGATACCAAGGCTGTAGTTCATTTATTTCCTACAGCTATTAAGGCTGCAGAGCCTGTAAAAGAAGAGGAAAATACTCCTGTGGTGGAAGAGTCTGCTCCATGGAAACTGGGTATAAAAGAATTTGCTCTAAACTCTATTGATGTCAAGTTTGACAACGATAACTTTAAAGCATTGACTTTTGGGTTAGACCCTAATCATATCGCTTTTACAGATATTAATTTTGATTTAAAAGATTTTCAGTTTTCTCCTAATGTGATCAGAGGAAATTTAGAAGGTTTTTCTTTTAAAGAAAAGAGCGGGTTGCAAGTAGATAAATTCAAAACTTATTTTCTATACGGTGATCAAACTACTTTCATTAAAGACTTCATTTTAGAAACCCCTAACTCTAAGTTTGACGCTAACGTAACATTGAATTATAAAGATGTGAATAAGTTGTCAGAGCATTTAGAGGATACTTCAGTGGATGTTCTAATCAAAGAGTCTCATCTAGGATTAAGAGATGTATATCTAGCTATGCCTACTATTTTTGAAGAAGCTGGATTAACAAGTTTAACGAATAAAAATTTAGCTGTAGACATTAAAGCAAAAGGTGTAGTAGGAGATTTGTCTATTGAACAGTTTTTATTGACAGGATTACAGTCTACAACTATCAATGTGATTGGGAATATAAAAGGAGCAACTACTCCTGAAAAAGCGATAGTAGATTTAAAACTGAATAAATTTCAGACTTCTGCTAAGGATATCTTCAGCATCGCTCCAAAAGGCGTGCTGCCAACGAATATAGAGATTCCTTCGCACTTATCACTATCAGGTAATGTAAAGGGAGGGATGAAGGCGATACAGTCTCAATTAGCCCTTAAAACGACTTCTGGTAATGCAGATGTAAAAGTATTCTTCGATCAACGCATAAAAGGGAAAGAGAAGTATTCTTTAATAGCAAATATCGCTGAACTAAAATTAGGTCAAATCTTAAAGAATGACTCTATCGGTACGCTATCTATGTCTGCTTCTGTAAGTGGGATAGGACTAGACCCTAAGAATATAAACGCAAAAGGAAATATCAATGTTGTAAAGGCTGAATACAGTGGGTATAGTTATAACAATATTGAGTTAGATGGAGCTATTGAAGACGGAAAATATACTATTCATTCTATTAACAATGATCCTAATCTAAACTTTGCATTAGATGCTAGTGGGCTGTGGACGGATAAGGGAATTAGCTTAGACTTATTGGCTGATTTTAAAAATATTGATTTATATAAATTAAGTATAGAAGAAGCTCCGGCTAGCTTTAAAGGTACTATAGAAGGGAAGTTGGCTAATATTATGCCTGATGATCTAGATGGTACAGTGGCTTTAAAAGGACTGTCTTATATGTCTGCTTCTAGAGCATATAAACTTCAGCCAATAGAGATAGTTGCTACGAGTAAGGATACTCATAAATCATTAGGTCTGACGTCTGAATTGGTAGATTTCAATATGCAAGGAGAGTATAAAATTACTCAACTAGCAGATGCGCTAATGAAGACAGTGGCTGTCTATTATGCAACAGAAGAGCCTAAAAAAGAAATTGCTAAAAAGACTGTAATTGATCAAAATGGAGCAGAGGAAAAGGAACAAGATAAAAACTACTTTACTTATAAACTTTTGGTTAAGGAAAGTCCTGTTATTCACTCTGTGGTACCTGATCTAAAAGAATTAAAACCAATAGAGGTATCGGGTAAGTATGATGCGAGTACTGATTATATTAGTTTAAAAGGATTGATTCCGCTAATAATCTACGGTGAAAATGAGATTAATAATATCGCTATAGAATTAAAACCTGTCAATGACGCATTAACTTATGGGCTGTCTGTAGAAAGGGTAGCGAATGCTAGTGTGGCACTTAGAAGAGTATCATTAGCAGGTGGTATAAAAGATAATACGATTAGTTATAATTTGAGTCTAAAAGATAAGTCAGATGCGGTGTGTTATCTTATCGCTGGGGATGTTCGTGCTGAGGATGGAGATATGATAGCGAGGTTATATCCAGATGGTTTTATACTAGACTATCAAAAGTGGGTGGTGGAACCAGAGAATAGATTTGTGCTAAAACCAGAAGGGTTTTATGTGAAAGACTTTAAATTATCACACGACGATAGTGCCTTAGTTATAGAGTCTAAGGATGAAGTAGCGAATAGCCCAATGAGAATATTGTTTAATGATTTTAGCATTGAGATGTTGACTAAGATGGTTAAGAAAGATGTTCTATTGGCTAGTGGGTTTATTGATGGTGAGGTATATTTAAAAGATTTAGCAACAGACTTTAGATTTATATCAGATATTGATATTTCTAAGTTACAGGTGATGGAGATAGGGTTAGGTGACTTACATGTTGGCGTGAAGAATGAGAGTGCTAGTAAGTTTATAACCGATATTACCTTACAAGGAGGAGAGAATAAGATATCTATCGACGGATGGGCTGATGCGGATACTCAAGAGATGAATATGAATGTGAATTTGGCTAAGTTCCAAATGGCAGCGATAGAATATTTTGCAAAAGATCAGTTGTCTAAGGCAGAAGGATTCTTCTCAGGTGATCTGAAAATAGGAGGAAAGTTTACAGACCCTAAAATATTAGGAGCGATGAACTTTAATGATATAGGTTTCCATGTGAATGATTTAAATGCTGATTTCAGAAAGATTAACGAAAAGATTTCTTTTACAAACAGAGGGATAGAGTTAGATAAGTTTAGTATCACAGATACAGATGGAAATATACTAGTGGTAGATGGTCAGGTACTTACTAAGTCATATCAAGATTTTGCTTTTAATCTAAGTATTAAGGCAGTTGATTTTAAAGCAGTGAATTCTACATCTAAAGATAATGAGATGTATTATGGTAAACTGGTTTTTGACAGCGATATTAAGATTAAAGGGGATTTAAATAAACCTATTGTTACTGGAGGAATAGAGGTTGGTAAGAAGACAGATTTCTCGTTTGTATTACCACAGGAAGACCCTAGTATAGCAGATAGAGAAGGTATTGTGGAGTTCGTAGATCAGCACAGTTTACAATTGGCTGAAATGCAGAAGTATGAAGAGGATTTTAATAACTCAGCACTTAAAGGATTAGATGTTTCTGTTTCGATTAAAGTAGATAAAGAAGCTAGCTTTACGATGATTATGGATAAATCAAGTGGAGATAAGATCATTCTAAAAGGAGAAGCAGACTTAGTGGGAGGTATTGACCCATCTGGTAAAGTAACGTTATCTGGACGATATGAATTCTCTCAAGGTTCTTATGATTTGTCATTTAATATGATGAAGAGAAAGTTTGAGATTCAGAAAGGAAGTTATATTGTTTGGGCAGGTGATCCAACTGATGCAAATCTAAACTTGACAGCTATCTATGAGACGAAGACTGCTCCAATAGATCTATTAGGAAATCAGCTAAGCAGTCTATCGCCTACACAGCAAAATATGTATAAGCAGAAGATACCATTCCAAGCATTATTAAAGATGGAAGGAGAGCTACTGAAGCCTGAAATATCTTTTGATGTGCAGTTAAAAGAAGGAATTACAAGTGTATCTGGAGATGTGCTAAGCAATACGAAGACGAAGTTAGAACAGTTAAGACAGAATGAGTCTGAACTAAATAAACAAGTATTTGCGTTACTGTTACTAAACAGATTTATAGGTGAGAATCCTTTTGAGAGTAGTGCAGGAGGAATGAGTGCAGGGTCAATGGCTAGACAGAGTGTGAGTAGATTACTATCAGATCAGTTGAATAATTTGGCTGGTAACTTAATCGCAGGTGTAGAGCTTAACTTCAACTTAGAATCGTCAGAAGATTATTCTTCTGGAAGCAAAGAGAATAGAACAGACTTAAATGTGGCAGTGTCAAAACGCTTATTCTCTGATCGATTAAAAGTAACAGTAGGAAGTAGCTTCGAAGTAGAAGGGAATGCCCGTCAGAATGAACAAGCAGCTAATATAGCAGGAGATATTGAATTAGAGTATGCACTGTCAAAAGACGGTAGATACTTAATGAAAGTGTATAGAAAGAACCGCTATGAAGTAGCTCTTCAGGGTCAAATCGTAGAGACAGGAGTCGGATTTATAATAACGATGAGTTATGAGAGATTCCGCGAATTATTTGAACGTAGTAAAGATAAAAGACAATTAAAAAAGCAATTAAGAGATGAAGCTAAAGCAGAGTAAAATATATAATGGATTAGCGGGATGTCTTGGACTATTATTTATATTCTCATGTAATACAACTCGTCATTTGGCAGAAGATGAGTATCTGTATTCTGGAGGAAAAATAGTGATTAACAGTGATTCATTGTCTAAGTCTCAAAAGTCTGAGATGAACGATGAGTTACATGGGTTATTACGTCCTATCCCTAATGCTACACTGTTAGGTATGCATCCTAAATTGTTTTTTTATAACCTAGCAGGAGATCCAGAAAAGAGTAATAAAATGCGTCGATGGATGCGAAATAAGTTAGGTGAACCACCTGTATTATTCGATCAAGTAGACATGGAGAATAATAAAGCTATTCTATCTAATCGATTAGAGAATCAAGGGTACTTCAACGTAGATGTGACTTATGATACGCTTCGACCAAGTGCAAAAAAGAAAGGAGTAGAGTATACTGTAATCCCTGGTGACCAATATAAAATACGTGAGTTTACCTTTGCCAAAGATTCTACAGGTATCAAGCAAGTATTGTCTCAAGCTATGCCTTATACAAGATTAAAAAAGGGTAGAGCTTATGACTTAGATGTTATTAAAGATGAACGTACTAGATTTGATAATTATCTGAAGAATAAGGGATATTATTACTTCAGTGCTGATAATTTACTAGTACAGGTAGATAGTAGTGTAGGACATCATCAGGTAGACTTGGCATTAAAGATCAAAGAGAATACCCCTAAGTTAGCACTAGAGCCTTATACGATAGATAATATCTATATATTTTCAGATTATGTTTTGTCTGATACGAATTATATGCAGGCTCTTGATTCTGCACAAGTGTATAAAGATTTTAAAATAGTAGATCCTAAAGGAAAGTTTAAACCTTCTATTTATGATAGAGCGATTCACTTAAAACATGGAGATACATATAATAGAAATGATCATAACTTATCTCTAAATAGATTGGTGAGTTTAGGTGTTTTTAAATTTGTGAAGAATCAGTTTGAGATATCAGATAGTTTAAATCATAAATTAAACGCTTATTATTTCTTAACTCCTGATAACCCTAAGGCTATTAGACTTGAGTTGTTAGGAAAGATGAATTCTGCGAGTTATAATGGAGCAGAGTTAAATCTGAACTGGAGTAATAAGAACTTTATGAGAGGGGCTGAGGTGTTTTCTGTGTCAGCTTATGGTGGAGCAGACTTCCAGATGTCATCAGCTAATAATGGATATAATGTATATAAGGTAGGTCTTGAGACTAGTCTGACTTGGCCTAAGATTATCTCTCCATTTAATCTACAATCGACTAGTGCTTATATCCCTAAGACACGTGCTATTCTTGGGGGAGAATATTTAGAACGTAGCCAATTGTATTCATTGCAGTCTTTTAAAGCTTCTTGGGGGTATCTATGGAAAGAGAGTGCTTTTAGAGAGCATGATTTGAAAGTATTTGATATTAACTATGTAAAACCTGGGCATGTTACAGATTATTATAAAGAGTATGCAGAGGGGAACCCATCACTGGAGAGGGTATTAGATAAGCAATTGACTTTTGGACCTACTTATACCTATACTTATACAAATACTAGTAAGAAGTTTAAAAAAGGGACAATATACTATCGTGGAGGATTAGATTTGTCTGCTAATATCACAGGTTTATTAATGGGGGCTAATGTGGATAAGGATAAGGAAAAAAGTTTGATAGGAGTTCCATTTAGTCAATATATAAAAACAGAACACGACTTTAGACATTACTTAAGACTAAGTAAAACTTCACAGTTAGTAAGTAGAATACACGCTGGTATAGGGGTAGCTTATGGTAACTCTAAACAGATGCCTTATACAAAGCAGTTTTATGTAGGAGGATCAAACAGTATTAGAGCGTTTAGAGCACGTACTTTAGGACCAGGTTCATTTAATCCAGAGATTAACAATGCTAAGTTTATACCAGATCAATCAGGAGATATGTTATTAGAAATGAACTTAGAGTACCGAAAAAAACTATTCAGCATTGTTCATGGTGCATTGTTTGTTGATGCAGGAAATATTTGGAATCTAAATGATGTATCAGATCGACCTGGAGGTAAGTTCAGTGGAGACTTTTTAAATGAGTTAGCAATTGGAGCAGGAGCAGGGTTGCGATTTGATGTAACATTCTTAGTTCTTCGTTTTGATTTTGCTTTTCCATTGCGCGTGCCATATCATGCATCTGGCGAGCGTTGGGTAATAGATGATATTAATTTTGGAAGTAGTAGATGGCGAAAAGACAATCTAATGTTTAACTTCGCTATTGGGTATCCTTTCTAATATGTGTGGAAACAATACACAAAAAACTCCCCACCTTTTCCTATTGTGGAAAGTTGGGGAGTTTTTTTATAATTCGCATAATGTGTTGAATTTAAAACAGATATGTGTTTAGCTCTTATGTCTGTTGGATTTGGCATGGTTTTGTATATATACTATTACAGTAAGGTGTTATAAAAAAAGTAAAGAAGTTGAAAAACTTCCTGCTTTTGAAAAAGAAAATTTAAGTGTTTATTTAAAAGTTATGTTATCGAGAGATAACAAGTTAGATCGTTAGTAAGGTGAAGAAGAGAAATCTTCAAGCAAACAGGGAGCTCATGCTCCCTTTTGCTGTTTATAGCCGTTAATTTTTGGTCTACATTGGTAATGAATAATAAAAAGTTTAAATTTGCATTTAGCACATAAAAAATAAAAATATGAGTCACAAGATTCTGGTTATAGATGATGATGTTCCTTTCTGCGAAATGCTAAAAACTTTTTTATCTAAAAAAGGGTATACGGTTTCTAATGCATTTAGTAGTACAGAAGCAGAACAGTGTATTGATAACGAGTGCTATGATATTGTCCTTACAGATGTTAGACTACCTGATAGTAATGGTTTAGAATTACTTAAATATATAAAATCAAAATGTAGAACTTCACAAGTTATTTTAATGACAGGGTATACTGAAATTAAAACAGCTGTGAATGCAATGAAGTTAGGGGCATTTGATTATGTAGCAAAGCCAATAAATCCAGATGAAATACTTTTGACAATTAAACAAGCTCTCGAAAGAAAAGCTAGTGTGGAAAGTGGTGAACCTTTAAAATCGAAAGCTAAGGCTACGGTGGTAAAAGATGTAGAAGATACAGACGAGAATAATATAGAGCTAGATTATGTAAGAGGAGAAAGTAATGTGTCTAAGCAGTTACACGAGTACATTGATTTAGTAGCACCTACTAATATGTCTGTTTTGATTATTGGAGATAGTGGTACAGGTAAAGAAAATATAGCACATTCTATTCACTTAAAAAGTAAGCGTAAGGATAAGCCTTATATTGCAGTAGATTGTGGTGCAATCCCTAAGGATTTGGCTTCTAGTGAGTTCTTCGGGCATATTAAAGGTTCTTTTACAGGGGCTGTTACGGATAAGGTAGGACACTTTGAGGCTGCTAATGGCGGTACGATATTCTTAGATGAGGTAGGTAACTTATCTTATGAAGTACAGGTACAATTACTAAGAGCGCTTCAAGAAAGAAAAGTAAAACCTGTAGGGAGTAGTAACGAAATAGACGTAGATATAAGAGTTATTGCTGCAACAAATGAAGATCTGCCAAAAGCTGTAAGAGAAGGAGAGTTTAGAGAAGATTTATATCATCGATTAAATGAGTTTGGTATTGTAGCACCTAGATTAGCGGATAGAGGCGCAGATATATTAATGTTCGCAATGCATTTCTTAAATGAGTCTAATATTGAACTTGAGAAAAAAGTAAAGAAATTCTCTTCTGAAGTAGAATGTATCTTTTTAACTTATGATTGGCCAGGGAACTTAAGAGAAATGAAGAATATCATTAAAAGATCAGTTCTTTTAACTCGTGGAGAGATTATAGAAAAAGATGTACTACCACAAGAGATTTTAGTGCCAAAATCAGAAGTGATTAAAGCGAATGTGAGTAGTGAAACAGTAGAGGATGATCTCAAGTTATTCTCTTCTAGAAATGAAGAACAAGCTATTCGTACTGCACTAGAAAAAGTTAAGTTTAATAAAACTAAGGCTGCACAGGTATTAGGAATAGATAGAAAGACATTGTACAATAAAATGAAATTGTATAATATCGAATTATAAAATTAAAAGGTGTTGAAGGTGATTCAACACCTTTTTTTATTCAATTATGGGTTTAATGTAAAGTAGTTCATACTGAAAGTATAAGTATATCTCTACTTTTATTTTTACCTTTGCTTAAAATAAGAGAAGTAGAGAATATGGATATAAAAACGCTAATACATCATAATTTAGATGAGTTATTTTATTTAGCCGATAAAAAGGGAATTTTAGATACAGACTTAGTTGTGAAGATAGGAGCTTATGTAGGGGCTGCAGTATTAAGAGGAAGATATGCAGAACAGAAAGAAGTTACTTTAGACGAGGTAAATGGAGTGTTTGGTATTATAGGAGATTTCTGTAGAGAGAGTTTTGGAGGAAGAAGTTTTTCTAAAACACATTTTAAAAAGATGACAACCTTATCTCTTGAATTGATTCAAGAAACTACATTTGATGCGGATGTGGAAGAGTTCATAGCATCATTGAGAAGTTAAGGAATTATGATATATTTTTAAAAAAGCCTGTAAATATAAATGTTTACAGGCTTTTTTATGCTTAGTTGTGATGTTATAAGAATAGGTTTTTATTATCATATAGGTTTGATAATTAGTTGGTAAGATAAGTTTTAAAACTTTTTTACTATCTTGTAGTAAACCAACAAAAAATAATCAAATGAAAATAAAAACAATAGAATCGGCAAATAATGCACATGCCTATCAGCTACTGATAAAAGACTTATTAGAGAATTCGCTTCGTGTGAATCCTAAACATGAAATAGTTTATAAGAATCAAGAGCGTTTCAACTATTATGAATTATATAGTAGAGTGAAGCAGTTGTGTAATGTATATCAAGAATTAGGTTTAGAAGGTGGGAGTGTTGTAGGTGTTATAGATTATGATAGTCATCGCTACTTAATGAATTATTTTGCAGTTCCTATTTCAGGGAATGTATTGCATACGATTAATTGGCGCTTAGCTCCAGAACAAATGCTTTATACCATCAATCATGCTGAAGATGAGGTATTAGTTGTACATGAGGATTTTTTACCAATAGTAGAATCGATTAAGGATAAAATGACAACAGTTAAACAGATTATCATTATTCGTGATCATACTAATGAAGTTAAGACCACTTTAAATATAAAAGGATACTTTGATGACTTAGTTAGTTCTTCTTCTAAAGAGTATAGTTTTCTTGATTTTTCTGAAGAAGCAGTAGCTACTTTATTTTATACAACAGGAACTACAGGGGATCCAAAAGCAGTATATTTCACGCATCGCCAGTTAGTACTACACACTATGGTAGAGATGAGTGTGTTATCTCTGATGAATGAAGGGTTTAAAATTACATCAAAAGATGTGTATTTACCTTTAACACCAATGTTCCATGTCCACGCTTGGGGGCTTCCTTATGTAGCGACTGCATTAAGTTTAAAACAAGTGTATATTGGTAGGTTTGAACCTCAGAGTTTCTTAGAGATCTTTAGAAAAGAGAAACCAACGATATCACATTGTGTGCCTACGATATTAAATATGCTTTTGACTAGCCCTGCTGCCAGTGATATTGATCTTTCAAATTGGAGTGTATTAATAGGAGGTTCAGCTTTGAGTAAACCATTAGCAAGAAGAGCTATGGAAAGAGGTATATCAGTAGTAACGGGATATGGAATGTCTGAAACTTGCCCATTATTAACAACTTCTTATTTATCATTAGAGACTATTCAAAACGATCTAGAGTCTCAATTAGATATTAGAACAAGGACGGGTAGAGCTGCATTGTTAGTAGATTTAAAAGTAATAGATGAGGATGGAGTAGAAGTACCTAAAGATGGTAAAACACTAGGAGAAATAGTAGTAAGAGCACCTTATCTTACCATGGGATATTATAAAGACAAAAAGAAGAGTGAAGAGCTGTGGGAAGGAGGGTACTTGCATACTGGAGATATAGCTTGGATTGATGAGAATAATGATGTGAAAATAGTAGACCGTTCTAAGGATGTGATTAAAACGGGAGGTGAATGGATGTCTTCACTCGCTTTAGAAGAGATGATAAGTAGTTATCCAGGTGTGGTAGATGCCGCAGTTATTGGGATTCCTGATGATAAATGGGGTGAACGTCCTTTCGCATTAGTGGTAGCGAAAGTAGGAGTAGAGATTACAGAAAAAGACCTAGTAGAGCATATGCAAAAGTATGTTGATAAGCAAGTTATCAATAAATGGGCTATACCTGATCGCTTTGTATTTGTAGATAATATTCCTAAAACAAGTGTAGGTAAAATCAGTAAGAAACGTATAAGAGAATTACATGAGTTAAACCAATTAGGATAGTTGTTTGGTCAAGTACTAAATTTGCGGTAACTTCCAATCCGTAAATTAACTAACGTAATATGAAATTAACGCCAACAACAAAACCTACAAAAAGATCTAATCCTAGTTACTTTTGGAAGCAGTTAGGGTTAGGTCTTTTTGTTTTGGGGAGTTTGACTACCCAAGCACAAAAAAAGCCTTTAGACCATTCTGTTTACGATGGGTGGCAATCTATTGGAACAAAAACTTTTTCTAATAATGGAGACTGGATCTTATATCAAGTGAATCCACAGGAAGGAGATAAAACTCTATATATAGAGACAGCTAAAAAAACTAAAAAACTTGTAGTTCCAAGAGGAGAGAAAACTGTATTTACAGGGACGTCTAATTTCTCTGTTTTTTCTATTCGCCCTACTTACGCTGATTTAAAAGCAGTAAGAACGAAGAAGAAAAAAGAGGATGAGATAGCAAAAGATTCTTTAGGAATATATAATTTAAAGACAGGAGCTTTAGTTAAGAAATCTGATATTAAGTCTTTTAAAGTACCAGAAAAGAAAGGGGATTACCTAGCATATTTATTAGAGCCAGCTAAAGATACTGCAAAGTCAAAAGACAAAAAAGAGGTAAAGAAACCTGCTAAAAAAGCAGACAAAGATGCTCCTTTAGAATTAGTATTTGAAAATCTAGTAACTGGAGAGAAAATCTCTTATGAGAATGTAACAGATTATTACTTTGATGATTTAGGACAGTACTTGGTTTTTGTTACAAAAGATCCTAATGCAAAGAAAAAGGACGATAAAAAAGACGAGACTAAGACTGAGGAAACTAAAGAAGTAGCAGATACAAAAGACGAAACTACTAAAGAAGAGAAAGCAAAAGGGCCTTTCGGAGTATTTGTAGTTGATTTGAAAACAAAAGCAGTCAAAACAATTTTAGAAGGGACAGGTAAGTATTCTCAGTTCTCTTTTGATGAGAATGGTAAGCAATTAGTATTTATTGGAACGAATGATGAGGAGAAGGTATTAGTAAAGAAGTATGACTTATACTATACTAATCTTGTGACAGGCGCTACAGTATTAGCATCTAATACAACTAAAGGAATGCCTAAAGATTGGGTTGTTTCAGAAAATAACAAACCTCGTTTTAGTAAGAATGGAGGAAGATTGTATCTAGGTATTGCACCACAACCTATTGCTAAAGATACTACACTTATAGCAGAAGATCATGCAGTAGTAGATATTTGGCATTATAATGAAGATTATATTCAGCCTCAACAGTTGGTGAATCTAGATAAGGACTTAAAGAGAAGTTTTTTAGCTACTATTAACCTTAAAGATAGAAATAAACTTGTTGCTTTAGCTGATGAAAAAATCAATGGAAGTCAATTAGTAGATGAAGGAAATGCTAATATTGTGTTTAATTCTTCAGACTTTGGAAGAAGAGTAGAAAGACAGTGGAATATCTCAGGAGTTTCTTCTTACTACATTGTAGATGTAAATACAGGTAAAGAAGTAGAGGTAGTTGCTGACTTACCAGGTTCAGCTCGCATATCACCAAAAGGAACAGCTGTAGTATACTACAATAGTGAAGAAGGTAATTGGTATGCTTATGATGTTAAAACAAAGATTACAAAACACTTAAATAAAGGTTTAACTGTATCTTTTGCTGATGAGACTTTTGATATGCCTGACAATGCTTCTTCTTATGGAATCCAAGCATGGACAGATAACGACGAGTCAGTTTTAATTAGAGACCGTTTTGATATTTGGGAATTTTATTTGAGTAGTAATAAAGCTCCTAGAATGGTTACTAATGGATATGGACGTCAAAATAATATTGCTTTTGATGTATTAAAGTTAGATGATGAAAAACGTTCATTCAATAGAACTGAACAAGTAATCTTAGCAGCATTCAATGAACAAACAAAAGATGCAGGATTCTTTACTACAGAAATAAAAAGTACAAAAGCACCTAAAGAAATATTAATGCAACCATATAGTGGTTATAGTTCTTTGTTTAAAGCGAAGGATGCTAATGTATATGGTTATTTAAAAGGTTCTTTTACAGAGTCAATGAATCTTTATGTTACGAATGACTTAGTATCAGCTACTCAATTAAGCGATATTAATCCACAACAAAAAGAGTACAATTGGGGAACTGCAGAGTTAGTACATTGGACTACGCCTAAAGGATATGAGTCAACAGGAGTATTATTTAAACCTGAAGATTTTGATGCAAATAAAAAATATCCAATGATTGTATACTTCTATGAGAAGTTATCAGATAACTTGCATCGATATGAAGCTCCAGCACCAACACCATCTCGTTTAAATATTTCATATTTTGTGAGTAATGGTTATTTAGTATTTACTCCAGATGTTAGTTATGTAGATGGACATCCAGGTAAATCAGCAGAAGAATATATCAACTCAGGAGTAGAGTATTTAAAGCAAAATAAATGGGTTAATGCTGATAAAATTGCTATCCAAGGACAAAGTTGGGGAGGATACCAAGTTGCTCATTTAATTACAGTAACAGATATGTACGCAGCTGCATGGTCAGGAGCTCCAGTAGCGAATATGACATCAGCTTATGGAGGTATCCGTTGGCAAAGTGGAATGAGTCGCCAATTCCAATACGAAAAAACACAAAGTAGAATAGGAAAAACACTTTGGGAAGGACATGACTTATATATTGAAAACTCACCATTATTTAGAATGCCATATGTAAAAACACCAGTGGTGATTATGCATAATGATAACGATGGGGCAGTGCCATGGTATCAAGGTATAGAAATGTTTATGGCATTAAGACGTTTAGGAAAACCAGCTTGGATGTTAAACTATAATGGAGATGAGCACAACTTGATGAAACGTCAAAATAGAAAAGATATTCAAGTACGTCAACAACAATTCTTCGATTACTACTTAAAAGATGGTAAAGCACCAGTTTGGATGGTAAAAGGAGTTCCTGCTACAATGAAAGGAAAAGATTGGGGATTTGATCTAACAGAAGATCAAGTGAAATAATCTAAAATAGATAAGAACAAAGAAGGGCTATTCTTCACAGAATAGCCCTTCTTTGTTTATGCTAATTTACTTAAAATGAAATAAATGAATAGAGTGAAATGAAAAAAGACAGCGAAGTGCATGCTGTCTTTTTTACTTAAATCAATATATTCAACTACTCTATTTTTGTGCGGGTAATGTTCTTGTTAGCCAACCTCTTTTGTTAGCGGTAGCAATTGCGTAAGGAGTAATCCAGAATAGTGTAAACGTATAGAAGATACTATATGGATACGCCCAGAAAGACTCTACTACACTATATCTTTTCGAGTAGAAAAATACTTGAATACTCGAGAAGATAAAAATACTTACTAAAGCAGAAGTGATAAATACTAAAGGTTTAGTCGCTATGAAGAATAACATTAAGATTAATAAAGGATAAGCCATTAATACTCTTAACCATTGGTTTAACAATAAAATTCTTGGCCCTATTGTCGATCCTTCTCTAAACTTCTTAAAAGCAAATTTACTCATAGCAATGTTCTCTCTCACATTACTTCTTTCCCAGCGAATAAACATCTTGTATAATGTTTTATACTCTTCAGGAGTATTCGTTAACACATAAGCATTACGTTGGAATAGTACGTGGTATCCTTGTTTTAGAATCATATTTGTCATGGCTCTATCCTCACCGATATCAGAAGGCTGTCCCATGAAAGTTTGGTTGATCCAATCTTCTAAACAGTTCATTACAGCTTCTCTTCGATATGCTGCTAATGCTCCTGGGGTACATAGTACTGATCCTAAAGCACTCTGAGCAGAACGTATAAATTCAAAACTGAATACAAAACTTACATTAAGCATTTTAGGAATAACACCATCTTCAGTATTTAATACTCTCACATTTCCTCCTACAGCACCACATTTCTCGTTGTATACGAATGGGCTAACTAAGTTTCTAAGTGTATCTGTTTTTACAATAGAATCACTATCTACTGTGATATAAACTTCACCTTTCCCGATATTAAAACCTCTGTATAGCGCATGTCTCTTTCCTTGGTTTTTAGGTTGTTGTAAGATAGATACTCTTTCTCCTAATTCTGCTTTAGCTTTAATCATCCAGTTCCATGTATCATCCTTACTACCATCATCTATAGAGATTATTTCTAATTTCTCTGCTGGATAGTTACTATTAGCTAAACTAAGCAGTGTATCATACACTAGACGTCCTTCATTATAAGCAGGTACGATAACAGTACATGTTGGTAATTCGTCGTCACTTAATGAAGCAACAGGTTTATATCTAAAATAAAGATATACTATATAAAGCAAGAAGCTCATTTGTAATACAAATAGAACAAGTCCAAAGTTAATTACAGTAGAACCCCAAAAAGTTTTTAATTGTTCAAATCGTATTCTTTCGAAGTATGGTTGTAATTTATAAATTAAAAATATTCCTACCCCCATTAATAAAAAGGTACCTCCTAAAACGATATAATCAGTTGTGGATAATGATTTTGTCTTTAAAGGTTTTCCTTCTTGTTTGTCTAAAGGAATTGATTGTGGCGTATTAATCGTTTTGTTGTTTTGCATAACCTTATCTTTTAATATTGTTATACTATTTGTGTGTTTGTTTTATAACTTATTTTTTAGTGTTTGTATTTGAGAATATCTCTCATTATAAAAGTTTTATTAACCAAATAGTTACTTAAATACCTTCAATAGTTGTGCCATCACTGTTTTAGAGGGTTTGGGCCTCTTTTTAACAAAATAAATGACACATAGTGTAGATAGTTGGGGAATGAAGTGAGGTCATTATACTCTCTTTTGCTTTAGAATAGTATTTATTAGTACTCTTGTGGAATAGAATATTTACACTTTTTAGTGTCTATACTTAATTGATAAGGTAGCTAAAAAGAATATTTAAAACAGTATTTTTGTAAAGTTCCCGATTAGAAAAGGAGTGTAAATAGAAAAGAAAAATAGGATTATGAAAGAAATTATAGGAGATTATAAAGCAGTCTTAGACTTAGGAGAAATGAAACTAGATCTAGTATTGCATATAGAAGATATAGATAAAGTTACTTTAGACTTACCTAGTCAAGGAGCGATGGGAATCGAAGCTACCAATATAGTTTTTAAAGAAGCCAACTTAAGTTTCTCAGTTTCAGCTATGGGAATGAGCTTTGCAGGGGAGTATATAGAAGATAGAATAGAAGGAAAGATGAATCAAATGGAACAAGAACTACCTCTTGTTTTTGAAAAGACAGTGATTACTCTACCAGGAAATCCTTCGTTAGTATCTACAGAAGAAGAATTATCGGTCTTAGCTAATAAAGAACAAGGGGAGTATAAGTATAAGGTAGAAGATTACTTTCAACGTCCTACATCATCTGGATTTCAACTCTCACCTAATGGGAAGTATTTATCTTATAGAGAAAAAGACGAGAAGAATAAACGCCATGTGTATGTAAAAGAGATTGAGACAGGTAATATCATCCGCGTAATAGAAGAAGGAGAAGAGTTGGTAAGAGGGTATGGATGGATTAATGATGACCGTTTAGCGTATGTAATGGATAATGGAGGAGATGAGAACTACCATATATATGCTGTGAATGTAGATGGTACTAATAACATAGATCTAACCCCATTTGAGAAGGTTCAAGCAGGTATTCTGAATATGCTTAAAGAGCAAAAAGACTATATCATCATTACAATGAACCTTGAAAATGCTCAAATATTTGAGCCTTATAAGATTAATATAAATACAGGTGAATACGTGAAGCTATTTACGAATGATGACCCATCTAATCCTGTATCTGATTATGATTTTGATAAAGATGGTAATCTTAGAGGGTATTCTAAGATGTATAATGGTATACAGACACAGTATTTTTATAAAGCAGAAGGAGAAACAACTTACCAATTATTTCATACTATAAATTGGTCTGATACCTTCTCTCTTATGGCATTTAACTATGCGTCTACAGATAAAGATGAAGCTTATGTTTTGACTAATTTAGATTTTGATAAGCAACGCATTGTACTGTATAACTTTAGAACAAAGTCTGTAGTTAAAGAAGTATATGCTAATGCAGAGTATGATGCTTCTATTATTGGACTTTCTCGCAATAGAAATTGGGAGATAGACTACTTAGGGTACGAAGGCGAAAAAGTTGTGATAGAACCAGTAAGTGAGACTTTTAAGAAGATTAGTGCTGATCTAGACAGACACTTTGGAGAATATGAGTACTCTATAGCAGCTAAGACAGAAAAAGAAGACCGTTATTTGATTATAGTACAGAGTGATAAGCTTTATGGTAAGTATTATAATTATGATAAAGCAACAGGCGATGTTACTCTGCTTTACGATCTAATGCCTCAATTAAAAGAAGAGGATATGGCAGAGATGTTACCTATCTCGTTTATGAGTCGTGATGGGATTAAACTACACGGATATATTACATTACCTAAATCTGCTAAAGAAGGAAATAAAGTCCCTTTAATTGTGAATCCACATGGAGGACCACAAGGTATTAGAGATAGTTGGGGCTTTAACCCAGAGACACAGTTATTCGCAAGTAGAGGATATGCAACATTACAAGTGAACTTCCGTATATCAGGAGGTTATGGAAAAGAATTCTTTACATCGGGTTTTAAACAAATCGGACGAAAAGTAATGGACGATGTAGAAGATGGAGTACAATACGTTATCGAACAAGGATGGGTAGATGCTTCTAAGATTGCTATTTATGGTGCTAGCCATGGAGGATATGCTACACTGATGGGATTAGTGAAGACTCCGGAGCTGTATACTTGTGGAGTAGATTATGTTGGTGTATCTAGTATATTCACATTCTTTGAATCATTCCCAGAATATTGGAAGCCTTATAAAGATATGGTTAAAGAGATATGGTATGATTTAGATAATGAACAAGAAAGAGAGATTGCTCGTGAAGTGTCTCCTGTATATCAATTACACAAAATTAACAAGCCTCTTTTCGTTGTTCAAGGAGCGAATGACCCAAGGGTAAAAATAGCAGAGTCTGATCAAATTGTAGAAGCGCTAAGAGCACGTGGTTTTGAAGTGCCTTATATGGTAAAATATGATGAAGGGCATGGCTTTGCAAAAGAAGAGAATAGTATTGCTTTTTATAAATGTATGATGGGCTTTATCTCAGAGCACTTAAAATAAAGGACAAAAAAATCCCTGTTATACATAACAGGGATTTTTTTATCTATTAATATTCGCTATTAGAGCCAAATACTGTCTTTCTATTCACATATTGACCTCTTGTAAAGTCAGGCATTTCTTGTACTTGACCATGTGCAACTATAGACTTCTCACTTAAAGGTGTCACAGCATACCAAGTCGCTAGGTCATAAATGTCAAATGGGAACTCTATATTTCTTTTGATACTTTCTACAAAGGCATTGATCATAAAGTAATCCATACCACCATGACCAGCACCTACAGCTTTAGCCTCATTGTTTTTCCACAGCGGATGATCATATTGCTCTAAGTAGTCTTTAGAGTTAGCCCATTGATGAGAATGATCCATCTCTTTTTCGAAGTAGATAAATCCTTTGTCTAATCCACCAGAGCTTATCTCTTGCCAGATACCATCAGTACCCTGTACTTTAAAACCTAAATTATATGGACGTTGTAGAGAAGTATCATGAGTAAGTACCATTGTCTCACCATTCTCACATTTAAGTGTTGTAGTGACGATATCTCCTTGCTTAAAGTTTACTTTTGCATTAGGGTGATCTTGACCACCATTCTCTACGATATATTGATGTAGTCCTCTTGCTTTAGAAGCCATAGAAGTAAGATGAGTGATTCTGTTTCCTCTATTGACATTAAACATAGCAGCTAGAGGCCCTACACCATGCGTAGGATATAGTTCCCCATTTCTATTGACATAGTGATCTGTTCTCCATTTCGCTTCACTAAATCCTTTCTCACCAAATTCTACACCTCCACCATAAGGTTGTACTCCATCGTTAAATAAGACATTTCTAAGGTCGTGTTGATATCCACCAGTACCGTGGATTAATTCCCCAAACTTACCTTTCTTCACCATATTGAAGACAGCCATAATATCACGACGATAACACACGTTCTCTAACATCATCAGGGGGACTTTTGTCTCTTCATACACATTCACATAATTCCAACATTCCTCTAACGTCATGGCTCCACATACTTCCATACCCACTATCTTGCCTGCACGCATCGCTTCTGTTCCTTGTCTCTCATGCCATTCCCAAGGAGAGGAGATAATGACAGCGTCAATGTCATTGCGTTTTAGAAGATTTTGATAGTCATAATCTCCTTTGTCATATACGATAGGTTGTTTCTTATTGTGTTTATCTACGATTTTTTGAGCGCGTTTAATCATTCTGTCATTAGGATCAGCCATTGCGATTACTTCTACATCGTCTCTTTTTAATAATTCATCTAAATGCACTTGCCCTCTTAGCCCAACAGCAATCATTCCGATACGCACTTTTTTAGTGTTGTTGGAAAAGCTAAATAAAGAAGAAGGTACAATTAATGCACCTATACCAGCCATACTGGTATTTTGAAGAAAAGCTCTTCTATTCATAATAGTTATAGTTAATAGGTTAGAACTCAAAAATAGAAGATAAGTAGGGGAATAAAAAGTAAAATAGTTAATTATTTCTCACAATGTACTTAAGTACTAGTTTGAGTAAGCGTATTTATGTTAATGGTGTTTGTATAAAGGTATTGTGGTTTTCAGAAGTAAAATGTAGTACTTTGTAAAAAAGCAATAAGATGAAAATAATAAAAGAGACTCCAATTATAAAAAGCGATAGACTAGTTTTAAGAGAATTAAGAATAAGTGATGCTCCTCAAGTATTTCATTATTTCTCTAAAGATGAAGTAACAGAGTATTATGATTTAGCAACGTTTACGACTGTAGAACAAGCAGAAGAACTGATTCAGATATGGAATGATAGAACGATAAATGGACAAGGTCTTCGATGGGCTATAACTTTAGAGGGAAATGATGAACTAATAGGAACATGCGGATTTCATAGTTTATCACCAGAGAACAGTAGAGCAGAGATAGGATATGAAGTAACTCCTGCCTATTGGGGCAAAGGAATAGCTAGTGAAGCAGTAGCCTTAATGTTACAGTTTGGTTTCCATACATTAGACTTACATCGTATAGAAGCTTTTATTGATCCAGCACATGATGTTTCTCGTCGTGTATTACAGAAAAATGGAATGAAAACAGAAGGTGTTCTTAGAGATTACTTTTTTGAGAAGGGAAGATATGTAGATGCAGAGTTGCTATCTATATTGACTGATAAATAGGGAGTTATATTCTTTTAGAAAAAGGAAAAAGCCAATTGTTCATGATTAATGACCAATTGGCTTTTTAGTATTTAAATTTTTAAAGGGATATGAGACAAATGTAGCGCATTTATAACTAGTATAAAAGCCAAAAAATGTCTTTTTTAGAGGATAATACTCTTTTATCAATAAAGGAGTTTATCTGTTTAATTAAAGGATAAAAATAAAGTCTTTTATGCTTTATTCCTTTTATTAGTTTAAAATTTTCACACCTTTTAAGAATATCCAACGCATACAGATTTTATCTCCTTTATCAGTTTTGAATACTTTAAACTGAGGAGCTAAGATTGTAGCAGTTACAGCACTTGTCAGTGGTAACCAAAAACCACTTAATGCTGTAAAAGTAGTGAATGCTAAACGACATAAAATGAATAGTACAGCAAAACTCAGAAACTGTAAGATGATGGTTTTAGTAGATACACTCATGGTTTAATCATTTTTATTAATATATTTTCCTTTTTTACTTCCTTCGTATAGTTCATATTTTACTAAACGAGCTTCTAGTTTTCCATTGTATAGTTTAATCTTTCTAGAAGGTCTTAATCCTACGAACTTTAAGGCTTCTACATTACCTGTGATAAACCAAGCTTCTGTACCAGGATATCCTTGTTTTAATGTATCACCTACTTCTCTGTAGAAGCGCTCTAGATCTATGTCTAGACGTTCTCCATAAGGAGGGTTAAACACCATGTGTAGTGGGCCTTCAGTTTCCTTTTGAGTATCGAAGAAGTTCGCAGTTTTTATCTCGATATATTCGTCTAAGTTAGCATTTCTTACGTTATCTATTGCTTTTAATACTGCAGAAGGAGCCTTATCGTATCCTTTTATTGTATAATGGAACTCGCGTATTCTTTTTAATAGCGACTCTTGTACTTTGTCAAAAAGCTCAGCATCCCAATCATTCCATCTTTCAAAAGCAAACTCTTTTCTATTGATATTTGCAGGGATATTACAAGCGATCATAGCAGCTTCTGTTAAGATTGTACCAGAACCACACATTGGATCCATAAAATCACTTCTACCATCCCATCCAGACATTAATAACATTCCTGCTGCTAACACCTCATTGATAGGAGCGATATTAGTAGCTGTTCTATATCCACGGTGGTGTAGAGAGGCTCCTGACGAATCTAGAGATATTGTACACAGATCTTTTTGTAAGTGAACGTTAATTCTTAAGTCCGGATAATCTTTATCTATACTTGGGCGTACTCCACTTTTATTTCTAAACTGATCTACGATAGCATCCTTTGCTTTTAACGCAACGAATTGAGAGTTATTAAAATTATCTGAGAATACTGTAGCGTCTATTACGAAGGACTGATTAGCTGTTAGATATTCACTCCAGTCAATACTTTGAACTCCTTTATATAAGTTTGCTTCATTATATACTGCAAAAGTAGCAATAGGTTTTAGAATTTTTAAAGCTGTACGCAGAGATAGATTGGCTTTATACATAAAACCTTTATCTCCTTTAAAACTCACCATTCTAGTACCCTGTTGTACATTTAATGCACCTAATAATTGTAATTCTTTTGCTAGTACTTCTTCAAAACCGAAGAAGGTCTTAGCCACCATTTTAAAATTTTCCATCTTTCTTCTTATATAAGGAATAATTGACTATTCTGCTTTAAACCAATATACTACGTCTGATAAAAACGCTATAATTTACTGCGTTTTTTTCATTATTTCAAGACTATTTTAGTTAGTTATAAAATCCTGATATGTCTGTGATATATGCTAGGTTTAATCCGCAAAAATAAAGTAAATTTGCAGGCTAATTAAAAAGTTTTAAAATAAAAGTATGTCAAAAGAGAACAAAGCTTGGTATAAGTCGTGGTTTGACACCACTTATTACCATACTTTATACAAAGATAGGGATTACGAAGAAGCACAAGTGTTAATTGATAATTTAACTCATTATTTAAATTTAGAAGAAGGGGCTAAAGTGTTAGATTTAGCTTGTGGAAAAGGAAGACATTCTATATATTTAAATTCTTTAGGCTATGATGTTACTGGAGTAGATCTGTCGCCTAATAGTATAGAAGAAGCTAGCAAGTATGCTACGGATACACTTCATTTTGAAGTACGTGATATGAGAGAGCCTTCTACAGAGAAGTATGATGCTATCTTTAATTTGTTTACTAGTTTCGGATATTTTCCTGATCCAGTTGATAATATGCGTACATTAGATGCTATTCATCAGAGTGTAAATGAATACGGATTAGCAGTAATTGACTTTATGAATGTAGATAAAGTAATTGCTAATCTAGTGCCTTCTGAGGTTAAAACGGTAGACGGAATTGACTTCCATATCACTAGAAAATACGAAGATGGGTTTATTATCAAAGAGATTGTCTTTGATGCAGATGGAGAACACCACGAATACGAAGAACGTGTTAAGGCGTTAAGACTAGAGGACTTTGAAGCGATGATGAATGAGAAAGAAATCTACCTTTTAGATGTTTTTGGTGATTATAAGTTACGCAAGTTTTATAAAAAAGAATCAGATCGATTAATTATGATTTTCAAATAAGCCAATGGTTTATATTATACCTTTATTATCAGTTATTGTAGGGTATTTAATAGCAGTGCTATTACAACCCAAAAACAAAAAGAATTTAAAATTGCTAATGGCCTTTAGTGGATCATTCCTGTTAGCATTGACAGTCACCCATTTATTACCTGATGTGTATGCAGCTAGTGAAGCTGCATCATTAGCAGAGCATGCGGGACATAGTCATGATCACGGACACGACCACAGTTCTGGTAATATTGGTTTCTTTATTATGATCGGGATTGTCTTCCAGATTATATTAGAGTTTTTCTCTAAAGGGGCAGAGCATGGACATGTACATACCCATGACAAATTAGACAAGGTACCTTGGCTTTTATTTATCAGCTTGTGTATCCATGCCTTATTTGAGGGAATGCCAGTGAGTCAGCACGAAGAGTTAGCATGGGGTATAGCGATACATCACTTGCCGATAGCAGTGATATTAACTGCCTTTTTTATTAATGCAAATATGAATAAGAAGGTGGTGCTTTTCTTTATGGTTGTTTTCTCTTTGATGACACCATTAGGAACATTGGTTTCTAGTAATGTAGAGTTCTTGACTCAGTATTACGCTGAGATATCTGCTATAGTAGTAGGTATTTTATTCCATATCTCATCGACTATTATCTTTGAGAGTAACGAAGGACATTCATTTAATATCAATAAGCTTATAGCTATAATATTAGGAGTAGTAGCTGCTTATTTTATATAAGTAGAATTATAATAATATGAGGAAGACGATTCGAAAGAGTCGTCTTTTTTGTTATAGCTAGTTGAGCGTAAGACCTAAGATTAACTTTCTTTAAATAGAATGCCTAGAGTTTTCATAGTGATAAACATTTTAATACAGTCAAAACTCCTTTTTATTATGGTCGTTTTATACTACTACAGTAAAAATACTATCCTTTATTTATAATAACATTATACTCTTTAAAAGCCATTATTAATCGAATAGAAGGTTCTTGTATCGTATAGATAGCGTCAATAAAAACTTCAGCATCTCGTTTAGAAGCAATTATTACCTCATTATTCTTACTATGCTCCTCTTCTTTTTCTTTTACAACTTTGAGAATGAAATCTGTTAAACTTTGGTATCCACCAAGTACAATGTCAGTTTCCACTAAAGCTTATTAAGGATTATGTTTTTTTGTGTA
Organism: Myroides profundi; assembly: GCF_000833025.1. Lineage (NCBI taxonomy): Bacteria > Pseudomonadati > Bacteroidota > Flavobacteriia > Flavobacteriales > Flavobacteriaceae > Myroides > Myroides profundi. The sequence goes on from NZ_CP010817.1 coordinate 1,191,242, forward strand.
TAGTATTCATTTTTAGTGTATTATTTTCTTACGGAGGTATTTTATACGTGTTATAATATGATAAGAATTGTATATATTTGTAATACAAATAAATACAAAGATATACTTATGAGTACAAAGGAACCTAAAAAAGCTGGCTCTTTTAGATTAGATAGAGGTCTATATAATCATATAGAAGAATTGGCAAGAAAGAATAATCGTAGTTTTAATAATCTATTAGAAACACTATTGATTAAAGCAACTAACTATCATGAGCCTAATCAAGATAGTATAAATGCTATGAATGAAACTAATTTAGAAACTATTAGCAAAGAAGAGTTTCACGATTTTATTGATAAAATGTAGTGTATGTATCAACTGCAACTTACATCTCAGTTTAAAAAAGATTTTAAGAAAATTAAGAACAATAAGAAACGCTTAAAGAAAGTGCTTGATCTTATTGACTTATTGATAGAAGGAGGTGTAGGTAATGTTCCAATTGAAATGAGACCACATAAATTAATTGGTAATTGGAATGGGCGCTTAGAATGTCACCTCGAATCAGATTATTTAATTATCTGGTTTGAAGAGAAAAACCCAAATATTATCAGATTAGAACATGTAGGGTCACATTCAGAATTATTTGAATGGTTCTGTTAATATAGATAGGAAAGATAAAGCATCGATATATACTGTACTACGTCATTACTTTTCTAACTAAATGAAGTCCACCTGTACTATACGCTATATCTATAGGTATGATAGTGTTATCTAAGAAGAACTCCCCTTTATTGTATTGGACTATTCTCTCATCGAGGAGGAGTAGATGGTCATTGCCTTCAGTAAGTACATCTAAGTTATGCTCAGTAAGAGGTACACGTTCTATATAATCGATATTGCCGTATGTAGAGAGTTGAGGTATAGAGATTAGTTGTTCATTAAGGTAGGTAGTATATTTCGTGGCGCCTCCTGGAAAACCAAACCAAGGAAATACTTGCCCAATTTGTAGTTTTATATTAGTTAAGTCTCCTTTAAATAGAAAGAGTTTCTCTTCTAGATCTAAAAATGGGAGTGGTAATGATTTCTTTTCAAATACTTCTTCAGCTTCCCAAAAGTGTACTACCCTATGAGCCCAGTCTACATTATCATAGTCTTCGGCTGGTAAATCCTCTTCCCAATAATGCATATACAGTTGCCCTGTTCTGAGTGGGAGTGTAGACTGTTTGAGCGCCTTTTTTTGTTCCTCTGATAGGTCAATATAGACAGTAGATACCGTTGATACATTCGTAGAGGAGGGTTTGTTTTCTTTTTTTCCAAATAACTTTGATAGAAATCCCATAGTAAGACAAGTTTATTTATTCTAAACTAAGAATTTTTATTGAGATAATGGTATTTTAACCTCTAAAATCAACAATTATAATCTTCATAAAAATTAATCTGTAAATTTAAGAATTGCTCTAGATCCTCTAAATCATGTTTAATCGTATTGTGTGCTCCTTCAAAGACAGTGACAGCATTACCCTCTTTTAAATTTACAGATAATACGCAGAATCCACCACCTTTAGCAGGTAGGGTATTCCATAGTGTAAGAGAGTCTATTTCTTCTTTATTAAACGTAATGGCGAAGGCTTTATCCGCAAACCCAATCCTATTATTCGGCTTATCTATCCATATAACAGAATTGTTTTTACTCTGTAGTTTTACAAGATCAGGAGTACTTTTGATTCTTTCATTTCTTAGATAATTACTTGGTGCACTAAGGGAGTAGTTGAATACATAAGTAGCTGATAATACTAGTTTAGGTGTATATATGTCATCTGATAATAGGTCGGGATATTCATACTTAGTATTGATATTCAGTGAAGTGAAGCTATATGCTACAGTTCTAAACTCAGGATCATCTACGGTATAGTTTAGTTCGAATGTGATATGATCAGATTCTGCATAGAAGAACAAGTGATGTTCATTATAAAACGTATAGGTAGCAGTAGAACCTAGATCGTGCTCTAGAATCTCTTTTAGTTGATATAAGCTAGTGTCAGATCCATCTGGAGCAAAGCATTTAGTATAGTAACTCGTAGGAGCTACATCAGCACGTACATCATCTATATAGGTGCCTAAATTATCTACTGTGATATTGCCAATGCGTACAGGATAAGTTATTTCTGCATAGAATCCATCTGAATGAATATACTCTTGTGCCAATAATTCTTCTTTAGTCGTGTTCCAAGGCACAAATACTGGGGTAGGAGCTAGAATTTCATAGCCCTCGAGATAATCATTATGAGATGTATTTGTTAGTTTATAATTCTGTTTGTAGGTAGTTCTGTATAGCTTATGTATATTATTTGTTTTATCGTTGAGGTGTTGAGTCACTAAGTTGATATCGAAATGAAACTGTTCGGCTAAGTATAGCCATAGTTTTTCTGTACCTGCGTAGTCACCAGGGATGTAGTACTGTCTATCTTGGTAGATGAACATACTTGGCTCACTATAGTCAGATGTCTCTAGATAAATGTATTCTATTTTAGGGATAAGGATTATTTCATCTTCACCTTCATAAGATCTATTGTTGATAATAATTTTGTTATCTGTTATTCTTACGATTCCTCTATCCTTATTCTCTTTTGGAAACTTACTTTTATGCGAAAACCACCCCATACACTTACAGTTAAAAAGATAAAGGTAGAGAATATCAGTGATTCTCTACCTTTATCTACTAGGATTTTCATTGTGTTTTATAGGTCATTATCTAGATATAGAATACTACTAGGATGGAATTCACGATTATTAATCATAACGTATTGACCAGTTAAGGTCTGTTTTAGATACCATAGTTGTCCTACGACAAGTGTAATACTGCTTTCTAACGTATTCTGTATAACCCACTCTTTAGCAGAGAGGATTTCTCCTTTTTTGACAGTGAAGGAAATACTTTCTGTTTTGTGTATTTCTTGATAGTTAAGTTGATGATATTGTATAAATAACTCTACTTTGATCTCAGATGTATTATCCTCAAAGTTAAAATAGTCATTGATAGTAGAGGTATCTATACTAATACGTGTTTTATGACTATCTAATTTCTGGAAAGAGATAGGTAAGGTACAATACTCTCCAAAAGGAGTATTCGTATTAAAGTCAAAACCTACCATCCCGCTTAGATCAGTATTAAAGTAAGTGCGTTGACCTAAAGAGAATACTTCATTATTACGCAGTTGTGCTAATGCAAGCGTGTTCATTCTAAGGTGCATTTTTTTACAATGGTTGTTGTTCATCGCGAGCTGGATGAGGTGTCTTAATTGCCTATTGCATTTCTGCACCGTACCAAAGTCTGTAGCTGCCTGCTTCGTTTTTTTAGTCTGTTTTTGTTTAGAGGGTTTGCCTTGCATAATGACTTTGTTATCTACTATTCTGAATACAGAGTTTAGATACTTTCCTTGAGGTCTCCCTTTTGCATCAATTTTTGCCATAATATTTATAATTTATTGGTTATACTTTACTTTCATAGTAGTCTTCTTTGACTATTGATTTGGTTCATTTATTATTATGTGAGTACTGCGTGAGATACGTTTCCGTTTTTTTGGTTGATTTAACGGAGTGAGTACGGACTCATAACGGACTCACTACGGACTCAATTCGAGTAAAACCTAACTAGAATACAACCAGACATCAAATGCGATAGCAGTTTCTGTTGTGCTTTTATCCTTGCGTTTTCTCTTTGCAAAGTTTTGAATTATAAATATGTTTTTTTTTGAGATGGGAAAAAATGGCCACAAATGTCCTAAAATGGCCACAAATGACCTATCTCGATTAAAAAATGATCTATAAGAAAGGTAAAACAGACAGACTTGTCTGTTTTTATTTCTATCTTTGTTTCATGAAAAATAATTCACCTAAGGAGAGAGTATTAGAGGCTGCTACTTTACTCTTTCATCAATATGGATATAATAGCACAGGGATCAATGCTGTGATAGAAGAAGCTAAGGTGGCTAAATCTAGCTTTTATGACCATTATAAAACAAAAGATGATCTAGCTGTAGCGTATCTAAAAGCTAGACATGACTATTGGTTTATGGGATTGACAGCAGGTGTAGAAAAGATGCGTACAGTTAAGGAACGTATCATAGCAGCGTTTACCTATATTATAGAGATGAATGAGAAGGAGGGATATAGGGGCTGTGCATTTCTTAATATGTTGTCAGAGCTACCTGAGCATAAAGGGAAAATTTATAATGTCATCCACCAGCATAAGACAGAATTACAAGCATATTTTAAGGCATTAGTGACAGATGAGAACAGAGCCTTTATGTTATATATGCTGTTTGAGGCTGGGCTGACGGAGAGTCAAGTCTATCAGAACTCGGCCTACGTAAAGAAAACAATAGAATTACTAAAACAAGATTTAATCTAAATGAAACGATATATAGCAAAATTTAAAACAACAGAGACTAGCCCACAATCAGCTACTTCTAAGCATTCTATATACTCAGGGATAGGAGGTATGTTAGCGATAGGTGTGATAGCCTTTATGACTAAAGAATTAGAAATGCCTTTAATCATGGCTCCCTTTGGAGCGACTTGTGTATTGGCATTTGGAGTACCTGATAGTCCTTTGGCTCAACCTCGTAATATCATAGGAGGTCATCTATTAGCGAGTATAGTAGGACTGCTATGTCTTACTTTTTTAGGGACAGAGTGGTATTCTCTAGCAATAGGAGTAGGTGCAGCGATAGGCTTAATGCTAGTGACTAAGACTACACATCCACCAGCAGGTGCAGATCCTCTAGTCATTATACTAGGAGGAGCGAGTTGGTCTTTTATTGTTAATCCTGTTTTGGCAGGATCTGTTATTATTACAGTAATAGCCTTGTTATTTAACAATATAAGCAAGCTGAGGAAGTACCCTAAGTATTGGTGGTAATAATCAGATTAATTGCGGTACTATTTATATATCCATAGGGATAGTGTTTATGCGTTTCATATTTTTGCGCAAAAAAATATGAAAAAATCGTATAACCATCTGATAGGGATTATATTAGGTAAGCTAGTATGGTTTGGAGGTATTGGTGTTATTGTTAGTATGGCATTAGCTCTTACTAATAAAGTACCGGATACAGTAGAGTGGTTTTTATTAGTTGTATTGCCTTTCTTTATTATTGGTGCGATATACTATGTGTTTAAGTATTGTAATAGTATTGACTTTGAAGGAGATCATCTTATTATCACAACTGTCAAAGGTGAGAAGATGCTATATTCTGTAAGAGATATTCAAGATATAGGAGTGTTAGAACATAGAAATTCGGGGGTATTGATTGGGTATAGTTTAGTACTGACTTTGGGTGGACAGCGCAATAAGGTATGGAATTTAGCAGGGTATAGTGAGAAGACGCTGAAAGAGATTATAGGTCATTTACCTGATGAGGTAGATGTATAAGTGATGATAACATAAATAATAAAAAAAACCATAATCTAGTAAGAGTATGGTTTTTTTTGTGATATTTAATTTTTGTACTAATCATACTTATCACATCGTCTAAACACTACAAATTGTTTGATGCCTATAAATGTACTTTCTACAGGGAATGTATTGATATAGTCACCTAATATATCTAATCCTTCATCCCAAGGTTCGTTATCTAAGAGGCAGTCACCTATTATTTCTCCTGACTGTTGTTTTGATATATACATTTTTAGCCAATGGAACTTTTGATCTCTAGATAACATAGACTCAAGTTTAGAAGCTAATAGTAAATATAATTCATCACCACTTAGTTCTCTGTTAAAAGAACCCTGAACACGTAAGTCACTTAATGCGGGATGCCATAGTACTTCATCACTAGTGAAATCATATTCTGGAGAATGGGTATCTGTAAGGCTCTCTGCTATGGGTTTAAAGGTAGAGGTGATATAGTTCTCTACTACAGATGCTATTCTATCTTGTACCGTTTCGCCTATCCCAGCGATGCTTTCCATAATACCGTCAGGAAAATGAGTAGGGTGAGCAGTATTAATCATGAGGTGCATTAGTTCTTTTGCATAATCAGGATTTCGGATGATTCTGAATTCTAGTAGTAATTGGTCATCGACGATGATAATCTGAGTAGCTTCATCTACTAATACAGCATAGTCTAACGTAGTGATTTGATTAATTAACTCATCCATTAAAAGCATCTCCTCAGTAGGAAGATGATCTTGTTTTTCTTTTTTATTGTTCTGGAAATTAAATAGTTTCATAGCTGTGATTTATTGTAAAGATAAGTGTTAATAGTGTATTTCCTTTATGTTGATATATTTTTGAATTTTTGTCTATAACTGAACACTTATTTTAATAATAAATTCAAAATATCTATCTTGCGGTAACAAAAACAACAATACATGAAGAAAGTTATATTATCAGCCTTTATCTTATGTGGTAGCTTATTACAAGTAGTAGCTCAGAATCCACAGGCGTATAAGAATGGAGTGATTGTATCAGCACACCCAGAGGCAAGTAGAGTAGGAGTAGATATCCTAAAAAAAGGAGGTAATGCAGTAGATGCTGCTGTAGCAGTAGAGTTAGCATTAGCTGTGGTATATCCAAATGCTGGTAATATCGGAGGTGGAGGATTTATGGTGTATCGCGGTAAGGATGGAAAGATAGACGCATTAGACTATAGAGAAAAAGCTCCTATGCAAGCAAGAGAAAATATGTATTGGGGAGGAGATGGAGAAGCGATAACAGAATTGAGTATGAGAGGAGCCTTGGCAACAGGGGTACCAGGTACAATAGCAGGTATGGTACAAGCTCATGCTAAGTACGGTTCTCTACAATGGGAAGAATTGGTACAGCCAGCTATAGACTTAGCAGAGAAAGGATTCAGTATTACAGAAAAACAAGCAGGTGAGTTCACTAAACAACATGGTAACTTCGTGAAGTTTAGTACACAAAGTACAGCTATTACTGAAAAAGAACAGTGGTCAAAAGGAGATGTGTTTATTCAAAAAGATTTGGCTGAAACACTGAAACGTGTACAAAAAGAAGGACATAAAGGATTCTATGAAGGGAAGACGGCTGAGTTAATCGTAGGAGAGATGAAGAGGGGTAATGGAATGATAACTCTTGAAGATTTAAAACGCTATGAAGCAAAATGGAGAACGCCTATAGTAGGGGAGTATAAAGGATTAAAGGTAATCTCTATGCCACCTCCGAGTAGTGGAGGTATTGCCTTAATCTCTTTGTTCCAATCCATAGAGAAATACCCTTTAGCAAAGTGGGGATTTCAATCTGAAAAAACAATACAAGTAATGGTAGAAGCAGAACGCCGTGTATATGCAGATAGAGCTGAGCACTTAGGTGACCCTGATTTCTATAAAGTGCCTGTAAATCAGTTAGTCAATAAAGAATACAATCTAGGGCGTATGGAGTCTATGTCTTTTGATAAAGCAACGAAGAGTACTGATATTAAAGCAGGAGAGTTAGGTGGGTATGAGAGCGATGAGACAACGCACTACTGTGTAGTAGATAAATGGGGAAATGCCGTGTCTGCAACGACTACATTAAATGATTCTTATGGTTCTAAAACGATAGTAGGAGGAGCGGGATTCTTGTTGAATAATGAGATGGATGATTTCTCTGTGAAACCTGGCACACCTAATATGTATGGATTAGTAGGAGGAAAAGCGAATGCGATAGAACCAGAAAAGCGAATGTTAAGTTCAATGTCTCCAACAATTCTAGAGAAAAACGGTAAATTGTATATGGTAGTAGGTACACCAGGTGGATCGACAATTATCACTTCTGTGTTTCAAACGATTCTGAATGTAACTGAATTTGGGATGAATATGCAAGAGGCGGTATCAGCACCTCGTTTTCACCACCAATGGCTTCCTGATCATATCGATTATGAACCAACAGCGATTACGGCTGGAGTGCGAAAAGCGCTTACTGATAAAGGTTATATCCTAAAAGAACGCAAACCTTATGGACGTGTAGAGGGAATTTTAGTCAATAAAAATGGTACTTACCAAGCAGGAGCAGATACTCGTGGAGATGATATCGCTATAGGTTACTAGTTGAATTAGGAATGTTTTTTTAACGCTCTGTCCTAGACAACAAACTATATCACATAATATTTACAAAAGGTTATCTTTCATTAGATAGCCTTTTGTATTTTAGGTTTAAGATATATGTGGTTAATTTGAATTTCAATAAAAAGAAGGAAAAGAAATGATAAACTTGATGTTAGAAAAGTATAAGAAGATGGCAGAGGAGTTAGTCTCTGAACCTATCCATTTGAAGAAATATGAATACTTAGGAAAAGAAAGAAATCATGAGAATGCAATAGATAGACATCGAGTATTAGTAGGCTTCTTACATTCAGAAGAATTGAGAGAGGAGCAGTTGTTAGTTAAATTGTTTGAAGCAGAGATAGCGAGTAGGCGAGAAGATGATTTTCAGGGATTCACAGAGGCATTAGATCTAGCCGCGTATCTAGTTAGTTTATATCAACGTTCTGATTATATCTCCTTATTTATTCAAGCGAAGAATGCCAACTTTGATACGCATTGTGGATTTGATAGAGAATATTTGCTACACAATGGAGTAAAGAATACATTTGAATGGATAGCCCATCAAGAGGTGAGTTGGAAAGAAGATTTTTATGACTTAATTGGAGAAAATTTAGCAGAATGTGATTGGGATGAAGAAGACATTGTAGAGTGGAAGGAAAGAAAACAAAGATATTATAGCCTTTGTCCTGAAGAGATGTCTACAGAAGGCATTGTTTATTATGCATTGGATTTAGAAGAAGATGAAATTGCCAAAGCGTGTATTCAATCTTGGGAAGAGAATATCACTGTATGGAATAAGAAAAGTTGGGAGGATTATGTATCTTTCTATAAGTGTATAGGAAATATAGATAAAGTGATAGTAGGAAGAGAAGCGCTATGGGAGTATGTAGAGGATGATGCTTGGGGTAAAGCAAGCTTCTTAAGTAAATTAATAGAGGATTATCTAAGTATTAACGAGTATGTCAAAGCTTGGTTAAAGTTAAAAGAAGGAATACTATACTTAGAAGAAGTAGAGGAGTGTTATGAAATAAACTTAGGAAGGTACTATGTGATATATGCTTGTAATTTACTGATAGGAATTGCTAATAAAGAAGATATGATGTTCAAAGATATATATCCTTGGATAAAAACAACTTTAAATAAAATAGAGGTTTTCCCTAATCTCTTAGAGAAAGCGATACAAGTTTTTGTACTAAGTGGAGATAAAGTTTTAGAGAATAAGTACATTCTAGAATTAGAGTTGTTGCAAAAAGAATAACACAAGTGTGTTAAAGTATTTGGTATTTAGTTAATTAAGTTTTTGTTTTTAAAGAAGAAGTTTAAAAAATCACTATATTTAAGAGACTTTTTAAACTTCAGGCTTATGAACACCACATTAACTAATAAGACCGCTGCTATATATCCTTTTGTAGATGAGAAAGGAATGTATGGATATTGTAATCAAGAGAAACAAATTGTCATCAGTCAACAGTATGCCAGTGGAGGATTATTCACTAAGTCAGGTTATGCTGTAGTACGTGATAAGCAAGGGATGTACGGTGTAATAGACCTAGAGAATAAAGAGGTACTGAAGTGTCGATATGATCGAATAGAGTTATATGAGGTAGGGCGTTTTACAGTTGCTAATATTGTGCAGTCGTATACTGTCCATAGTCGCTTCTGGCAATGGAAGTTCTTGCCTAACTTTAATATCATGAGTACTAGCTCTTCCTTTAAGCCACTATGGGGAACAGAGGTCATAAGAGAGAAGGTAACTGTATTAGTATTAGATACAAAACAAGTACTAGATACAAAGACAGTTACTAAAGATAAGCTCTATAGAAGTGGTACTTCTATCAAGATAAAACAGATCGGTAGTAAGTTAATTCAAGTAGGAGATGATTTGTATTTTGCAAAAAAAGATAGATTAAAACGTATAGTCAAAAAAGTAGTTAGTACTTATGACAATGGATTGCGATGGGTGAGAAAAGTGAATGATGAAGAGGTAAGAGTGTATAATCTGAAAGGTAAAAAAGTGAAGTCCTACGAAGTTATTCCTCAACCTATTTTTCCAATTACTTATAAAGGGAAGGAATATAAGGTATCTATGCAGACAGCTAAGTCTCACTTAATAGCTAAACCAACTATATGTAGAGATACTATAGGGAATGGAAGGTATTATGTCAACTATGAGTTTGATATGTATATTCCTGTGCATCTAAAAGTAATTGATATTAAAAGTGAACGCAGTATACAAGATATTTGGAAGAATGTATTGAATATTTATCCCGTAGTATCTAAGCATTTCTTTATAGTGGAAGTAGCACCTATTAGTGCGGAAAGTAGAGTAAACGAATTCTATATCTTGACAAAGCATGGAGTACTTAAAGATTGTCTAGATAAGCCAAGTGATTACTCAATTACCTCTTATTACAATGAGGTGCTTTGGCCTGCAAAAGAACTATTAATAGATCAGAAAGATATCCCTCAGGGGTTCTTATTAGAGAAGATTAGAACGATAAGCAGTATAAAAGAACCTCTTTATTTTGTGTCGATTAAAAAGGATCAAGTGAGTAGAGTAGGAGTGTGGAATGTAGATCTTCAGGAGTGGTTATTATCACCTGTATTTTATTCTTTGCGCTTAATGGATAATATCAAGTACTGTGTATTTCAGTTAAAAGAAAATGGCTTGTATGGGATATTAGATATTACTACTAGAACTGTGGTGTACGAACCTATATTTACCTACGTAAAAGATGGAGTAGAATACTTAGCTGAGGTAGAGCTAGAAAGAGAGAAAGATGAAGTAAAAAATGTATATAACTGTTTTTACATAAACTTATTGAATGGAGAGGAGTTCCACCCTGGAAAAAATATATTAGAGTTTACATCTCGAAAAGTATAAAGAAAAAGCCCATATAAAAGAAGATTCTATATGGGCTTTTGTTATGAGATTTACTGTTGTACTATTTTATGCCTTTTTTTCTTGAGTAATTGTAATCGAGTATTGCGCAAACTATCGCGAGTTTGTTTTCTTAGGTACTCATGATGTAAGAACCAACCACCAATACCTCCTATAATACTTCCAATTACAATATCAATAAAGCGAGCTTGAATTAAGATATTAGGTGTACTGATAATAGGATTACCCGCCTCTGCAAGAAGTACAGTAAGAGCTGTAATAAAGATAACAGCTACTGCATAATTACGTGAAATAAACATTTCTATAATAAACTGAAGTACCATTATACAAATACATAAATATAAGGGTGCTGTAGAGACTGAGATAAGCGCCCAACAAAGTCCTAATCCAATAAAAGTACCTGCGATACGCTGTAATGCACGTTGCCATACGTGATATAAAGAAATCCCTTGCATAATGGCCGCACAAGAAATAGGAATCCAATATGGATTGTCAAATTTCAATAGATGTCCTACTAATAAAGATATACACATGAAAGCACCAACTATAACAGCCTTGATTAGGTAATCAAATTGGTCTTTGACTGGGACAGGACGTACTAAACGTATTGTTGTTTTACTGTTGTATTTTTTGCCTACTATAACACTGTATATTAGAGCTAGAGTACAGGCAAACATAGTTCCCATGACTACATATCCTAAACGTGTAGGGATAGTAGCTAAGTCAAATGGCATATTACTAGACATAGAAGCTACCATAATAAAAAAGAAGCTACCAGGAGGTCGAGTATTGAAATATAGGTTGACCCAATGGATTGCGGTAACGAATATACCAAAGGCTATAGCAGAGGCGATAAAGTTAAAGCTAAACGATATACCTACCGCAAACGATAACATAAAACCAAATGAACATACTAGCATGGTGATCATGCGCTGAGCAGTAGGAATATTAGAAGGGAGGTATAAGATAACTAATCCTGCTAGACAGGCTAAAAGCCCTGCTTGAAGATTGTCATAATACCATCCTGTTAATAAGGGAAGTCCTGTAGCAAGCATTGCCATTAAAGGGATATGCCATAGTCGTTCGCTGTGTTTTAATTTAAATAGTGTTTTGCTCTCTTGTTGTAACAAGTTGACAAAAAAGTTATTCTTCATTTTGTTGATTCTAAAAAATTCTCTCAATAGAGATCGGTACTGTGGAAATGCTTTACTTATCAGGTAAGTATAAGAGATAAGTTATTCTTTTATATTGGTAAGCATTTGAACAATACAAAGGTATGGAAATAGAATGAAAGAAGTAAAATGATAGGGATGAAATAGAATTGTATCGTGATTATTACATATTATTATAGTCTTATTTACTCATTCTTTTATTGAAGTAAAGAATATTAGTATAAATGTATATCTTTAAAATAAAAAAGTGAATATGGGAGAAGTTAACTATGTAATAGATGGATTAAAGAAAGTAGATAATAGTGTTACTAAAACAACATTTAGTAAGTTTTCTAGTTGGATTAGATTTAAAGTAGGATATAGAGGAGTAAATGGACAGTTTACACTGACGTACTCTCAATTAATGTTTAGCTTTAATAGAGCAGGAGGTGCTGTAGAGTATAGGGTACTACCATTAAAACAAGTAATCTCTTATTCTATCACAGAGATAGATAGTCAAAAATCGCAATTGATATTATGGTTGCGAACAGGAGAGCGTATTCAATTGAACTTTAGTGGAGAAGATTTAAAAGAAATCATTAAAACCTTTTCTTCTATATATAATAATATGAGTATATAAAGTAAAAATCCCTACAAAGCTTTTGTAGGGATTTTTTTAAAGACTTAAGAAAGTTGTTGTTTAAAACTATTAATTTTCTCTGTTAATTGAGAAGCTAATTCAGGTGTATTAATTGTTCCATTGCTAAAATTATCTTGAAAACTAGGTAATGAAAACTGACATTTTATATTCCCTCCAAAGTAAGGAAATATACTTGAAGCACTATCCATGACAGATTGTCCTCCACGCGGCCCAGGTGATGTAGATAATAACATCATTGGTTTATTCTGAAAGAAGTTTTTCTCCACTCTAGAACCCCAATCAAATATGTTTTTAAAAGCAGTACTAAACGTACCGTTGTGTTCTGCTAATCCTATAATAATAGCATCAGCTTCTATAATCGCTTGATTGAAATCTAATGCTTGTTGAGGTACTCCCTGGTTATTTCTGTCTTGAGAGTAAATAGGCATCTCGTAGTCATTGATATCTAAAATATTAATGTTATGTCCTTCAAATTGGGTAGTTACGCTTTTTACTAATTCTAAGTTTATCGAAGTACTGCTATTGGTAGCAGCAAAAGCTAATATATTCATTCTATTTGTTTTTCTGTTTTGATAAGACAAAGGTATTTCAGGAGAGATAATTAATACTTAATCTAGAATAAGTTTTTCAGAAATAGGGAGAAGGGTAGTCAAATTTGTACTATTAAGTAAGAATTTAAAGTATAAGATATTTGATAGTCAAATAATTGATTTCTTTAATTTTTTCTTATTATATAGAGGATTTTAGTAAGTGAGAGTGTGAAATGTAATTGTATAAATTATAATTATTATAAATAATGTTAAATAAATTAGCGTTTTTTAGTCTTAGTATAAATTTTATGATAGTAGTAAGAATACTTTACCAGAGCAGAGGTAAAAGAAGGGTTTTAGCGTTGGGATTAGATGTCAAAGGACAGTTTAAATTAACGTTGGATAAGTCAAATTGGAAGGTAAAAGGTAGTTTTTTTTCTGTGATAATATAATATGATTCTGAAGCAAATCATATTAGCGTTTTATTTTCAACAAAGTATATGAAATGCTTTTTGAAGTGATAATGAATCTTGATTTTTCAATTGAAGGACGATAAATATGATTTTTGAGACAAAAAACTATAATAATAAAATGTTTTTGTTATAAAAATTATAATTTTTAATAAACACCTTGTTTAAGGTATATGTATAATAATTACATTTTTAGAGCTTTTTTGTATTGATGAAAAGTTATGATTAGTGTGTTTAATTTGTCATTTATGTTGAATATACTGTTAGGGTATAAATATTTTTAATAATATGTTTAACTGTTGAGTGTTTATAACTTTTGTATTGTTGTTTTTTTGTTTATTTTTGTTAATTTTTTATTTGTTTTGTTGTGTTTTATGTAGAAATATAATTTAGATTGTATTTTAATTTCAAAAACATGTTAGTATTTGTATTTTTGAAAGAGTATTTAGGTTGTAATTAATAAAAAACACAATATAATGAAAACACCACATCTACTTATGTTGATAATATTTGCACTTGGAATAGGAGCGTATGGTCAAACGGGTATTGGAACTCAAGTTCCAAGTAGTTCTTCTGAGTTAGAGATTAGCTCTAAAGATAAAGGAGTTCTAATTCCACGTCTTGAATTAAAAAACATTAAAGATAAGTCTACTATTGTTGGAACAGAGTATCCTGAAAGTTTGATGGTTTATCATACAGGAACTAAAGCTATGTTAGCGGGATACTATTTTTGGGCTGAGGATCATTGGAATGCCTTAGTTTGTAATACTACTTTAGAGCACTATATCAAAGAAATTGCAGATCCGAATAGTGTTACGATTACATATGATAAAGGAGACTATATTTTTAAATGGATCAATAAGGATACTAATACTGAAGAGACAATGAAACTTAGTGAGGTTATTAAGACGTTCGAGTCTTTGACATCATTATCTACGGTGTATGATGAGGGAGAGGCTGTAGTGGTATATAAACCTGAGCGAGGTATTGAAAATAAGGTGAAGTTGACAGAGCTTTTAAAAGGAAGTACTGTGTTTACAGAATATATAGAGAGTTTTGTTCCGTCTGCTGTGAAAGAAACAGTTACGAATGTAACTCGTTATAACAAAGAAGGAGTAGAAGAGAATATTCCAAATGTACCTAGTGCAGGTATGATTTATTATAAATATGTGAATGAGAGTTCTATTCCGCAATATATTACTGTATCTCAAGATGTTAGTAACAACTTTAAGACTATTGTTAATCAAGCTGAAAATACAGAACATATAAAAAATATTGCAAAAACAATAAAAGGGAATGATAATTTTTATTCAACTGTTAAAGAGGAGATTATAGGGAAATGGGATGAAAAAGATGTGATGCGATATATAGTGAAGTTAAATAAAACTACTTCTTTTACTTCTGTTGAGTTACCAAAGGTAATCTCAGGTCTAGTAGTAGATGCTAAATTGATTAATGAGAGTAGCAATTCGATGACTAGAGGAGTGATTAGCAAACAAGTCAGTGGGACAAAGACAGTTTTAGCTATTGGTACTGCAGGTACTATTATTCAGAATAACCCAGCTGGTAACTATTATGTAATTGTTGAATATATAAAAGAATAAAAGGGATTTTGTCTTTTTATATTTTAATTAATTAAACTAGAGGATATGTATAAATATTTATATAAGATTTTAGCCCTTTTATTTTTAGGATTGACAAGTATGTCTTTATTTGCTCAAAGAGAATACCCTGGAGGAGTAGGGAATGTACAGCTTTGGTTAAAACCAGATAATAGAATCAAAATGTATTCTTCTAATGAAGTTGATGAATGGGCAAATGCATCTGTAACTACTGATAGCCATTTGAATATGACTTTTAGTGCTGTAAGTCAGGCAGGAAAGCAAAGGCCTGCTTTATTAAAGGGAAGTTACAAAATGAACTTTAATAATGCATTGGTGTTTAATGGTAGCCAATTTTTAGCTACACCTCTTGGTATTAGTGGATTTGTTGATGGATTGACTGTTTTTGGTGTATATATTGCGGAAAAAGGTAAGAATGAGAAAAGGATGTATTATATGGGCTTTGGAAGTACTGACCCTTCATCTAAATCTACAAGAAGACCTTCTATTGGATTCAGTCCAAAAGAAACGGGGGGACGTGTACGTCTTACTAGTGCTAGAGATGGACATGGTGGATATGAGATCAATACAACAGCTCTACAGACTACTTATGTGCCAGAAGGAGCAACTAATTATGTGACTTTCAGGTTTAGTGGAACAGAATATTCATTAGATAGTAAAGGAAATAAATTAACAGGAGCAGCTAAGGGAGCTTTAAAACCAGATGAGGGAGTTATTATTGGAGGAGCGAGTTTGACTTCAGGGTTCTTTATGGGACAAATAGGAGAAATTATTGTTTATAATCGAAAGTTAAGTGGAGCTGAGACAAGTAAAATAGAGAGTTACTTAGCAACTAAGTATGGTATTACATTAGATAATGCAGCTTATATGTCATCTTATGGAAGTGTTTTCTGGCCATGGGGGCGAACAGGTTTAGGGTATCATAATAATGTAGCAGGTATTTTTAGAGATGATGCTAACACGAGTATTTCTGTATCTCGTTCTACTGCTTCAGGGGCAGCTTTGACAGTAAATACTATAGGAACAGAGTTTGAAGTCGGACTTGGGGTAATTCAAGAGGAACCATTAAATAGAGATAATTCTGCAATCTACTGGGGAACTAATATTGGCCAAGGATATACTTCTACTAAAGTAAATGATCATGGATGTGGATATAGTGAGATATTAGATGAAAAATTTTGGTTATTTAGGAAGACTAACTTAGGAAGTACTATAGTAGAAGTGAGAGCAGGTGGAGAAGATTTTCCTTATAGTGGTCAAGGGTATGATGTGAAAATGTTGGTAGCTAAAACAGAAACTGATGCTAGAAATCAAAATTGGCTAACTGTTATTCCTGGCCAATATATAGGAGGGGAGCTTGATGAGCATTTGTTCAGATTGCCTATTAATAGTGACGAATTATATATAACTTTTGGAGCAGATGCAGCTATAGCACAATGTGATGCTTGTACTACGAACGAAACAGGATTGTTTAATTTTAGTTCACGTCAATGGACTGCTGGATTAAAAAGTGTATCAAATTTAGCAGCATCGAATGGATTGAAATTTGATGTTACATATAAGACGTATAGTAATGGTAAGGAAACCCCTTCTATGCAAGCGTCAAAATATCCAAGAGTGTCTAATGGAACTCTTTTAGAGTCTAAATTTAGAGGAGTAAAAGGAAGTGATGATAACTATTCGATTACGAATATTACATTTAAAGATGGGGCTACTTTTGCTAAATTCAAAATTTATGGGATAGATAAAACTAATACAAGCACCGATATGGTAGAGGTAATAGGGTATTGTGGTAATACGACTTATAGAGGTGTAATTTCGAGTAGTTCTAATAGTAGTAAAAAGACTTTCTCTGTTGGTGGTGGTATTGTCACAGGATTAAAACGTTCTAGTATTTCGAATAAAAATGGGGTAGCAGTTGTTACTTTTCCGCATGAGGTGACAAGAATAGAAATAAAACATAAAATTCATTATAGAACTAAGTCAAGAGGATATCAAGGAATTGCCATTGGGGATTTGGAGTTAAATTGTCCAAGACCTGCATCTCCTAATCCAGATGGAATAGAGTTTACATTACAAGCACCACCAAAGGTGGTATCATGTAGTGATTTTGAGTATACATTTAAAGTGTGGAATTATTCATGTGATCCTCGTTATGTTAAGATTGAGGATGAATTACCTGAAGGAATGTTTTGGGTTGATGGTGGAGTGATGTCAACAGAAGGTGCTTTTAGTGATGCGATCTTTAATAATTATGAAGGAACCAGAAAATTAGAGATAAATAAGGTTAAATTAGACCCTATGACTTTTACTACAATTACTGCAAGGGTACGTTTTAAAGATGATGCTGTAGCAAAGATCTACGAGAATAGAGGGAAATTGACATATACAAGCCTTAATGAGAATAAGGTACTGACTATAGAGAGTTGCGATTACAATAATTTTACATCATGTACATCTACTAAAGTTGAAATGATCTATCAGCCCAGAGTATTATCTCCTGAAATAAGTATTGAGCCTGTTTTGAATAAATGTTATAAAGAAAATGGCCTTATTACAATTAAGGCTAAAGTAAAAAACCCAAATCCAACTGTTACATTTGCTGATTTGAGAATTATGTTTATGTATCATGAAGACTTTAGATTTAATAAATTTCAATCTAATCTGGGACAAGGAATTATAGAAAGTGAAGAAGGAATGCACATTGTCGAAGGCTTAAATATTAATGGAGGAAGTACCTTAGAATTAACATATGAGTTACAGGCATTGGATTTCTTAGCAATAATAGAAGCCGCAACAGGAAATAAATACACTAAACCTAGTGAAGTCCCTGATGCAGATATTGCTCAAGTGGTTGATTTTGGAGCAAGTATTGAGTTAATAGGAAATTCTGAGGATGTATGTATTAATTCGAGCTTGGATGATGCGTATACTGTATTAGATCCAACAATTCCGTTCTGTGGAGGTAGTTTAATTTGTTATTACCCGGGAGTAGAAGGTAGTATAGTAAAGAAAAATGCTGATTTTGTTATCATGACTAGTTTAGATCGTAGCAATGGAGAGCTTTTAGCAGAAGATGGTATAAATGCAATTCTTTATTTAGAGTCTAAATCTAAAGGATTTGTCCTTACTCGATTAACTGATACACAGATTAAGGCGTTTTCAAACCCTATAGCAGGGATGATGGTTTATGATACAACTAATAAGTGTATGAAGTTGTACAATGGTAAAATATGGGCTTGTATAGTGCAATCATGCCCTGACAATTAAAAGCAAGAAGAAAATGAAAAATAAGATTTTTTTTAGTTGTATTTTGTTTTGTGTGGGTATTATCCCTTTATCTGCATGGAGCCAACAAGTAAATATTGGGAGTAAAGATTATTTTTTATCTCCAAGTTCTATACTAGAGTTTCCTGATAATGATACCCGAGGAATAGTTTTACCTAAGATTAATAGTGCTCTTGCGACTAGTGCAGTGGAAGGAACATTAATTTACGATGTGGTAGATAAAAAAATTAAGTACTCTAATGGTATAAACCAATGGGTAGATTTATCGATTAATACAGGTGAGGTAAATATAATAGCACAAGATAAATTAACTGAAGTAGCAAGTGCTAAGATTTTAATAGGAAATGACCCTTCTGTGGCCATAGATGGAGTTCTTGTATTAGATAGCCCAAGTAAAGCATTGGTTTTACCTAGAGTAGAAAGCCCACATTTAAACATAGTTTCTCCACCAACAGGTACGATAGTCTATGATACAAAATCAAATATGATTTGTGTTTTTAATGGTAAGGAGTGGGCTTTTTGGACAGCAGAGTAACCTGTCAGTAAAAGATAGTATTGTTTAAATTCTGATTGTTTTGATTGACGAAACACGAAAGTGTGATTTTTTATAACGCAATTTTTGAGAAGAGTTACCTTGTGATGAGGTAACTCTTCTTTTTTATGGAAGTTTTAAAATTATAGAAGCATATAAGAAGGGGCGGTTATGTTAAATAAGAAGAAGTGAAAAAGTAAATAATACTATTTGTTTGCGAGAGGTGTTTTATTGTAAAAGAATGAAAATTACAGTTTTTTGATCTGGTTTAAAATATTTTTTTTTGATGTATTTATTGTTTTATTGTAAAATATTGGTTTTTTTTATTGGTGTTTTTGGTATTTTTTTAACTATTTAGTTGTTTTTTTTATTAAAATAAATAATTTTTATTGATTGTTTTTTAGTTATTCTGTGTATTAATTTTTGTTTATACAAAAATATATATTTGTTGTTATTTTTTGTGTTTATTATTTGTAATTGTTTGTAATTTTATAAAAAATAATTAAGATTCAACTATAAAAAATACAATAAAATGAAAAAACCACATTTTCTTATTATGATAATTTTTACACTAGTTAGTAGTGTGTATGGTCAGACTGGAATAGGAACCCATTTGCCCAATAACTCATCTGAATTAGAAATTTATTCTAATAATAAAGGAGTTTTGATCCCGCGTATTGAATTAAAAAACAGTACAGATAAGTTGACAATAGTAGGAACAGATTATCCAGATAGTCTAATTATATATCATACAGGTACTAAAGATATGTTGGCAGGTTTTTATTTCTGGAGTGGAGATAAATGGAATACTCTTGTTTCTAATACAACTTTGAATCACTACATAAAGGAGATAGCTGATCCGAATAGTGTGAAAATTATTGAGGATAAAGGTGATTATATCTTTACCTGGATTAATAAAGATACCAATGAAGAAGAAACAATGAAGCTTAGTGAGGTTATTAAGAAATTTGAGACCTTAACTACTTTGACTCCTGAAGAGATAACAATGTATGTTTATTTAGAACAAAATCCTGTTACTGGTGAAATGATGGAGGTGCATGTAGATAAAGAAAAAGAAATAGATCCTAATGCTCCTGTTGTACCTTCTTTATTAAGAACCTATAAAGCAAAGAAGTTTGTATATAAAAACGAACAGGAAGATCTTGTAGATATTAAAGGGAGCGATTTGTTTGGCGGTATTGGAAGTGATGGAAGTCCTTCTGGAATAGAAACAGTAACATCATTAAAGCTAGAAGATGATTATAATAGTAAAGGGAAAGCATTAGTGTATAGTGATGAAAATAAGGATATAACAACTATATATGTAGCTGATATTTTTACTAATTCAGAAACGTTAACTTCATTAAAAGCTGACATTAATACGAAGCAATTAATCTATACAGATGAATTAAAGAGCCCTACTTTTATTTCGTTTAATCAGATTGCTCAAGAGCCTTGGTACGTTGTTAATACAACAGAACAGGCTACTAAAAATAACCAAGATATCTACATCAATGGTTGGGTAGGAATTGGGTATTCTGAAAAGTCTGATTCAGCTAAAGTACCTAATGAAAAATTGAGAATAAATGGTAGTATAACTGCTACGAATAGCTATTATGCAGACTATGTATTTGATAATTATTTTGAAGGATATTCTAATTTAAAATACGATTATAAGTTCTATGATTTAACTAGTTTAGATAGATTTATTAGAACGAATAGACATCTACCAGGTATAACTCCTATTACAGATTTAGAGAAAACAGATCTAGGATACTCATTTAATGTATCTGAATTATCTATTCAGCTATTAGAAAAGACAGAAGAACTCTTTTTACATGTTATTGATCAACAAAAAGAACTGAATAAAAAAGGATATCGCATTGAGAAGTTAGAAACTGAAATGAATGAAATGGCTAAACGCTTGCAAGCGTTAGAAGCATTATTAGTAAAATAGTAATCATTAAAAATAATATTGATGGAAATTAAAAAACTACATATCGATTCGTTTCATTCGGTTCTTTTGATTATGATTCTATTTCTTGTAAATGCTTCATTGTCTTTTGGACAAAATGATATGACGAAGTTAAAAGATGGTTCTGTTGCAGGTGTGACAAATGCTACTGCTGCTCCATATTCTATCTTAGAATTGGAAAGTGTTACGAAAGGTTTTCTATTGCCTAGAATGACCACCGTTGAAAGAGATAAAATTAATATTGACGATAAAGTAAGAGGAAATGGACTTGTTATTTATAATACAGATAATGATTGTATTAACTATTGGAGTACAACAGCAAATAAATGGCTTAGTGTATGTGGAACATTACCTCCTGCAAAATTAACATTAGACTGTTCTAAGGTTTATTTAAATTCGAGTGGAGCTAAAGAATTAAAACAAGGCCAAAGTCTAAGAGATACAGATGTTTTATACATTACAATTAATGTGGTAGAAACAGGATCATATAATATTAGTGCAGTAACAACAAATGGGTATTCTTTTAGTAAATCTGGAATATTCGAAACAAAAGGAGTTTATTCAATTGCATTAGAAGGATTTGGAACCCCATTAGATCCAAATGAAACACCAGGAGATCTAGTTAGTTTTATGATAAATGGTAAGAAAGATACGACTTGTACTTCTATACATATTAAAGTGAAATCATCTGCGTTAGATTTTAAACTTGTAGAACCTCAGGTAGTTGATGTTGCTTGGTCAGCTTATAAAGGAGTAGCTTTAAATGCAAATGATAATAAAATTAAAGTTCTTGTAGATGTGACAACGGTAGGGTTCTGGAGAGTACAAAGTACAGAGACTTTAAATGGTATTAGTTTTAGCGGATCAGGAGAGTTTACACAAGAAGGGAGAGCGGAGATATATTTATATGCACAAGGAGTTCCAATAAATGTTGTAAATAGTACTTTTAAATTTACTACCAATTCAAAGAATAATAAAACATCTAACGTTACAGCTGAAGTAAAAGTAGTTCCTACTAGTTTTGAATTAGTATGTAATGCTAATGAAATACAAATGAGAGGAGAATATAAAGAAGATACTTTTTTAACTAAGAGTAACTCTATATTACTTCCTTTAAAAGTCTTAGCGCCTGGTATGGTTGATATAGAGTTAAATGGAATAATAAAAGGAACAACAGATACTCCTGTGAAATTTGTTGCACCAAGTACAACCCTGACTTTTAATGGATCTGATAATGTACAATATGTAACCTTATATCCAGAGATGAAAAATGGACAGTACGTGAAAATTCCTGTAAAAGCAAAAACTATTGAGTTTACTACTATAACACCTAATTCAGGAGGAGCTTTCTGTTCTTCTTTTCCAGTTATAAATGTAGTGGAACGTTCTAAGAATTATACATTTGATTGTTCTAGTGCTTTTGCTTTTTCAAATGGACCTACTAGTAGAAATAACAATTTTTTGGTAAATACTCCTTTACAAGCAGGTAAACATGGTATTGAAGTAAGTGTAAATGTAGGGTATGCAGAGAATTATACAATTAAAACAAATACTGTTAATGGTGTTTATTTTACAAAAACAGGTGTCTTTACTGATTCGGATAGAATAAAAGGAAAAGCAACAGTGACTTTAGATCCAGTTGGGGTATTTACTACAGGAGGACTGACAGTGTTTAATCTTATAGCAGAAGGATTAGATTCTAATTCGTCTCTGTGCTCTGTAGTAGCACAAGTAAAAGCACACGATATAGTAGTATTGTCTTTAGGTGGAACAAATTACGGTGCCAATAGTAGTACTGTTTATGCTGGAGGAGCAATTCTTAAGAGTAGTACTAATTTTGGCCCAATGGGAACAGTAAAAGTGAATTCGGTGAGAGTATTAAGTACTAATGCTCAAGGAGCTGATCTAGATAGATTCATTGCTTCCAATAATGTGGATATTATTATCAATGTAATAGGATATAATTTTACTAGAACAGAAACACAAGATGTATTAGTTGCATTTGTACGTGATAAGAAAGGAGTATTAATCATTGGAGATGAGAGCACACCAAGAACATATACTAAGAATGTTATAGAAAGGTTAGCGGGTTTAACAGTAGGAGGTAGTAGTATTAGTGTGTCTAATAATTATACTATGCTGAATCCTGTGTTGTCTTCTGCAAATAACGAATCGATTATAAAAGGACCTTTTGGAGATTTATCTGGTAAGGTGATGGGGAATGATGCACATAATGGATGGTATTACTCTAATTTGCCAAATAGTTATGTTCCTTTAGTTTCAAAACAAGGAGATGTTAATTCTATTTGGGCTATGAAGCATCGTGATTTAGGGTTTGTGTTTGTTGGAGATGGCGGATGGTTTATAGGGAAGAAAGATTATAAGAATCTATCTATATTCCCTTCTAATTTTGATAGTCAAGGTGTTCCTAAACCGAAGAATTATGCAGATAATGGTGTTGTTTATAATGCTGTTTTATATGCTAATACGTTGGCTTGGGCCATTGATTATGTTATTGAACATAAAAAGTAATCCTTGTTAATAAGAATTATAAACTAGGGAAGAATAATTTCCCTAGTTTTTATCAAAAAAATGAAGTTTATGATACAACATATAAGTTTAAATAAAAGCATCAGAACTGTACTGTTGATTCTCCTTTTCTATGTGTTAGGCCCAACTCAGATAAGTGTAGCACAGGTATTGACAGAAAAAGGTACCCAAATATCAGATGATTCTTCTTCTGATGCGTTAAATCCATTGAACTTTAGTCTTTTAGAATTAAATTCTAAAGAAAAAGGTTTTTTATTGCCTCGTATGTCTACAACAGAACGTATGCGGATTCCTAGTCATGAATTACTAGGCGGAATGGTTATTTATAATACAACAATAGAGTGTGTTGAATTTTATAACACAAGTCGTCAACAATGGATGAATGTTTGTGGGGATGTTGGTCCTGCAACATTTATTATACCTGATGATAAGTGTAGAGCAATAAAGATTACAGGAGACTATATTGAAGGTGTGTTTTTAGATTCTAGAAAAAATGTTATTACAGTCGATGTTAGTGTTAGTATACCAGGGGCTTATGAAATTCAGGCTATTGCTTATGATAATACGGGGAAGGAGAATGGTTATAGCTTTTTAGCTAGTGGTATTTTTCCTCAAAAAGGCGATTATACTTTAGTTTTAAAAGGAAATGGAACTCCTGTAAAAGGATATGAACGTACTAATGGGGTTTCTGGCGGAAAGGATACGATTAAGTTCTTTCTGAATAAGAAACTAGCAACCTGTACACTTAATAATGAAGTAGAGAAAAGAGCGTTGACTTATGATATAATTAAAGTAGAGCAGATTGGGAACTTTTATACAGGAGTAGATTTAAATGACGTTAAAACTACGGGGAAAATGCGTGTTACTATTAATAATATTTCTCAAGGTGGAGTCGTAACAATTACCACTCCTACTGTTAACGGGATTTACTTTAAGAAAACAAGAACATTGACATCTCAAGAAGTTAGTAGTAAAACAGCTATTATTGAATTGGATGGTTATGGTACTCCTACGTGGCCTATGCAAACTGATTTGGATTTTATTAGTAATTCTTATGTCAAAGTTGAACAAGGTGAAGCACCAAGTGTATATCCATATTTTGCAGTAATTTCGAAGGTTGAGGTTATTATTGATTGTACTAAAGTGACCTCTGGTGGAGAGTTTTTAAAGAATGAACCATTAACTACTTCTCATAAAATTATGGTACCTGTTAAGGTTATCGCCACAGGTAGAGGAAAAGTAAGAGGTGTAATTGAAATTAGTTCAACTCAGACACAAAAGATAGAGTTTGAATCTGATATAGTTGACTTTAAGTTTAATGTCGCTACGAATGATATTCAGATGGTAGAGATGAGACCGATTGTTAATACAGGAAAACCTACGGTAGGAGGGACTACTTTACCTATGGTTATACAAATGTCTTCTCAAGGTATAAAAGAATATAATCCAACTGCAAGTAATGAGAATATTGTTAGTGCTAGTTGTGTATATAACTTACCTGTCAAATCTAAAGAAGCAGTGTTGAAAATTTATTGTTTTCCAGGCAATCAACAAGTATTCGGTAAGTATAGAGCTGGTACACCACTTAATGCCTCAAATTATGTTACTATAATAATGGAGGTTGTGGAACCTGGCGAATATCATATTGTGACGAATACTGTTGATGGTATTTACTTTGAAGCAAAAGGAGTTTTTACAAAGAAGGAGATTTTTATAGATGATACAGCTTTTGTATTATATGGAAAAGGAACACCAACAAATAATGATAAGAAGACTATGATACTTAGTATGCCAACAAGTGTAGGAGCTTCTACTTGTAGTTTTGATGTAACATTAGCATTGTCTTCAAAGAAAATGTTGACTTACTCGAATAAAACTAGTTTT
Organism: Myroides profundi; assembly: GCF_000833025.1. Taxonomy (NCBI): domain Bacteria; kingdom Pseudomonadati; phylum Bacteroidota; class Flavobacteriia; order Flavobacteriales; family Flavobacteriaceae; genus Myroides; species Myroides profundi. The sequence goes on from NZ_CP010817.1 coordinate 1,216,835, forward strand.
GGTTACGGTTTTGATAGAGGACATTCTAAAGCTTTTATAGATAGTCCAAATAATTTTGGATCTTTACCTACTAGCACAGTAGCTATGGAGGGAAGTATTACAGTGATCGTTAATAATGATTCGTCGATTAATAATGTTGCCTCTGAAATAAATACTTCTAACCCAGCTTTAATCAGTATAGGTTATAATACAAGAATGAATGAGACTGCAGCTATAGCAATAGCAAACTATGTTAGGTCAGGAGGGGCTCTTTTAGCAGTAACAGATGCAAATGATAATGCAAGTACTTATTATTTATTGAATGCTGTATTAGGCACAACTAATATTAGTACTGTAAATATAGGTACTCGTTCAGGAACTATTTGTTCTATTCTTAATGTTGATGATCCAGTTTTAAATGGACCATTTGGGGATATTCGCAATAAAAAATTAGGAGATGATGCTACAACAGGTATAGCTATAGAACCAAACTCTTTAGGAAGAGCAATAAATGATATAGAAGTACTGTCTAGAGATTCGAATGGTAATATTTTTGCATTTAGGCACAAAGAACTTAATTTTGTGTGGGCAGGAGATGGTGGTTTTAACTCACAGAGTGGAACTAGCGGAGCTATGGGAAGTGATAATATTTGTCCTTTTTTAGTAGATAGTAATAATAGACCTATAGGTAAGTCAGGATACGGAAGAACCCCTTCTTTAACGAATCAGACAGTTTATAATTCACAATTTACAGCTAATGCTTTAGCTTGGCTGTTTAGTGTTACAACAAAATAACTTTTATTTACTTTATATAGCTTATCACTACGTTATCAGTGAGAAGTTTTTAATATAGAAATATTAGTTCAGTAGTAAATGTATAAAAAAACCCTCCATCTGGAGGGTTTTTTATTCAATTTCAATTACTTCTTCGTAAAACCAGAGTACTTTAATAAAGCATCTATTGTAGGGTTTTTACCTCTAAAGTCTTTGTATAATTTGTCTAATGGAACAGAGTTTCCTTTAGATAAAATCTTATCTCTAAAGATTTGACCATTCTCACGAGTCATACCACCGTTTTGTTCTAACCAATCATAAGCGTCGAAGTCTAACATTTCTGACCACTTGTATGAATAGTATCCAGCAGCATATCCACCTCCGAAGATGTGGCTAAAGTAAGTACTGCGGTATCTAGGAGGAACAGTAGGTAAGTCTAAACCATATTTAGCTAAAGCCTCTTTTTCAAAAGCTAGTACATCAGTGATGTTCTTATCTGTAGACACAGTATGCCATTCCATATCTAATAGAGAAGCACCTAATAGCTCAGTCATGCTATAACCTTTATTGAATGTTCCTGCATTCTTCATTTTTTGAACTAAAGCATCAGGGATTACTTCTCCTGTTTTATAGTGTTTAGCATAATTCTTTAATACAGAAGGTTCGAATGCGAAGTGCTCGTGGAATTGTGAAGGGAATTCTACGAAGTCACGTGACACACTAGTACCTGATAGAGTAGGGTAAGTTTGATTAGCAAAGAACCCATGTAATGCATGCCCGAACTCGTGGAACATTGTGATTACATTATCTTGTGATAATAGTGTAGGTTGACCTTTCGCTGGTTTTGGGAAGTTACCTACATTGTAGATTACAGGAAGTCTGTTTAATAATTTAGACTGACCTACGATATTACTCATCCATGCACCACCGCGTTTAGAATCTCTTTGGTAGTAATCTGTGTAGAATAACCCTACTTGACTACCATCCTCATTGAAGATTTCGTATACTTTTACATCTTCTTGCCATACAGGGATATCTTTGCGTTCCTTAAAGCTCAGACCATATAATTGTGTAGCCATATAGAACACTCCGTTCTCTAATACACTATTCATCTCAAAATAAGGCTTAAGCTCATTTTGGTTTAAAGCATACTTTTCTTCTCTGATTTTTTCAGCGTAGTAGTTCCAGTCAGCAGCTGTTAGCGTGAATGGATCTGCTTCTTTATTAATTAATGCTTGGATATCAGCTGCTTCTTCTTTAGCCGCTCCTACTGCATAAGGACTTAGGTCTTTCAGTATTTTAGTAGCATTACTAGCATTCTGTGCCATAGAACCTTGTAGACTCCACTCTGCATAGTTATCGAATCCCATTAACTTAGCTTTCTCAGCACGTTTTTTTACTAGGGCTAGGATAGATGCTTTTGTATCATTATCATCTCCTTTTTCAGCTCTTACCCATGCTTGATCGAATAGTTTCTTTCTAGTTTCTTTATTGGTCAGTTTATCTAGATCTGGCTGTTGTGTAGTATTGTTTAATGCGATTACATAACTACCATCTTCTTGTTTGATAGCATTAAGTTCATCATCTGATAATCCAGTTAGTTCTTCTTTAGTGAATTTAACACCACCTTGTTTAGTAGCTGCTAATAATTTATCCCCAAATTGATTATTTAAGGTTGCAATATCTTGATTCAGCTGCTTTAATTTCTCTTTATCTTCAGCAGATAGATTAGCACCTGATTTTTCGAAGTCTTCATAGTATACATTTAGTAGTCTATTTTGCTCTTCGTTTAGATTAAGTGAAGCTTGATTGTCATGAAGCTTTTTAATGCGTTGGAACAAGCCATCATTTAAGTATATAGCATCTCTATGACCAGCAAATTTTGGTGCCAATTCTGAATTAATTGCTTTAAGTTCATCATTAGTATGAGCTCCTGTTAATAGCCCAAATACAGAACTTACTCTATCTAGTAATTCACTAGAGCGCTCTAGTGCTTCTAAAGTGTTTTCGAAAGTTGGTTCTTCTGTATTCGCTACTATTTTGTCGATAGCTTCCATCTGACGACGCATTCCTTCTAATAAAGCAGGTTTAAAATCTTTGTCTTTAATTTTGTCAAAGTCTGCTGTATAGTATGGCAATGTACTTTCGTTAAAGAAAGCATTACTTTCATTCCAATCTCCTGATGAGGCAGCTTCGTTCTTTACTTTGTCACAAGAAATAGACAAAATCGATGCTCCTGCAACTACACCAAGTACGGTCTTTTTGATTTTCATAAATATTAAGGTTACTGTTAGATTTGTCCAAATATAAAGATTTATGTGTGATCCAACGAAATCTGTTCTATACATTATACCGCCTTATAGTAAAGGATAGGTAAGGAGAGAGGATGTTGATTCAGTTGTATAACCTTGTTTCTAAATGAAGTGATATAGGTCTGATGGAGCTTATAGAGCGATATTTTATAGAGTATTTAAGGTATATTTATACTTCTTTTTTAGATAGATTATTTATTTTGGTTGTATTTTTATATTCACAATAAGAGTTTTTTTAGAGCACAATCATATATTTGGACTTCTAAAGAATATAATTCTAACCACATTGATATTGATGAAGGATGTAAGAAGTATAGTATATGCTTTATTATTTAGTAGTTCACTGTTTGCCCAAAGCCCTCAATTGAGAAATGAGATAAGGAGTCAACAAGATGAGCAGAAGAACAAAGAGATTATACAACAGTTTAGCAGAGAGGTAATGTCAGATAAAGAGGCTGTCTTACAGTTTCAACAACAATATAGTGTTCCTACTAAAGGAGTTTATAAGGACGGACGTATTTATCAGTTGAGAGCCATTGAAGACGGAGATATTCCCATTTATTATGCTACTCAGAATGCGTTATCACGTAGTCTGACAGGTGTAGATAATATTTCGAAAGGAGGTAGACAGAGAGTGAATCTTCAGGGTAGAAATATGATTATAGGGCTATGGGATGGTAAGCCTGCCTTTGAGCAGCATCAAGAGTTTAAGAGTAGTGCTTCGAGCCGTGTGATTTTAAAGGATCGAGATATTAATATTGCTAAGCTTAATGGTGAAGACTTAGAACGTGCAGAACTTGGGAAGAACCATGCTACTCATGTAGCGGGTACCTTAGTTGCAAGCGGGGTATATGCTCCAGCTAAGGGATTAGCTCCTGAAGCTAGCGTATGGAGTTATGATTGGGATAACGATATAGTAGAGATGGCCTCAGCAGCCCAATCGGGTTTATTAGTATCTAATCATTCTTATGGGATAGCAGCACTAGATGATTATGATAATCCACTAGTTTCTCCTACTTATTTTGGATATTATAATAAGGACGCTTATCAGTTGGATAAACTGACTTATACATATCCATATTATCAACCAGTGATTTCAGCAGGTAATGATAGGGAAGATTATGCTAAAATAAATCCTACCATGAATGGCAATGATTTATTATTAGGAAATACTAATGCAAAGAATGCGGTGGTAGTAGCTGCTGTGGGATTAGATGGTACTGATCAATTAAGTGTAGCTAAGTTTAGTAGTTATGGTCCTACAGGAGATTTTAGGATTAAGCCTGATATAGCTGCGCCAGGAGTGAAGATTCTGTCTTCAGCATACGAATTACCAAGGTATAGTAATGCTAGTCCTTCAAGTGATTTGTATAAAGTAATGAATGGTACTTCTATGGCATCGCCAGTCGTATCAGCTATTCTAACGCTTTGGCAACAAGGATATGTGCAGTCACATCATTTTCCGATGCGCTCTGCTACATTGCGTGGGTTGATGACTCATACTGCAGAATATCTTGAAGAAAAATACCCAACCAATAAGATAGGATGGGGAATGATTAATGCCGAGAGAGGAATACAGTTCATGAAGAATGTGGATGATGAAAGTGCGGTTTTAAAAGAAAGTGTTCTACTTAATAAAAAAGAGTTTCGATATAAGTTTAAACTTGACAATCCTTCTGATAGATTATTAGTCACATTAAGTTGGACGGATATAGAAGCACTATTTGATTCAAGAGAATTAAATAGAAGTGTTAAGAATAATAAACTTATCAATGATTTAGATATTAGACTGTATAAGGAGGGGGAAGAGTATTTTCCATGGTATTTAAATAAAAATATGAGTAACCTCAATGCTCTAAAAGGAGATAATGATGTCGATAACCTAGAAAGAATAGAGCTTATAAACCCTGATGCAGGAGAATATGAAGTAGTGGTAAGTCATAAAGGTGAATTGTCGTATGGTAGACAAGACTTTAGTCTTTTAATCAGTAATGATGATTTAGAGGGAATAGAAAAGGTGTCAAGTACTAAAGAAGTGGATCCAGAAGATATTATAATTTGGCCAAATCCTGTTCAAGATATCGCAAATGTTGAAGTAACGAAGGATAAAGTATTTACTATTTCAGAAGTAGAGGTTTTTGATTTAAGTAATCGTTTAGTAAAACGATTTAATTTCACAGCAACTAATCGTGCAGTGATTGATATGAGAGAATTAGAAAGAGGAGTATACTTATTAAATATAAATGTAGGTGGAGAACGCGTTAGAGCCAAAGTATTGAAGAAGTAAGAAATATTCTTAAAGAATTTTACAGCCCTGGACTATATAGTCTAGGGCTTTTTTATTGCCACTATAAGTTAACCCTCTTCAAGAGTGCGACAAGACCTCTTCAATATTGTTTCAAGAAAGAGGTGCTCAGGTAGAGTAATCTTGGAGAAATGTTGAAGCGGTGTTGAAGAAGTAGGCATAAAGGCTTGTTATTACTGGGATTGGGAAGTGTTGTGTTTTTATAAAGAGAGTATAGATAATATGCTTTACTTATTGATAAACAGTTATTTGTGTTGTTTTTTGCTCAATATGAGAATAAAAAAAGTGTGCCTGTTTTTCTTCAAAACAAGGATATAGGTACTTTATAAGGGGCTTTTCTTCTAAAAATACATACCTATATAAGTATAGAGACTATAAAAAGGAAGATAAAACACCTTTATATAGGATAAAGTAACATCTATACATAGACAGAAAGGCTATATGAAGGCATATTCTCAATTATTACATATATACAATAGAGTACAATATTAAATACATTCCGCCATCCAACCTTACGTATATATAGTATAGAGATTGTATAAGGCTATAATCTTTTAAAAAAGACAAAAAAACTTTCACTCGTAAAAGGTGATATAATAGAGAGTTATGAAATACTTTTCAAAAACCTTAAAAAAAAGGCAAAGATAAGTTTGGAAGTAATGGAAAAGATACTACTTTTGCATCCGCATTAGAGAAGTGATAACGACTCTAGAGGCAGACGATCATAAACAAAAAGTGAAGCAAGAGCGACTGAAAAATAAGCTTTAAAAAATTTATAAAAATAAATTTGGATAAGTAAAAAATAAGGTAGTATCTTTGCAGTCCGCTTCAGTAAAAACGGGAGTTTAGTGAAAAAATAAAGAAAAATATTTTTTAAAAAAGTTTTGCTAATTCGAAATAAGTTTTTACTTTTGCACTCGCTTTGAAAAACAAGTGAGACTTAGAAATAAGAAGACAACGTTCATAAACATATTGGATTGACAGCATACAAATAAGAGAGTAAGGCAAATCGCAAGATTTGGGATTATACTTTTTTAATTTACGAAATTAAAAATATACGATGAAGAGTTTGATCCTGGCTCAGGATGAACGCTAGCGGCAGGCCTAACACATGCAAGTCGAGGGGTAGAAAGAGCTTGCTTTTTTGAGACCGGCGCACGGGTGAGTAACGCGTATGCAACCTACCTTATACAGGGGAATAGCCCGAAGAAATTCGGATTAATGCTCCATGGTTTATCGATATGGCATCGTATTGATAATAAAGATTTATCGGTATAAGATGGGCATGCGTATCATTAGCTAGTTGGTGTGGTAACGGCATACCAAGGCGACGATGATTAGGGGTCCTGAGAGGGAGATCCCCCACACTGGTACTGAGACACGGACCAGACTCCTACGGGAGGCAGCAGTGAGGAATATTGGTCAATGGAGGCAACTCTGAACCAGCCATGCCGCGTGCAGGATGACGGTCCTATGGATTGTAAACTGCTTTTGTACAGGAAGAAACCTCTCTACGTGTAGAGACTTGACGGTACTGTAAGAATAAGGATCGGCTAACTCCGTGCCAGCAGCCGCGGTAATACGGAGGATCCGAGCGTTATCCGGAATTATTGGGTTTAAAGGGTTCGTAGGCGGCTTTGTAAGTCAGTGGTGAAATTTCCTAGCTTAACTAGGACACGGCCATTGATACTGCAGAGCTTGAATAATATGGAAGTAACTAGAATATGTAGTGTAGCGGTGAAATGCTTAGATATTACATGGAATACCAATTGCGAAGGCAGGTTACTACGTATTTATTGACGCTGATGAACGAAAGCGTGGGGAGCGAACAGGATTAGATACCCTGGTAGTCCACGCCGTAAACGATGGATACTAGCTGTTCGGTTTTCGGACTGAGTGGCTAAGCGAAAGTGATAAGTATCCCACCTGGGGAGTACGTTCGCAAGAATGAAACTCAAAGGAATTGACGGGGGCCCGCACAAGCGGTGGAGCATGTGGTTTAATTCGATGATACGCGAGGAACCTTACCAGGGCTTAAATGTAGATTGACAGATTTGGAAACAGATTTTTCTTCGGACAATTTACAAGGTGCTGCATGGTTGTCGTCAGCTCGTGCCGTGAGGTGTCAGGTTAAGTCCTATAACGAGCGCAACCCCTATTGTTAGTTACCAGCGCGTTAAGGCGGGGACTCTAGCAAGACTGCCGGTGCAAACCGTGAGGAAGGTGGGGATGACGTCAAATCATCACGGCCCTTACGTCCTGGGCTACACACGTGCTACAATGGCAAGTACAGAAAGCAGCTACCTGGCAACAGGATGCGAATCTCCAAAGCTTGTCTCAGTTCGGATTGGAGTCTGCAACTCGACTCTATGAAGCTGGAATCGCTAGTAATCGGATATCAGCCATGATCCGGTGAATACGTTCCCGGGCCTTGTACACACCGCCCGTCAAGCCATGGAAGCTGGGGGTACCTGAAGTCGGTGACCGCAAGGAGCTGCCTAGGGTAAAACTAGTAACTAGGGCTAAGTCGTAACAAGGTAGCCGTACCGGAAGGTGCGGCTGGAACACCTCCTTTCTAGAGAATAATTAATAAGTATGATACTTTACTCTCGCTGTTAATACCAAAAAAAAGAATAAAAGAATTAAGTAATACAGAGTCTCGTAGCTCAGCTGGTTAGAGTACTACACTGATAATGTAGGGGTCGGCAGTTCGAGTCTGCCCGGGACTACTAGTTTACTAATTTGATAAGGAAATACTAGAGGTTAGCTAACCGTTTTAAAGGTAGTGATACCGATAGATAAAACGGGGGATTAGCTCAGCTGGCTAGAGCGCCTGCCTTGCACGCAGGAGGTCATCGGTTCGACTCCGATATTCTCCACAAGGACAAAAGTCCACAAGTTCATTGACATATTGATAAAACTTAACTAACAAAACAGTTAGAAAGAATAAAAAGATATAGAAATATATAGAAAGTACGATTCGAAAGAATTGTAAGCACATAAGCAAAATAAGGGCGTATGGGGAATGCCTAGGCTCTCAGAGGCGAAGAAGGACGTGATAAGCTGCGAAAAGCTACGGGGATTGGCACACACGAGTTGATCCGTAGATATCCGAATGGGGCAACCCACTATATTGAAGATATAGTATCCTAATAGGAGGCGAACCCGCTGAACTGAAACATCTAAGTAGGCGGAGGAGAAGAAAACAAAAGTGATTCCGTAAGTAGTGGCGAGCGAACGCGGAATAGCCCAAACCAAAGTTGTTACGGCAATTTTGGGGTTGTAGGACCACGACATTTCTTGCGGATTTAATGAGAATTACCTGGAAAGGTAAACCGAAGAGGGTGATAGTCCCGTATTGGTAAGAGAAGATAAGAATAGTGGTATCCTGAGTAGGTCGGGGCACGTGAAACCTTGATTGAAACTGGCGGGACCATCCGCTAAGGCTAAATACTCCTGAGAGACCGATAGTGAACCAGTACCGTGAGGGAAAGGTGAAAAGAACCGTGAATAACGGAGTGAAACAGATCCTGAAACCATACGCCTACAAGCGGTCGGAGCTTCTTTGTGGGGTGACGGCGTGCCTTTTGCATAATGAGCCTACGAGTTACCGTTGCTGGCAAGGATAAGTGATTAAGTCATGGATCCGTAGCGAAAGCGAGTCTTAATAGGGCGCTTTAGTCAGTAGTGGTAGACGCGAAACCGTGTGATCTACCCATGGGCAGGTTGAAGTTTAGGTAACACTAAATGGAGGACCGAACCGTTTAACGCTGAAAAGTTTTCGGATGACCTGTGGGTAGGGGTGAAAGGCCAATCAAACTCGGAAATAGCTCGTACTCCCCGAAATGCATTTAGGTGCAGCGATGATCGATAGTTACTTAGAGGTAGAGCTACTGATTGGATGCGGGGGCTTCACCGCCTACCAATTCCTGACAAACTCCGAATGCTAAGTAATGATAATCATCAGTGAGGGCATGGGTGCTAAGGTCCATGTCCGAGAGGGAAAGAACCCAGACCATCAGCTAAGGTCCCCAAATGTATGCTAAGTTGAAAAAACGCGGTTTGATTGCCCAGACAGCTAGGATGTTGGCTTGGAAGCAGCCATTCATTTAAAGAGTGCGTAACAGCTCACTAGTCGAGCGATCGAGCATGGATAATAATCGGGCATAAGTATACTACCGAAGCTATGGATTTGCGCAGTAATGCGTAAGTGGTAGGGGAGCATTCTAACGGCGCAGAAGGTGATTTGTGAGAATTGCTGGAGCTTTTAGAAAAGAAAATGTAGGCATAAGTAACGATAAGGGGTGCGAGAAACACCCCCGCCGTAAGACTAAGGTTTCCTCAGCTATGCTAATCAGCTGAGGGTTAGTCGGGACCTAAGGCACACCCGAAGGGGGACGTCGATGGCCAACGGGTTAATATTCCCGTACTACTAATAATTGTGATGGAGTGACACAGTGATGAAAGCACCGCGAACTGACGGAATAGTTCGTTGAAGCACGTACCTATAGGTTTGATAGTAAAATGCGTCAGACTTGGAGAAATGCGATAGTACTTTGAGTCTTCGGACAACGAGATAGTGTGCCTAAGGGCTGTCAAGAAAAGCTTCTAAACTTAGATTATTAGTACCCGTACCGTAAACCGACACAGGTAGTCGAGGAGAGTATCCTAAGGCGCTCGAGAGATTCATGGCTAAGGAACTAGGCAAAATAGACCTGTAACTTCGGGAGAAAGGTCGCCAGCGCAAGCTGGCCGCAGTGAAAAGGTCCAGGCGACTGTTTATCAAAAACACAGGGCTCTGCAAAATCGTAAGATGACGTATAGGGCCTGACACCTGCCCGGTGCTGGAAGGTTAAGAGGAGATGTTATCGATGATTTATTGTTGAGAAGCATTGAATTGAAGCCCCAGTAAACGGCGGCCGTAACTATAACGGTCCTAAGGTAGCGAAATTCCTTGTCGGGTAAGTTCCGACCTGCACGAATGGTGTAACGATCTGGACACTGTCTCAGCCATGAGCTCGGTGAAATTGTAGTATCGGTGAAGATGCCGATTACCCGCAGTGGGACGAAAAGACCCTGTGCACCTTTACTATAGCTTAGTATTGTTCTTGGATAAGTGATGTGTAGGATAGGTGGGAGACTGTGAAATGGCGTCGCTAGGCGTTGTGGAGTCATTGTTGAAATACCACCCTTTGCTTATTTGAGATCTAACTCCTTGATTGAGGAGGACATTGCTTGGTGGGTAGTTTGACTGGGGTGGTCGCCTCCAAAAGAGTAACGGAGGCTTCTAAAGGTTCCCTCAGCACGCTTGGTAACCGTGCGTAGAGTGCAATGGTATAAGGGAGCTTGACTGAAAGACTAACAAGTCGAACAGGTACGAAAGTAGAGCATAGTGATCCGGTGGTTCCGCATGGAAGGGCCATCGCTCAAAGGATAAAAGGTACGCCGGGGATAACAGGCTGATCTCCCCCAAGAGCTCATATCGACGGGGGGGTTTGGCACCTCGATGTCGGCTCGTCACATCCTGGGGCTGGAGAAGGTCCCAAGGGTTGGGCTGTTCGCCCATTAAAGTGGCACGCGAGCTGGGTTCAGAACGTCGTGAGACAGTTCGGTCTCTATCTACTGTGGGCGTTAGAAATTTGAGTGGATCTGATTCTAGTACGAGAGGACCGAATTGGACCAACCTCTAGTGCATCTGTTGTCTCGCCAGGGGCATCGCAGAGTAGCTACGTTGGGAAGGGATAAGCGCTGAAAGCATATAAGTGCGAAACCCACCACAAGATGAGATTTCTTTAAAGGGTCGTTGGAGATTACAACGTTGATAGGCTATAGATGTGAAGACAGTAATGTCAAAGTCGAGTAGTACTAATAACCCGTAAGCTTATGTGAATCTCCCCTTGTTTTTAACAAGGGGAGGGCAACTTTCTAAAATATAGTTAAGTTTAAAATATCAATATAGTTAAAAATATTAGTTACGTTAAAGTAACAACCGATTTAAGGTGGTTATTGCAGCGGGGCTCACCTCTTCCCATTTCGAACAGAGAAGTTAAGCCCGCTAGCGCAGATGGTACTGCTAACCAGTGGGAGAGTATGTCGCCGCCTTTCTTTATAGAATCCCCAATCTCGTATGAGGTTGGGGATTTCTTTGTTTATAATATTTTAAAAGTATATATCTGGTATAAATATTTGATTGTTCTTAAGTTGTTTTTTTGTTTTTGTTAATCTTAGTGTATTATTGTTTGTTAATTTATTTCTAAAAACTTAATAATAAGAGAAAAGGGTGAATACACTGTATTTTCTAGTGAAGAGTAATAAAGGTGACATTTTATGCATTATATTTGCATTTATAAAAATTGTAAGAATCGTTATCAAAAGAAAATCGTATGAATAATGCGCTGAAAAGACAGTTAAAGCGTGATACACCCAGGGGTATCATATTTATAATAGACTTGTTAATTGTCTTGTTTACTTATTTTATTTCAAACCTTTTGTTAACTAATTTTTTTGGTAATTTCTCTATTGAATTAATGTTAAAGAGAATACCAGTATTATTAGTTTGCTATATAGTTAGTTTTTTAATATTTAAACCTTTTAAAGGTGTTATTAGACAAACGAGTATAAAAGATATTGAGACTATTTTTATTTCTTGTTTGTTTTCTGGTGCAATCATGATGATTGTAAGTTCACTACAACGAAATGAGTTCTTAGGATCTAGTTTAGAGCCTTATTTGAGATATTCGTATTCCTTCGTATTATTACATCTATTCTTTACGTCAGCGATGCTTATTTTGGCTCGTTTGTTCTACAGTCAGTTTTACCGTAGTTATGTATTAGATGTTAGAAATCATAAGCGCGTTATTATTTATGGAGCGGGTGATTCTGGAATTATTACTGTAGGCGCATTACAAGGGGATACAAAAGTAAGAACACATATTGTAGCTTTTGTAGATGATAATAGTAGTAAATCAGGTAATAGGTTAGGTGGTTACAAAATACATAATCCTTCTATCCTTGATGAAACTTATGTAACTAGTAATCGTATTGATGAAATAATTATTTCAATTCAGAATATTACTAGAGAAAGATTAAATGATATATCTGAAGTATTAGAGAAGCTTCCTGTTAAGATTAAGATTATACCACCAGCTACGGATTGGTTAGATGGTTCTTATACTAATAAACAAATTAAGGAGTTAAAAATTGATGATTTACTAGGACGTAAAGCAATACAGTTAGACAATCCTATTATTGGTCGAGAGATAGATGATAAAGTAGTGTTGATTACTGGTGCTGCTGGTTCTATTGGAAGTGAGATAGCTAGACAAGTAGCTCGTTTTAACTTTAAGAAACTTATATTAGTCGACCATGCTGAATCTCCTTTGTATGATGTGCAACAGACTATGGTTTCTAATAAATGTAGTGATATTGTTTATGTTGTTGGAAATATTAGGGATACAAAGAAAATGGAATCTTTATTTGAACTTTATAGACCTAATTTAGTATATCACGCAGCAGCTTATAAACATGTTCCTCTAATGGAATCGTTCCCTTATGAGGCTATTCATACAAATGTAAAAGGTACTAAAGTGATTGCAGACTTATCAGTTCAATTTGGAGTGTCAAAGTTTGTGATGGTATCTACGGATAAAGCTGTTAATCCTACTAACGTTATGGGGGCGACTAAGCGCGCAGCTGAACTGTATGTATCAACATTAAAAGATAATGGTGTTACAAGCTTTATAGTAACTCGTTTTGGGAATGTTCTAGGGTCTAATGGATCTGTGATTCCATTGTTTAAACGTCAGATTGATGCTGGAGGTCCATTAACAGTAACACATCAAGATATTACTCGTTTCTTTATGACGATTCCTGAAGCTTGTCAGTTAGTGTTAGAAGCTTCAATTATGGGTAATGGAGGAGAAATCTTTGTTTTCGATATGGGTAAATCTATGAAGATATTTGACTTAGCTAAGCGTATGATACGACTGAGTGGTTATAGTTATCCTGAAGATATCGACATTAAGATTACTGGTCTAAGACCTGGAGAGAAGATATTCGAAGAATTATTAGCTAATGATGAGAATACGGTGAAGACGCATCATGAAAAGATAATGATTGCTAAAGTACGTAATCAAGATTTAGATATGGTAAAAGCGAATTTAGAGATGATTTGTAACTATGTGTGTGAGAATGAGGGACAGGATGATGTAGAATACTTAGTGAAGCAGTTAAAGACAATTGTACCAGAGTTTAAGTCTCAGAATTCAAGATTTGAATGCTTAGATGAAGAAATAGAAAAATGTTCAGTTAGTTAACTGAACATTTTTTTTGTGCTATAAGCTAGATCTGTAATCTCTGTAGGGAAATCATTTAATTCTAATATTTTGATTGCATTGGTTGTTTGTGGCTGACCTAGTTTTAATTTGTAGTCAAAATGTAACTCATTGTCGACAATACTTTCTTGTAAGTATTGACATTGATAACCTTCTTTTTCTAGTAGCTCAATGAGTTCGATATCATGTGTGGATACAATAACTATATCTTTCTCTTTATTTAGATATTTAAGTATAGCGTACGCAGCGGAGATTCTTTCTTTTGTATTAGTTCCTTTTAGTATTTCGTCTAATACATATAATTGTGGATCTGTAGTATTTGATTGTATTATAAAGCGCTTTATTTGTTTCACTTCTTGTAGGTAATAGCTAGTGTCATTATGTAAGTCATCTGTTATTCGGATAGAACTATTGATTTGGTAAAAATTAGCTTTATATGATGTAGCGAATACATACCCTATTGTTTGAGCTAATATTGTATTTAATGTTAATGCTCTTATGAATGTAGTTTTACCAGCCATATTAGAGCCTGTTAGTAGTAGGCTTTTATTTTTTAAATGTATTGTATTACTTACACAATTTTTGATTAATGGATGGATTAGATCTTCTATTCGTATTTCTTTGCTATTGTGAAATATAGGTTGGCATAGTTGATTATTTGTCTGTAGAGAAGCTATTGAGATTGCAGTATCAATTTTAGCAATTGTTTCAAAAGAGGTTTTTAGTTCTTCTTTAGCATCTTGTGCTCTTAAGAGAAAAGATTCGAAGGTTATAACTTCTATATTAAGCATTATTTTTAGTAGTTCTATAGGGAACATTACTAATGTAGTTATTTCATCTTTAATAGCGCTGTCTGATGTAAAAAAATAGGTTAGTGTATTTAATTTACGCAGTTTAGATATAGCATTTTTAGTTTCAGTAAAATCATATGCAGTAGATAGCTTTTGCATCCTTACTAACTGTATAGTTGAAGTAAGAATATGTTTAAAGTTTTGTGTAGCACTTAGCTGATCATATTGTGCATATTTATTTTTATAGTGTAAAACTAAGTTGATACTAAATATAGGAAGCAATAATAGTATCCAGATTAAACTATGTAAACTTAATAGTACAGAACTAATTGTAATAATATTCAATGCATAAGCTAGCTTTAGCTTAGAACGATTTATTGTGATATTATGAGTGAATAGAGTGTGATAGTAGTATATACTTCTATTCGTTAAGGTACTTAGTAATATTTGTACTTTTATCCTCTCATCACTGTCAGTTCTGAAGAAATTAATTGTTTGATCAAGATCTCTTACTTCTTCTGGTGACTTAATGGTGTGCAGTTTATGATATAAGTATTGTTGTCCTATTAAGGAGTGTGTTCTGTCTAGATAAGTAAACGTATCATCTAGATCAAGATCTTGATTAATGGTTTGACTAATTTTTTGATACGATGTAGTATGACTTAATGCAAGATGGTAGGATGCTATTTTGTCAAAATTAAAATCAGTAAATCCCTTAGGATGCCCCCAGTTTTCTTTTAATTTTTGAAGTTGAGCTTTTCTTTTGTTTCTATTCCTTTTTTTATCAAGAAGAATATATAGTATCAGTAATATAAGTGTACCTAGGATCCAGTTCATGATTTTGGTTTAGTTAAGTAAATATAAACCAATTTTAGAAATGTGTATAAGAGAGGATTTTTCTTATATGTAAGTATAAAAAAAGAGACTACTAATAGCAGTCTCTTTATATGAATTGAATAAGAATATTATAAGCTAAATTTAGCTTTGATATCTTCTACTCTGTCTAATTTTTCCCAAGTGAATAATTCTACTTCTACTTCTTTAGTTTCTCCACCAGGTCTAGTGAATACTTTTTTCACTACTTGAGGTTTACGTCCCATATGTCCATAAGCAGCTGTCTCACTATAGATAGGGTTTCTTAATTTAAGACTAGTTTCAATGAAGTATGGTCTTAAGTCAAATAACTCACTAACTTTTTTAGCGATTTCACCATCAGTTAGATTAACATTGCTTGTACCGTAAGTATTGATGTATAAACCTGTAGGTTTAGCAACTCCAATAGCATAAGAAACTTGAACTAATACTTCATCAGCAACACCTGCTGCCACTAGGTTCTTAGCGATATGTCTAGTTGCGTAAGCTGCACTACGGTCTACTTTACTAGGGTCTTTACCAGAGAAAGCACCTCCACCGTGAGCACCTTTACCACCATAAGTATCTACGATAATCTTACGACCAGTCAATCCTGTATCTCCATGAGGACCTCCAATAACGAATACACCTGTTGGATTGATTAAGTACTCTATTTCTTCATTATTCTCAAATAAATATTTGTATTGAGGATATTTATTTAAAAGACGAGTAATTAAGATCTCTTTGATGTCTTTCTCTATTCTTGCTTGCATTGCTTTCTCAGCAACTTCTTTAGCTTGAGCAGAGTTATCCGTTGGTTGAACGAAATCATCATGTTGAGTAGAAAGTACGATAGTAACGATTCTGATAGGAGTATTGTTATCATCATATTCTAATGTAACCTGACTTTTCGCATCTGGTCTTAAATAAGTAACTTCCGTGTTTTCTCTACGGATAGCTGCTAATTCTTGTAACAATTTATGAGAAAGGTCTAATGCTAGAGGCATATAGTCTTCAGTTTCTTTAGTTGCATAACCAAACATCATCCCTTGGTCACCAGCTCCTTGTTCTTCTGGACTCTTTCTGTCTACTCCTTGGTTGATATCTGCAGATTGTTCATGGATAGCAGACAAGATACCACATGAGTTAGCGTCAAACATATATTCACTCTTAGTGTAACCAATACGTTTGATTACCTCTCTAGCGATTTGTTGTACGTCTAGGTATGTTTTAGATTTAACTTCACCAGCTAAAACTACTTGTCCTGTTGTTACTAAAGTTTCACAAGCTACTTTAGAATCTTGATCGAATGCTAAAAAGTTATCGATTAAAGCATCAGAGATTTGATCAGCAATTTTATCTGGATGTCCTTCACTAACTGATTCAGATGTAAAGTAATAAGCCATAATAATTATTTTTTAAGATTTTAAAAATAGAGGAAATGGCTAAAGGGGAAGTATCAATTTCTGCTTTAGCATTTTTTACCGAGGTTGCAATCAGTACAAATTTTTCCTCCTGTTATTTATGATGCAAATGTATTAACTATTTTGGTAATCAAACAAATATTTTTGCAATTTATATTAATGTTAACGATTGATTGCAATTATAATTGATTGGGGAATATATGTTTAGAGCTAACAAATGATTAGAATACATAGCTAATTTTATATCTCTGTATGGTTCATCACTTTTTAGTTCTTTTACGTAGAAGAGTAAGATAAAGGTTGAGATATTAATTGTTAATTATTGTTTATGAATTACAGTATTAATAAAAATTGCTTCAAAAAATAATAATACGTTATATTTTATTGATTGTTTTGTATTTTTGCTATCAGTTTACAACTTAAATAAACAACAATCGAATGAGACTACACAACATAGAAGACCAAAAATTAGTTACACCAAAATTAGCTTTAGATTTCTTAGTGGAAGGAAATAAGCGTTTTGTAGAAAACTTAAAAGCACATAGTAATCTGTTAGAGCAAGTAAACTCTACTAAAGAAGGGCAGTTTCCATTCGCTATTATCTTGAGTTGTATCGACAGCCGTACATCTGCAGAGCTAATCTTTGACCAAGGGTTAGGAGATATCTTTAGTGCACGTATTGCTGGTAATGTCTTGAATGAAGATATTATTGGATCTATGGAATTTGCATGTAAATTAGCGGGTAGTAAGCTTATCATGGTTTTAGGACATTCACATTGTGGAGCTATTACTGGAGCTTGTAAAGGTGCTAAATTAGGGCATTTAACTAATCTATTAGCTAAGGTAGAGCCATCGATTGATTATGTAAAGGCTAATAATAGTGAATTAGACATCCATTCTAAAGAAGCTGTTGATTTAGTAGCATATCACAACGTAGAGTATACTATCGATCATATCCTAAATACAAGTACTGTACTTAGTGAGATGTATGAAGCTGGTGAAATAGGTATAGTAGGAGCTTTTTATAAAGTAGAAACAGGAGAGGTGAATATCGTTAAAGAGATGTTCATCGATAAAAAATAGTACTATGGCATATAGTGAATTTTATAAGAAGCTATTAGATAATAATAAACAGTGGGTAGAGGAGAAATTAGCTGACAACCCTAATTATTTTAAGCATTTATCACAAGAACAAAAACCTCCTGTATTATGGATAGGTTGTTCTGACAGTAGGGTACCAGCTAATGAGATTATCGGAGCAGGTCCTGGAGACGTATTTGTACATCGTAATATTGCTAATATGGTGATTCACTCTGATATGAATATGCTCAGTGTACTAGACTATGCTGTAAATATCTTAAAAGTAAAGGATATTATTGTTTGTGGACATTACGGATGTGGTGGAGTATTAGCTGCTATGAAAAATCACTCTTATGGTATTATCGATAACTGGATTAGACATATCAAAACAGTGTATAGATTACACAACCATGAACTAGATCAGATAGAGGATGAAGTAGAGCGTTTTAATCGTTTTGTAGAACTAAATGTGCACGAGCAAGTGTATGATTTAGCTAAAACATCTATTGTTCAAGAAGCTTGGGCACGCAACCAGGAGTTAAGTATACACGGTTGGGTATATGGATTAAACTCTGGTTATGTTACCGATATGAATGTAAACTTGATGAGTAATCAAGATCTAGACGAAGTATACCAACTTCGATTTAGAAAGATATAGTTTATGTTCGTTACTGCTCTGTATTTTCATTAAATGAAGAGGGTAGTAATGAAGGGATAAACTTTAATAAAATAGGTAATAATATACCTCCTCCAGGTAAAATAAAGATAGCAAGAGAAGGGATGGTTTTAATAACTTCTATAGTTTGTTTTTTGACCATCTTTTTTTCTTCTTTATTTAAATCTCTATGCGTAGAATCCACTAATAACTTCATTAGTTGGGTGTTCTTTTGTAATTCATTTACTAGCCTAGTTTTGTTTCGCGTTAGCAATAGCTCTATATAGCTTGTAGAGTTCTTGATAACATTATCAAATAAGTTGCTTGATTTGTAATAATGGTAATCATATTTATTCTTGACTAGTACTATCGAAAAGTAAAAAATACTCTCTTCTATCATCGTTTGTGAATAAGGAATAGACAAGAATGGCTCTTCCTCGAAGTTAGGTAGTATAATTTCTTGTATATCATTTTTCCAAGAGTTACATACGATGTAGTCTATCATAAAGTTTGCCTCAAAACTACTGATAGGAGTATTCGGTTTTATTGAATCAACAGATGCGCTATTATTGTTTTTGTCTAAAAAGTCTATTAGTTGTAGGTCTTTTTTACTTAATTCCTCTTTATTTCTTTTAACAGATAATGTTATTTCTTTTAATTGTTCTACTGTGTGTTGTATAAAGATCGTAGGATCTGTTTTTTCATTGATATAAGCCTCGAATGCTAGTATATCAATGAATAATAGAATCATATTTAGTACAAAGTCATTGTTTTTTGACTGAGAAAAGAAGTGTTCTTTACATCTGATAGAAAAGATGTTTTCTAGTTTGTTATAAGGGTTCTTTTCTTCAAAGAATGAAGAGAATATATTACTCTTATGAGGAATGAATACTTCGTAAAACTCTATGAGCTTATCGATGAAATTCTGTTGATTATCCCCATTGTTATATATATAATAGATCTTTTCTAAAAGCTGTAAGTAGCAGATCTTAGACAGTTCTTCTTGTGTGTATTTAAAATTTTTATAAATACTTGGTAATTCATCAATATCAATTATTCCATAACTGAATCCTATTCTTCTAATCTGTGTTGAAATCTCATGACAATTCTGAGTAGAGAAGATCTGATAGTCTAGGTGTTCTGTAAAGTATTTTTTGATCCAGCCGTTAGTAGATGGGTTCATAGCTTGTATTGATTTAAAAAGAATAAAAGTGGTGATTGATAGATCACCACTTTTTTATAATATTACCATTTTACTTGTTTTTCTATCGCTTTAATCATCTCTGAAGCAATATCTTTATTTGTAGCACCTTCTATTCCTTCTAATCCAGGAGAAGAGTTTACTTCTAGTAGAAGAGGGCCTTTAGCAGAGCGAATAATATCTACTCCAGCTACTTTTAGGTTCATAGCTTTAGCAGCTTTGATAGCTATCTTTTTCTCTTCTGGTGTTACTTTAATTACAGATGCTGTTCCTCCCAAGTGAATATTAGCTCTAAACTCACCAGGTAGGGCTTCACGTTGTATAGCAGCTACAACTTTTCCGTCTACCACGAAGCAACGTATATCCTTACCATTCGCCTCTTTAATGAACTCTTGTACTAAGATGTTTGCATTAAGACTTTTGAATGCATTGATCACACTTTCTGCTGCTTTTTTAGTTTCTGCTAGTACTACACCTTTACCTTGTGTCCCTTCTAATAATTTTACAATAAGAGGACTTCCTCCCACCATCTTTATTAAATCATTAGTGTCTAAAGGTGAGTTAGCAAAACCTGTAGTAGGTATGTCTACACCGTTATTTAATAATAACTGAAGAGAAAACAGTTTATCTCTTGACTGAGCTATCGCTGCAGCACTATTTAAGCTATATACTTTAAGAGATTCGAAATGTCTAGTTAAGGCACATCCATAATAGGTCATACTTGGTCGTATACGAGGTATTACTGCGTCAAAATCATTAAGAACTCTTCCACCTCGATAGTGTATCTCAGGTTGGTTAGCATCTAGTTTCATATAACAGTACTTCAGATTTAAGAAGTGCATTTCGTGACCTCTTAATTCTCCTGCTTCTATAATTCTTTTATTGCTGTATAGTTCTGGGTTACTAGCTAATAATCCTATACGCAGACCTTTCTTCTCTGTTTTTGGTTTAGTATAGTATTCTTCTAGTTTTTCTGTTGTTGGTTGACCTAGTAAGAAGTGTTTTTCAGGATCTACTAGCACACGTCCTCCCATAGCTTCTCTTCCTAGTAGCATTCTATATCCCATAGAATCTCTATTAGTCAAAGTCAGTTCTATTACCCAGTTTGTATCCGCAATGGATATTTCTGTTTGGATTACGTATCTAGATTCTCTAGAGCCACTAGAGCTCTTCACGATTCTTTTATCTATTACCTTAGATTCACAGTGGATAACAGTTTTTCCATTGTTTTGCAGAGGATTGACATCAAATTTGACCCACTTTTCTCCCTCTTTTTCAAAAGGAACAATGTTTATAGCATGTAACGCAGATGTCTTAGCACCCGAATCAACACGCGCTTTAATAGCAGGGATATTTAAAGTAGAAAAAGAACACCATTCTTCACTACCAACAATAACTTTGTCTAACATATATTAATAATAATCTAATGCGAATGTAGTGTATTAAAGATAATGCTTTTACACGAGATAGAAAAAAAAGTGAAATTTAATGATTTTACAACATATTGCCGCTGGTTTAGAGAGAATATGTGACAAAAAAGCTTGTTAAGTGTTTGATTGTTTATGTTTTATAATAAAATATAGATCGTAGGTAGAACAGTAGGGTGCTAAGAGTGGAAAAAAATAATCTAATCAAAAGGTAAAAGAGTAGGTATGTTGTAGTGTAATAGCTTGGATTTAAGGAGATAAAATATTGGGGCTTAGCTTGCACTTTCTTGAGGTTTGCTAGGGGTATCCTTGGAGTTTACTAGGCAAAAAGCCGGTTTTGTCGAAGGAATGTCCTAGAATACTCCTAGAAACCCTAAAGCAACTTAGAACAAAATAAAGAAAAGTAGGGGATAGAAGGGAAGGAGGATAGGAGAAGTAAGGGGATAAAAAAAGAGGATATCCCTTAAGGACATCCTCTTTTTATTGATTTATTCTCTTGAGAAGAATATTTATTGTTTTGCTATAGTTGCTATTTCTAATGCATCTTTAGCTTCGTTAAGCTTCATTTCGATACTGTCACCTAACGTTATTTTAGAATTTACAATTTCTTCTGCTAGAGGATCTTCGATATACTTTTGAATCGCTCTTTTAAGAGGTCTTGCTCCATATTGTTTATCAAAACCTTTTTCGGCAATAAAGTCTTTTGCGTCTGGACTCAATGTTAATTCATAACCAAGGTCAGTAATTCTTCTAAATAATTTCTGAAGCTCTATGTCTATGATTAAGTCTATATCACTTCTTTCTAAAGCGTTAAATACAATGATATCATCTATTCTATTTAAAAACTCTGGTGCAAAGGCTTTTTTCAGTGCATTTTCTATCACAGATTTAGAATGTTGATCCGTCTGTTCCTGTCTAGCAGTTGTACCAAAACCAACTCCTTGTCCGAAATCTTTTAATTGACGTGCTCCGATATTAGAAGTCATGATGATAATGGTGTTTCTAAAATCAACTTTTCGTCCTAAGCTATCTGTTAGATGTCCATCGTCAAGTACTTGTAGAAGCATATTAAATACATCTGGATGTGCTTTTTCAATTTCATCAAAAAGAATCACGCTATAAGGCTTTCTTCTGATTTTCTCTGTTAACTGACCACCTTCTTCATAACCAACATATCCCGGAGGCGCTCCTACTAATCTAGAGATAGCGAACTTCTCCATGTATTCACTCATGTCGATACGGATAAGAGCATCTTCAGAGTCAAACATTTCTTTAGCGATTACTTTAGCTAGTTGGGTCTTACCAACTCCTGTCTGTCCTAAGAAAATAAAGGAACCAATAGGTCTATTAGGATCTTTTAATCCAGCTCTATTTCTTTGGATTGCTTTCGCTATTTTACTAACAGCTTCGTCTTGACCAATAACCTTACCTTTGATTAACTGAGGAAGATTAGCAAGCTTCGTGATTTCTTTTTCTGCAATTCTATTTACAGGAATGCCAGTCATCATTGACACAACGTCAGCAACATTCTCTTCAGTAACCACTATTCTGTTTTCTTTTACTTCTTGTTCCCAGTTTTCTTGAGCTACAGCTAAGTCTTTTTCTAGTTGTTTTTCATCATCTCTTAAGCGAGCAGCCTCTTCATACTTCTGTTTTTGTACCATTTCATTCTTTTGCTCTTTTGTGTATTCTAGTTTTTGTTCTAGATCAAGAATATTATCTGGTACATTGATATTAGTTATATGAACACGAGAACCTACTTCGTCCATAGCATCGATAGCCTTGTCTGGTAAGAAACGATCACTCATATATCTGTTCGTTAGCTTAACACACGCTTCGATAGCTTCATCAGTATAAGTTACATTATGGTGGCTTTCGTACTTGTCTTTAATATTGTTTAAGATCGTAATTGTTTCGTCTACAGTAGTAGGTTCTACGATTACTTTTTGGAAACGACGTTCTAAAGCCCCATCTTTCTCGATATGCTGTCTAAACTCATCTAATGTTGTAGCACCGATACATTGGATTTCGCCTCGAGCTAATGCAGGTTTGAACATATTAGATGCGTCTAGTGAACCCGTAGCTCCACCAGCTCCTACGATAGTATGTATCTCATCAATAAATAAGATAATATCATCATTCTTCTCTAGTTCATTCATCACAGCCTTCATACGCTCTTCAAACTGTCCTCTGTATTTAGTACCTGCTACAAGACTAGCTAAGTCAAGAGTTACGACTCTTTTGTTATATAAGATACGAGATACTTTCTTCTGAATAATACGCAGAGCTAGCCCTTCCGCTATAGCAGATTTACCTACACCAGGTTCACCGATTAGTAGAGGGTTGTTCTTCTTACGTCTACTTAGAATTTGAGATACACGCTCTATTTCTTTTTCACGCCCAACTACAGGATCTAGCTTTCCGTTCTCAGCCATTTCGGTTAAATCTCTACCAAAATTATCTAATACTGGAGTTTTACTTCTCTTAGATGTTTTAGCTGTAACATTGTCATTGCTGTCAGTACTTTTACTGTCATCTTGACTTGCATCATCAAAAGTTTGTGCTTTTGGACTTTCGAATAAATCATCAGAAGAGTCTTTTTGAGCCTCGCTAGTATTTAAATACGCTTGTTTCACAGCTTCATAATCCACCTTCATCTTATTTAAGATTTGTGTAGTAGGATCATCGCTGTTTTTTAGAATACAAAGCAGCAAGTGAACAGTGTTTATCTCTGTACTTTTGAATAGTTTTACTTCTAAGTATGTAAGTCTTAATGCACGCTCAGCTTGTTTTGTGAGGTGCAATTGTAGTTTATTACTCAGCAGTTCTTTATTATGAGAAGCAGGGTTTAATGTTTCTATTTTATGACGTAGAAAATCAACATCTATGTCCAGGTTATTTAAAATATTAGACGCTTCACCTTGTTCCACTTTTAATAGTCCTAGTAATAGATGCTCAGTACCGATAGAGTCATGACTAAGCCTAATAGCTTCGTCTTTGCTGTATGAAATCACATCTTTTACTTCTTGTGAGAAATTATCATCCATTTTTCAATTCAAATTAGGTGAATATTCATTTTAATCTTTAAAGATACAAAAAGTGTACCTATAGTATAAAGCTGACATTAGCTAATTGACAAAAAAAAACTTTAATAAAAAAGGAAGAATGTGTTTTTTTTAGAAAAAATCAATTTGTTAGATAATCAAATGAAATACTTGTATAAAAACGTGGAGAAAACCTATAAAAACTGTATATTAGCGCGTTTAATAATTTGACAATTTTTAATTTTATATACTTATGTCTGAAGGAGAAAAGTTAATTCCTATTAACATAGAAGAGCAAATGAAATCTGCTTATATCGACTACTCGATGTCAGTTATTGTTTCTAGAGCGCTTCCTGATGTTAGAGATGGCTTAAAACCTGTTCATCGAAGAGTATTATTTGGAATGTATGAATTAGGCATCATGTCTAATAGAGCACATAAAAAGTCTGCGAGAATTGTAGGAGAGGTTTTAGGTAAATATCACCCACATGGAGATAGTTCAGTGTACGACGCTATGGTACGTATGGCACAGGATTGGAGTATGCGTTATCTACTAGTGGACGGACAAGGTAACTTTGGATCTGTAGATGGAGATAGTCCTGCAGCGATGCGTTACACAGAGGCAAGAATGAAAAAGATATCTGAAGAGATTCTTGCTGATATTGACAAAGAGACTGTAGATTTTCAATTAAACTTCGATGATACTTTAGAAGAACCTAAAGTAATGCCGACTAGAATCCCTACTTTATTAGTGAATGGGGCATCGGGTATCGCGGTAGGTATGGCAACGAATATGGCACCTCATAACTTATCAGAAGTTATAGATGGTACATTAGCTTATATCGATAATAACGATATTGAAATCGATGAATTAATCAATTATATTAAAGCTCCTGACTTCCCTACTGGTGGTATTATCTATGGATATGAAGGAGTTCGCGAAGCTTTTAAAACTGGTCGTGGACGTGTAGTAATGCGTGCTAAAGCTAGTTTTGAAGAAGTAGATGGTAGAGAGTCTATCATAGTGACTGAGATTCCTTTCCAAGTTAATAAAGCAGAAATGATTAAGAAAACTGCTGAAGCTATTAACGAGAAAAAGATCGAAGGTATTGCTACTATTCGTGATGAATCTGATAGAAAAGGAATGCGTATTGTATACGTATTAAAGCGTGACGCAGTTCCAAATATTGTTTTAAATACACTTTATAAATATACTCAATTGCAGTCTTCTTTTAGTGTGAATAATATCGCATTAGTAAATGGAAGACCACAATTATTAGATTTAAAAGAGTTAATCTCTCATTTCGTTGATCACCGTTTAGATGTAGTGACTCGTAGAACTCAGTTTGAGTTAAGAAAAGCAGAAGAAAGAGCGCATATTTTAGAAGGATTAATTATTGCATCTGATAATATCGATGAAGTAATTGCTCTTATTCGTTCGTCTAATAATGCTGATGAGGCTAGAGCTAAGTTAATAGAGCGCTTTAACTTATCAGAGATTCAAGCTCGTGCAATTGTAGAAATGCGCTTACGTCAGTTAACAGGACTAGAGCAAGATAAACTACGTGCTGAGTATGAAGAAATCATGAAGTTAATTAATCATTTAAGAGAGTTATTAGCTAGCGTAGAGCTAAGAATGAACTTGATTAAAGAGGAGCTAACTGAGATAAAAGAGAAATATGGTGATGAGCGTCGTTCTGTTATAGAATATGCAGGAGGAGATGTTAGTATCACTGATTTAATTGCTGATGAGCAAGTGGTGATTACTATTTCTCATGCAGGATATATTAAACGTACTCCACTGACTGAATACAAAACTCAGAATAGAGGAGGAGTAGGACAGAAGTCTGCTGGTACAAGAGATCAAGATTTCTTAGAGCATATGTATGTGGCTACTAATCACCAGTACATGTTATTCTTTACTCAAAAAGGTAAGTGTTTCTGGATGAGAGTTTATGAAATTCCAGAAGGTACTAAGACAAGTAAAGGACGTGCTATTCAGAACTTAATCAATATTGAGAATGATGATAAAGTGAAAGCGTTTATCTGTACTCAAGATCTTAAAGATGAAGAGTACATCAATGAGCACTTCGTTATCATGGCTACAAAACAAGGTCAGGTGAAGAAAACTCCATTAGAGCAATATTCTAGACCTCGTCAAAATGGTATTAATGCAATTACGATTAAAGAGGATGACGAATTACTAGAAGCAAAATTAACTGATGGTAAGAGTAAGGTGTTATTAGCACTTCGTTCTGGTAAGTTAGTTCGTTTTGATGAAGAGAAAACTCGTCCTATGGGTAGAACAGCTTCAGGAGTTAGAGGTATTACATTAGCAGATGACAAAGATGAAGTAATCGGTATGGTGTCTGTAAGTGATTTAAATAGTGAGATTCTTGTAGTATCAGAGAATGGTTATGGTAAGCGTTCTTCTTTAGATGAATACCGTGAGACTAACCGTGGAGGTAAGGGAGTTAAGACAATGAACATTACTGATAAGACAGGATTGTTAGTGTCTATTAATTCTGTTACTGATGCAGATGACTTAATGATTATTAACAAATCAGGTTTAACTATTCGTATGAAGGTTTCTGATCTTCGCGTAATGGGACGTGCAACTCAAGGAGTTCGTTTAATTAACATTAAAGGAAATGACTCTATCGCAGCTGTATGTAAAGTTATGGCAGAGGATGATGAAGATATCTTAGAAGGAGATGTTGATACAATCATTGATATTGATGATCAAGGGAGTGATAATTTAGAATAAAACACATACCAATATATTATGAATAAAAGATATGTTTATTTATTGTCAGCTTTAATGTTATCAGGGTTGACGATGGCTCAGAAGAAAGAGCTTAAAGACGCTGAGAAAGCTGTAAAAAAAGGAAATGTAACTGAAGCAACTGCTGCGTTAAAAGCGGTTGAGGCAGTATTAGGAAATGCTTCTAACGCTGAGAAAGCACAATATTATGCTCTACAAGGGACATTAGCGTATTCTCAGATTCAAAAAGATGTAGATGTAGATAATAACGTTGATGCTATTATTGCTTCTTACAAAAAATTGAATGAGTTTGAAACAAATAAAGGAAGTAAAATCGTTAAACAAGCTGACGAAGAGATATCAAGTGTTGCAACTAAAGTTGTAGGACAAGCTATCGAAGATAATGGTTCTGCTAATTATAAGGGAGCTACTAGACGTTTTACTCAAGCTTATCAACTAAGCCCTAAAGATACTGTGTATTTATACTATGCGGCTTCTACTGCTATTAACTCTAAAGATTATGCTACTGCTGTAGAGAATTATAAGCAATTAGTTGATTTAGGATATAATGGAAGTGAGTCTTACTATACAGCTATAGAGAAAGCTTCTGGTCAAGTACAAAGTTTTGGAAAAGACTCTAAAATGCGTGACTTGATGGTAAAACAAGGTACTCATACTGACCCTAAGTTTGTGAAAGAGGATTCTAAAAGACCAGAGATTCTTAAAAACTTAGTGTTAATCTATAGCCAAGAAGGTAAAACAGAAGAGGCTGAGAAAGCTATCGTTGCAGCTAGAGAAGCTAACCCAGATGATATCAACTTATTATTAACTCATATGGATCTTTATTTAAAGTCTAATAATATGGGTAAATATGAGGAGTTAGCAAAACAAGCTTTAGCTAAAAACCCTAATGATGATGTATTATTATACAACTTAGGTGTTACTAGTTTTGATGCTGGACGTTTTGAAGATGCTCGTAAATATTATGAACAAGCTATCCGTATTAACCCTAAGTCAGAGAATGCTTATTTAAATATGGCTTTCCTTAAGTTACAACCAGACCAAGAGTTGACTAATAAAATGAATAGCTTAGGTATGTCTGCTGCTGATAATAAGAAATATGAGCAGTACCAAAAAGAAAAACATGCTATTTATAAAGATGCGATGAATGACTTAGAGAAAGTTATTTCTATCAATCCTGGTAATGAAGCAGCTATTAGTACTTTAAAAAATATTTATCGTGCATTAGAAATGACAGATAAATTAAAAGCATTAGAAGCTAAAACAAACAAATAATAATAGGATTCTATTATAATATAAAAAGGTGGATTTATTAAATCCACCTTTTGTTTTTTAAGAGCATTTCTGTTTACTATTAAACAAAAAAAGAGAAACTAATGTTTCTCTTTTTTTGTACTTATATATTTCTAATTTGGGTTAATTTATCTTCCCAGATTTTTAAATCATCTCTTTGCTTTTCGATGCTCTTTTTAACTTCTTTTACAAAAGGATTATCATCAGTAGCATTGTGAATATAGGCTAGATTGTTTTCTAATTGAATGATAGAAGAGTTTATTTCTTCTATTTTTCTTTGAATAAATACAGCTTCATTCTGTAGCTTTCGCTTATCATTTGTCTCTAGTATAGATTCTAATCTATTATTAAACTTAACCGCTTCAGTTTCTCTTTTACTTAAACTTAGTTTGTCAAATAGTACATCTAGAATCTTGTTGAACTTACCTTCTATAAAACGTTTATTAGCAGGTACAGCACCGATAGATTTCCAGTTGTTAATATGATTCTTAATCTCTCCTAGATCTGTTTTGTGATCACCAGATAATTGGAATCCTTTTAATAGATCTAAGTATTCTTTCTTTCTATTATAAGCATCTAATTCTACAGCTGATTCTTTATTTTTAATAGCATGGTATCTATCAAAGTAAGAGTTACAAGCTTCTTTAAAGTCAGCCCATAGTTGATCAGAGTATTTGCGAGGTACATGGCCTATTAGTTTCCAGTCATCCTGTATCTTTTTCATTATAGGGGTAACCTTTGCAAAATCTTCACTGTCTTTTAGTTCTTGAGCTCTCTTTATCAATGCTAGTTTTTTAGCATAGTTGTCTTGTTGCTCTTTTTTAAGCTCTTTGTAATAAGCATTTTTATTACTATTAAAGTTTCTTGTAGCTAGTTTAAATAAATCCCAAACTTGTTCATTATTATCTAAAGGCACTTTACCTATAGAGAAGAAACGCTGTCTTAGCTCTTCTACTTTAGCTATTTCTTTCTGCCATTGGTTATGGTTGGTTATCTTTTGCTTAGAAAGAATGTCTATTTCGCTTATTATAGCCACTTTTAAGGCAAGATTTTCTCTTTCGACACTTCTTAGTTGTTCGAATAATATTTCTCGCTTATCGTGCAGTTGTTTTGTGATTTCGCTGAACTGATCCCAGATTTGTTCTCTTATCTCTCGATCTACAGGGCCGATCTCTTCTTTCCAGATTCTGTGTAGCGTCTGTAGCTCCCTAAATGACTTAATAATGTCGTCATTCTCTAATAGCTCTTCTGCTCTTGCGATCAGCTTTTGTTTCTGTTCTAAGTTATATTTAAAGTCAAGATCTCTTGATTCTCTATCTAGGTGTAACTGATCATAGAATCTCTCTACATGGAAGTGGTAGTTATTCCATACGTGATTGTATTTGTCCTTTGGGATAGGCCCCGCAGTCTTCCATTCTTCTCTAAGTTCTCCTAATTGTTTTAATGCATCACCATTATGCTCGTTTTCTATTAATTGTTTCAATTTCTCTATAATAGATAAACGTTTTTCTAGATTTACATTAAGATTATTCTGAAGTTGTTTAAAGTATGCATTTTTAGCTACTCTATACTCATCATAGTATTTGTCAAAATCAGTTTTAATAGGAAGGATGTACTGAAAATCTGATTCATTCGCATCAGGGTTCTCGTCAAAGAAAGCTTCTTTTTTTTCATCTACAAGATCATTGTACTTACTATAGAATTCTTTTTTGATGTCTTCTACATGATCTTTAATGGCTGTTACCTTGTAATTCTTGATTAGCTTATGAAGTTCCTTAGTTAGCTTCTCTAAGTCTAGTTTTTCATAGTTAACAGTAGGGATATTGCTTTCTTCATAAGAAGCTAAATCTTCACCTTCCTCAGCATTTGAAGCTGTAATAGAATCAAGAGCTTTTTCTTTATCAGTTGGGACAACCGCATTTGAATTTGATTCCGGTTTTTGTCCATCTGCTAGCTCATGCAGGTTATCATTCTTTTGTTCTAACATGTTTGAAAAAGTATTTATTTAAACAATATGTAGTAAAGCACAATAAATAAACGCGCTCTCTCAAATTTAGTAAAAAATATTGAATAAATCGCACTTTTCTTTTGCTAGAACTAATTATATCAATTATTTAGTATTAATCTCGACTGAATGGTTTATTCCAAATCTTATATGCTTTTTCAGCTTGAAGTACTAGCATTTCGTAGCCATTCTTTACTTTTGCGCCATATCCTTTTGCTTCTTTCATTAGGGTAGTTTCCTCAGGATTATAGATAAGATCGTATACTATATGTCTATTTGATAGCAAGTGTACAGGGACTTCAGGCATCTGATCTATATTAGGAAAAGTTCCAACAGGGGTAGTATTGATTATGATAGTATAATGATTCATTACCTCTTCAGTTAGTTCGCTATAAGTTAAGTTGTACTCTTCTTTCGTTCTGCTTACGAAAGTGTATTTTATACCTAATTTCTTAAGAGCATATTCTATTGCTTTACTAGCTCCTCCAGTACCAAGTATTAAGGCGCGTTTATGATGAAACTTTAGCATTGGTTTTAGAGAATGGTAGAACCCATACCAGTCTGTGTTATATCCTTTTAACTGCCCTTTTTTATTAATCTGAATCGTGTTGACAGCTCCTATAGCTATAGCTTTCTTAGAAAGTGAGTCTAGATATGGAATAATAGATTGTTTATAAGGTATAGTTACATTTAACCCTTTAATATCTTTATGGTTTTCAAGTATTTTAGAAAACTCATTTATGTTTTGTAAATCAAAGTTTACATATATACTTTTTTTGTCTTTTAATTTCTCAAACTTTTCTGCAAAGTAGGCACGTGAGAAAGAATAATCTATGTTTTTACCTATTAATCCGTAGCGTTTAGTCATATTGAGTTCTTATAAAAAAAGCTATTCAGAAGAATAGCTTTATTGTTTATTGTGATTTTTGATAATACTTTGTACTATAGGATTCTCCCATTGATTAGGGAAGTATGTCTCTATAATTGTTCTCTTTTCAAAGTTCTTGTTTAAACCATTTGTTAGACATTCTGTACCTTTATCTATATCATGTAGGGTAAAGTGTATAACAGCTAGTCTATAATCTATCTCAGCATCATTAGGATGGAAGTTAGCTATTTGTAAAAGCTTTTGTATAGCAGTGTCAAAATCTCCTAGAAGATATAATACATCTGCCCAACCAGTCCAGTGCTCTACAATATCAGTTCCAAGCTCTGCAGCTACCTTATAACCTCGTTCAGCTTCTTCAAAGTTAAACAATGTTTTATTTAGAATAGCATGTCTTATCCAGTATTTTTCATTGAACTCATCAATTTGTAATGCTTTTTGTAGATAAAATAATGCTTTTTCGTAATTAGTTTCTATGATACATAAATCAGTTAATGCAATCCAACCTTTGTCTAGCATAGGATCTTCATGTACCGCTCTTTTGTAATACTGATAAGCTTGTGGGAAGTTATTAAGACTCTCATGACAACTACCTATACGCATAAGTACATAAGAGTTAGGATCGTCTAACTCTAGCGTAGTCATATAGTTTTCAATGGCTTCTTTATACTTATTTAGTTTTTCTTGCGTTTTTCCCTTTTCGATATAAGCTCCGATAAACTCTTCGTCTATCAGGGTAGCATAATCAAAAGCCCACTCTGCCTTCTCATAATTCTTAACAGTGAAATACTGTCTTCCCAATTGATGCCAAGCAATCTCACTGTATGGATTCTTATCAATAAATTTAGTTAAGTACGTTATAGCTTCCTCATTCTCACTAAGGAAGTCAAAGCAGTATATAACGTTATATAAAGCAGACTGATCCTCTTCATCATGTTCTAGACATAGGATAAAGTTATCTTTTGCTTGATCTATTTTATCTAATAATAGATATTCCATTCCTAATAAAGAGTAGACGTCAGCTAGATCCTCTGTCAGAGTCAATGCTTTTTGTAGAGATACAATAGCCTCTTCATGTCTTCCTTTTTTAGAGTATACAGTAGCGCGTTGAATGAAAACTTCTTCATTCTCCGGATCGATACTCTCTATTTCGTTTAATAAGCGGTCAGCAGCTTCTAATTTGTTTTGGAATACTAATAATTCTACTTCTACCAGTTTTAACCCAATAGAGTTAGGATGTTGTTCTAGTCCCAGTTTTAGCGCTTTTTTCGCTAGGTTTAGCTTTCCAGAATCGAGATAGTGTAGAATGATATTCTCAAACTCTTCTGAATCAAAAAACAAAACCTTATTGGTCTTTAACATAGACTCAAAACGAGATAGAGATAATTTGTATTCTTCTTCTTCGTTATCTAAATGCATATTTGTATTTAAGTTGATTATTTAGGATATTATAATCCTAATTCTTTTTGTACTTCATTTAGTGCTTCAATGATGATAGCACATCCTTCTTTTATTTCTGTTTCTGATACTGTAAGGGGAGGAGTGATTCTTATCGCTTTTCCTTCAAATAGTAACCAGAATAATATTAATCCTTTGTCTTGACACTTCATGATCACTCTATTAGTGATGTCAGCACTAGGTGTCATAGGAGCGATCATTAAACCACGACCTCTGATTTCTTCAATAAGAGGGTGAACTAATAGTTCTCTAAATAACTTTTCTTTTTCTAGTGTCTGAGCCATAAGGTCAGTTTCTACTAATTCTCTTAAAGTAGCTAAACTCGCTGCTGCGATAACAGGGTGCCCACCGAAAGTAGTGATATGACCAAATCTAGGATTGTCATATAACTGATTCATGTGTTCATCACTAGCAGTGAATGCACCTACTGGCATCCCACTAGCCATACCTTTTCCCATAACGATCACGTCAGGAACTACATCATAGTTTTGGAACCCAAACAGTTTACCTGTTCTACCGAAACCTGGTTGGATTTCATCTACGATCATTAAGGCACCTACTTCAGTACATCTTTCACGTACTTTCGTTAAGAACCCATCAAAAGGCTCTACAAATCCAGCACCTCCTTGTATAGTCTCTAAGATGATACCAGCTGTCTTAGTTGTTATCTTTTGTAAGTCTTCTACACAGTTAAAGTGAATGAAGTCCACATCTGGAAGTAATGGTCTAAAAGCACGCTTTCTTTCCTCAAATCCCATAACACTCATAGATCCCATAGTGTTACCATGATAAGCGTTAAAGCAAGAGATCAGTTGACTTCTTCCTGTTACTCTTTTTGCTAATTTTAAAGCACCTTCAGTAGCCTCAGTACCTGAGTTTACTAAATAGGTTTTATTTAGCGGAGCAGGGATGTTCTCTGCTAGTAGTTTACAGAATTCTACAGAAGGATCTTGGATGTATTCACCATATACCATTACATGCGAATACTTATCTAGTTGATCCTTAATCGCGTTATTTACTCTTTCGTGTTGATGTCCTAATGTACATGCAGATACACCTGCTACGAAGTCTAAATACGCTTTGTTATTCTTGTCATATATATAAGATCCTTTAGCATGAGAGATCTCCATTGCTAGGGGATTAGGTGAAGTCTGTGCTTGATATTTATAAAAATCTTCTTTCATTACTTTACTTTTTGCCTTTTTTAGGCGCTTTGTTTTCTTGTTTTTTGCTGTCCTCTTCTAGCTTTTTAGATAGACCAGGTGTCGCTTTTATTGTTTCAGGGAGAATGTCTATAGGCTTGTTATAACCTTCTTTCATGTCTTCTCTTGCTTGTTCTCCTTTTTTCTCTTTATGTAGTTCCTCATCAGTGAATATATCTTCTAATGAGTTTATTTTTTCGTCTCCTCTGTATAAGAAATCCCTTAATAGACGAGCATTCTTAGGTAGTAACTTTTCAGGATATAAGTCTCCTTTAGGATCTACATACTTCGTAGCCGTATTAATCTTACCTTCTAGGAAAGTAACATTGATATGACTGCAAATCCCTTTATCTATACCGACTAGTTCGTTCTTATCATTATACATATAATAGATAAGCTCTGCATTTTTAATCAAGTCTAACTCATCTAGTTTATTCTCTTTAAATTTACCGTATAAGTTAACACCTTTTAATTGATTATAACCATCACCGATAGTATCTTTTTGAATCACGAAGGCATTTTCTAATACTTTTAGAGAGTCCATCTTCTGAGTCTCTGCATTACTTAGTAGGTGAATAAAACGACCTGTAACTTGGCTATCTCCATTCCAGATAACAGGTTTACCTATCATTTGTGTTAGCCCCACTTTTTCACTCCAGTGAATAGAGTCAGCTTTACCACTCATACTATCACGTAGTATACGAGCATCGTTAAAGGCACGTATTACACGCTCTTTATCTTTTCCAGTCAGTAAGATACGTGGAGCATGCATATATACAGAATCTCCCTCTTGTGACTTCATACTAACTAAAGCTTTTTTAGTAACGAACATTGAGTCTTGAGCTTTGTATAACTCTGCGTAGTGTCCCGTTATTTTACTTTTGTTGATTGTATCTGTTATTCTAACGTTATTCGTTGCAGAAGCAAAATCTTTTAGTTTAGAATAATAGATAGAGTCTCCTTCTATTTTTCTTTTATCATACCAGATAAAAGAGTTTTTTACCATCTTACCTAAATCGTTTTTTACATCGTAAAAACCATTTTCTGTATAGATGTAATCTTCTTTGTTAGTTATTGTTGAAGGGCCAAATACATACGAGTGTTGTGGTACTTCATAAAAATCTAAGTGATTAGACTTGATCACTGTTCCTTTATCTGAAGTTACTTTTACAGCTGTGAAGAATTGGAATTTCTTTTCAGTAGTGTAGTAACGTCCTTTTTCACTTTCTAATACGCTACCCTTGTTGTGAATAGTGGCATGACTATCATAGAATACAAGGTCTTTGAAACGATCATACTTTAAAGTATCTGTCTCTAAGGTAGAGTCTGGAGAAGTAAGTAGTACATCACCTTGTGCATAAGCAAAACCATTGATTCCATTATATTCAGCATAATGGCTATTCATCGTTAGGGTATCACCTTGTACAATGTGTACATTCCCAAAAAGCTTTAGGTAATTTTCTTTTTCGAAGAAGTACGCTTTATTACATGTCATATTCATACCGTCATGCTCAGCAGAGATATTTCCTGTTAAGATTACGGCATCTGGCAGTACCTCATGATTGATATCAGAGTAGTCTGCGTGATGTATGATGATTTTTTTTTTGTTTTGACTAAAACCTAGTAATGCGAATAGTATAAAAAGTAAATAATACGGTATTGTTCTCAAGTCACTATATTTTTTTCAAATTTAAGTAAAAAATGCGTACAAAGATTTTAGTTAAGAAGAATTTATAAACAGGGTAGGAGAAGGGCAAAAAAAAACACTTCCTAAGAAGTGTTTTTTAAGTATCTTATTTTACGATAGTCTGTGTTCTATCTGGACCTACAGAAACTATTTTTACAGGTACACCTACTTCATCTTCGATGAATTTGATATACTCTTTTAGTTCTACTGGTAATTGATCATACTCTGTCAATCCTGTTAAGTCAGCTTTCCAACCTTTTTTCTCAACATAAATTGGTTCAACGTTTTCTGGCTCGATATTGTAAGGTAAGTGAGTGATCTCTTCTCCTTTATACGAGTATTTAGTACATACTTGTAATGATTCAAAACCTGATAATACGTCAGCTTTCATCATGTATAATTCTGTAACTCCATTCACGTCTACTGCGTATTTTAAAGCTACTAGGTCTAACCATCCGCAACGTCTAGCACGTCCTGTAACAGAACCGAACTCACGACCTACAGTAGCCATAGTAGCACCGATTTCGTTATCTAATTCTGTAGGGAATGGTCCACTACCAACACGTGTAGTATAAGCTTTAAAAATACCAAATACATTTTTAACTTTATTTGGAGCTACTCCTAATCCTGTACATGCACCTGCTGCTGTAGTAGTAGATGATGTAACGAATGGATATGTTCCAAAGTCAACGTCTAACAGTGATCCTTGAGCACCTTCTGCTAGGACTGATTTACCTTCTCTTAGAGCTGTATGGATATAGTTTTCACTATCGATGAACGTTAATTTCTTTAATTGCTCTACTGCTGCGAAGAACTCTTCTTCTAATTCAGCCAAGTTGTATTGCAATTCTACATCGTGGAACTTAATCATTGCCTCATGCTTGTCTGCTAAGTTGCGGTAACGCTCTTTAAAGTCAGCAAGTTCAATGTCTCCAACTCTTAATCCATTTCTACCAGTTTTGTCCATATAAGTTGGGCCAATACCTTTTAATGTAGAACCGATTTTAGCTTTTCCTTTTGCTGCTTCAGAAGCTGCATCAAGTAAGCGGTGAGTAGGTAAGATTAAGTGAGCTTTTCTAGAAATTAATAATCTTGTGTAAATGTCGATGTTGAACTTCTCTAATCCCTCAATCTCTTTGATGAAAACTACTGGGTCAATCACTACACCATTTCCAATGATGTTAATAGAATTTTTATGGAAAATTCCAGAAGGGATAGTGCGTAATACATGTTTAATCCCATCAAATTCTAAAGTGTGTCCCGCGTTTGGTCCTCCTTGAAAACGAGCAATGATGTCATATTTAGAAGTTAGTACATCTACGATTTTACCTTTTCCTTCATCGCCCCATTGCAAGCCTAGTAGTAAGTCTACTGTCATTGTTTGTGTTGTTAAAAAGTTTGAAAATTAGTTGTTGTTTTCCACTTGTTCTTCCTCTTCTACTGTTTTTCTATTTCCATAGAAGTATAGAGAATGATTGTGGATGTCTATATTAAAGATTTCTTCAATTGTCTTTTTAATAGTCTGTATACGAGGATCACAAAACTCGATTACTTCTCCTGTATCAGTTAAAATAATGTGATCATGTTGTTTATCGAAATATGACTTCTCATAATGCGCTTGGTTTTGACCAAATTGGTGTCTTCTTACAAGCCCACATTCTAAAAGAATTTCAATAGTATTGTAAAGCGTTGCTCTACTTACACGATAATTTTTATTCTTCATTTTGATATAAAGAGACTCTATATCAAAGTGCTCTTCGCTATCATATATTTCTTGAAGAATAGCATATCTCTCAGGTGTTTTACGATGTCCTCTCTCTTCTAAAAACTTCGTGAACACATTTTTTACGATTTCTTGATTTTTTTCACTTCCCATATTCAAAAATATCTTAGTTGCAAATATAGAGCTATTTTCGTTTGAATTATAATAAATCAAATAAGGTTAGTCTATATGCGAATAAATTATAATTATTTTATGATGGATTTACACGTGTTACTTTTTCTATTCCCTCGATTTTCTTAAGGTTACCCATCATTTTTTTCAGTACATCATTGTTCGGAACGATCACTGTGATAGATCCTTTAAATATTCCAGCATTTTCACTTAATGAGATACTGCGAATATTGATGACTTTACTTTCTATGATAATCTTCGTAATCTCAGTAGTTAGACCAGCAGAATCAAGACCTGTAATATTGATAGTCGCTTCGAAGTTCATCGCTTCCTTAGAATCTACCCAATGTGCTTGGATGATTCTATAAGCATAATTAGATCGCATACTGATTGCGTTAGGACAGTCAGTCTTATGTACTTTTATTCCTTCATTTATCGTTACGAATCCGAATGCATCATCACCTGGTATAGGGTTACAACAAGTAGCTAGCTTGTAATCTAACTTCTCATTGTCTTTACCGAATACAAGTAAATCACCTGTTTTATTAGCAGCTGTATCTGTGATAGCTGGGATAGAAGGTGCTCTTTTTATCGTCTTTTTAAAGAAGCTAAATAAAGAGTTGTTTCTATTAGCAGCATATTCTTTTAACTGAACGTTATCAATGACACCAGCCCCAATTCTATAGAATAAATCTTGACTTGTTTTTAGCTTAAAATAAGCTACCATCTCATTGACCGTTTTTTCGTCTAGATTTACCTTCAGATGTTTTAGCTTGCGCTGTAGTTGTTCTTTACCATCTTCTGCTATACGCTTCGTATCTTCATTTAATGAACTTTTAATCTTGTTTTTAGCACGAGTCGTAGTTACATAATCTAGCCAACTTACGCTAGGTTTTTTGTTTTCTGATGTGATTACTTCTACTTGATCACCACTGGCAAGGACGTGATTTAGTGGTACTAGTCTACCATTGACACGAGTACCTCTAGTACGCAAACCTACCTCTGAGTGTATCGCAAAGGCAAAGTCAAGGGCTGTAGCTCCTTTAGGTAGAGATTTAATTTCTCCTTTAGGAGTAAAGATGTAAATCTCTTTAGCATATAAACTCAGCTTAAAGTCTTCTACAAAATCTACAGCATCTGCTTCCGCATTTTCTAATGCTTCTTTCAGTTGATTAAGCCATCTGTCTAAACTGTTTTCTTCTGTGATACCTTGTTTATACTTATAGTGAGCAGCATACCCTTTCTCCGCTATTTCGTCCATACGCTCACTACGTATCTGTATCTCTATCCATCTTCCCTTAGGTCCCATCACTGTGATGTGTAGTGCCTCATATCCAGTAGATTTTGGAGCTGATATCCAGTCTCTAAGTCTGTTCGGGCTAGGGCGGAAGTGGTCTGTCACAATAGAATAAATCTTCCATGCGATAAACTTCTCATCGTGAGGAGTAGATTTATAAATGATACGCAACGCAAATTTATCGTACACCTCATCAAAGGTTACGTTCTGAGCCTTCATTTTACGACGGATAGAGTAGATAGATTTCGGTCTACCTTTCATAGAGTATTCTACTTGCTCTTCGTCTAATGACTTTTTAAGTATATCACTTACGGTCTGTATATACTGATCTTGTTCTTCCTTGCTTTCTTTCATTCTGTTAAGAATGTCTTGATATACGCGAGGTTCAGTATATTTTAATCCTAAGTCTTCTAGTTTAGTTTTGATGTTAAATAGCCCTAGTCTATGTGCTAGTGGCGCATAGATATACAGTGTCTCAGACGCTATTTTGGCCTGTTTATAATCTACCATGCTTTCCATAGTCTGCATATTGTGCAAACGGTCAGCTATCTTAATTAAGATTACACGTACATCATCATTTAAGGTCAAAAGCATCTTGCGGTAGTTCTCCGCTTGCATAGAAATATGAGGATCTGGTTCTAACAGCGCCATTTTTGTCAATCCTTCAACAATTTTGGCAATTTTAGGATTAAACCATTCTTCTATTTGCTCTACTGTAATATCCGTATCTTCTACTACATCATGCATTAAAGCAGCTGCAATAGAAGTAGGGCCTAACCCAATCTCTGAAGCAACAATTTTGGCTACAGCAATTGGGTGGAAAATATAAGCTTCTCCAGATTTTCTTCTTTGGTCTTTATGAGCTTCAACCGCTACATCAAATGCTTTACGGATTAATTTTTTATCATCCTCAGATAAGGTCTGATAACTTATTTTTAAAAGCTCTTTGTATTCTTTAGCAATTGCTTTGTTTTCTAAATCAATTTCTTCCTCTGTCATATATAATTCGCAACTTTTTTATCTAAAATAGTGTTCATTAAATATAGTGAAAAAACAGTTAGGTAGGAGCTATGATTTGTTAAAAAAATAGAGATTTATTATTCAGTGTTAATTACTACACCTTGTTTGTTGTCAGTTAATTAGGATGTATATTTGAATTTGTATAAGAATTAAGGAATTAAATAATACAGTCTAAGATGGTAAAATATCAACTGCTAAAGGTAAATTGATAAAATGTATCCTTACAAAAGAGATAGATTCCGAATGATACTGTGTAATTCTTAAGAATAATCTAGTGAATCCCTTTTACTACTCTTAATGTCTAGGTCTGATCTCATTCGAAATGTGTAAGTAGTAATAAAGATATGAATCCATATTCAGTCCGTTATTTTAATCAAAATAACGGACTCACTACGGACTCATAACGGACACAGTACGGACTTATACCAAATCAATCTAATACCATTCAGCTAGAAAACTAGAGTAGTTTAGGATAATTAGGTAATCTGAAATATCTTATGAGTCATTAATTAGAAGTTCTAGAGAGCAATAGAATGAAAATAGAATCTATTTTCCCATTGCTCTTCTTCTTTCTGCTACTTCTGACATGTAGTTTTCTATATAGGGAAGGACTTTTTCTAAAGTTGGAATCCCATCGAATGTCTGCGCTTTTCTACCAAAGTAACCTCTTAGTTCACTCTGTACTTTTCCATCTTTATTCACTATAGAGACAGTGTTGTCCACACTGGCTGTACCTTCGAGTATTAAAGCAAATTGATATAACTTCTGAGAGCAATATTGAGTATGTTCTATCAGTACATCTATAGGTAGCGTATTTTTAGTAATCTGAGTAGTTAACCCATGGGCTTGATGTAAAGTTGCTTCTTCAGTTGGTAAGTTTAAGAAGGGATGACCTACTTGTAGAGGTTGGTTCATTAAAGATTTAGTGTCCTTTTCCCACCAAAAACCTCTTGCGATAACTTCAACAAATTGGTCGTGAAACTTAAAGATATAATGCTTAAAGTCGGTAAGCATATCTTCTACATCACCACCGAATTCATAAGCTCTTCCATAATGACTTTTTTCATACCTATATCGTTCCATCTGCCATTTAGAATGCTGTACTACATAGACCCAAGGCACTTCCTTATCTTCTGTCCAGTCATCTGGATAGGGAAGATATTCTCCACGACATACTCGTATCGCATCTAGATTACTAAATGTGATACGTCCGTATTGCTCATCTTCTGTGTTAAAGTAGATACCTGTAAGTTCGTCATCATACAGTACAGTAGGTGATAATACATAATCTGCCTCTATCGGTACTGTGATACCTAGTGCATAGTCAGTTTGATTCATTTATTTTATGCTTTGTCGTCAAGGCGCATACGCATAGAGATATTAAAGGTCTCGAACCCTTCTCTTAGGTATAGGTCTATTGCTTTATTATTTTGAGAGAGAACACTTAGTTCGAAGTAGTCTACCTTATTTTGAACTCCCCATTCTTTGACAGTTTGGATTAGCTTCTTTCCATAGCCTTTTCCGCGACTATCAGGGTTAACAACTAAATCCATTAGGTAAACTAAACGTTGCTGTACAAAGCAGTTATAGGGTGGTGCACTCTGTAACTGTGCTATAGCAAAACCTTGAACTTCCTTATCGTCTTCTGCTACAAAAATAATAAAATCATTTTCTCCTTTGATAACACTTTCTATAAAAGCAGTGTCTTGCTGTGCTACCTTCATATAGGCAGGCTCTAATGCTGCCATTCCGTCAAAGAGAGTACTGTATAGTTTATGTATCGCAGGGATGTCGTCTAAGTGTGCTTTTCTAATCATGGGTTATAGTATTAAATGACTAAAATAAGAGATTTAAAGATAAGAAAGGGAACAAGGAAAGGTTTTTATATGAAAGGAGTTGGTAGTATAGATTAGTTTTTTATCTTACTGATTAGTTGACCATAGTACTACCTTAATATTTATATTCTTCTATGTGTTTATTGACACATTGGAGGTGTGTTTTTTATAATCTGATTTATAGAGAGAGTAGCTTATTAAGAAGTTAATAACTTATACTATGAGTTAGTCCACAAAATCTTTTAAATCTTCTTTTATAAACTCCCAATAATTACCTTTTAAACAAATAGGATCAAAGTCATCATCAGCATGTGTAAAGTCACTAAAATTTGCTTTTATTATTTCTGCTTCATGGTTATATGGATATCTTAATAGATGTAACATAAGCATTTGTTTA
Organism: Myroides profundi; assembly: GCF_000833025.1. Classification (NCBI taxonomy): domain Bacteria; kingdom Pseudomonadati; phylum Bacteroidota; class Flavobacteriia; order Flavobacteriales; family Flavobacteriaceae; genus Myroides; species Myroides profundi. The sequence goes on from NZ_CP010817.1 coordinate 1,258,771, forward strand.
AAAGAATACTGGTTGATAAAATGATGTAAATCCCAAAAGTCTTTTTTACGACCACCACGTTGTACAACATCGACTTTCATAGCTATTATTTCATCTATAGTAGCTATTCTAATATCGTCAATTACCATAGGTGACTGAATAAAGGTATCTGTATAATAAATATCTAGTTTTACAGAATTAGTTTTAGAGTTTCCTACATTATAGCTTTTGCCGATAGAAGGGGGAAGATTAGAGAAGTGAGTACAATATGGGAAAGTGTTTTGTAGAAAAGTGTCTATTTAATCAAAATCAACAGTACTATAGGGGTTATCTGTGAATAGGTCAATGTCTATAGACATACGATGCCCAACTTGTAAACTTAATGCCGTACCACCCACTAACCTAAAATCTTTAAAAAGAGGGTGCTTCATAAGTATTGAGAGGACTTCTTTTAGCGTATTCGTGATAGTGTTATAGTAAAGCATCTGATTTTAAAGTCTATTTATCTTAGGTGAATACTGTAAGCTATTGTCGGCAGATCTTAATACTTCATTTACCTTATCTTCCCCATAAAAGCGTACTATTTCTTCTTTATCAGTTTCGTTTCCTCTTTCAAAAATGCGTAGGATTACAGACTTATATTGTTTTGTCCAATTAATTTTATTGATATCTGTATCCCAAAATAGAGCAGGGGTTAATAGTGATATATTTGGTTTAGTAGCTTCTGTTTCTTTTACTTTAGCGATATCATAGTAAACTTGTAAAATAGAGAAAGTACCTTCTTCTATTCCTAATTCTCGCTCTACTTTAAGCGCTAATGGAATAGGCATAGCTCTTTTTCCTTTTGTGATTGCATTGAAGGTTTGAGGATGTTCATCAAGTAATAAGGCAAGAGGTCTCTGCTTAATAGAACGTTTCTTTAATTCTCTATCAAGTATAATGCCTGGATGAATACCTTTATATTGTTCATATATCTTTTTCATACCACAAATGTAAGCAAATTTGTTTGTATAAATGTATTCAATGTATTGGTATTCAGAGTTTTTTTAGTGTTTTGTATGTTACACCTTCATCTTAGTAGGTAGTTGACCATAGTACTTCTTAAATGCTGTGGAGAAGTGGTGACTGTGTTTATAACCTACATACTCTGCTATCTCGTAGATATTATACTCTCTACTTTTTATCATTTCTAAAGCTTTCTGCATGCGCAGGTCATGGATATACTTAAACGTAGTCGTCCCAAAGAGTGTTTTAAAGCCTTTCTTTAGTTTGGTTTGGTTAATACCTACTCTCAGTGCTAACTCTTGTATCGTGAAGTCTTTGTTATAATTCTCTGTGATATACGATTTGATTTCGTGTAGTGCCTGTTCATCTTTTCGGTGAAGGCTTAATTCTTTATGGGTTCTATTATAACTCCAATTGTGGTATTGTAATAAATGAGCTTCCTCTACTTTATTATTGATATAATGCTCAGCTAGTTTTCCTTGATATGGATTAGAGATAAGCTGTTGTAATACTTGTAATGTATTAAGATTTAAGTCAAAGATGAGTTTAGAAGATTGGCTACCTAATAGTTCTTCTAAGTATTCTTTTTCTTCTTCAAATAAGTTGGTGACAAAGGTTTTGTTTACTGCTATTTCTAAAAATTCTCCTCTTTTGTCTTTTGCTGTTTTCATAATGTGTTCATAAGGAACAGCTCTTTCTTTAAACAATAGAGCCCCTTGCTCATGAATGTTGAGATTATCATGGTTTAGCGTTAAACTACTTCCTTGTATACAGCTACATGTAAGGATAGATTCTTTAGTAGGAAGTACGGTGTGATAGAAGTCTTCTTCGGCAGTGTATACCCCGTGTTTTATACTCGCCACAGCGGTATGGATCACTGTGATATCCATAGTATGTGTAGCTCCTTCTATATGATGACTATCTACGATTAAGTTTCCTTGATTATTTCCTTGTAACATAACTTATGTTTCTTATCATCTGCAAAAATAAGTATTTATATTAGTTTTAAATAAGTTGTTAGTGAAATGATTTGTAGTTAGTTATAATACTTCTTCTAACGTTGTTTTATGACCTTATAGCGTTATGTGTACTGTCACTGAATATAGGACTTTTGCGATTGGTTATTTAAAATGGATTTAAATAATATAAACACATAAAGTTATGAATAAACATATAATCAGTCTATCGTTACTAATGCTTATTAGTAGTCATGGGCTTTTAGCACAAGAGGTGAAAGATAGCTTAAAGATGTCTTCTCAACAGTTAGAAAATGTAGTAATCACTTTAGAGAATAGTCCTTTTGTCAAAAAGAAAACTTCAGAGTCTTTGCGTCTAAGTCAGGCGATAGAGAATGTGCCTCAGAATATTCAGGTTATCTCTAATGAGTTAATAGAAGCACGCCAGATCACAACATTGACAGACGGTATCACTCGTAATGTGAGTGGAGCAGTACGATTAGAAGAATGGGGTGATGTATATGCTCGTATCAATATGCGTGGTGCGCGAGCGTCTGCTTTTAGAAATGGGATGAATGTATCATCTACTTATGGTCCTATGGCTGAGGATATGAGTTTTGTAGATCATATAGAGTTTGTAAAAGGGCCTGCGGGCTTTATGATGTCTAATGGAGAACCTTCAGGTATCTATAATGTGGTTACTAAAAAGCCTACAGAACAAACAAGACAAAGAATAGAAGTAAACTATGGTAGCTTTGACTTTATGCGTGCAAGTGCTGATGTGGAAGGTAACTTAACTCCTGTGAGCGATAAAGTATTCTATCGTATCAACTTAATGGGAAGTAGTAAGAATGGATATAGAGACTTTCAGTTTAATAAACGTATCGCTTTTGCTCCTTCATTCCTATTCAAATTAAGTGATAAAACAACTTTAAAGACTGAGTATGTCTATCAACGATTAAAGCTAGCTGACTTTGGAGCTGATTATCTATTCTCTAAAGAAGGATTTGCTACGTTGCCTCGTAAACGCAGTTTTGGTGACCCTGGCTTTGAACCATCGGTTATGAATGACCACAGCTTTAATGCGCATCTGAAAACAAAGCTTGATGACCAATGGACATTGAATGCTCAGGTAGGGTATTTTAAGTTTGATCAAGAGGGACAGTATATGTGGGTGACGCATATAGATGATAAAGGTGACTTCGTAAGAACAAGTAACTTATGGGATGCTGAGAATACAACTACTGTAGGACAAGTATTCGTAAATGGTGAGGTAGAGACAGGGGCTATTAAACACAAGATACTAGGAGGGGTAGATATGGGACATAAACGCTATATCGTGGACTGGAGTCAGAAGTTTGACTACGATGATATAGGTACGTTTAATATTTATAACGATGCTTATCAAAAGCCAGTGCATGGTTATCCTCAGTTTGATAGAAGTAAGCCTCTACGTCAGCGTGTGGCAGAATATGGTATTGGGCAGGCTGATGTAGGACAGAGCTATACAGGTGTGTATGTACAGGATGAGATGGCATTCTTCGAAGAGAAGTTATTTGTGACGGTTGCAGGTCGTTATACTACTGTAAAAGAGAACGGAAATAGAGATAACAGAAGCAACAATAAGTTTACTCCACGCTTTGGGGTAAGTTATAAGTTAGGCTATCATACGAATCTGTATGGACTATATGATCAGACCTTTGTGCCACAGACAGGAATTAAAAAAGATGGTTCTTCAGTAACTCCATTGACTGGACATAATATAGAATTTGGAGTAAAGAATAACCTCTTTAATAAACGATTACAGTCAACTGTGTCTTTATACAGTATCACAAAAAATAACCACCTATCTAATGACCCAAGTAATGCACCTGGTGAGAGCTATGTATTACAGTTAGGACAAACGAGAACACAAGGGGTAGAGGTAGATATCACAGGTAGATTAGCTAAAGGATTAAATATCAATTTGAATTATGCTTATACTGACTCTGAAGTAACGAAGGCTACTAAAGGAGCTGAGAAAGGAACAAAGGTAAGTGGATATGCTAAGCATATAGCTAATGCTTGGGTTGATTATACAATAGAGGATGGACTGCTAAAGAACTTGTCTTTTATGGGAGGAGTTACTTTTATGGGAGACCGTCAGACATGGGCCTTTGGTGGAGGAAGTGGAGATCCATTACCAGACTATACTCGTGTAGATGTTGGTGCGAGTTGGAAGAAGGATGATTTAAAGGTGTCTCTATTAGTAAATAATCTATTTGATCGCTATTTATATAACGGAGCTTATTACAACTCAAGAGGAGGGTTCTATTACTGGCGACCAGAAGATCCTATTAATCTAAAACTAAGTTTAAGTTATAGCTTTTAAGCAATGATGTATATGTTGAAGAGAGGAGTACTTGTGCTTTGCCTTATTTGCTTTCAAAATATCTATAGTCAATCGAAAGAAAGGATTGTGATATTCGGTCAACAAGCTATGGAAATGGTCAAACACTTCGATGCTAAAGATCAGGTAGTGGGAGTAGGGTATCTTGATAAGAAGGTAAAGAAAGGTGAATATACAGATTGGCCTATATTGACTTCACTCTGGCCTTCTATAGAATCTATTATTGCTACCCGACCGACTCATCTGTTTGGGATGGAGTCTGCTTTTAAGGCTAAGCGAAGTGGAAGTAAGGAGTTCTGGCAGAAGAAGGGCGTTGAGGTGACAGAGGTATTTGACTTTAATGAAGCACGTACTTTAGAGGTGTTTTATAAAGACTTACGCACCTTCGGTCAAGTGTTTAAAAAAGAGAAGGAAGTAGAAGCATTTATTAAAGAAGAACAAGTGAAATTACAAAAGTTAAAGAATGAAGTGCCTCTTGCTAAAAAAGGAAAAGCAAGGAGAGTATTGTTCTTAGCGAATGTTCGTTCGAGTGATATTTACTACTGTTATACACAAGATAAATGTCTAGTGGGTTCTATGTTAGCAGACTTTAATGTAGAGTTTCTAACGAGTAAGAATATGGTCATTCCTGTATCTATAGAATATATGGTCAGTCTTAACCCTGACTATATTATTCTGTCGAGCTTTCAGGCAAATAGTCTATCTGATTTACTTCACTATTTTAAGGAACACAAAGTGCTAAGACAGTTAGATGCTGTACAACATAATCGCATAATGACAGTAGACTATTCTAATGCTGTAAGTGGAGGATTGGAGTTTGTGTCTCTCTATCAACAGTTACTATCTTTTATATATCCAAAAATTACAAATGAAACAAAATAAAAAGAAGTATATCTATTTAATTGCTTTATTGATTGTTGTACTCATTACGGCAATTTGGGCAGTTTTATCAGGACAAATACCAATAACAATAATAGACTTAAAACATCTCTTAAATGCAGAGGCAGAAGTGGTGTACTCAGAAGGAGGAATACGTCTGTCTATTATAGAAGAGGTACTGCTGACTATGCGTATGCCAAGAGTTATGATGGCGATAGGAGTAGGAGCAGCTTTAGCTATCTGTGGAGCAGTAATGCAGTCGACTGTACAGAATCCATTAGCAGATCCTTTTCTATTAGGTATTTCTTCTGGTGCTTCTTTAGGAGCGACTATTGCTATCGTATTGGGGATAGGAGTAGGAGGAAGTGTATTAAGTGAGTTAGGTATACCTATTATGGCATTTATAGGAGCGAGCGGAGCTACGTTCTTTATCTTTATGTTAAGTTTAAAGAATAGTCGTGTATCTACTTTGTATCTAATATTAGCAGGTACAGTAATTAATGCTTTCTGTGCAGCACTGTCAAATGCGTTAGTGTATGTAGCTGAAGATAGTGAAAAGGTGAGAGCTGTGGCATTCTGGAGTATGGGAAGTTTAGCACAGGTAAGTTGGACACAAGTCGGTATTGTATTTGTTGCTTTGATATTAGTGTTAGGTTATTTTTTATTACACGCTAAGGAGCTGGATGCGATGATGATGGGCAATGAGTCAGCTGTAACATTAGGGATTAACCCTAATGTACAACGTGTTATTATGATTGTCTTAGTAACAGTATTGACAAGCTTAGTGGTTTCGTTCTGTGGAGTGATTGGCTTTGTAGGATTAACTATTCCTCACATCGTAAGAAGTATAGTGGGGAGTAAACATTATTGGACACTGTTATTTAGTGCGGTGATAGGTGCTTTCTTTTTAGTAGGAGCAGATTGGTTGTCCCGAGTACTTATTCCTCAGAGTGAAGTAGCTATTGGTATTGTCACAGCGTTGATAGGGTGTCCTTTGTTTGCTGTAATCTTACTAACCAATAAAAAGAGAATATAATGGGCGAAGTATTATTAGATGTGAGAGAGGTTTCTTTTAGTTATCCTACAAGAGAGATTTTAAACAAGGTAAGTATACAAGTAAAAGCTGGTCAATTCGTAGGAGTAGTTGGAAGTAATGGCTGTGGTAAGTCAACGCTGTTAAAGATTATTTATCGCGTACTCAAAGCGAAAAGTGGAGAGGTACTGTACAAAGGAAAGAATATGAAGGACTTCTCTCTAAAAGAGATGGCAAGAAAAATAGCTGTCGTAGGACAGTTTAACGATACTACGTTTGATACAACAGTATTAGATGTTGTCTTGATGGGAAGAATACCGTTTAAGGCAAGGTGGCAGGCTTTTGATGAAATGGATTATCACTTGGCTTTAAAAAGTTTAGAACAAGTAGATATGTTAGATTATAAAGACAAGTCTCTTTCTACTTTATCAGGAGGAGAGAAACAACGTATCTTTTTGGCAAGAGCTCTAACACAGCAACCTGAACTAATTATCTTAGACGAGCCTACGAATCACTTAGATATTCGCTTCCAATTAGAAATACTAAAGATCGTAAAAGGGTTAGGAATAGGTGTATTAGCTACCATGCATGACTTATCATTAATCGCTAACTTTTGTGAATATATCTATGCTTTAAAGGACACTACAGTACATAGTCAAGGGAAGCCTATTGATTTATTGACACCTGAGAATATTAAAACAATCTTCGGAGTAGGGTGTAAAGTCATACATGGTGAGGGAGAGGAGTTATTTTTTAGTTATCAGTAAGCTGATAAATAACGTTTAGGGTTGTTTATAATTCTATATGCGTTATCAATAGGAGTGAATAGTTTAGGAATTTTGTAAGGTAATAATAGCTTAGTCGAGGTAAAGCTTTGACTAAGTTTTTAAAATGTGTTTTATGATTTTTAGAGACAAATGGTTTATACTATTTATATTATTAGTAGCTACTATACTTTCACCTTTAGATTTTTATATTGTCAATTTAGCATTGCCTTCTATACAACACTCTCTTCAATCAAGTAGTAGTGAATTACAGATGATTGTATCTTTCTATACTTGTGCTTATGCTGTGTTTCAGATATCAGGTGGGAGATTTGGAGATATCTATGGAAGGAGAAAGATATTTATAATTGGTTTAGTGGGGTTTATTAGTTCCTCAGTTTTATGTGGAATATCGCAGACACCCACTGTTATGATAGCTGGGCGAGTGATGCAAGGTGTTTCAGGAGCAGTAATGATCCCTCAGGTATTGGCGATATTACACACGCTTTTTGACGAAAGAGAGAAACGCCTAGTAATGGCGTTGTATAGTTTTACTTTTGGAATAGCCGCTGCATTAGGACAATATCTTGGGGCAGTATTGATAGAGTGGAATGTGTTTAACTTAGGATGGCGTGTAATATTTTTAGTTAATTTACCTGTCGGGTTATTTGCGTTGGTCATGGCAATTATAGCCTTGCCTAAACAAGAGCTTAAGTCAATAGAGAAAGTTGATTATAGAGGAACTGCTTTATTGAGTTTAGGATTAATGAGTTTTATCTATCCTTTGACTACTATAGTGGAGAGGGGAATAGATATACAGACTATAGCATTCTTAGTTGCTTCAGTAGTGTTTTTGTACTTGTTTGTCAAGGTTCAGAATAAGCGTAAACATGAAGGGAAGAGTATATTAGTTGACTTTACTATCTTTAAGTTTAAGAATCTGAAGTTAGGTGTGATTACAAGTTTTCTTTATTATGCAAGTGGAGTGTTTTATTTAGTGTTAGGTATTTATTTACAAGAAGAATTACATTGGACAAGTATGGAGGCTGGTAAGGCTATTATTCCTTTTGGTATTGGGTTTATTATTATGTCATTGAGTTCCTCTGTGATTAGTAGATATTTTAAACAAAGTATTCTTTCTTTGGGATTAGTTATTTATGCTGTAGGTTTTTTATTATTACTATATACTTTGTATAGCTTTGATTCCTTGTTGTTTAATGCTGATTTGTTTGTGATTGGATGTGGTATGGGACTTACGTTAGCTTCTGTAGTTCGATTAAGCTTAAGTAATATACCTGTTCAGTTTGCAGGGCTTGCTTCAGGAGTAGTAAACTGTGGTTTACAGATAGGTTCTGCATTTGGAGTAGCTGCTATTGGAAGTATGTTTTTTGGCATTGCTCAAATTATAGATTATACTTTAGCGTTTGCAGTAGTGTTGGCTTTAATTTGTGTATTGTTATTGATAGCTTTGTTTTTGAGTTTTGGCATTGCCAAAGTTCTAAAAGAGTAAGTTATCTGCTTTAAAAATAAATAATATACTATGAATGCTTACAGAATAATTCTTTTAGTTTATTTTGTAAGATGTTTTTATCAGGTAATTGCATTTTATACTCTGCAACCATAGTAGGAGATAGACTTCTACTCATAGAATATTCTACAACTTCTACATCTTTATCTTTACATAGTAATATTCCTATACTAGGGTTTTCATTATCTCGTTTGACATTTCTATCTAGGGCTTCTAAGTAGAGTTCGAGCTGTCCTATGTGTTCAGGTCTAAATTTATCTGCTTTAAGTTCAAAAGCAATTAAGCATTGTAGAGCTCTATGATAAAACAGAAGGTCAATGTAAAAGTCACTATTACCTACCTGTACTTTATATTCTTGTTCAATAAATAGGAAGTCTTTTCCTAATTCTAAGATTAGCTTTTTCATTTGAGTGATTAACCCCTTTTGAAGATCACTTTCATTATGTGAATCAGGTAATTGTAAGAAGTCGAATATGTAGCTGTCTTTAAATACAGCATTTATATCTTGAGATAAATTGTTGATAGATGGAAAGTATGATTTTGAGTTTAACATTGTTCTTTCATATATAGAACTATTTATTTGGCGTTCTAAATCTCTAACACTATATTTTTCTTTTACACACAATTGAATGTAAAACTCTCTCTCGTCTTTTGACTTACATCTAGAGAATATAGTTCGGTGATGTGTCCAGCTCAGCTGGACGAGCATAGTTTTTTTGATGTTTTGAGGAAATAAATGAGCAGAAGCTATTTTAGGTGAGGTGGGAGTAACAGGTTCTAAATCAGTATGTTGTAATTGTGTCCCCACTGAGGACACAATTATAGAATCACAGTATGTTTCATAGAACTGAATCATTCTATATAAACTCCTTTTATTGAACCCTTTAAGTTCTGGATTGTGTTCTTGAATGTATCCAGCTAAATCATTTACAGTCTTATCTCCCCAATCAGAAGTACTAAGTTTGTGACTAATGTAATACCCAATGTTCCAATAAAGGTTGATTAATTCTACATTAACAGCTTTAACAGCATTGTTTTGAGATTGCTTAATAATCTGAATAATATCTGTGAAATGATGTTCCATTCTTATACTTAATTAGTTGTGTAAGCACAAGTTAGTTTTTTTAGATATGACAGTAATATTAAATAATTGTAATGTTTGAAAAGTGAACGAAATAATTAAATTAGGTAAACTAATAAATTTTGGAAAGTGTGTGTAAGTTGTTGTTTTTGAGTTTGTTGCAATTGTGTCCTCACTGAGGACACAATTGCACTCATAATGCGAATGTACTATATCTCATACCTCATTACAGTATGTACAGGTTCGAAATGTTCTTTGAGATATAGTTCATAAGCACGTTTATTTTGTTCTACTACAAGAAGCTCTATATAGTCTACTTTCTTCTCTTTTGCCCATTGTTTAACAGCATCAATTAATTGCTTCCCAATTCCTGAGCTACGATACTCAGGCTCTACATAGATATCAGCAAAGTTGAGGTATCTATGTTGCACAAAGCATTCATAAGGTAAAGTATGCTCTATAAACAAGGCAACCATACCAATTAGTTGTTCATTATCTACAGCAACTAAGAAATCCCATTCATCAGATTGTATGGTTTCTTCTAAGAAATCAATAGCAGGTAGATCAGCTTTAAAGTAATCTGGTTGATATTCTTGCATTACCACAAACTGCTTTTGATAAAGCAGTTGTAATTGAGGTATGTCTTCTAATCTTGCAGGTCTTATTTGTATCATATTATTTAAACCATTTACCTAATAATTTCTTTAGAAAGCCCTTTTCTTGTAGCTCTATAGGAATATAGAGGTCATTTTCTTTAGCTATTTCTAAGTAATAGGCTAACTTTTCACTGTTTTTAAACTCCTCATCATAGGCATAAATATACAACAAATCAGTAGCTGCATGTACATAACCTTTTGCAACAGCTTGTTCAAAGTATTCAATGGCTTTAGCTGTATCTTGTTTAACTTCATAACCTAGGTTATAGAATTTTCCCATTAAGAAAGAACCTAAGTGATCTTCTTCTTTCAGGTCTTTTTTAATATACTTCAATGCCTTTTTATACTCACCAAGGAGGTAATAACAATCAGCAATATAATTTGCTACATAGAAGTCCCATGTTTTGTCCAAAGGTAGAAAGTACTTTAGTGCTTCTTTAAAGTCTATTTCAACTCCCTCTGCGCCTTCATAGTAAATATAAGCTAAGTTCAGTTTTGCCTGATTATTTCCTCTTTCAGCTCCTAATTTATAATATTCTAATCCTTTAGCACTGTCATAGGCTACTCCTAAGGCTTCAAAATACATATAACCAATATTGGTAGCAGAATAGTGATTGCCAAGCTCAGAAGCTTTTAAAAATAGTTTTAATGCTTTAGGATAATCAAGATGTTCTTCTTCAGTTAAATACTTATAGCCTAAGTCCTGTAAAAGATCTGCATTGTTTAATTCTTCGGCAAAACTCAATAACTGTTCATATAACTCAGTAAAGTCATTTTCTAAGTAATAATCCTTAATCTTAGTAATATAAAAAGGCTCTAAACCTTTATAATCCCTTAGTGTAAATTGTTTTGATTGAGCTGTGAAAGACGGTTTAAATAATCCTACTTCACCTTCTTGATTGTAATGCATTCGAGTAGCTAACGCTATCAATTGTGTATTAGATAATAGTTGTAAACTATTGTCAAGCCAAGTATATATACTGTTTTCTTTGTAAATAATAACAGGGTAGGTATTCTTGTTTAAAGGATGTATTGTTATATAGCTACATCCTTCTATTAAAGGCGTTTCTTCCTCTGTTTTTGTTAATGACCATTGATTATTTTTTAAAGCATACAAATCATCTGATACATTTTTTAAGTCTGTACAAACTTGTAATGGAGTAGTCCATACTCGTCTATTACAATCATAAATACCTTTTTTCTTGCCAGAACTTACATATACTTCGCCTATTCTAAGGTTAATATCCATTAAGATATACTTCTCGATACGTCCTTTTATTGGTTCAAATAAGTTTTGTTGTAACTCAAGATCATAGATAGATATTCCTGCATCAGTGATTACTTTAATACACTTCTCTGTAAGCCCTTCTGCTGTTTTTACATTATCTAAGACAAGTTCTCCTTGCGCATTAATAATTTTCTTGAGTTTTGGGCCATTTATAGAAGGAACTAATAAGCAATTACCTGTCCCAATATCCGTGATATCATTAAAATCGAAGTTACCTATAAAACTATACTCGTTAGAATACATAATGTCTTTCTCTCCTTGTTTACCACAGAAGTACTGATAGTAGTATTCGAATGGAGCAGTAGAGGTAAACGGTATACACTCTTCTCCCTTATAATTAAACACAGCATATAATTCTCCTTGCAGTACATTGTAATACTGCTCATTTAGTAACTCTATTTTATCGTAGATAAATTCTGTGATATAAGATTGAGATGTAAGATTATATAGTGCATATTTCTCTTCTTTCTTTAAAGAACAAGTTATTATGGTGTCATAGTCTTCAGGATCATCAGTATTACTTTGTACATAAGTGACACCTGTATCACTTACATAATCCCAAACAGGTTCTAAAACTATCTTTCCTGTTTTATCTATTAATCCACATTTATCATTTAAAATAATATAGGCTAATCCACTTTCTTCAAACTCCCCAATTCCATCATAAATAGCAGGTAGAATAATCTTTCCATCAAGCTTTTTTATTCCCCAATGCTCGTTCTCTTCAAAGTGTAAAAAGTCATAGTTTGGTTGAAAAGCAACTTCTAACCAATCCCATCCATAGTTAGCACTATCATTATTAAGATACTCTTGGAATGTACTAAAAGGGAAGAAGTAACTTGCAATATCAGAGTTGTTGAATTGCTCTACGCTAGCATTACTATCTAATAGTTCTTTAAACTCAGTAGCTAATCGCTCTAATGTAGCTAAATATTCTTTAGCTAGAGCTTTATGACTACCTTCACTCATATTATAGACATCAGAACCATCAAGTACAAGACTATCTCCTTCTAAATTATTGAAGTAATATAGTTGCTTTTGATAAGACTCAAAGTAAGCAGGTTGATGTTCTTTAGGAACGAGTATATCTATATTCGATTGTATCCACTGGTGAAATTGTTCAAATAAAGGCATGGCTTCTTTCATTCTGAAGTATAGAAGGTAAGAAGGTTTTAGACTGTAATTTTTTAACTCTTTAGATTGTACAGGAATACAGAATAGAGGAAAGAAGAATAAAGGTATTTCATATTTCCACTCTCCTACGAAGTGATATTCTACTTCTCCCTGTGATGTTAAGTCTATATTAGTTACTATATGTCTATGTCCCATGTTGCTTTATTTTTGCATTCAAAAATAGAATAAAAAATAGTATTGCAATGTCACTATTTACCGCTATATAAAACAAAAAAGCACCTTGGATAAGGTGCTGTATATTTTTTTATTTAAAATCTCGTTGGCGTTTTGCTTCAAACAGTAAGATAGAAGCAGCAACAGATACATTCATGGAGTCTATCACACCACTCATTGGTATGATAATATTCTTAGTACTAGCATCTCTCCATTCTTGCGTAAGTCCAGTAGCTTCAGTACCTACTACGAAGGCAGTAGCTTCTTTATAATCTCTCGTATGATAAGAAGTCGAATCTTGTAATGTGGCACAGTAGATATTGATGTTGTGTTTTTTTAGAAAGGCAATAGCATCCGTTGTAGAAGCCATGGCTATCTGATTTGTAAAAACACATCCTACACTAGAACGCACTACATTAGGATTATAGATATCACTTTTAGGATTAGCGATGATGACAGCATCTATATTAGCCGCATCAGCAGTTCTAAGTATGGCACCTAGGTTTCCAGGTTTCTCTGTAGCCTCAGCTACTAAGATAATAGGGTTCTCAGAAAGCTTTAGATCCTCTAGGTCTAATGATTTTGTATGTGCGATAGCTATTACCCCTTCAGTTGTATCTCTATAAGCTAGTTTCTGATATACATCTTTAGATATTTCTATTAGTTCTGTTTCTCTTGAAATAAAAGGTCGTAGAGAGGTCTCAGACACAAGGTCAGGATAGAATAAAAGAGTCTTTAATGAATATCCTCCTTTAGTTGCTAATTCTATTTCTCGAAGCCCTTCAATAACAAATGTACCCGATTGTTTCCTATTTCTAGATTTTTCTTGAAGTTGAACAATGCTTTTAATCAAGGTGTTTTGTGAGCTTTCTATTTTTTTAATCATCATATTATAAGGTACCCTTAGCTTTGATTTGCAGGTATTTATTAATCGTGTTTATGGATAATTCTTCTGGAGCAGTTAGTATAGATTGAATACCATATTTGGTTAATTCATTTACTATTAAACGCTTTTCAAAGTTAAATTTTTCTGCAATTACTTTGTCAAAAATATCATCTGTGTTTTTAGCCTTTTTTTCAGTGAGTTTAGTTAACTCTGTATTCTCAAAGAAAACGACTAATAAAACGTGATTTTTTGCAATAGCTCTTAGGTAAGGCAACTGTCTTTTTAAACTAGACAAGGATTCAAAATTAGTGTAAAGAATAATCAAGCTACGATGTGTAATCTTATGTCTAATATGCGCATATAGTTTTCCGAAGTCACTTTCTACAAAGTTAGTATTGACTCTGTATAATTGTTCCATGACTTTTTGCAATTGACTTATTTTACTTTCAGCAGGAAGTTGGTTTGTGATATTCTCTGAGAAAGTCATTAATCCTACTTTGTCATTTTTCTTAAGGATAACATTAGATAAGGCTAGGGTAGAGTTAATCGCATAATCTAGTAAAGACAAACCATTAAAAGGCATCTGCATCACACGCCCTCTATCGATGATATTATAAACAGACTCTGTATTCTCATCCTGAAACTGGTTGACCATTAATTGACTAGATTTAGCAGTCGCTTTCCAGTTAATATTGCGTATATCATCTCCTAATACATATTCTTTTATTTGTTCAAACTCAGTAGTAGTACCAATCTTTCTGATTTTCTTCATCCCAAAAGCATACTTGTTTTTAGAAAAAGCAATCAGATCATATTTCTTCATTTGAATGAAAGAAGGGTAGGTAGCTAAAGTAACGTCATCACAAAAAATAAATCTTTTAGATACTAATTTAAGAGGACTAGATATATATACGTTTAACCTCCCGAAGACATACTCTCCTCTAGTCGTAGGTCTTAAGGTATAGCTAAGTGTTTTTTGTTCCTTAGGAGCCAAGGTTTTAGTGATTTCAAAATCTCTTTTCTGAAATTGAAAAGGGATCTCATCTATAATATCACATTGTACTGTGATATTATATTTATTCTCAATGGAGATATAGATGGTATTATCATCACCATTAGATAGCTTTTCTGGTAAGATACGCACAGCATTTACTTTATTCTTCTTATTGAATAACAGGGTGATATCTACCAATATGATAGCAAAAAATAATACAAATAACCCCCAAACAACTTTATACAGTATTGGAAATATAAAGGCAAGTACAAATAGAGCTATAATAGCCCCTAAGACCATATACACTCGTTTTTGTAAATAAAGTTGCTTGAATAATTTAAACATAAGTATTGTTTTTATTATCTAGGAATATCTATTGATTCGATGATTTGATTAATAATATCATTTGCTGTCACACCCTCCATCTCTCTTTCAGGAGATACTATGATACGGTGTTTTAGCACTGGTATAGCAGCTTCTTTAATATCCTCAGGTGTCACAAAGTCTCTGTTATTAATAGCAGCGAATCCCTTTGCAGCATTTAGAATAGCAATAGAGGCACGAGGAGAAGCTCCTAGATATAATAATGGATTAATACGAGTATCAGCAACAATCTTAGCAATGTATTCGATGATCTTTTCTTCAACGATAATTTCTTTGATTAGCTTCTGGAAAGAAATGATTTCATTAGGAGTAACTACTTTATTAATCATCGTAGTTTTCTTTTTATCTAATAATTCATGTTCTCTCTGAACAATTGCGATTTCTTCTTCTAATGAAGGATAGTCTATATTAATCTTAAATAAGAAACGGTCTAATTGCGCTTCAGGTAATCTATAAGTACCTTCTTGTTCAATAGGGTTTTGAGTAGCTATTACTATAAATGGTTCATTCATTTTATAAGAATGTCCATCTATTGTGATTTGGCGTTCTTCCATTACTTCAAATAGCGCAGCCTGAGTTTTGGCAGGAGCACGGTTTATCTCATCGATTAAGATAAGATTAGAGAATATTGGACCTTTTTTAAACTCAAATTCGCTTTTTTGCATATTGAAAATTGAGGTACCTAATATATCAGAAGGCATTAAATCTGGTGTAAACTGAATACGGCTAAAGCCCATATCGATAGTCTGAGCTAATAATTTAGCAGAAAGTGTTTTGGCTACTCCAGGCACACCTTCTAATAGAATATGCCCATTAGCTAATAGAGATACAATGATTTGATCTATCGTTTTATCTTGACCAACGATTACTTTCTGTATCTCACTTTTGATTCCTTTTACCTTCTCTTGTAACAAACTCAAATCTAGTCTAGATTCGAAATGTAAGTTTTCTTCTGGGGTTACTGTATTTTCCATAGTATATCTTTAATCAATGATTTTCTCAATTATTTTGTTTAATTCGATTAGCATTTCTTCTGATGCATGGTGTGGGGCAGCTTTAAACTGCTCTATAAACCTAACAAATTTGATGATATCTTCTTTGTCTTTCTTGGTTTTGGTATGCAGGTTATTGATAAATACTTCATCTAGTTTAGTGGTATCTAGCCAATGTATACGTCTTATTTTTTCTAAGGTGTATATAATGTGCTTATTGATCAAGTCTTCATAGTCTTTATTTTGAATATAAAGATTAGACACTGTTTTGGTAAATTCAACAGTAGTATTAGACAGCGGTGTGATAATCGGTATTACTCTCTGCTTTCTTTTCGCTGTGAAAATAATAAACACAAACAACGTTCCAAGGAAGAAATACCACGCCCATGTCAAGGCTGGATGTTTAAACACAAATCTAAGAATAGAAGTAGAGTGGTACTCATTATCTCCTGGTAATCTAGATACAGTGAAGTAGGTGTTCTGTTGAGGTAAGTAAGATAATACACCTTGTACATAAAGGTGATTATTACTTTCTAACAAATTATAGTTTGTAAATGCAATAGGTTGAAGTCCTAATATAAGTTGACCTGATCCCTCTTTATATCGGATAAGGTTAGGATATTTGACTCCTTTATACTTTAAGTATCCTAGCACCTCTACCTTTGTACGTAGAGAATCTGGAATATCGAAGTAGTTCGTATTTAAGTCTTTTAACTGAAACGAATAAGTAGAAATATTCGGATTAGCTAATGTTACTGACACCTTATCTTGATCTAATAATTCCTCTTGTAATGTATACTGTAGATAGTCTGTCTCTATACCTTCGATTAACCCATCTATATTATCTTGAAAGATAACAGCAGTGTTTCCCGTTGCAATATAGTGGTGTAAATTTACTCTAGCGAAAGAGTCTATATACCCATAGTTCTTTAAAGAAAACAGTGTGTTAGTGTGTATACTATCATACTTTTTATCTTTAAAGAAGTCATAGACATTTCCAGTGATTCTGATTATACTATCATTAGGAAACACTTTGTCTATCTCCTGATCTAGTATATATGTCCCAAAGGGAATCTTATGTGTATTATCTAAAGTTTCGCGCCAATCTATCGGATCTACTTTATTAGACTCTATAAAATAAACAAAGCCCATAATCACGATAAAAAGGAACAACATTGTTTTTGTTGATTTACTCATTTTAGCTTTGTTTTAGTATAGTGTCAAATGACTGTTTTGCATGGTTAAACTCAGATTCCTCTATTTCAAATTCTCCATACCATATATTGTTATATAGATATGAAAGATACCTGAAATCCTCTTTTAGTTTGCTATCTTTAATTTCATTTTGATAGTCAGAGTTCGTTTTTTCGATATGCCATTCGATCTCCTCTTTTTCTTGTAATCTCTGTAGAAGCCATAGGTAATAGTAACGAATACTTAGACGGTATTGTTGTTCCGCAATGGTCTTGCTTAATAGAGAAGGGAAGTCTACAACTTTAAGGTTTAACTCAATTTCATCGACCTGTATCTCCATCTTTTTAGCGCTCTTCTTGAATAACCAATAGGCATCTTTCTGAATAACAGCTCTTACGATATAATAAATTAAAAGAATGATAACTAGTGTTCCTGCTATTCTATAAAAAACTTGTAAACGGCTACTTGTTTCATAGTCAATATCAAATTGTCTAAAGAAGTCAGTTAATTGCTGATTTAACCATCGCTTAAAGCGCTTCCAAATAGAGTCTTTGTTAAGTTCTTCTTTATAATCGAAGTCAGGATCTTTCTTGTATTTCTTTTTATAATCTGTCTCAAATTTAGTAAGTACTATATCTGTACTCGTCTCTTCTAAGTATGGAAGTACATTGATAGGCTTAGCCTTGATAACTCCAGCTTCATGAGCAGTCGCAGAGGTGTCTTCTTCATCTTGTGAAAATTCTACATCAGATACAATAGTATCCTGTTCTACCTGCCCAAAATGAGGCGTAGCAAATGATAAAAATAATAGTATAAATAAGAATCTCTTCATTAGTTTTTTCCAATCATATCAATGTCTGCATGAGACTGTGTATTTTCTTTTTGTTCTCTGATGCTGTAGTAAACTAATCCTTGATTAATCAACATAATATTATTCATCACGAAAGATACTAGGGTACTTAAGATAACGAGACCAATGAATATTAGTTTAAAACCTTGTGTGTCTTCTAGATCATAAGAACTTTTTTCACTGAATATTGTTCCTCCATAGAACATGATTTGAGTGATAATGTTTAGCGTCATTGTAACGATTTGTATTATTAGATAAACTAAGAAAGTGTTTCCTACGATAATCCAGAATTTACTTTTCAGCATATAGTAAGCTGTTTGATATGATTCAAAGAATCCACTTCTATTAGTCACATATTCATAATAAGCTAAGTTTATCCATGAAGCAACAGCAGGCATCATAATCAGTAAAAGGGGAATCCCTATTAATAAAAAGATTAAAACAGCCGCGATAGAGAAAGCAATTGCAATTAAGGGTAATATAGTGAAAAAAGAAGCAAGTGCGAAACCAAGTAATCTCCAAATATCCCTTTTTAGAGGATTAGTAATATGCTTTATATCTTGATAATCCTTAGGGTGTTCTACCATCGCCTTTAGATAGTATACAGGATATGACATAGCTATAATGCTTATAAGAATAGCAACAACCCCTGCTACTAAGACTACTAAGAAGAAAAGACCAGTATTATTGTCTATAAATGTATCTAATGATGAGTTATTTGCAGAGCTAGACCCAGAAAACACCATATCAAATAGAAAGTAAGTACATACAAATAAAAGTAGTAATAGGATACCACATAGGGTAAAGTAATTTTTGAAGAATGGTTTTCCTTCTTTTTGAAAGAATGAAATTGTATCATTCATTAAGTCACTAAAATCTCTTTTTTTAAAAACAACAAACATAGATTATAATTTAATAAGTTTTGAATATACTCTTCTCGGATAGATGAAGAAGTAATAAATAATGATAGAGAATGTACCTAGTATAATAATATAGTTTAGCACATCAGGCATCTCTTTAGCATAGCGTGTTATAAAGCCCTCTATAAAAGCAGCTGTGATAACGAATGGTACCATCGCTAAGAATATTTTAAATCCATTCTTAAACCCTCGAATAAAGGAATTCTTTCTCGAGAAGGTTTTAGGAAATAGAAGACTTCCCCCAAATACAAAGCCTGCAAATGCCTCAATGATAATCCCTGTGATCTCTATAGCTCCATGTAACCATATCCCTCTAAAGCTATCCATAAAAGCATTTTCTCTGATAAACATATATTGAAACGCACCTAGCATAATGCCATTATAGAGTAGATAGAATAGTGTGCCTAACCCAGCGAAGATTCCGTATATAAAAAATTGTAGAGATACATATAGATTGTTAAACGCTATACCTACAAAGCTTCCCCAGTTACTACCAGATTTATAGATACCCATCGCGTCATCATTCTGTATATTATCTAACGTTAGATTAACATAATGATCTCCTAATATTAAACGAATAAACTCTAAATCATAATGAGCAGAAACAAAACCAATACCTACAATAATCAGAAAGGTTAGTACAGAAAAGTAAAGATAATTACGATTTTCATGTACAACTAGAGGTACTTCTGTCTTAAAGAAATAAACAAGTCTATTTTCCTCAATACGTTTTGTTTTGTAAATTTTTTGATAAGTTTGCGCTGCTAAAATATTGAGATATTGTGTAACTTTACTCTTGGGATAATAAGTTTGTGCATAGGATAAGTCATTCATTAACTGAATGTACATATCGGCTAAGTAATCAGGTTTATGAATTGAGTTAGAATATATTGTATGTTCATATTCAATCCATTTTTCTTTATTATATTTGATAAAAGCGACTTCTCTCATTTAAAAGCAGATAATTTATGGCTAATTTAACAATAAATACAACACAAAATATCAAAATAGAATTTAAAACTGCATCTCTTGGTGAAAGAATGTTAGCTTCTATTTTAGATCTTATTTTTAAGGGATTGTATTTGATTTTGATTTTTTATATTGTAAGTCAACTAAGAATAGTTAATGCTTTTATAGATGAATGGTCTAGAATCGCGGTTATGATCCTCATCGCTTCGCCTGCTTTGTTTTATACTTTATTTTTTGAGACGATTATGCAAGGAGCTACTCCTGGTAAGAAGATCATGAGGATTAAGGTGATTAAGATAGATGGGTATGAAGCTTCTGTGATAGACTATGCTAGCCGTTGGGTAATGAGACTAGTTGATTTTTGGATAGGTTCAGCAGCAGTTGGTTTGATTACTATTGTATGTACAGATAAGAGTCAGCGATTAGGTGATATTTTAGCAGGTACAGCAGTTATTTCTACCAAAGAAAGATTACTTTTGTCATCCACTATTTTTCAGGAAGTAGAGGAGAAGTACACCCCATTATTTGCGCAGGTGTTAAGTTTGACAGATAAAGATGTTTATATTATAAAAGAAGCTTTAACTACTTTTAAAGCCAATAGAGATCACGAGCTATTAGAGAAGCTAGTACTAAAACTTAAGAGCGTACTAGGTATAGGCGAGATCAAGACACTCTCAGATCAGGAGTTTATAGAAACCGTATTAAAAGACTACAATTATTTAACAGCTAAGGTTTAGCGCATTATTTTTATACTATTTAATGTTTAATTTTTTCGATATTTTAGATTTGCTCGGAACATTAGCTTTTGCAATTTCGGGAGCATTAGCAGGGCGCGAAAGAAGGTTAGACCTGTTTGGGATGACTATTTTAGCATTCGCGACAGCTATTGGAGGAGGGACTATCAGAGATATGATGATCGGATGGACACCTGTGATGTGGCTTACTAATCTTAGTTATTTTTATGTCACTCTATTAGGGGTAGCTATGGCTATCGTGTTCTATAAGAAGTTTAACTTCTTGCGTTATTCTCTTTTCCTATTTGATACCATAGGTATAGCTGTGTTTACATTAATCGGTATAGAGAAAGGGATGACAGTGGGTTTACACCCGATTATCTGTGTTACCTTAGGTACGATTACTGCTTGTTTTGGAGGGGTTATTCGCGATATTTTAGCGAATAAGATTCCACTTATTTTTAAACAGGAGATATATGCCACAGCATGTATCCTTGGAGGTTTAGTTTATTATTTACTAAATTATTTTGAGCTGAGTAAGGACATATTATACGTAGGTACAGCAGGTATTATTATTCTGATTAGAGTATTAGCTGTGAAGTATAAGTGGAGTTTACCATTTGCGAATGTGTAAGCTTCCTTTCTTAGAATAAATAAGTAAAGAAAGAATATAAAGTGCATAGCACATATCATGATGTAGTATACACTTTTTTTTATTGAGTATATTAGCGATGAGTCAACAAGGATAAATGTGCTATACTAGAAGGCTTCATATTAGTAATAGTGTATTGTAGAACAATCTGTTAATCACGATATAGTCAATAGTGAATCAGTATAATTTAGTTAAGTTCTGTAGTTTACAGTTTGTCTTACTCTGAGAGCATACTTGTTCTTATCTCATTTGATTTGAGTCCGTAGTGAGTCCGTTATGAGTCCGTAGTGAGTCCGTTAAATCAACTAAAAGAACGGACACAATATAGACTTATAGCACTATCATATAGTTTTTATACAAAACGAGACTAGTACATCATACGTACTTCAGTGCAATAGTGGGCTAATCAGAATCTTTGGCTGATATGTGTTAGAAACTAAGTATGGTTAACCTGATACTAAGATAAGATATTAGAACTATTATGATTAGAAAATAGTTTACTAATTAGGTTAGCGATAGGTACTAATATAAGGATAGCGGCTAGCCCAATAGTATTATACCATAGATAATGAATAGGAGTAGTGATGTATAGGATAATAATAGTGATTTGAGTTAATAAGATGCTGTAAAATAAAGCTTTATTATTGTTTTTAAAGTACATAGTCACTAGTAAAATACCAAGTAAAGTTCCCGAGAATAGAGAAGAATATGCCCATAGTATTTGGATTAGATTTAAAAATACTGGAATATTATATACTATAATTAGAGCGATGATGATGATAATAAGCGTAATGATATCGTGATATTTTTTATTGTCTGGATGAGGCAGAGCACTTGAATTGGTTTGAGATAACAGTTTCTTAGTTTTTTTTGATAGCCAGTTTATTTCGTGGAATCCTATCGAAAGTAAACAGATAAAAAATAAAGCCATGATAACACCTGTAATCCCTGTGGGTACATGAAAGTTAATAAAGTGAAGGAGTATAAAATCAGAATCATTCACTTCTACATTGTGATTCGCTTTTTTAATTAATTTCTTTGCTTCTAGTTGAAGCTTATTAGCATTTTCTGTTAAGCTTAGTATTTGATCTTTTAGTATTTGATTACTGTAGTTCTGATAGATTTGTCCACTGTATAAGAAGCTAGCTTCTTTCTTTAGGTTTAATATTTTTTGATACTCTTGTTTGATTTGATCATATTGATCTGCATATTCAGATTGATATACTGTATGTACATTATGAGGGTTATAGTGTAATGGGGCATCGTTAAACTGATAGAATGTAAATAATATACATCCTGTCAATAGAACGAAAAAGTGAAAAGGAACATTGAGTAATCCATTGATTATAAGTCCATCCTTCGTTTTATCAGAATATTTACTCTGTCTATATATCTGTAAAATCTTTGTATCTATAGATAATAGGGCAACGAATAGTATAGTACCATTTACTAAACATTTAAGCAAGTCAAACTTATCTTTTAGAGCAAGATCACTATCGATCACAGTAAGTTTATCAAAAGAGGCGGTGAAGCTTAATGTATCTTCTAGATACATCCCTTCTGGTAGTTTATATAATATGGTCAGAAAGATGATAGTCGTTATTATAATGGCGTATAATAACTGGTTTCGTCTTGGGAATAAATTGGTTTTGTTTTTAAAAAGAATATTCAGAACGATAAAAAGAGCACCTATGATTAAGAGTAAGATTTTGAAATCTATTTTTAATAAGATAGAGAGTATCATAGCTGTAGCATAGAATGTAATCGTAAGAATAAGCAATCTTAGAATTAGATAAATAATGCTGGTTAAGTAATAGACTCTTTTATTAGACTTCGTCTTGATGTACTCAAATGCGCTTTTGGTATTGTGTTTTTTGTATTTGGGTATAATTAAGAATATAACGATAAATACTGCTAGGGGAATACCTAGATACAGTTGTAAGAATGTCATTCCTTGTGAATAAGCTTGTCCTGGAAGAGAGATAAAAGTGTATATAAAAGATTGTACCGCAATGATCTTGAAACCATAGTGTAGTGTTGACTTTTCGTAAATAGAGTTATTATCAGCTTTATTAAGTCTAAAGTGCTTAATGGTGATAACAATAAATAAAATTAGTATAAAAATACTCCAATCAATTGCATTCATTTCAACGAAATTAAGGAGGTATAAACTGCAAATGATCTTGTGGTACTGTTCTTTATATAGCTAGAATAGAATCTATGATCTTCTATAAAGCGTACAGTATAGATAAGTATTCGTGTTTTGAAGTAGTTTTATTGATTAGTTGTGACTTTATAAAAAAAAGACTAGTAAAACCTAAAAATAGGTTAACTAGCCTTTCTTCTACTACCATTTGACTATTTAAACCGAAATGGTAAATACAAAATTTGTGCCACTATTATATGGTAGGGTTATCTATATCCTCTTTTTTATTGACTATAACGATTCCCTTTTGTAATAATAAACTGTTTGGATAAGAGATTTTCTCATTCTCTGTAGTGAGTAATATCGTACAGAATGCTTTGATATCAATGATCTTAGCTTCTATAGGAAAATCTTTATCTTGTAATCTGATGGTATCTCCTATTCTAAATGGAAATGAGAAGAATAATAAGATTCCGGCAGTGATATTACTTAATAAAGACCACTGAGCGAACATTGCTACACCTATTACTGTAAATACAGATGTAAGTGTAACCATAAAATTCTCTGGTTTAACTCCCCAAATAGTTAGTATGAGAATTAGAAAAATAACAGATAGGAGAGTATTGAATAATCTGATGATCAGTAGTACTCGGCTATCTTTACGCTGTTCTTTAGTAGAGAAAGATCGGATGATATATCCTACTAATTTTCTACATGGAATGTATAGAGCTAAGGTAATTACAGTCGCTATAATCTCTGTGTAATATTCTTTTAGCATATTTATTTCTTAATGAATTTCAGTAATTCTTCAACAAGCTCTTTAGTAGGTAAGCCTACTATATTAGTATATGAGCCATCTATTCTATCTATTCCAACTAATCCTATCCATTCTTGTATGCCGTAAGCACCCGCCTTGTCATAAGGTTTGTACTGGTCTATATAGAAATAGAGGGCTTCATCAGATAGGTCAGAGAAACTCACTTTAGTAATACAGTGAAACACACTTACTCTATCCTTGCTCTTTAAGCATACAGAACTAATCACTTCATGCTCATGACCACATAAGCTCTTCAGCATCGTATAGGCTTCGTCTCTGTTCTCAGGTTTGCCTAGTGAGGTATGATTATTCCACACTGTAGTATCACTGGTGATGATGATTTCGTTATCATGCTGTAGTTCTATAGCATCAGCCTTAGCTTTAGCGATATAGTCGGTGATTTGTTCTCTTACTAGTTCTTCAGGATAAGACTCGTCTATATCTGAAGCTCGAACTGTAAAAGAGAATCCCAAGTCAGTTAAATATTGTTTACGTCTAGGAGAGTTAGATCCTAGTACGATATTATAATCCTTTAATAGCTTATTAAGCATAATGTTTATTAGTCAAATTTAGCGTTAAAGTGTTGAAACCACTTCTGTTGTGTTTTCATTACTTGTTCGATCACATCTCTGACAGCCCCTCTACCACCGTTAAGGTGAGAGATATATTTAGAGATTCTTTTTATTTCTGGTGCAGCATCCTGAGGAGCAGTAGGTAGCGCTACCTCTTGCATGATATGATAGTCAGGTATATCATCTCCCATGTATAATACAGTATCAGGATTGATATTATTAGCAGCTATATATTCTTTAAATACTTTTACTTTATCAGGTACTCCTAAGTAGATGTCTTTCACACCAAGGTTAGCAAACCTTGTACGTACACCTTCATTACTACCTCCTGAGATGATACATACATTATATCCGTTTTCGATAGCAGCTTTCATTGCATACCCGTCTCTAATGTACATTTCTCTTAGTAAATTTCCTTCTTGCGTTACGTGTACAGTACCATCCGTTAATACACCATCTACATCAAATATGAATGTAGTGATGTCATTCATTATTTCTTTAAAATGTTTAGACATTAGTTATTTTGTATTGAATTAGTTATAAGTTGATATATTTCTTTTTTTATAGGGTCATTTAGCGCTTCTAGGTGACGGTCTATAGTTCCTTGATCATTACGTGCAGCTGGTCCTGTCTGTGCTTCTCTAGGTGATAAGGTCTGTACCTTAGTCGCTGTCTCTAAGATAAGAG
The DNA here is from genome assembly GCF_000833025.1 of Myroides profundi. Classification (NCBI taxonomy): domain Bacteria; kingdom Pseudomonadati; phylum Bacteroidota; class Flavobacteriia; order Flavobacteriales; family Flavobacteriaceae; genus Myroides; species Myroides profundi. The sequence goes on from NZ_CP010817.1 coordinate 1,284,473, forward strand.
GCTTTAGGATGTCAAAAGGAACCATATTCTCTTTACAAATATCTTCTCCTAGTTTAAAAAGATGATTTGTAAAATTGTTTACAAATACTGCTGCTAGATGTATAGACTGTCTCTGATCAGTAGAGATCTTATATACTCTTTCAGAAAAAGATAAAGCTAACTTCTCTAAAAGTTCAAAATCTTGTTTGTTACTAGCTTCGATACAATAAGGAATAAGGCTGAAATCAACCTCTTTATCTATCGAGAAGGTCTGTAGCATATAGAAGACTCCTTTTCTACTTGTGTTAGCAATAGAACTCATAGGCTTAGTCCCTGAGGTATGCACCACAAAAGCGTCTTTTAAAGGGATAGCTGAAGAGACTTCTTCTATAGCATCATCACTGACTGCAATGATAAAAATATCTGCAGGTTTTAGCTCATTGATATCTGAAATAATTTGATTCTGAGAGACTAAGTTCTTAACTTTGTTAGGAGTTCGTGCATACACTTGTTGTAAACAAATATTGTCGTGTTCTAAAAAGTTTAGTATCAAGTGATGAGCAACTTTGCCAGAACCTAAAATGGATATTGTAATCATAGCAGTGAAGTTTAGCATTTATTTGTAAACAGATAGTGTGTAAAAATAATAATTTGTAATGAGAAAAGATATAGAAAACATAGAAGATATTAAGGTATTAGTAGATACCTTTTATGGAAGAGTACAGGAGAATGAGTTTATAGGGCCTATTTTTAATAGTAAACTAGATGGAAGATGGCCTGAGCACTTAGAGAAAATGTATGCTTTCTGGCAAACTATTCTTCTAGAAGAGTATACATATAGAGGCAAACCTTTTCCTCCACACGCACAATTACCTGTAGAAGGCGAGCATTTTGAAGAATGGAAAAGGATCTTCAATGCTACTGTAGATGAGCTGTATGAAGGAAAGATAGCTGATGAAGCGAAGTGGCGTGCAGAGCGTATGGCTGCGATGTTCTTAAGTAAGATAGAATACTTCAGAGAAGCAGGGATGAAGCCATTAGAATAAGGATAGATATAGTATCATAATACAACGGGGTTGCTTTAAATAGTAACCCCGTTTTGGTTGATATAAGATTGCTTTAATTTATAGCATTACTTTTTTTATTCTGTGTTAGATAATCTATAAACTTGTAGGATTAAATCAGTGCTTATGGATTTGTTTAGTGATTATAGTCAGGAGTTTACGAATATTCTTCCTTATGATGGAGAAGTAGATTACTATGGTATCGTATTTAATAAAGAGCAGTGTGACCACTATTACGATCAACTTTTGACTCATGTAGCTTGGCAATGTGATCAGGCTATTATCTTTGGGAAGAAAGTAACTACTAAGCGAAAGGTGGCTTGGTATGGCGATATTCCATTTAGTTATACGTATTCGAATATTACAAAGACAGCTTTGGTCTGGACAGAAGAGTTATTAGCATTAAAAAAGATAGTAGAGGAGAAGACAGGTGAGACTTATAATTCATGTCTTCTAAATCTGTATCATACAGGAGAAGAAGGAATGGCGTGGCATAGCGATGGAGAGAAGGATTTAAAAAAACATGGAGCTATAGCTTCTTTGAGCTTTGGAGCAGTCCGAAAGTTTGCTTTCAAGCACAAAGAGAATGGGGTTAAGATTGATATTATCTTAGACAATGGAAGTCTATTAGTTATGAAAGGGACTACACAAGAAAATTGGCTACATAGATTACCTCCTACAAAAGTGGTTCATACTCCACGTATTAATCTTACCTTTAGAACCATCGAAATAAAAGAATCAGTATAATGAGAAAGGAGTCATTTAGTACACTGTCTAATGTGATAAAACAAGATTTATGGAAGTCTCTATCTCTATTAGTGCAAGAACAAACGTTAGAAAATAAAGAAATGCTGATAAGTGAAGGAGAAGTGGCTGATAAGATAGTATGGATAAAAAAAGGTGTCTTACGTTCTTATTTTTTATTAGAAAGCGGAGAAGAGCGCACGTATTGTATCACCTTTGATGAAAGTATGATGACAGCGATGACTTCCTTTATATCAGGGCAACCATCTAAAGAGAATATACAGTCTATAGGCCAAACAGAATTATATGTACTCTATAAAGCAGATGTAGATAAATTATGTGCTGATAGTATAGTGTGGACTAACTTCTTTAAACAGTTATTAGAAGAGCAGTTTATGGAATTAGAAGAAAAACTGTTTGATATTCAACGTCTGGAGGCTAAAGATAGATATCTGAAGTTACTTCAGCATCATCCTCACTATATACAGCAGATACCTGGTATATACTTAGCTTCATTTTTAAATATTACCCCAAGACACTTGAGTAGAATACGCAAGGAAGTACATTTATAGACCTATGTCCTCTAGGATGTGGTAAAAAGACAAGACTTTTGTTCTTTACATTAATCATTTAAGATATGAATATAGATAAAGAACTATTGATAGCACTGTCTTTAAGCGCTTGGACACAGATACCTTATGACTCTCTTTTAGAGTCTAATCCTCAGCAAATACGCATCGCGGAAGAACGATTAATGCTAGAGGAGGGAGCTATAACTATACCTTCTGATATAGAGGTATATAATCAACTGATCTCGACATCCTATGATACTTCTCTTAAAATAAGAATATATAAGCCAAGAGAAATAGATAAACCCTTGCCTGTGGTTTTGTTTTTACATGGAGGAGCTTTTATTTTTGGAAGTCCAGAGCAGTATGATTTTCAATTAATAGATCTTGTACGAGAGGCGCAGGTGATTATAGTATCTGTTGATTATCGATTAGCACCAGAGCATCCTTTTCCGGCTGCTTTAGAAGATAGTGTAAGCACGCTAGAATGGTGTTATAATAATATAGAGGCTATAGGAGGAAATAAACAGAATATAGGTGTGATGGGAAGTAGTGCAGGAGGAACAATAGCGTTATCACTCTTACACTTAAATAGAGATCATTATAATATCCCAATAAGCAATGCTTTTATTCTATATCCTCCTACTTCAGATGAAATGAATACACCTTCTATGGATACTTATGCTCATGCACCTATGCAATCTAAGAAAAGTGCAACCTATATGTGGAAACATTATTTGTCAGGGGATAGGAATAAGTGGAGGGAATATGCAGTACCTAATAAGATGCAGAATTACCGACAACTACCGCCTATGACAATGGTACTAGCAGAGTATGATCCTCTAATAGATGAAGCAAAACAGTATGTAGCTTCTATAGAGAACAACGGAGGAGAAGTGACAGTCTTAGAAGTAAAAGGAGCTGTGCATACTTTTGACTTCTTTGAGTGTAAGCTAACAGATGATTTTACGAAGTATAAGATAGCGTATTTTAAACAATTACATTTGAAGTAAGTATCTTTGTGCTATAGCCTATATCTAATGAAAAACTTTATACAACATATCGAAAAATTTGTAGGGACTTTATCTACATCAGAGAGAGATTCTGTTTTATCTTATTTTGAGCTTATTAAGGTCAAAAAGAAAGAGACTGTTTTAAAAGCAGATATGCTTTGTGATAAATTGTTCTTTGTGGAAGTGGGGTGCTTGAGAAGCTATTATATGAAGAGTAATGGTATAGAACAAACTATTGATTTTGCTATAGAGAATTGGTGGTTAACAGATAATATGGCTTTTGAACAGCATACGAATAGTAACTTCTATATTCAAGCAGTAGAGAAGTCAGAAGTAATCGTGATTACTAGAGAACAATTTGCTCTACTATTAGAGAAACACCCTATTATGGAGAAGTACTATAGACAAGTTTTTCAACGTGCGTATGCAGCCGCTCAGTATAGAGTGAAGTATCTATACGAATTTAGTCGTGAAGAACTATACTTCCACTTCGAAGATCGATTTCCAGAGTTTATACAGCGTATTCCTCAGTATTTATTGGCTTCATATTTAGGGTTTAGCCCAGAGTACTTAAGTGAAATAAAGAAGAAGAGATTTTCTTAAACCTGTTTAAGTTTATTGATTAGACATAGCTTTAGATTTGTAGATATTAAAAACAATAAAGTTATGACTATGAGAAAAACAATTTATGGTGTACAGCCTAAGGCGTATGAAGGAATGTTATTATTAGAAAAGTACTTGAACGAGTCTGAATTAACACCTATACATAAAGAGCTGATAAAGATTAGAGCATCTCAGCTAAATGGATGTGGGTACTGCTTAGATATCCATACACAAGACGCTTTAAAGTATGGAGAGTCTACTAGACGCCTATTCGTATTAGCGGGATGGCAAGAAACAGAGCTGTTTACAGAAGAAGAACGTGTGATTCTTGAGATGACTGAAGCGGTTACGTTTATTCATCAAGGAGGAATTAGTGATGCATTATATGCGCAAGCAGAGAAGTTGTTTGGTGAAGTGTATTTAGCACAACTTATTATGTGCATGGTCACTATAAATGCGTGGAATAGGATAGGAGTAGCCACTCATCTTAAAGCAAAGTAATTCACATTATGCATTAGCCAAATAGTACAGAACAATAGTACTTCATAGCTTCTCATTCGCTTCACAATCATACTATAGTATGCTGAGGTCACTAATTTAAACCTAGTTTGTTTAATTACTTTTCGTTTATATGCCTATTGCATAATCTGAGATAATAAACTGAGAATAGAAGCAGGATATCTATCCTGCTTTTTTGTTATTCTTTTTGGGCTAAATGCGATGTTTTTTTATAGTAAAAGGGAAGTGTAGAAATAGAAAAAAGGAATAAGTAGTAAAATAGATGTATATATCTATTTGATTAATAGAAGATTGGTTGATGAGTTTTATGTAGTTAAAAAATGATTATTAATTATGAATATTTGTCGAATTATTCATAATTTTAGTAAAGACCTATTTAGAATAGGTAGATAGAGGTGACAAATTCTCTGATCATAGATTACCTAATTCATTAATATCTATTATTATGATAAAAGATTACTTGAATAAATTAGTAGGCATTCGCTTAAAAGGTAGAAAGAAAGAATTGATACTTGGCATTGTATTAGCTTATAATGATAAGTGGTTATTAACTAAGTGTAATTCGGTCGATTATATTATAGATGGGTATGAATTGATAGCTGTAGATAAGATATCTACTATAGAGCGTGGAGAGAATATTGCTTTTATAGAAGAAGTCTTGAAAGCAAAACATGTTGATTTTTACAGTAGCCCTATTCAGTTAAAAGACAATATTTTTGATACTTTAAAGGATATTGGGAATAAATATGGTGCATTTGGATTAGAATTTAAAGAGGAAGATTGTGTCTATGTAGGAAAGTATATGGATAGTGACGATAGTGAGTATTTTGCATTCGAAGAGTTATCTGCGTCAGGAGAGTGGTTTGAAGAGATAGAGGAGTTTAAAGTCTCTAAGATTTATAAAATAGATTTTGATGGAGATTATGTAGAGTCTCTATTGCTATATGCCAATAGAAAACTCAGTGAATAAGAAGATTAGAAAATTTTAATATTAGTTGTTATATAAACTTGCATGATTCTTGCGTGTAGTTATAGATAGTTAAGGAATATGAAAACCAATTTAAAAAGATCTATTATGAAAAGAGTTTTTAGTGTATTGACAGTATTACTTTTGAGTTTTGCTGTATTTAGTTGTAGCAGCGATGATAATTATATTGACTTATCAGAGCATGCAGGAGGTTTTACCATGGTAAATGCCTATGAGAGTGAGGATGCGCTTATTTATGTTGCAGATGGGCGCCCTATTCAGAGTCCATATTATCCGTTGTTTTATCAGAGTGTAGGTTATGTGAATCTATGGCAAGGAAATAGATTAATAGACATCTACGGAGCTAATAAGGTGAAGCCAATTACTACAACTACGAAGAAGATAACTAGTGGACAGTTTTATACTTCTTTTATAGGAGGAAACCAGTCGAAGGTAATCCACTTTATAACTGAGGATAATGTTAAGAAAGCAACTCCTTTAAATGAAGTGAAGCAGTCAGGAGTTCGTTTCTTTAATTTGAGCTCAGATAATGTAGTAGCTACTGTTCAGTTTAATGATAAGACAGTAGTAAAGGAGTTTGAAAATAGAGTTCAAGACAATGAGACAACTGCTGTGAAAACACAGGAATTTAATGCATTAGATGCTAATACTTATGCACTAACAATCAAAGATAAGGACGGTAAGGTACTCGCAACTAGAAAAGATGTTGTGTTTAAACCTTCACAGTTTTATTCTATTATCTTAATCGGTGCAAAAGATAATGCGAAAAAGCCTTACTATATAGGTGTTGTAAATCAAGCTGTAAAGTAAGAATATAGTAACTTATAATGAGAAGTCCTTTAAAGGTGTATTACTTTTAAAGGACTTTTTTTATGGATTGCATACAGCAGTATCTCTTTTTAAATGATATATTTACTAGTAGAATTAATGTCTGTTTACACAGAAGGATAAGAGTATGAATAGTATGTTTGAAAATAAACAAATCGATATCGATGCATTACCTCAAGTAGAGCAAGTAATGTTTAAAAACTTAGATTCTAGGTATCGAACAGTAGTCGGGATAAGGTTAATAATAATTTCTATTATTATTTTACTAATTGCTTTTACACCTTATATTTTTCAGTATTTGACGAGTGAACCTTTGTTGAATGAAGCATTGTTATACTCATTTATGGGATTAGGAGTTGTATTGATTATTCTGATATGTATTATCTCTATGAAGGGAGTAGCAATGAAAGGCTATGCGCTACGTGAGCAAGATATTATTTATAAAACAGGTATTATTAACAGATCTCAGACTGTTATTCCTTTTAATAGAGTGCAGCATGTAGGAGTATATGAAGGAGCTTTGTTACGTGTATTTAATTTATGTACCGTGGAGTTTTTTACTGCTGGAGGAGCATTAGGCGATCTCAAGATAACAGGGATATCTAAAGAGGAGGGAGAGCGACTAAAAGCGTATGTTATACAGAAGATAACGAAGTCTCCTCAACAGGCTTTAAGGACTAATCTAGATATTGTAGAACACTCACACGAATCTGTTCATGAATAAGAATAGTTTTTATCAGCCTACTAGACAAGCTACAATAGGAATCATTGCTAATTTTCTGAATGCTTTACAGAAGATAGTAAGAGCTTTTGTTCCTCTTATAGTCTTATTTTTAGTGAATAAGCGTATAGATTTACCTATTAGTATTTGGGGAGTAGTAATCTTAGGAAGTATCTTAAGTTTGGGAATAGCTTATTTAAGTTATCGTAACTTTCTGTTTTACATTGATGAAGAAACTAATTCTTTTATAATTCAAAAAGGGATTATTAATAAATCTAAAGTTACTATTCAACTAGAGAAAATACAACAGGTGAATCTTAATCAGAGTTTTATCAACAAAATAATCAATGTGTACTCTGTAGAAATAGATTCTGCAGGTAGTAAAGATAAAGAAGCTACTATCCCTTCTATGGCTTTATCAGATGCAAATGCATTAAAACAAATACTACTGAACTATAAGAATGAACACGTAATACAAGATACTTCAATAGACTTAGTAGATGGAGAACAAAACATAATAGAAGAACAAGAAGATTCAAAACGAATCAGTATAACGACTCTTCTAAAAGTAGGTATAACGTCTAATTATCTATATACATTGGGGTTAATACTTGTCTTCTTTAATATGGTGTATGATTCTATAGTGAGAAGTATTTCTATAGAAGAGTATATTGATAAAGAAGAGGTGACAAATTATATAGAAGGAGGGCTGCCTTTGGTAGCTTTTCTATATTTAGTTGTGTTTTTAGTGATTACGGTATTAGTAGTGAATGTGATCCGTACTTTGTTGCGATTTTGGGATTTTAAAGTGACATTTTCTAATAAGACATTGTTGTTGTCTCATGGATTACTATCTACACAAAATACAATCATTAGACCTAATCGAGTACAAAAAATAGAGATAGAGCAGAATTATTTTCAGAAGTTATTTGATATCTGTAGTTTGAAAATAAGCCAAGTAGCAGGGGATAAGGAGAATAATAAGAAATCAGGATTACAGATACCTGGCTGTTCTACTCAGGAGAGAAAGGATCTGTTTAAAATAATAATGGCTAAAGAAGATAACAAGGAGTACACTACTGTTTTAAAATATAATTATCGATACTTAGGATTTAGAGTATTCTTATTCATAGTTGTTCCTTTAGTGTTTTTAACCTTGTTCTTTAGAGCAAACTTTAGTTCTGTTACGTTTATAGGAATGGCAATGAGCTATAGTGTGATAATGTTATTAGCTCTTTATAGACTTTATAAAGTAGGATTGCTTCAAGTAAATGAAGACTTCATCGTGATAAGAAGGGGAATATGGGATATCTCACATATTTATTTAGAACCACATAAGATACAGAAGATAGTGGTGTCACAGTTATGGTGGCAACAGTCTGCAGATGTGGGTAGTTTAAAGATATATACCGCAGGTGGAATAGTGTCCTTTAGTACGACTCAGTATAGCGAGTTAGTGAAGCTAAGAGATAAATGGCTTTATCAAGTCGAATCATCAGCGTTACACTGGATGTAGTAAATATAAAAAAACGTGGGAATACTTAGTATTCCCTCGTTTTTTTATTCTTCGTCTTGTACTTTCTTTAAGGCACGGTTTAAGGTACGTGTAGTGATACCTAGATAAGAGGCCATATCTTCTTTAGATATATGTACTTGTTCTTTCTCTTGAAGTTCTAATAGCTTTTCGAGAGCATGCTCTACTGTATATAGCTGCTGGAAAGAAGCTCTCTCACTCGTATGGAATACTCTTAATGCTTCTACTTCTAACAGGGTATTATTAAAGGTTATGTCTGTTTTTAATAAATGCTCAAATACGGATAGAGGAATGATGTAAGCATTCACAGGTGTTATGGCTTCTACTGAGCATAAACAATTCTTCTTACCTATGAACTCTATTTCACCCATTATCTCTCCTGTACTTAAGAACTCAGGGATATATTCTTTACCATTTTCTTCTGTGATATAGCATTTAGTAATCCCTTCTTTAATAACAATTACTTTAGTAACGGGGTCTCCTTGATGCAATAAAACCTCTTTAGGCTTATAAGGTTGCAATAATATTTTGTCATTAAAAACATCAGTCTGTGCTAATGATTCAATGTATGATAGAAAGTCAATATTTATTCTTAACATTTTTTTATATCATTAAGGACAAATGTCCTATGTGAGTTATACAATAATAGTGATTTTTGCAGTATCAAAATTAAGTATTAATACTTATTAATTTAAATCAATTAAGGAGTTTTATACTAAGATTAAGAAGAATGCTGTGCTAGTGTTTTCATTAATTAAATTTGATAAGTTTTTTTCAATTATATATTACAAGTGATAAGTGTTTTTTAAAATTAAAACGGGAGAGCAAGGTAAGTGGTGTTTTCCCGTTTTCTTATGTTAATTGAAAATTGAATTAATTTAGAACAATTTTGTGTTGTCTATGAGTAGTATGCAACATTCATATAAATAATTGTGTTACGTGTGTTTAAAAAAGCAGGGAGAGTAGTGTGCACTACTCTCCCTGCTTTTTTTATTTATTATAACTCTTTGATTCTAGCTGTTTAGCTGTAAATTGATAAAAAGAGATGGCTTCATTGACATATTTAGATTGTAGTTCATCTATCGCAGTAAGCGGAGTTACTAGATTATTAACTTTCTGAGTATTGAATCCATATTGTCTTATCTTTTGATTAGGGCTAAGAATGGTTAATGTGTTTTCTCTGATATAACCTAAATCTTGATACGTAGCTATAAAAGCTCTAGGTTTATAATCTGTTTGTAAAACATCGGTTCCAAAAAATTTAGAGTCATACTTAAAGTTAAGTATTCCTAATAAGGTAGGCATGACATCTATCTGTGAAATCATTTGATCAAATTGTTGAGGTGCTAGCCCTTTAGGGGCATATATCATAGCAGGTATTCTATATTTATCTAAAGGTAGTTGTGTCTTGCCCGCACTAGAAGCACAGTGGTCAGCTAAGATCACAAAGATGGTATTATCATACCAAGCTTGTTCTTTAGCTAGTGCAAAGAATTCTTTTATAGCATAATCTGTATATCTAACTCCTTTATCCCTTGCACTAGTAAGGTCTGAGGTGTCTAGTACTCCATCAGGATAAGTGAAAGGTCTATGGTTACTTACAGTCATGATATGATTAAAGAAAGGTTTGCCTTGTTGATATTCTTCATTCATTACTTCTATGGCTTTCTTAGCCATATCTCCATCTGCTACTCCCCATACATTCTGAAAGGTTATCTGATCAGGTCTAAAATCACACTTATCTACGATGTTATAATTATTGCCTTCGAAGAAATCTTGCATATTGTCAAAATAAGCATCTCCTCCATATAGGTACTTGACTGTGTATCCATTTTTAGCAAATATACTTCCAGTTGTAAACTTGTCTTTATTGTCTTTGCGTTTTACGACACTTTCACCAGGAGAAGGAGGTATAGACATCGTTATAGCCTCAAGCCCACGTACAGTTCTATTACCAGTAGCATACGTAGTGGTAAAGAATAAACTTTTCATCGCTAGGCTGTCTAAGAATGGAGTAAGTTTATTTGTATTGCCATAGAATTCCATAAAGTCTGCACTAAGACTCTCTATACTTATCAGGACTACATTTTTTTTGGTAGTTGTGCTATCATTATTAATGTTTCTAAGAAGAGATGTGCTCCCATTATATTGAGGGTAGAATTGTTTAATATTTTTAGCTAGTTCATCATCAGGTAGCGTATTGTAGAATTTAAAGTAATCAATCACACTGTTATTAAAAGCTTGATAGAATTTATAGACTCCGTTACTTTCTAGTTCTTCAGCGAAAATATTATCTGTATTTATAGGAGACATTACTTTAGTAATAGCTGATATAGAGATCCCAAATACAAGTAAATAAATAATACTTAGTATAATTTTATTTTTTAGAGGGGCAAGATGTTCTATAACATATACCGTTTTTTTGAAAATGTAGTATGTAGTTAATAATGTAACTAAAGCGATGACACTAAATAAAGGAACTACTGGATATGACTCCATAATATTGCCAATTACCTCGTTAGTATAGACTAAATAATCAACTGCTATAAAATTATATCGAACACCGAATTCGTTCCAAAAGAAAAACTCGCTTACTGTATTTTGTACTAGGATTAGTACGAATATAAATAAAGCAAAAGCATAACTTACTTTTCGAACTGTAGTCCTAAGCTGAGGTAAGAATAGACAGATAGCAAATAGTACTGTTTTTATAGATAAGAAGGTAATTGCTATTTCGGGTAGAACACCACCATATTCTGATATAATGGTTTTACCAAAGGTAACCCATCCCCATAAACCTAATAGAATAGTGAATATGATATATCCATAAGGTTTATTATACTTATGATCTGAAAAGAAAATAAAGTAGAGCCAAAACAAGATATATGCTATACTGAATAGTAAAGTGTCACGTATAAGTCCTAGTCCAAATACTGATAATATCTCTCCTGTACTAAAGGTAGTGGTAGTAATAGGATGATTAATTAAAATGATACGAAGTACAACATTCAACAATAAGTAAAAGTAAAGTAAATACTTATAGGGGATAAAGAATGAAGGGTTATTTGACATAGTGATTGAGTTTTGAGTAATTCGTTTTTAGTTTTTTCTTTATAACTTTTGTTTTATAAATGTTATTGTGTGGTTAGTGTTATTTTTATGCTAATAATTAAGTAGTGATGTTTATGTGTTCAGTTTTATTTATAGATGTGTTGTTTTAATTAGATTTAATATAATCACTAAGTGCTAGGTATGGCTATTATGAGGCCTGTGTAATCTATATTATATTTTGGAAGTGGAATAGGTCTAAATCTAAAAGTGGACTAGCTATTCCTTTTTCATTCCTTCTATTTTTGGTACATCTATCATAAATAAACGAAGAGAAAATGGAAATTAGACACAACTGGACTAAAGCTGAAATTCAATCAATATATGACACTCCTTTATTAGAGTTAATTCATCAAGCTTCTATAGTACATCGTCAGTATCACAATCCAAATGAAGTGCAGGTGAGTACTTTATTGTCTATTAAGACAGGAGGGTGTGTAGAGGATTGTTCTTACTGTGGACAGGCAGCTAGATATCATACAGATATAAAGGTACAGCGACTACTACCTTTAGAAACAGTATTAGGAACTGCTCAAAAAGCAAAGGAAGCAGGTTCTTCTAGATTCTGTATGGCCGCTGCATGGAGAGAGGTACGAGATAATAGAGATTTTGATAAAGTACTTGATATGGTGAAAGGTGTTAATGAGATGGGATTAGAAGTATGTTGTACTTTAGGAATGTTAACTGAGGAACAAGCTAAGCGATTACAAGAAGCTGGATTATATGCTTATAATCATAATTTAGATACTTCAGAAGATCACTATGATAAGATTATCTCTACTCGTACATTTTCTAATCGTATAAATACTATTGATAATGTTCGTAAGGCCGGTATAACAGTATGTTCGGGAGGTATAATAGGATTAGGAGAAAATGATACAGATAGAATATCTATGTTACATACTTTAGCTACTATGGAGAAACATCCCGAATCAGTTCCTATTAATGCTCTAGTTAGAGTAAAGGGAACGCCTATGGAAGAAATGCCTAAAGTAGAGACTTGGGATATGATTAGAATGATTGCTACAGCTCGTATTGTGATGCCTACTACTATGGTGAGGTTAAGTGCAGGACGTATAGAAATGTCTGAGTATGAACAGGCAATGTGTTTTATGGCTGGGGCTAATTCGATGTTTTCAGGTGATAATGAAACGTTATTAGTGACGCCTAATCCTAGTTTATCAGCAGATCAAATGTTATTAAAAAACTTAGGACTAAGACCTATGTTGTCTAAGAAAGAAGTGGAAGTATAGAAACTATTTTAGTTTTGGACATATAATAAGGAGCTTTGTTTATCAAGAACAAGGCTCCTTATTATTTTTTATATAATAGATCCAAAGAGTTGGTTGTTGATATGATAATGTTTAATAAGAATTTGTAGTCTTTTAATAAAAGAAAAATAATGTTCAATAAAGCTATTTAGGAACAGTTTTTGTTTCTAAAAAATATTGAAGATGCGCTTAGAATTATCTAAAATTCTATATGTATTGAAGGAAAATTAGAGTGTTACATCATGTTTTTAGGTGAGAAATGATGTGTTTTATTGATGTAGAGTGAGTTATTGTGTTTGTGGATTCCAGAGTATTTGATGGTGGGGACTGTTGTTTAGTAAACTCTGGAATCCCTTTTTTGAAACTCATATTTTACATTGGTTCATATTAAGAGATTTGTGCTATATAAAGAGGTATTAAGCATTAGATTTTTTTAATTATATAGATTTAACAATATTTGAACTAGTGTTTTCTCTAAAAAAAAATGACATCATGTATAAAAATAGTTAGCAATCATTAGAAAAAATAGAGATTGGAGGTAGATTAGAGTTAAAAAAAATAATTAATGTGATGTTTTATAACCTCATTTCAGTTTAAAAAAGCAACAAAATATTAAGCTAAATTTTGTTGCTTTTTTTTATTGTATTTAGATTAAAAAAATATAAATAATTATGTGTTAATATTAATAAGGTTAAAGTACTATTATTAGTTTAGATAATTAAGGTTATTAACTTTTATGAATACAAGGAAAAGTGCGAAATATTTGAATAAATGTAGTGTTATCCTATTAAGTTAGAAGTTAATATATAGGATTTGTATGATTTATGTCATATTGATGCGAAAAGTACTGTTATACATTTGTCTCAGAAAATAAAAGATAAGGTAACAATGTCGGAGTTACCTAATATTTAAAAACGTTCTTTTTTAGTCTGTTTTTTATTATGTAAACTTAATTGTGTTTATTCATTTACAGTGATGTTATATAGCTGTAAAGATGTCGAAAAGGGGAATGCAAGGCAGTTGATGTATTAATACCTCCAGAGGGAGAGGAGGTGTACACGGATTAAAAAAGATTATTATTAATTTTTTTTAATTATTTACATTATGAGACGATGTGCGCAAATTTTAGTTGGAGTTTTGATTATTGGTATGAGTTCATTATTAGCTAGTTGCAGTGCAGATGATAATAATAACATTCAAATTGACAAAGCATTAAGTGTTAACAGTATTAATATTGAAAAAACATGGATTGTGGCTCATTTCGACTTCCAAGAAGGAGTGAGTAGAAGTCATAAAGAAAGATACCAAAAATCACTAATTGAAATTGATATCATGAAAGGTGGAAAGTATCAAGCAATTGACAAATACAGTTTAGAGGAATCTAAAGGAAATTGGGTACTGGAAGGTGAGATGATAAGTCTAGAAAATGATGCCGACGGAGAAGTGAAGAGATACAGAATTATTGATTTGAGTAGAGCAGAAGCTCTTGTTAGTCCTATCAATATTAAAGAGATCTCACAAATGGAATTAGTGAGCTTTAAGAAATAGCTTCAGATAAGTTCACCTTATTGACAAAAAAAGCAATCTATATTTATAGGTTGCTTTTTTTATTGCATTGAAGTTTAAGGATTGGTGTTTTTTATTTTATTTTGAGAGTTTGCGGTTTTTGTATAATAGTTATATTAAGTAGTTGTTTTGTAGGTGTATTGTTTGTGTTTGTTGTTTTTATTTAAAATATTGTTATATTTTTCTTGTTTGTTGAATAAACAATTCTAATTTTGCAAAAAAAATAATATAAAAAGATGGAACAATTTACTACACAGAAGAGTGCAACTACTCCTCCTCAAGAGAACAAAAAAGTGGTAGCTGGTATTTTAGGAATTTTATTACCTATTTTCGCAATCCATAAATTCTACTTAGGGTATACTAAAGAAGGTGTTATCCAATTAATCTTAGGATTAGTTACTTGTGGATTTGCTGGAATTATTGGACTTATTGAAGGAATTATCTATTTAACTAAAACAGATGAGGAGTTCTATAATACATACCAAGCAAACAAAAAAGGTTGGTTCTAATACATAGAAACATATAAACAAAAAGCCACTAACTAGTGGCTTTTTTTGTTTGTCTTGTACTTAGATAAGTCGCTAGAAGAGCTATTATTGTCATGGCCATAAGAGTATAGAAGAACCCATTCCAGTTGCCTTTATTCACAAAGATTCCTGTAGAGCTGCCTATAATACTTGAGCCTATATAATAAAAGAACCAATACAAGGCTGTAGCAGAACTCTTTGCTTCCTTACCTAGGGTAGTTACTACTCTACTAGCTATGGTATGTCCACTAAAGAATGAGATAGTGAAGAAAGTCAATCCTAATAGAATAATAACAAGATTGTCCATATACATACCCATCACACCTAATAACATTAATCCTAAAGCAATCAATAGAATTTTACGAGGAGAATATCTATCTGATAAAGATCCGGCAATCATGTTACCAAAAATACCAAATGCGTACATTAAGAATATCATAGCGATTAGGTAATGAGGTAAGTTATAAGGTGCTGACTCAAGTTTAAAACCTAAAAAGTTATACACACTCACGAAGGCTCCCATTAGACAGATAGCTACAAGATACATAGCAAGTATCTTATAGTTTCTAAAGATAGATTTCATCTGTCGAAGTTTATGTTTTATTTTTAGCTTTTTAGGAGTGAAGAACCTAGATTCAGGAAATAGGATATAAAAAACAATGGCAATAACAACAGCGAGTATGCCAATGGTAAATACTGCAGCTTGCCAACCTAGCCATCCAGATACTAATGCTGCTACAATTCTTCCAAACATCCCTCCAAACGTATTTCCTGCTAAGTAAAAACTAATGGCAGTCCCTATGTATTTAGGATCTATTTCTTCTGCTAGATAAGCTAATGTCACAGCGGATACTCCTGATATACACATCCCTTTTATAAAGTTGATATTAACTAAGATAGAAAAGTCACTTGCCCATACAGATAATAGCGTAAGCATCGTAGAGGTGACTAAAGAGAAGAGCATGATATCTTTACGAGGATAACTATCCGCTATAAATGCAAAAAGCAATAAACCGATAGCCATACCTAAGGTACTAGCTGATACTAGGTAGCTACTCTCAGAAGGTGTTACTTTAAAGTATTGTGTGATTTCAGACAGTATAGGTTGAAAATTATATAGTTGAGCAAATACAGAGACACCTACTAGAAATATACTCCATTTGATTTTTTTATAAGTAGTAGTTCCTTTAACAGCTCTTATATGAACGACTTCTTCTGTATAGGTGGTGGTATTCATATTCTTTATTTTTTGTAAAGTTACGAGGAAGCTCTATATTAGTAAAACGGTATTTTTCTATCATATCAATCGGTAAAAACGATCAACTTATGGAACTAAGACAACTAAGGTATTTTCTAAAAGCAAAGGAATTACTCAATTTTACTGAAGCTTCTAAGCATTTATTTATTACACAGAGTACATTATCTCAACAGATAAAACAGTTAGAAGAAGAAATAGGTCAACCTCTATTCGATAGAATAGGGAAGCGTATAGCGCTTACAGAAGCTGGAGAGTTATTTTCTGTTTATGCAGAAAGAAGTATAAGAGCTGCAGAGGATGGCAAGCTTTTATTAGAGGATCTAGAGGGATTAAAGACAGGCGTATTGCGTATAGGCCTTACTTGGGGGCTGAAGTCTTTAGTACTTTCTTCTCTTACTATCTTTACACAGACGTACCCAGAAGTAAAGATAGAAGTGACATTCGGTACGACCAATGAGTTAATGCAATATTTAGAGAAGCAGTATATTGACTTTGCCTTAACTTTTTTTGATGGTGCTCATGAGGAGAACTTTGTCTATAAGACTGTATTAATCTCTGATATGGCCTTTATGGTTGCAAAAGACTCATCTTTAGCTCTACTAAAAGAGATTAGACTAAAGGAGATAGAACAGTACCGATTAGCCCTTCCTGTGCAAGGATTTAGTACACGTAACTTCTTAGATAGAGAATTTGAAAAGTATAATATCCAACCTAATATTGCTATAGAGACTAATCAAACCTCTATGATTATTGACTTAGTAAAGAAAGGAGCCTATCAGACTGTACTCACTTACGCAACTGTACATGGAGAAGGCAATCTTCATGCTATTCCAATTGTTGATAGTGATATGAAGCGAGAGGCTGTTGTTATTCAGTTAAAAGATAGTTATCTCAAGAAGTCCGTGAGGGTGTTTGTAGATTTATTAATGAATGAGAACAAAGAAGAGTTAAATACACTATAAGCATGATATTAAGTGAGGAACAATGCAAGAAATGCACTCTTAGGTCCTATATAATTGCGCTTAATGAGATTTATTTTAAAAAAAGACGGAATTGTGATTACTTTAAATTTAACGTTATAAAATTTAATTAATTAAAACATGTGGACTTAATAATTGTGTTTGTGTGATGTAAACTGTATTTACATTGTTATACCAATAATCTAAGTGATTGATTTTATATAAATTGATAAGTTTTTTTCTTTTGTTAGCCACTTTACTTTTTTATATTTGCGATTATTTAATTTGATTCTAAATAAAAACAAACGAATAAATGATAAGAATATTATTAATTCTTATACTGATAATAGTTTCTTTCATCTCTGTCTTTGTTGGCGTAAAAGATATATCTGTATTTGATATACACCGACTAAATCAGGATGAGATATTGGTTATGTTAGTAAGTAGATTACCCCGTATGATATCTGTATTAATAGCAGGTATTGGTATGAGTATTTCTGGATTGATTGTACAACAGATTTCTCTTAACAAATTTGTCTCACCGACTACGATGGGGACTCTAGATGCCTGTAAAATGGGAATATTGTTTAGTATGATATTATTTCCAGGTGGGGGTATGGTGTATAAGATGATATTATCATTTACAATAGCTTTGTTAGCAAGTGTTATTTTCTTAAAGATATCTAGTAAAATAAAAATGCGAAATATCATTTTTATTCCATTAGTAGGGATTGTTTTTGGAAATATCTTGAATGCGATATCTACTTTCTTTGCTTATAAAACGAACTTGGTTCAGAATATGGAAGGTTGGTTAATAGGTGACTTTTCATCTATTATTAAGGGGAACTATGAGATTTTATACTTAGGAGTTCCGATTGTATTCTTGAGTTATTTATATGCAAATAAGTTTACTATCGTAGGTTTAGGAGAAGACACAGCGAGTAGTTTAGGATTAGACCATAAGAAGATTACTTATCTAGGATTGATATTTGTAGCTATTACTTCTACAGTAGTGGTTCTGACAGCAGGTGTGATTCCTTTTTTAGGATTGATTATTCCTAATATTGTGAGTTTGATGTTTGGAGATAATCTTAAGAAGACGATAAGTTATACAGCATTAATAGGAGCGATCTTTTTAATGGTATGTGATATAATAAGCAGAATGTTAATAGCACCTTATGAGATTCCGATAGGATTAACAGTAAGTATCATAGGTGGATTAATATTTTTAATACTAATATTTAAACGCGCTAAACATGTTTAAGAACAAGATTATTACAGTTTTAGCAGTTGTTTTATTATTATTCATTGCTATATATATGTTCACGTTTACGGGAACCAAATTAGATTATGTATTACCTAGAAGAGGATATAAGGTTATTGCGATGATTTTAATATCGTTTGCTATAGGATATTCCTCTATTATATTTCAGACAATATCAGCTAATAGAATCTTGACACCTTCTATTATGGGGTTTGATTCATTCTATTTGTTGTTACAGTCTTTGCTAGTGTTTGCTTATGGAGATAGGACATTTCAGGTTCTTAATTCAGAGACCAACTTTGCGATATCTGTAGTATTAATGTTAGGATTCTCTTTAGTGATGTACTATTTAGTATTCAGAAGAGAGAGTAAGAGTATGTATTTATTACTATTAGTGGGACTGTTAATGGGAACACTGTTTAGGAGTTTCTCTTCTTTTATAGTGATGCTTATTGACCCTAATGAATTCTTAATCATACAGTCAGCAATGTTCGCTTCGTTTGATAAGATAAACTTGAATCTATTGACTATATCAGCTGTCTTATTAATAGCCTCTATGCTAGTGGGGATTAAATACTTTAGACAGTTAGATGTACTTAGTTTAGGTAGGGAGAATGCTATAAGCCTTGGGGTAGACTATCATAAAGTGATTAAAGCTAATTTGCTTATTATCTCTGTTATGGTAGCTATTTCTACAGCATTAGTAGGGCCTATTACATTCTTAGGAATATTAGTTGCCAATTTGACTTACGAGCTTGTAAAGAGCAGTAAACATAGTTATATGGTACTAGCGTGTTGTTTACTAACAGCGGTTACTGTTGTGGGAGGACAATACCTAGTGGAGCATCTCTTTAATATGAGTACTACTATTAGTATCATTATTAACTTTGTAGGAGGGGTGTATTTTATTTATTTATTATTAAAAAGTAACAAAGGATGATAGAAGTAAAGAATGTATCTAAGACGTATGGTGAGAAGATGATTCTAAATGACGTGTCAGTTTCTTTTCCAAAAGGGAAAATCACATGTCTAGTAGGAGGGAACGGAACAGGTAAGAGTACTCTGTTATCTATTATTAGTCGTTTAGTCGCTAAAGACTCAGGACTTATCAATTTATTAGATCAAGATATTGTCAATTTTAAGAATAGAGATTTCGCTAAGAGATTATCTATCCTTAAGCAAGCAAATCACCCTAATGTAAGGTTAACAGTTAAAGAGTTAGTCGAGTTTGGGCGCTTTCCACATTCTCAAGGTAGAATGAATGCTATTGATCATGAGAAGGTAGAGGAGAGTATCGCTTTTATGGGGCTAACAGATATTCAAGAACAATACATAGATGAATTAAGTGGAGGACAGCGTCAACGTACTTTCTTAGCGATGGTATTAGCACAGGATACAGAGTATATTCTGTTAGACGAGCCGCTTAATAATTTAGATATGAAACACTCTGTCGAGATTATGAAGATTCTTCGAATTTTGGCAGATGATTATGGAAAGACCATAATTATTGTAGTGCACGACATTAATTATGCTTCTTCGTATGCAGACTATATTGCAGCAGTTAAAGATCATAAGATTATCCATTTCGGATTAACGGATGATATTATTCGCGAGGATATTATGAAAGAAGTTTTCGATATAGATATGACTATAGTTGATAATTGTAACAATAAGGTATGTATATACTTTAAATAATTTTAACTAATCGAGTTGTTATGAGTAAATTTTTAATAAGCTGCGTGGCAGCTTCAGCTTTAATCTTTACGTCTTGTAAAGAAACGAAGACAGAGACTACAGAGGAGAATGTAGCAAAAGTGACAGTTGAGCACTTGTCAGGAACTACTGAAGTAAAAGAAAACCCTAAAAACACTGTTATTCTTAGTTATGGAATGATAGATACTTTTGAGGATTTAGGTATAGAATTTAAAGGAGCTCCTAAAGGTAATATGCCTGCTTACTTATCTAAATATGCAGATGATGCTAACTTAGTAGATGTAGGTGGTATTAAAGAACCTAATATGGAGAAAATAAATGCAGCAGAACCAGAACTTATCATTATCGCAGCTCGTACTGCTGCTATGTATGATGAGTTTAGTAAAATAGCTCCTACTATTAATCTTGATATTGATATCAAAGATTATATGAATTCTTTTAAAGCTAGTCAACGTACAGTAGGTAAGTTGTTTGGTAAAGAAGAGTTAGTAGAGAAAGAGTTAAAAGTAATCGATGAGCGTATCGCTAAGATTAACGAGACTACTGCTAAATCTGAGAAAAGAGGTTTGGTTGTGCTTGCTAACGAAGGTCGTTTAAGTGCTTATGGAAAAGGATCTCGTTTCGGGATTATCCATGATGTATTTGGATTAAAACCTGCTGATCAAAACATCGAAGCTGCTACGCATGGTCAAGCGATCTCTAATGAGTTCATTAAAGAATTAAACCCAGATTACATCTTCGTAATCGATAGAGGAGCTGCTATTAAGAGAGCCACTATGGGTAAAGAAGAGTTTGCTAATGCATTAGTAAAACAAACAAACGCATATAAAAATGATAAAATCATTTTCTTAAACCCAGAAATATGGTATTTATCAGGAGGAGGACTTAAGTCTATCAAAATGATGTTAGACGAAGTTGAGCAAGCAATTGCTGAATAATCTTTAATTTTTTTGCGATAAAAGCTATCTGAATAAGGTAGCTTTTATTGTGAAATAGTGTTGTGGCTTGAGCAAATTCTTGTTAGAAGAGGCCAAGTGTGTGCTGTTTTTAGAATAGAAATCAAAACAGTGTGTATAAAAAATCCCTAATGATTATTCGTTAGGGATTTTTTGTATGATATAAAGATTTACTATTCTTCTACTTCGTCAAATACAGGAACAGGGCGTTTGCTCTCATTGATCGCTACTAAAGTAAATGTACCAGTCATCGCTTTTTCTCTTCCTTCTCTGTACATACTTTCTACGAATACATCTACGCGTACATCTAGACTCGTTCTTCCTACACGTACTACTGTCCCGATAAGCTCTACTAGTGTTCCTGCAGGGATAGGATGATTAAAATCAATCTTATCACTAGATACAGTTACAATAGGTTTACGACAGAAACGAGTAGCTGTCATGAATGCTATCTCATCCATAATGTACATTACCGCTCCACCGAACATGGTGTTGTGGTGATTAGTTTGTCCTGGGAATACAGCTTTAAATACGTGTGTTTCCGAATCCTTTATTTTTTTTTGGATACGTAACTCTCTGTTTGTTAATTGACCTTCCATATTGTTGTAATGATTCTTTTTTTGAGTTAGTTATTACTTTTAATATTCATAAATTATGGAATAGCTATTTTGGCTTTTAGTTGTTTAGTATACTATTCTTTCTAAAATGTCATAAGGGAAAGATAATAGTATAGCTATGTTGCTTCAAATCGCGAAAGCAATACCATAATATTATACTTCTACTGTGTAGGTGATCTGACTTATAATTAGTTCTAATTACTTACAGTTGCGCGACAGCTCGTGAGTTTCACACGATTCCCCTAACAGAGTAGTTTATTCAATGTATAACCTTGCAAATATAAGTACTATAAATGGGAAATGATTAATCTAGTGTAAATCTTAGTTCATTTTTAACCCAGATCATGTATTTGACATCTAAATGAATAGTTATTATACAAAATTGGCCTACAAGAGTGATTTTACTTAAAGTAGGGTTATATCGCAAATGGAAGAACCATAGGACAGAATTGCTTTGTAGTATTTGGTTAATATGTAAGGTGATTCTGAGGTGGATAAAGCTTTTAGGGGGAGTTATTTCTTGTATTAATCAGTGTATATTCTGCCTTGATTTGTATGTAAAAAACCCTTATTTAGATCTAATTAGCGATATGTAATCTGATTCATAAAGTGAATAGCTTAAATTGACTATTAATGTCTTTATTTATTATCGTTTTAAATAGTTGTGTTTTTAAATTGCATTTCTATTTTTAATATTTTTTAGAAATTATTTATTTGATAATGTATATTATCTATGATATTGTTATAATACTGTCTCTCTATTTTTAATATACTTCAAGGGGTAGTATATTTAGAATCATTAAAAATAAGAATAGTAAAAATGAAGACAATTAAATTAGCCTTGATGTGTTGTGTAGTTGCAATAACTATGACATCTTGTTATACAGCAAAAGTAGCAGTAGGTGATACTGATCTAACAATGCCTGTGGTAGAAGTAAACAAAAAGAAGAATCATGCACTTATAGCAGGTTTAATTCCTTTAAACAAAGGGTATAAAGGAAGTGAACTAGCAGATAAGAAAACGAACTATGTTGTGAAGACTCAAATGAGCTTTGTAGATGGTCTATTAGGATGTATTACTTTTGGTATTTACACTCCTACGACTACCACTATCTATGTACCTATGGAGGACTTTAAGAAATAGTTGTTGCTCTTAGAAGTATTAAAAAGGATTAGATAATCAGTAGGTTATCTAATCCTTTTTTTGTTTTAAGAGTTACATCAGTTATCATCATCAGATTATATATTTCATTATTCTACCTAATGTACTATGAAATGAATCTGATAGATAACATAAATTTTCTATTAGGTATAATAGCATAGCTTATCTACTTCATTTCTATCGGTTGTTTAGGCAGGAATGAAGTAGATTACTACACTGTCTCTGATCAGCTAATCTAGAGCTATTTCTTCGTGATATAAACTTGTGCTATTCAGTGTCTCTTCTTTGTTTTTCCACATTGTCCAGATATGGATCGTACCGTAAGTCCATTGTTCTTTGAGTGTGATCAGTCCTATTTTATCCATTCGTTGTCCTACCGTATCATAGATCTGAAATTCCTCTTCTTCATTGTGAAAGATTACGACGCTTAGCAGGTCAGATTCTGCTGTCATGCTGTTATAGCTATTGTCTTCCCATTCTAGTTTGATTTGCTTATCTTCTGTAAGTTCTATTTTATGGATATGTGCTACAGGAAGTGTTCCTATAGATACAGTGACTAGATTGAGTTGTAAGTACCCTCTATTGTCTTCATAGCCAATACCATGTCTGAGTAAAAACGAAGATTGTTGTTCTGTCCCATTGATGAGTGATTTCTCACCTTGTCTCATTGGCGTGTATTGATTAATAAATCCTCTTATTTTGGCTAAAAAAGAAGATACAAGTGCCATTTTCTCTTGCTGTATTCGCTGTTTTTCTGAAAAAGGTTTAGTGCTTTTCCTCGCTTTAGATCGCCAGAAATAGCGACCTCGCCATCTTACTCCTATTACGGGACCTACCTTACCAGATACGCCTCCTAACATTCCGTTCATTGCTTCTGCCATAATTTTGATTTTTAAATGGTTGCTTTACTTTTTGTAAAATTAAGATATCAGAAGGGTACTTTTCTTCTAGTTCACTTCTCGGCCATTTATTGGACCCTTGATGAAGCCAGTAAATACGTTTTTAGAGGCAAAAAAAGTTGAAAATACTTTGAATACTATCAGCATTTTATTTACATCTGTCTTTATTGAAAGTTGTTTTGACATTTGAGTTTAGCTTATATTTCTATGGTATTGCTTGAGGGTTGCTAGAGGTATCCTTGCACCTTCCTTCGAGAAAATGCCTCTCTAGGCTAGTAAACTGCAAGAAAACCCCTAGAATACTCCTAGAATCAGCAAGCGAGATGGTGTAGAGAGTATGTCAGCACAAGTAGGATAGATGATTTATTTTAAATGCTATATTTCAAAATATGTTGAAAAGGTTATAATTATGTAAACGATATTAAATATAGTTTTCAGGTTATATTATTGCAATGTATTGTTTTTGATTGTAAATTTATTGCTCGTGTTAGAAAATAGATAAGAGCTTCTTAATGTGTCTTGTAGCAAATTAACTTGGTGATTAATTAGGAGTAATGTATCGTGATTAGGTAAGGTAAAAGTATGTTATAAATAGTGTTATTACTATTATATTAGATAGGTATACTGTGTTTTTTTAAGTGGGAATAGTCAAGATACATTTTTAGTACTATACAAAAGGATCTATTGATTCTGATAGCTCTAAATAAAAAGATGATTATACATGAAATATAATTTTAGAATTATAGAGTCTAAAGACACTTTAAAAGGAGATATTATACTTTCCCCTTTATTAGAAATAGAAAATTCCCAAAGATATGGCTGGTTTTTTTCTGATGAGTTAAATAACCTTTCTACAGATATTGAATATGTTGCAGTTATTGTAGATAATTTAGAAAAGCTAGTGGATTGCAAGTTAGAGTTTTATAATGATTTTGGTTATGAAGTTTATGTGATAGAATGCAATCAAAAAGAAGCACTAGTTAAAAATATTTATGAAGAGGATAAGGTAGAGGCTATAATACCTATAATTGATATATATACATTAATGAAGGATTGGTTGTTTTTTTTGATTGATTTTAAAGCTAAAGAGAAAATCTAGAAAGCCTATTGTCACTTTGTTTGAGGTATTAAATAGACGTTCGTTCAAAAGTGTTTTGTAAATAGTAACTATTTGAAAGTTACAACGGTTAAAGGCTATATTGAAAGATCGTTATAATAGAATTGTACTAGTCAATGTTTTTTAGAGTAAAGTTATGTATGGAACTATAAGTAATAAAAACTTAGCAATAGGGTATAGTGAAATTTATAAATTAAGGAGAATGTCCTTTAAAAAAGAATTAACATTATTGTATATTGAAGGAGTAGAAGAGTTTTTTTATCAACAAATTAAAAGTCTAAATAAATTAGATTGTCCATTATGTGTAAAGCCTTTTTCTAATTTTTGGCTGTCTTATGAGTTTTATACAAAGGGGGTGACGAGTAGTAGGAAAGTACATGTTTTTGATGTTTTGAAAGAATGTGATTTGAAGTATAATGTGTTTTATATAGAAGATTTATTACCCTATGTATTAAAAAAAATGGAATCCTCATGGTTGTCATTTAGTCAATGCTATAGACAACAATACATACGTGATATTCGATTTAATAATGATGACTTAGATAATTTAGTACAAGGTAGTCAATCGTCAACAGTTAATCTACTAAAAGAATTAGAAATCATAGATTGGGATTTAAAAGGAGAAATGGATAGGCGTTTAGGTTTGAGCATTAAATTGTTGTTGATATTACAGAGGAAATTTAATAAGAAAACATTAAAGTTAGAAGATGTAACTGAAGTAGAGTCCTATTTTAAAAAGAATGATTTTGAGCTAACTGATATAATAGTAGCAAAGTACTATTCAAGATATGTTAAGCGTATGTGTAGTTTCTGGAATGCGTGTCTATCTAAAGAAGAAGGAATTAATCTATTTGATATAATTAGAGAGGGTAGTTCTATAGAAGATATAGATAAGAGATTTATAATAGTTATAAATAAAATGGAAGAATTATGGGTAGCATGTGATCATATCTATACAATGTATCACATACGTACTATAAGAAAACAATATATGTTATGATAAAAAAGCTTTGTTATGGAGCTTTTTTTATAACAATTGTATAGTGTATCTCATCATATGTTTTTATAAGGAGATGTAATTACTTGTTTAGAATTAATTTGTTTAGTAGAGGCAAATGTTTATTTTTAGAGTCTATTAAACCAATTATGAAACAATTACATTACGATCGAAAAAACTTAACAGACCAAGAGTTACTTGGACTTTATAAAAAATTACTCAAACCTAGAATGGTAGAGGAAAAGATGCTTATCCTGATCAGACAGGGCAAAGTATCTAAATGGTTCTCCGGAATAGGACAAGAAGCTATCAGTGTAGGAGTGACTGCTAGTTTAGAGCAGGACGAATACATCCTGCCTATGCACCGAAACTTAGGCGTGTTTACGTCTAGAGATATTCCTCTGCACCGCTTGTTCTCTCAATGGCAAGGAAAGGCAAATGGTTTCACTAAGGGACGTGAGCGCTCTTTTCACTTCGGTACTCAAGAGTATCATATCGTGGGGATGATTTCTCATCTAGGGCCTCAGTTGGGTGTAGCAGATGGTATTGCCCTAGCGCATACCTTGAGAAATGAGAATAAGATAACAGCAGTATTTACAGGTGAAGGAGCTACTTCTGAAGGAGACTTCCACGAGGCGCTGAATATTGCTTCTGTGTGGGACTTACCTGTTCTTTTTGTAATCGAGAATAATGGTTATGGACTGTCGACTCCTACGAATGAGCAGTATAGATGTGAGCATCTAGCAGATCGTGCGATAGGATATGGGATGGAAAGTTATATCATAGATGGGAATAATATCTTAGAAGTATACCAACAGATCAGTGCACTGGCACAATCTATGCGTGAGAATCCTCGTCCTGTATTGATAGAGTTTTTGACCTTTAGAATGCGTGGGCATGAAGAGGCTAGTGGTACAAAGTATGTGCCTCAAGAACTAATGGACATGTGGCAACTAAAAGATCCTGTGGAGAATTACAGAGCTTATCTAAAAGAAATAGGCGTATTGACAGATGCTTTAGACGAAGAGATTAGAGAAGAGTTTAAACAAGAGATAGACAAAGACTGGAAGGCTACACAAGAAGAGCCTGCTATAGTAGCGGACTTGGCTACAGAGCTGAATGATATGTATGCTCCTTATCAGTATGAAGATATACAACCAACGAAGGAAGTAGCTAATATTCGACTGATAGATGCGATATCAGAAGGGTTAAAACAATCTTTTGAACGTCATGATAACTTAATCATCATGGGGCAAGATATTGCAGAATACGGAGGTGCATTTAAAGTAACAGATGGCTTCGTAGAGCAGTTTGGCAAAGGGCGTATTCGCAATACACCTATCTGTGAGAGTGCGGTAGTCTCTGCTGCGATGGGGTATTCTATCAATGGGGGAAAAGCGATTATGGAGATGCAGTTTGGCGATTTTGTATCTACTGGGTTTAATCCGATTGTGAACTACTTGGCAAAGATACATTACAGATGGAATGAGAAGGCAGATGTAGTTGTGCGTATGCCGTGTGGTGGTGGTACACAGGCAGGCCCATTCCACTCACAGACCAATGAAGCTTGGTTTACAAAAACACCAGGCCTTAAGGTAGTGTACCCTGCATTTCCTTATGATGCAAAAGGGCTAATGGCTACTGCTATTAATGACCCTAATCCTGTGATCTTCTTTGAGCATAAACTGTTGTATAGAAGTATTTATCAGGATGTACCTAAGGATTATTATACACTGCCGTTTGGAAAGGCGAGTGTGTTAAGAGAAGGAGCAGATGTGACCGTAGTGACCTTCGGAGCAGGAGTACATTGGGCAATGGAAGTGCTAGACAAGCACCCTGATATTAAGGCTGATTTGATAGATTTACGAACTTTACAACCTTTAGATGAGGAAACTGTATTTAAATCAGTGAAAAAAACAAATAAAGTTATAATTTTGCAGGAAGATTCCTTATTCGGAGGAATTGCAAGTGATATGTCGGCGATGATTATGGAGAATTGTTTTGAAGACTTAGATGCACCTGTAAGAAGGGTAGCCAGTTTAGAGACAGCCATACCATTTGTGAAAGCTTTAGAAGATCAATATCTGCCTAAGGACAGATTTGAAACAGCGCTATTAGATTTGATAGCCTACTAGAATAGAAAAGAACTACACAACTATAACAAGAATATGAATAACACAATCACAAAAACGGGTTTTGAGTTTCCAAATCAAAAGTCAGTTTACCGCGGAAAAGTAAGAGAAGTTTATAATATAGCAGATGACTTATTAGTTATGGTTGCTACAGATAGATTATCAGCTTTTGACGTTATTATGCCTAAGGGAATTCCCTTTAAAGGACAAATCCTAAATCAGATAGCAACTAAGTTTATGGAGATGACAAGTGACATCGTTCCTAACTGGTTAGTAGCTACACCTGATCCTAATGTAGCGGTGGGGCATGTATGTGAGCCGTTTAAGGTGGAGATGGTGATCAGAGGTTATCTAGCTGGGCATGCTGCTCGTGAGTATGCAGAAGGAAAGAGAGTGTTATGCGGAGTGACCTTGCCTGAAGGGTTAAAAGAGAATGATCAATTGCCATCACCTATTATCACTCCATCTACTAAAGAAGATTTAGGAGCTCATGATGTAGATATCTCGAGAGAAGATATCTTGGCAAGAGGGATTGTTTCTGAAGCAGATTATTTGGTATTAGAGCAGTACACACGTGCACTGTATCAGAGAGGAAGTGAGATAGCAGCAGAGCGCGGTTTGATCTTAGTGGATACTAAGTACGAATTTGGAAAGACTAAAGACGGAAAGATTGTGTTAATCGATGAGATACATACGCCAGATTCTTCTAGATACTTCTATACAGAGGGCTATGAAGAAAGACAAGCAAAAGGGGAGGCTCAAAAGCAATTGTCTAAAGAATTTGTAAGACAATGGTTAATCAGCAATGGCTTTCAAGGAAAAGAAGGACAGGCGATACCAGAGATGACAGATGAGTATATCAATAGTGTATCAGATAGGTATATAGAGCTATATGAGAAGATTATTGGAGAACCATTTGTGAAGGCTGATATCTCTAATATTAACGAACGTATAGAGAATAATGTTTTAGCTTTTTTGGCTAAGAGATAATTAATAAATTATGGAGTTACTAAAGAGTTTACAGTGGCGTTATGCTACTAAGAAATATAATAGTTCAGTTAAGATAGCAGACGAAAAAGTAATGCAGATCATCGAGGCAGCTCGTATGGCACCTACTTCTTCTGGGTTACAACCTTTCGAGATGATCTTAATCAAGAATCAAGAGTTAAAAGAGAAGCTATTACCTGTGATTATGAATCAAAGTCAGGTGGTGGATAGTTCACATGTTTTGGTTTTTGCTGCTTGGGATGCTTATACAGAAGAGCGCATTGATGCTGTGTTCGATAATGTAGAGAAGACGAGAGAGTTAGCTCCTGGTGCTATGAATGATTATAAAGGATTTATCAAAGGTAACTTTGCAGCAATGTCACAAGAGAAGCAAGCAGAGCATGCAGCTCGTCAGGCTTATATTGCTTTTGGGATGGCTATTGCAGCTGCGGCTGAGTTAAGAGTAGATGCTTCACCTATGGAGGGCTTCTATAATGATCAGTTAGATGAGGCATTAGGTTTAGATAAGAAAGGACTGAGAAGTGTAACTATTTTAGCGATAGGAGAAAGAGATCATGAAAATGATTGGTTATTACCTATGAAGAAAGTACGTTTTGCACTAGAAGATATTTTAACAATTATCGAATAATAGATATCCCCTCTTTGTAGGGGATATTTTTTTATATGTGATTGCGAAATTCATAATATCGTTTTGTTAAAAATACTTTAATTTTTACTTAGTGTAATTTTTTTACTGTTTTTTTGATTGATTATCAAAAGATGTATGTATTAATTCAATATAATGAAGAAGTATGTACTAGCTTTTTTAGTGATATTATTTTATATTCGTAACAAGTAAATTAGTGTATTTTACAATGAGTCAAAAAGAAACAAAAACGGCTCTTTCTTACGATGATTTTAAGAAAGAAGTAATTCAAGATTATAAGATTGCGAAACTAAGTAGAGAATGTAGTTTACTTGGTAGACGTGAAGTGCTTACAGGAAAAGCGAAGTTTGGAATTTTTGGAGATGGAAAAGAGGTGCCACAGTTAGCTATGGCGAAGGCTTTTCAGAATGGAGACTTTAGATCTGGATATTACCGCGATCAGACTTTTATGATGGCGATAGGACAATTGACAGTAGAACAATTTTTTGCAGGACTTTTTGGACATGCTGATTTAGAGAATGATCCGATGTCTGGAGGTCGTCAGATGGGAGGGCACTTCGCTACTCACAGCTTAGACGAGAACGGAAATTGGAAAAAATTAGTTGACCAAAAAAACTCAAGTGCAGATATATCACCTACAGCTGGGCAAATGCCTAGATTATTAGGATTAGCTCAAGCTTCTAAATTTTATAGAGAGTTTGCAGATGCTGATAAAGAAGGAAACTTCTCTGTAAATGGTAATGAGGTAGCATGGGGTACGATAGGTAATGCTTCTACTTCAGAAGGATTATTCTTCGAGACAATCAATGCTGCTGGGGTATTGCAAGTACCTATGGTAATGAATGTGTGGGATGACCAATACGGTATCTCTGTACACGCAAAATACCAAACTACAAAAGAGAATATCTCTGAGATATTAAAAGGATTCCAAAGAGATGAACATGGTAAAGGATACGAAATTCTACGTGTAAAAGGATGGGATTATGTAGCTTTAGTAGATACTTATAACCAAGCTTCTAAAATAGCTAGAGAAGAACACGTACCTGTATTAGTACACGTACAAGAGTTAACTCAACCTCAAGGACACTCTACATCGGGTTCTCATGAGAGATATAAGAGTCCAGAGCGTTTAGCTTGGGAAGTAGAGCACGACTGTATCGTTCAGATGAGAAACTGGATGATAACTTCTGATATTGCTACTGCGGAAGAGTTAGATGAGCTAGATAAACAACTTAAAAAAGAAGTACTAGAAGGCAAAAAAGCAGCTTGGAAAGCTTATGTAGATCCAATCATCGCTGAGCGTAATGAATTAGTAGCTTTATTAGGTACTGTAGCTGCATCTAGTGCAAATAGAGTGTTTATAGAGAAAATGGCTAATGATTTAGCTGGTATTAAAGAGCCAATCAGAAGAGATGTAATCACTACAGCTCGTAAGGTACTGAGAATGGTGATTAAAGAACCAGGTAAAGGTGCATTAGTGCAGTATATCGATGATTTCTTCGCTAAGAACCAACCTAGATATAGCTCTCACCTAATGACGGGTACAGCTACGGCTATTGAAGAGGTATTGCCTACTTATGATGCAGATGCTACAGAAGTAGATGCTCGTGTAGTACTAAGAGATAACTTCGATACTATCTTAGAAAATCATAAAAATGTGATGATCTTCGGAGAGGATTCTGGTAATATTGGTGACGTAAACCAAGGATTAGAAGGACTTCAAGAGAAACATGGATTAAATAGAGTAACAGATACTGGTATTAGAGAGGCTACTATCTTAGGTCAAGGTATCGGTATGGCAATGCGTGGGCTAAGACCTATCGCTGAGATTCAGTACTTAGATTACTTATTATATGCTATCCAAATCATGAGTGATGATTTAGCTACTCTTCAATATAGAACAGTAGGTCGTCAAAAAGCTCCATTGATTGTTAGAACACGTGGTCATAGATTAGAAGGTATCTGGCATTCAGGATCTCCTATGGGGATGATTATTAATGCAATCAGAGGAATGCATGTATTAGTTCCAAGAGATATGACGAAGGCTGCAGGATTCTACAATACTTTATTAGAGAGTGATGAGCCTGCTTTATTAATCGAGTGTCTTAATGGATACCGCTTAAAAGAGAAAATGCCTAATAACTTAGGGCAGTTTAAAACTCCTATCGGTGTAGTAGAGACAATCAAAGAAGGAAAAGATATGACAATCGTATCTTATGGTTCTACACTAAGAATCATAGAGCAAGCTGCAAAAGAGTTGTTAGAAGTAGGAATAGATGTTGAGATTATAGATGCTCAGTCTTTATTGCCATTTGACTTGAACCACGATATCGTGAAGAGTCTTGCTAAAACAAATCGCTTGTTAGTTGTAGATGAAGATGTGCCAGGAGGTGCTTCTGCTTATATCCTTCAAAAAGTGTTAGAAGAACAAAAAGGATACCGTCACTTAGATAGCGATCCTCAGACATTGACTTCTAAAGCACACAGACCTGCTTATGGTACAGACGGAGATTACTTCTCTAAGCCATCATCAGAAGATGTTTTTGAAAAAGTTTATGCAATGATGAATGAGGTAAACCCTAATTTATATCCTGCATTATATTAAAAATATGAAGTAAAAACCTCCCATGTTGGGAGGTTTTTATTTTAAAAACACTTTTCATCAGATGTTTTGTGAAAAAAACGGTCATTTTGTTCGCGTTTTTATATTGAGATATTATATGTAAAATGCATTTAATACTATCACAGTTAGAGGGGTTTCGGTTCAAATAGTTCCCTATTTATTATGAAAGCATACAAAATATCATTATTTTTGCAATTGTTTTTTTAAACATAGTTATATTATGGTAAACGATTTATTTGACAGAATACAGAAAAATAAAGGGCCTTTAGGAAAATGGGCATCTCAAGCAGAAGGATATTATGTGTTTCCTAAGCTAGAGGGACCTTTGTCAAATCGTATGATGTTTCATGGAAAAGAAGTTATTAACTGGAGTATCAATGATTATTTAGGTTTATCTAATCACCCAGAAGTTAGAAAAGTAGATGCTGAAGCAGCTGCTGAATATGGAGCAGCTTATCCAATGGGTGCTCGTATGATGTCTGGACATACTACAATGCACGAGCAATTACAAAATGAATTAGCAGCATTCGTACAAAAAGAAGCAGCATATTTATTAAACTTTGGTTACCAAGGGATGGTTTCTATCATCGACGCTTTAGTAACGAAGAATGATGTAATCGTATATGACGTAGATTCTCACGCTTGTATTATTGACGGTGTTCGTTTACATATGGGTAAACGTTTTACTTATAAACACAATGATATTGAAAGTATCGAAAAGAACTTAGAGAGAGCAACTAAAATGGCTGAAACTACAGGTGGAGGTATCTTAGTGATCACTGAGGGAGTATTCGGTATGAGAGGTCAACAAGGTAAATTAAAAGAAATAGTAGCTCTTAAGGAGAAATACAACTTCCGTTTATTAGTTGATGATGCTCATGGATTCGGTACTTTAGGTGCTACAGGAGCTGGAGCAGGTGAGGAGCAAGGATGTCAAGATGGTATCGATGTATACTTCTCTACTTTTGCTAAGTCTATGGCTTCTATCGGAGCTTTCGTGGCAGCAGATAAAGATATTATTGATTATTTAAAATATAATTTACGTTCTCAAATGTTCGCAAAATCATTACCAATGATTTTCACTAAAGGAGCATTAAAACGTTTAGAGCTTTTAAGAACTAATCCTGAGTTAAAAGCGAAGTTATGGGAGAATGTTAACTTACTTCAGAATGGATTAAAAGACAGAGGATTCAACATCGGTGATACAAATACTTGTGTTACTCCTGTGTACTTAGAAGGAAGTATTCCTGAGGCAATGGTGATGGTAAATGACTTGAGAGAGAACTACAATATTTTCTTATCAATCGTTGTTTATCCAGTTATTCCTAAAGGAATTATCTTATTGAGAATGATTCCTACAGCGACTCATACTAAAGAGGATATCGATGAGACATTAAAAGCTTATGAAGCTATCCGTGAGAAGTTAGAGAATGGTACTTACAAACAAATTGCAGAAGCAACTACTGTAGATGTATCTAACGCATAATATGTAGATAGAAGATATAAAAAAAGGAACCTAAATATTTAGGTTCCTTTTTTTGTGTCTATTATTTTGAACTTTTTGTCAATCGGTAGGCTATGTATATTAATGGAATAGTTCCGGTCATAACTAATACAGTAGTAAATAAAGCGTCTTCTGTAAATAGAGAAACTATTGAACTAGCGATAAAACACATTCCTAATTGAATAGTGTTTTGCAGAGCAGCTGCTTTACCTGAGTTATTAGGATATAGCTTTAAAGCTTCTGAAACTACAATAGGGTATGATGCTCCATTGACAAAAGCCATTAAACAAAACGGGATTAATAAGGTAGTCAGGGTAGGAGTAGTAAACACTGCTAATGCAGTAAGTGAACTAATAGCGATAACAAATAATGCTATAAAGAAAGGCATTAATACGTCTCCATTTACTCTAGAAGATAATGTTCTGTATCCGAAACCACCTACTAAGAAGGCAATAGTCTGAGGTACGAAACTAAAGCCTATTTCGCTTTCATTGTATCCCATTTCTTTTAAGAAGAAAGGTGATCCTGTCAGCCATGCAAAGAAGGCAGCAGAGCACAATGCATAGATAAGTACATTACCAACGTATTTTTTTGACTTAAGTATTTCGAAATAAGAAATACTCTTTGCTTCAACTTGTACTGTTTCTTCTACTTTCTTTTCTTCTTTTATGGTGAATGTGTATAAAATCAGAAGAACAGATATAATTGCTAATGTGATAAAGATAGATCTCCATCCGAAATGATCTAATAAGTATACTCCTAATAAAGGCGCTAGAGCGGGTGATAAGGCTACCAAAGGCATAATAGATGCAAATACTTTATTCGTCTCGCTAGAAGGATATTTCTCTATAACTAGGGCTTGCCAGCTAACAGCAGCAGCACATACTCCGATAGCTTGTATTAGTCTTAATACGATAAAGGCAATTACGCTATCTGTAAAGAAAATAGCCAAAGAAGAAATAGTGAATATACTAAGACCTATTATAATGGTTTTTGGTTTACCGACTTTGTCAGAGATTGGACCCCACATTAATTGTGCGATAGCGTATCCAGCAAGGAATAAACTCAATGTGGCGCTAATATTACTTTTAGTGGTGTCAAGGTCTATACGCATCTTGTCAAATGCTGGTAAGTACATATCTGTTGCTAAAAAACCTATGATACTTAACCCTACTAGATATACTAAAAAGAAAAAACTATTCTTATGTTGTTGTGGCATATATTAAAAATTTTAGAATCGGCAAAAGTACACTAATTATATACGCGACAAGAGGTTTATTTATCTAAGTAGGATAAATTAACAGGGGGAAAAGGATGGGTGAGAGAGTAGTTGGTTGATAATGAGGTTGATTGAGGTCGAAGGAAAATAAAAAAAGGATTACCTCTTGTAGAGATAATCCTTATAATATCCAGTTTCTAGCATTATTCGCGATATCTTGTATGTCTTGTAAGAACATGGAAGTGTGATATCCGTCTGCTATAGCATGATTGACATAAATAGATAATGGTATTAAAACCTTATCATGCTCTTGATAATATTTGCCAAAACGAATAATTGGCTTTAAAAAATCAGAGTCATGAGAAGTATCTTGACTAATGCTCTCGAAGCTAATCCAGGGTACGCAAGAGATGGGAACAAAATTAGCAGGTAGACCTTCTTTTATCTTTATTCCTTTTACATCTTTGTACTTCTCAATATCAGAGAGGATATTGTGGTGAAAAGCTTTAAACTCATCAGCGTGTTCACTCCATAAATCAGAAAATGTTTTGTCATCTTCGTGGAAGAGTGTGTATTGAGGAGCTAAAAAATTCCATGTGCCTAATTGCCCTTCATGTATACAAGTACGAAGCTCTTCACTGTTATTAAGTGCTTTCATTATAATATAGAGAAAGGTAGGAAAGAACTTGTATCCTTTACTTTTGTATAGACTGAATACTTCTGTAATGTCTATTTTAATACTTATCGTATATTTTGTTTTCAGAATATTTCGGTAATATTCATAGTAAGGAGTTCTGTTCCATGACTCTAAGTCAATAGGAGAGAATTTAGCTTCCTTAATCATTGTTTGTTATTTTGTGTAGAAAGGAGTAGCGTGATTATAGAAATAATCGCTAAAGTTTCCATTCTTTTCTAATTTAATGATATCTATATATTCCTCTTTCGTTAAATGAGGTTTACAGAAGTTAGATATTAAATCTGCTACTTCTTTAAAATCAGTTAATTCTTTAGCGCACTCTATCGCGAATACATAATGAGCATTTTTGTCTAAGATCTCATTAAATGTCCAACCGATATAAGCTGCGTTAATAAGTTCGTGCTCAGAAAAGGCAGTTTTTAACTCTTCTAATAAAACAGTAGGTTCAGTCTCTGGAGCTCCTATTTTTACATTCATCTGAGCTTTTAATACAGGGCTACTTAAGGTGTTGAATATACTACCGTTCAGCATTTCTGCTATTTCTTCTACGACTAATTCTTTGTATACTTTAGAAAAAGGATTGACAATGATAGTAGCTCCTAGTGTCATTTCTAAGAAGTCATTTCCTCTTACTTTCATATAATCCATTTCTTGATGTATAGCACTACTATCGTATATTCTATCTGGATGTGTAAATACAGGAATACAGTTGTTCTCAAAAGCAATAATAGGAGGTGTAGGATCCATGCTACCATCAGTCTTACCTTCTAAAGCTCCTTTTTCAACGAGCACATAAATATCATCTTTTAAAAAACGATTGTAAAATACAATTCTATATTCTGGATTAGTACCTGCTTGCTCAATGATTTGTGCAAGAGTCAAATTTGTATTTAGTTTTGCAACTGCATTTTTGTTGCGATTGTAATTGGACATTATCTAAATGTATTTTTATTCAAAGATAGAGGATTTAATCATATACCTTTGATTTGTTTGTATAAAATTGGTAGATAATTCATAAAAAAATAAGGCAGCGAATGGCTGCCTTACTATATTATTTAAAGTACGAAAAAGTTTCGTTGTTCTCTATTTTAAGTAGTGTTTCGTAGATTAGCTTGATTGTGTTTTCAACATCATCTCTGTGAACCATTTCTACTGTAGTATGCATATATCTTAAAGGAAGAGAGATAAGTGCTGAAGCAACACCTCCATTGCTATAAGCAAAAGCGTCTGTATCTGTACCAGTCACTCTACTCATGGCATTGCGTTGGAAAGGAATATTGTTATGTTCAGCTGTTTCTTCGATTAGCTCTCTTAAGTTATTTTGGATAGCAGGAGCATATCCTACTACAGGACCTCTACCAATCTTATTATCACCTTCAATATTCTTGTCTACCATCGGTGTGTTAGAATCATGACAAACATCTGTTACGATAGCTACATTAGGTTTGATAGTTTGCGTGATCATTTCAGCTCCTCTTAAACCTACTTCTTCTTGAACAGCATTTACGATATAAAGTCCAAAAGGAAGTGTCTTGTTATTCTCCTTTAATAAACGAGCTACTTGTGCAATCATAAAACCACCCATTCTGTTGTCAATAGCACGACATACGAAACGATTGTTGTTTAAGATAGTGAAAGTATCAGGATATGTAATCACACAACCTACATGTACTCCTAATGCTTCTACTTCAGCCTTAGAGTCACATCCTAGGTCAATAAAGTTTGTTTCTATTTTTGGAGATTCTTCTTTTCCAGCTCTATTTCTGATGTGGATAGCAGGCCATCCGAATACACCTTCTACAATTCCTTTTTTAGTATGGATATGTACACGTTTAGAAGGGGCGATCATGTGATCACTACCACCATTTCTAACTACATGAATAAAACCTTCTTCAGTGATATACTTAACGTACCAAGAGATTTCGTCAGCGTGTCCTTCTATCACAACTTTATAAGGAGCATCAGGATTGATTATTCCAACAGCAGTGCCATAAGTATCTGTAATAAAAGTGTCTACATAAGGTTTTAGATATTCCATCCAAGTCTTTTGGTTATTTGACTCATGTCCAGTCGGAGATGGGTTATTTAAATATGTTTCTAAAAAAGCTAGTGAACTGTCATCTAGAATTGTCTTTGTACTCATGATTTTATTTTTTTGCTAATTTACCTAATACTATTATTATTACTCAACAAAAAGAGATAATTTTGGAGTATAATTTAGGTTATGAAAAAGCTTTTAGTAATTAGTTTTGTGTTTTTTGTGCAATACCTTATTGCGCAAGATAAAAAGCTAGTTGAAGTACCAGAGATACCGCATGAAATCATTATAGAAGGAGATACTATACAGGAATATACTATTCCTGAGATTTATATTGGGGTGGATATTAAAGATGAGAAGTATCGACGTGATATGATTATTCTGCGCAATAGATTGCGTAGAGTATATCCTTATGCAAAGGCTACAGCAGAGAATCTAGTGATTCTGAATGCAAACCTAGCTAAGATGACTAGTAATAGTGATAAGCGTAAGTATATAAAACGCTCTCAGAAATATCTAGAAGAACAGTTTACAGCGAGATTAAAGAAATTGTCTCGTAATGATGGAAAAGTGTTGATTAAGCTTATTGATCGTCAGACAGGACAGACTGTATATAAATTGATTAAGGAGTTTAAAAGTGGTTGGAAGGCTTTTTGGTCTAATACTGCCGCCCGAACATTCAGTTTGGATTTGAAGTCGGAGTATCATCCTGAACTTTATTTGGATGACTTTTATATAGAAGTACAATTACAGTATTTGTTTTATACTTTTGAGTTAGAAAGCAGAGAGCCTCATAGACCTATTCACTTAAATGAACTTAGAAAACAGTGGTCAAACAAGATAGATAAAGATGAGTTTTTCCCTGCTGAGTTAAGAGAATAATTTCTGTATTCTAAAAAATAAACTACCTTTGCGATAATAAGAGACCTATGGAACAATTTATCGTATCTGCCCGAAAATATAGACCCCAAACATTTAGAGATGTAGTAGGCCAACAAGCTATTACAAGTACTCT
This sequence comes from Myroides profundi, assembly GCF_000833025.1. Classification (NCBI taxonomy): domain Bacteria; kingdom Pseudomonadati; phylum Bacteroidota; class Flavobacteriia; order Flavobacteriales; family Flavobacteriaceae; genus Myroides; species Myroides profundi. The sequence continues at coordinate 1,323,331 of NZ_CP010817.1, forward strand.
AGTTAATGCTATTGAGAGTAATCACTTAGCACAAGCTTTGTTATTTACAGGGCCTAGAGGAGTAGGTAAGACGACATGTGCTCGTATTTTAGCTAGAAAGATAAACCAAGAGGGATATGATGATCCGAATGAGGACTTTGCATTTAATGTATTTGAATTAGATGCTGCGTCTAATAACTCAGTGGATGATATCAGAAGTCTTATTGATCAAGTGCGTATACCACCACAGACTGGAAAGTATAAGGTGTATATTATAGATGAGGTGCATATGCTGTCTTCTGCAGCGTTTAATGCTTTCTTAAAAACATTAGAAGAACCACCTCGTCATGCTATTTTTATATTAGCAACTACTGAGAAACACAAGATCATACCAACTATCTTATCTAGATGTCAGATATTTGATTTTAAACGAATCACTATTGCTGATGCAGCTAATCACTTAGCAGAGGTTGCTAGAAGTCAAGGAATCAACTTTGAGGATGATGCCTTGCGTATTATAGCACAGAAAGCTGATGGTGCTATGCGTGATGCATTGTCTATTTTTGATAGAGTTGTTTCTTATTGTGGTAGAAACTTAACAAGACAAGCTGTTGCTGAAAACCTTAATGTATTAGACTTCGAATATTATATTCGTATCACTGATTTTGTTTTACAGAATAATATTCCTGCATTATTACTAGCGTATAATGATATCTTATCTAAAGGATTTGATGGACATCATTTTGTTTCTGGATTAGCTTCTCACTTTAGAGATTTGATGGTTTGTAAAACACCTGAGACAATCAATCTATTAGAGATAGGAGATCATGGTAAACAATTGTTTTACAATCAATCACAACAAACATCGATGCCTTTCTTGTTACAAGCAATAGAGATAGCGAACGATTGTGATCTGAAGTACAAATCAAGTCAAAACCAGAGATTACTAGTAGAATTGTGTCTTATGCAGTTAGCGTCTTTATCTTTTGAAGGCGAAAAAAAAAAGATAAACAATTTATAATACCGGCTTTAGCGCTTAAAGAATTACTTCATAATAGACAATTAACAAGTAATTTAGATGAGTTAAATGCTTTGGCAAGTGTAAGTAAAAATACACCTATACAAGAGGTAAATAGTATTCACCAATCAGGTCAAAATATACAAGTGCCTAATAATGCACCTGTAGTAGAGCAAGGTGGTTATACTCAAAGTGTAAATCATCAATATGATAATACGGTGGCTCCTCAAGGAGTTCAAACTGTTGAGTCAAATCATCTAGTACAACCTCAGGAAAGTGAGTCATTAAATAATCAGTCACTAAATATAGAAAGCAATACTAATCCTATAACAGAACAACCTAAAAGGGCTTCTGCCTTATCGTTGACTAGTATTCGAAATAGAAAAGAGTTAGCTTCATCTTTAGAGAAAGTTGTAATTAACCCTGATGACTTACCTAAACAGGCTTTTACTTATGATCAGTTAATGGGAGAGTGGAACTATTATATAGATCGTTTGACTAGATCAGGATTAATGCTAATGGCTTCTTTAATGCGAATGGCTCAACCAACTTTGTTTGAAGCCCGTATTGAATTAGAATTGCCAAATGAGGGTTCTAAATTGAGTTTTGAAGAGAATAAGTATGACTTGGTTAATTATCTTCGCAAAAAATTACAGAACTTTGCTATCGAATTAAATATTACTGTAAACGAAGAGATTAAGCTAGTTAAGAGAGTATTAGATTCAAAAGATAAGTACCAACACTTTATAGAGATTAACCCTGAAGTAGAGGTGTTAAAGGATATTTTTGACTTAGAATTAAAGTAAAAGTGGGTTTAAGCTCACAATATAAAAGATATATAAGAATATGATAAAAATAGGAGATGATAATAAATTAAAGGTTGCTCGTTTAGCGGGTATTGGACTTTATTTAACAGATGGTGAAACAGATATTCTTTTACCTAGTAAATACGAACCTGAGAATATTAGAGTTGGAGATGAGATGATTGTCTTTGTTTACTTAGATCAAGAAGAAAGACTAGTAGCAACTACTTTAGAGCCTAATATTTATGTAAATGAATTTGCTTTATTAAAAGTGAACTACATTAATGAATATGGAGCCTTTATGGATATGGGGTTAGAAAAGGATTTGTTCGTTCCATTTAGAGAACAAGCACGTCCTATGAAAGAAGGGAATAGATATCTGATCTATATGTATCTTGATGATCAAAGTAAACGATTGGTAGGTTCTAGTAAATTAAAACAGTTTGTCGATAATAAAGATATTACTGTTGTAGAAGGAGAGGAAGTAGAACTAGTCGTATCTCATATCACTGATTTAGGTATAAATGTGATTATCAATGAAAAACACGCAGGTCTTATGTATAAGAATGAAGTGTTTGAAGAGTTGCATACAGGAGATCGTATCATTGGATATATTAAATCTATTCGTCCTGATGGAAAAATAGACGTTAGTAGAAACAAATTAGGTTTTGATGGAGTAGTAGATAGTGCTACAATTATTATTAGAGAACTAGAGCACAACAGAGGTTTTTTAGGGCTAAATGATAATAGTCATCCAGAAGATATCAAGACAGTCCTAAATATGAGTAAAAAGACCTTTAAAAAGGCAATAGGAACTCTTTATAAAGAGAAGAAGATAGAGATAAAAGAAGATGGTATTTATCTAGTGAGATAGTATCTGAGTGAGATAGTATAAGAAGGAGTCATGGGTAAAGTGGCTCCTTTTTTTGTACCTGTATATTGTGGTTAGTAGTTTCTTTACTCAATAAATTACTTGCTTTACTTTTTTTTAGATTATGAAGATTGGTAAATTAATATGTTTGTAATGTTCTTTTAGATGAGCGAATTGTTTTTTAATTAGGAGTGAACATTGTATAGAAGTATCATTACTATCAACCATACTTAGTATAGAGCATGCGTATTATGAGTTGTATAACTTGTGATGCAAGAGAATAACTATTTCTAGTATAGTGTTGGCTAACTGAGAATTTAGAGTGTCCCCATGGCGTCTGTTTTAGAAATAGACGCTATTTTTTTTAAAAGAAACAATCAATTAATTTGAATATTACTACTATTTATTGCTTTATATTCATATTAAAGTATAAGTAAATTAACTCATAATTAATAAATACTTCAATTCTAGTAAAACTAGTACTAGTAAGCTTAACTAAGAAAAAACACAGCTTCACCCAATTTTTTTATACCTTCTATTATATAGAATTACTTTTGTATCCCAATTAGATAGTTTTTTTTATTAAAGAAAAAAGCTAATTTAGTTATTTATAAAAAACACAACTATCACTTAATTTTAATTGGGGTTAAAATGAAGAAATTACGCTATTATTTTTTGGTATTAAATTACCTTAATCAAAATCATTACCCTTCGCGGGAAAAGCTTTTAGAGTACTTAGCAAGTTATGATATTGATATTAGTGAACGTACACTGTATCGCGCACTTAGTGACTTGTCTACAGAATTTGGGGTAGAGGTATCACTGGATAATGCTAAAAAAGGGTATTATATTGCTCCAAAGTATTTAGCAAGAGCAAATCAAGTTTTATTACATTTAAAGGATCTGGTTACTACAGATATATTAAATTCAAGTAATGGTTCTAAAACATCAGCTTCTACTTATATAGATCCTGCATCTAAAAAAGGAGTATTGCCGATAGATACGATTAGAATGATCTATACAGCAATGACTAAGAATCAAAAAATATCTTTTACTTATACTAATCAGTTAGATGGTGAGCCACATCGAGTAAAGATAGCACCAATATTATTTAAAGAATTTGAAGATACATGGTATGTTGTTGCTTTAGAGGATAATGAGTACCGTACCTACTTTTTAGATACTATAGCTGATGTGATGATTGAGAACGAACGTTTTAAAGGGTGTTCAGAGTCAGCTAGAACTAAGTTTAGTGAGATTATTGGTTTAAACTTTACTAATCAAGATGTTCACGAAGTAGTCCTTTCATTTGATAAGAGTCAAAGAGGTGTATTAAACTCTTGTCCACTTCATGCTACTCAAGTGATTACGGAAAGCGTATGTGGAGAACGAGTTTTGGCAACTTTATTAGTAAAACCAAATTATGAGTTAAAGCAACAAATCATGAAGTTTGGTAAATATGTGAAAGTAGTGTCACCGGAAAGACTTAAAGAAGAAGTTATTGAAGAATTGCGTTTTGCCTTAGAGCAACACCAAGACGAATATATAAAAATACATTAGTTTGGGGGAATTAATGTAGAAGTTGTAACTGTATATGATAAGTTATTATTAAGTCAAAATATACAGATACAACGGTTAGTTTGTTTCGAAAACAATAGCAGGTGGGGGCCTGCTATTGTTGATTTATACTTTAGAGTATAAATCAAGGTTTATTGTAAATGAAAAAGGCTATTCTTAAACAGAATAGCCTTTTTTAGTATTAGTATTTTAATGCTGGATTAGCTTGTACTTCTTTTTGTGGAATAGGTAGCTGATAGTATTCATCAAAAGCACTAATTGTCGTGTTATCAGTATCTACTGCTAGATCACGAGGATCTCTTTCTAATGGCATACCTAATCTCTTTAAATCAAAATAGCGATGTCCTTCAAAGGATAGCTCTAAGAAACGCTCTTGTAGTACATCCTGTATCGTCACAGTAGTAAAGTGAGTATTATCTTTAATTCTATTATCTCTAAGTGTATTAAGATCATTAGTAGCACTGGCATTGTTACCTAGCTTTAGATATGCTTCTGCGCGTATAAGGTACATTTCACTGATGCGAAATACTTTGTAATCATTAATACGATCGTTGAATGCACTACCATCGTATTTACTAATGACAGCATCATCTTCTATACCGAAGAAGTGTTCATATCTTCTGTCATTTGCTGAGTCAAATTGATCTCTTAGTTTCTGTGAAGCATAGTACAATGTTTTTCCATTACTGAAGTCATACCAGAATATGTTAGGTCTAATGTTGTCATCATTGTTGCGTTTCAGTTTAAAAATAACCTCAGCATTAGAAGTGTCCTCCCATATTCCTTCAAACTCTTTTGCCGTTGCTAGTGGATATTTATTAATTAGCATAGTACTATATCTTTCTGCTTTTGTATAGTCATGCGCATATAGTGCCACACGTGCAGTTAATGCTAAGATAGCATCTTGACTTAAGCGAATAGTTGTATCTTTATTAATATACTGTTCTGCTTCTACTAGATCGTTCTCTAGTTGTTTATAGAAGTCTTGTATTGTTTGTTTACCTGGCTTCTCATATACATCAGAACTTGTTTTATAAGGGACCGTATAAGCTGTCATTCCTAAATATTCAGACTGTCCAAACATACGGTGTAGTTCGAAGTGTATTAAAGCTCTTAGGCCGTGTAATTCACTCTTTAGTTGCTTTAGTTTTTCTACTTCAGCCACATTGTTAGTAGGTACTTTATGGATGTTTTCTAGTAGTGTGTTAATCTTGTACACGCTGTGGTAGTAATCTATCCATATCTGTTGTAGAAGATCGTCATCTGCGCTAAAAGTCCATCGGTTAAGATTGACAGCATAAGAGTTTACCCCAGCATTGCCAGGAGCTAATTTACAATCATCTGCCATGATCGAACCGATTAAGGTATTGTATTCTAAGTTTAGCTCTGTATAAGCTCCTAACACTCCAAACTCAAATTGCTTAACCGAACTGTAAATGTGTTCTTCATTTACAGCATCTTTTGGGTCTATATCTAGCATACTATCACAACTCTGGAAACTAATAGCTCCTAATGCTAAGCATAGTATTGCACTGATTTTATATAAGGTTGTTTTCATTGACATTACTTTAAAAAATTACTTTTACACCTGCTGTGATAGTACGTGGTAGTGGGTATTCATATTGGTACCAGTTGTTGTCATCTTCAGGATCTTGTCCTTTGAAGTTTGTCCAAGTCAATAGGTTTTGCCCTTGAGCGAATATATTGACCTCTTTCACTATTTTATTCCATTTACCGAAGTCTTTAAATCTATAGTTTACACTTAAGTTTCTAAGTTTTAAATAATCTGCTTTTTGTAGTTCTCTATCAGTCATATAACGAGCATATTTTGCACTAGGATTATCGCTGACATCACCAGGGTTTTGCCACATATCTAACATACTTGTAGACTGGTTATAGATACGGTAAGTTTGGTCTGCGGATGTTCTGTAAAATTCTCCTGTATTAAGTCTATACATTCCTTTAATAAAAGAGAATAAAGCACTTACTTCTAAGTTTTTGTATTTAAAGTTAGTTGTAAACCCTCCTTTGATAGCGGGGTCAAACCCTCCTTTTACTAATACAGCATTATCAGGATCATAAGTAGTCGTGATATTACCTTCTTTGTCATAATAGAGTGGAGCACCTGTCTGCTGATCTACACCAGCCCATTTCACCATATAGAAATGTCCTATTTGCTTGCCGACTTGATGGATAGAGTAGTCCTCTGTGATGATTTCATCCTCATCTCCTAAGCTCAAGATCTTATTCTTGTTATAAGCAAAGTTTACTCCTAAGTTAAAAGTGAAGTCTCCACTTTTTACCACATCTCGAGAAAGTTTTAACTCAATACCACGGTTTCGGATTTTACCCATATTATCAGCTATGGATTCAAACCCCGATGTACTAGAAAGAGATCTATCTAAGAATAAATCACTCGTAATACGGTTATAGAAGTCTATTTCTCCAATTAATCTATTTTCAAATAAACCGAACTCTAACCCTAAGTCTAGAATTTTATTCATCTCCCAGTTGTACTGATTGTTCCCTGGCGTTATAGGGTTAAGCGCAGTACCTCCGTTGTATTGGCCAGGACCATAAAGACGGCGGTATCCGAAGTCACTAGCGAAGCCATTAGCATTACCTGTTAATCCATAACTAGCGCGTAAACGTGCCATAGAGATAACATCTATATTCTGCATAAAGTCTTCTGTTTTCATATTCCAACTACCTCCCACAGCATAGAAGTACTTATATCTGTTGTTACGAGGTACACGTGATGAGCCATCTCTTCTTAAGCTCGTAGACAACGTAAATCTATTCTCATAAGAATATCTCACTAAAGCAACTTGAGAAAGTAATAAGTTCTCAGAAGCTCTACCTTCTATCTTAGGAATGAAGTCATTCTCAGGTGTACCTGGTGTGATACCACCTGCGGTATGGTCTAACCCATCTATTAACCCATATCCTGTAAAGCCGTGATAGTTATACTTCTGTCTATTCATCTCCATTAAGGCTATCGCTTCTATCTCGTGAGCATCCCATCTGTATTTATAGTTAGCCCCGAAATTAGCCATTAGCCCTATGTTAGTCTGATCACCTTGACTATACATTCCTTTACCCCCTTCTTCTACTAGGTCTCCGAAGTACGTATCAGGTTTGATGATATGTGTATTACTTAGTTTGGTATAATCAACCCCTAGTGTACTAGTCAGTTTAAAGTCATCTGTAATATCAAAAGCAAAGTTACCTGCTAACACACCTTTCTGCTGTTTTTCTCTTCGGCTAACATCGTTATACATCGCTAAAGCATTTGTACCAAATCTATTCGTACCAGGATTAAGCTTTCCATCTTCATCATACGGATTCTCATAAGGTAACGCGAAGTACATAGAAGCTACAGGATTTGTCTCACTTACATCAAAATCAGACTCCGAAGTTTGACTATTAATATTCGCTAAGTTGATAAAGAAGTTAGTGCTTAATCTACCAGACTTATGGTGAATATTACTATTCACATTGAACTTTTCTATACCAGAGTTGTATAATACCCCATCTTGTTTGAAGTAGTTTAATGAAGTATAGTGTTGAGTCTTATCATCGCCCCCTTGGAAGCTTAAGTTATGAGATTGATTAATTCCTCTTCTCATTAACTTCTTTTTCCAATCAATATTAGTCTGTCTAATCTCTGCTAATCGTCTATCTCCTTCTATATAATCAACATCTGTCTTAGCTACTTGTACTCCATTTACTGTCTTATAAGGGTTGTTTCTAGAATATGCCCATCCCGGTAAGTCTTGGTCTTGAAGCATTTCTTCGAACTGAAGACGTTGGTTCGTATTCATCATATCCCATTTACTGTTATTAGCTTCAGAATACCCGTATTGAGTTTGATAAGTCACCCTTAATCCATCAGAGTCATGTGCCCCTTTCTTAGAAGTGATTACGATTACCCCATTAGCTCCTCTAGAACCATACTGAGCAGTAGCCGCCGCATCTTTTAGAACAGTGATATCTTCAAAGTCTTCAGGATTCAGAGCAGAGAATGTAGCAGGAGAGATAGGCATTCCATTCAATACATAAAGAGGATTTGTGTTCTCATCCTGAAGAGAACCGATACCGCGGATAGTCACCCTACCAGGAGTACCAGGTTGCCCAGAAGGAGAAGCTACATATAATCCAGGTACTTGTCCTTGTAAGGCTTGATCCATAGAACTCACTTGTGATTTATTGATCGCTTGAGCTTCTATTTTACTGACAGCTCCTGTTGTTTTAGAACGAGACTGTTTAGTATATCCTGTTACGACAATTCCTTCTAATAAATTATCCTCTACATCTAAGTCTATAAATGAAGGATAATCTCCCACCTTTATCGTGATTTCTTTATCTGTATATCCGATATAAGTTAGGCGTAGTTTTATCTCTTTTAAGTCTGTATTGTCTAATTCGAACTGTCCATTGTCTAAAGTAATATCTACTTTATCATTTGTAATGTCTTCGATAGTCACGCCAGGTAGCGGAATTAGCGTTTCCGCATCTCTCACCACGATAGGTGCTTTTTTATCCTGTGCATAGCTAGTCACTGTCGCTGACAGTACTAAAGCTAGGGATAACAATGATCTTTTAGTGATATGCATAAAATAAATTCTTGTCTATTTTTTTACTTTCTTTTTAACAAGGCAAACTTATTTCATGATAATTAGGACGGTCTTAAAGAGATATGAATAGGGGATTAAAAGGAGATTAGAAAATTTTAATGTGAGATTAAGGTTAACAGTTTTCATCTGATGTTTAATAGTTAAATATTCTTAGAGAGTCTAACAAGCTCCTTCAACAAACAACTCCACAACATCACAAAAAAAACAGCGAGTATAAAATCTTATACTCGCTGTTAGGTTGAATTATAATTTAGATAATGATTGAGATGACTACTATTGATGCAGTTTCGGAATCATTAAGGTTACTTTAGTACCTACTGTTAGTTCTGATTCTATGGTCAATGTGCCTTTGTGTAATTGTACTATTTTAGAAGCTAACGATAGACCTAGACCAGTTCCTTTTATCCCGAATGCATTACTAGAACGGTAAAAAGGAAGAAATAGTTTGTCTAGATCCTCTTTTTTTATCCCAATGCCTTTATCTTCTACTATAATGATGATATTGTGGGTATCAGTATCCAGTGTTACCTCTACAGGCTCATTGTGAGAAAACTTGTTTGCATTCAGTATAATATTAGAAAGGGCTAGTTCTAATAAGTTGCCATTGCCATTAAAGAATAGCTCGTGTAAGTCTTCTTCTGTGCTGATGGTCAGGTTTAGGTTTAAGTCTTTCTGAGCTGCTATAAGGTGGTCTATCATCGTCCACCAGAACTCCTCAAAAGCATGTTTATGTAACGGATACACAGAACTGTCTAGTTGTGATAATGCCAACAGATTATTGATCATCTGATCTATGTGTATCGCATCGTTCACTACCCCTTGCAGCACCTTTACATACTCCTGTTCTGTTCTGCTCTGACGTAGCGCTATCTCAGCATTTCCCATAAGAGAGGCGATAGGCGTTTTTAGCTCATGTGAAGCATGAGACACGAATGCCTGTTGGTTGTCAAAGGATTCTTGTACTCGATTAAAGAGATCATTAATAGTCTCGCTTAACGTACGTATCTCGTCTTTAGACATATCCTGTGTAGGGATGGGCTGAAATAAAGTATTTATATTCTTCTTCGCGAAGTACTTATTAATTCTGGTAATCGGGATTAGAAAATAACCAGCGAATAAACGCGAGAGGAAAAATGTAATAAGCAAGGCAATTACTAGACTGATCAGCATAACCGTTCTTAACTGTTGTAATGCTGCTACTCCTTTTTCATTAGTTGCCTTAGCCATCACGATAAAGTCCCCAGAATTATCTCTATAGAAAATACCTACCACGTACTCCTGATCAAGTTTAAAGTATATCTTTTTTTTTGCAATAACTTCCTCTAATATCTTTTTATCCCATTTAAGATCCCCTTCTTCTATAAAGGTTGGATCTAGATTAATGTCATAGATTCTTATTTTCTCTAAAGGTAATGTACGAGGATATTTGCGCAAGACTTCATCGAACTCTGCCTTGGTGAAGTTGTCTTCTGCTAGATAGTTATGGCCTACTGTGAAGGCGCGATCTTCTAATTGTTTAAAGAAGGTATTTTGCCAATGGCTAGATACTACAAAATAGACTGCAATTAGCACTCCTAATAAGAGTATTGCAAATAAGCCAGAGAACTGTAGTGAAAGTCTATTGCGTATTTTCATTATTCTGTTTTTTTGTGAAATAGTCTTTTTGTGAAATCGTTTTTTTGTGATGTTGTGAAATCGTTTAGGCTATTGTATCAATCATTAGGCTATTACATCATCTAAGTACATTATGCTCGTAGGGCAATACTGTAAACCGTTAACCGTTAACTGAAAACCAAAAGCCTATTCATCCTTCAGTATATACCCCATACCGATAACTGTATGTATCAGTTGTGTATTATACTCTTTGTCTATTTTGCGTCTCACATAATTGACATACACATCGATGAGGTTCGTCCCTCTATCGAAGCCGATACCCCAGACCGCTTCAGCTATCTGTGTTCTCGTTAATACCCTATTCTTATTCACTAAGAAATACTCTAGTAAGGTATATTCTTTTTGGGTTAAAACGATTTCTTTATTTGCTCTCGTAACCGTCTTTTTATACGTATTCATGATTAGATCCGCAGCTTTATACTCTAGAGTAGGCATAGCCATTGTATTACGACGGGTCAGTGCCTTTATTCTCAGTAATAATTCTTCAAAGTGAAAGGGTTTTGTCAGGTAGTCATCTGCCCCCATATTAAATCCTTTGACCTTATCATTTAGCGTAGATAATGCCGTCAGCATGAGGATAGGAATATCTCCTTTGTATTTTTTTATTTGTTGACAGATTTCGAATCCGTTCATATAGGGAAGAATAACATCTAGAATAATCAAATCAAACTCTTGTTCCATCGCTAGTTGTAATCCTATCATCCCATCGTAGGCAAAAGCCACCTGATGTTGGCTCTCCTCTAGACCTTTTCTAATGAAGTTAGATACACTTACTTCGTCTTCTATTAAAAGTATGTTCATAGCTTTGATTTTATTGCAAAACTAAATCATAAATCAAGCCATTTTTTAGGATTAGAGAAATTTAATGTTAGATGAAGTATATCTATTTTAATAGATTTAGAGCAGAGTATAGCTTATGAAAATTCTAAATATGAGAATATTTTAACCGCTATAAATTTTAAAAATAGGACAAATCACAGTTGTTAAAAATATTAACATTTAGGCGTTTTTTAGTGATTTACAGCACGCGACAAAGCCAGTGATAGCAAGGTTTTCGGGAGGGTTGTTTGGACGTTGTTCGGGAGTTCTTTGCAAAGTGTTCGGAAAAAGGGGGTGTTTTCCGAACACCTTCCGAACAAACCATAACGGAGACCGCATGAATACTCGATTCGCAGTGAATTAGTACCGTTAAAAAACTTGTTAAAATTTTGAAATTGAGATTTTGAAAGCTGTGATTTGTGCTTTCTTTTTGGTGAGATGTACCAGACTTAGAATAGAAGAATATTCTCAATAATAGCCATTGAGTCAAAGCCTTTACTATAGACAAAGGTAGTAAAAAAATAGATAGGAGAAAAGAGGGTGTAGGAGGTAGGGGAGATAGATAACTATATACAATAAAAGGATGCACATTGTGTGCATCCTTTTATTGTATATAGTGATTGGTTATAATCGATTAGAATTTAGTGGTTTGTTTAAATTTATTAAGGAGTTGAGAGAAGTTAGGCTCTGATATGGTTTTGACAGGTGCGATAACTCTAAACTCAGAATCAGAGAAGTATCTACATAATAATAGATAGATAACTTTTCCTTTCTCATCATAATCCATTAATAGTTGCATTGGTCTATCATCAGCTTTAGGTTCATTAATTATTTTGTCCCATTCTTCGTTTTCATACATTTCGATAATACGCATATCTCTAGGACCATACGGTTCTGTACCACGAGGAGGATTAGCAAACTTAGTAGTTCCGATATTGACTATTTTACCACCTGTTTTTTTGTTGTAAAAATCCGAACCAGATGCTAGTGTGTAAAGGATCGCTATTAAACCTAGAACAATAGCAGCGATGCGAACTAACCATCCGTGCATAATAATACCTGGATAAATAACAAGAACTATACATGCTATAATGACAAGGATTCCAAGGATTAATTTAGGATAGTTAGTGCGTAACTCATAAGTTTCTTTATCTAGACGGTAGTAATCACCTAGATTTGATAGCTGATTTTCATTCATATTTTTAAAATTAAATAAATATAATATATTTATTTTGTTAAAATTATAAATAATGATTGTTTTGTGCAATTTTATTATAGTTTGAGATGAAATAATTGATTAGATAGTGAAGGGTTGGTTGATATGGTCATAAACTAGGAGTCAGTATTGACTAAATGTTTAAAAACTAATTCTGCTTCATGGTTCTCTTATTACACTATGCTTGAATGTAGTTATAGTCTATTTGGTATATTTCTATTCATTTTACTTTTTTTAGATTTAATATCAATGTTATCAGAATGTTATGTTTTTGGTTGGGAGTGTTTTGATACCTTTAAATTGATTAATTTTAAGGTAACCAATACAACTACTATGAATGAGTTTTTACGTTATCGATTTCTGATAGATTCAGGAGTTGATGTGCTTTTTAAGCATGAGATAAATGGCTTAAGGCATACTTATAACTTTTCGGATGATTACTTTCGTTTTTTGTTAGTTAGTAGTCATACTGCTTTGATGAGAACTGTTGCTTCAGTGTCTTTCTTTACTTTTACTACTACAGATCATGTATTGTCTATTCAGGAGATGAATGAGGACTCTATCTTCTCTTCGTATATCTTTATTATAGGGAGATGGGATGAGCATACATTGATAGGGGAGTTGTTAATAGGGGAGCATAAAGGGGCTATTGTTCTATTAGATGAGAATCAATACTGTGATATTGATAGTGTAGAAGAACTTTTGGAAGATATAGATTTAGATATAGAGTATATCCTACAAGATGATATACAGACATTAACAGCATTATTATCAGATGAGGTGGGTGTTATTAGGTTATTAGATTATTCTTTTATAGAGTTTTTTGAGAATAGGTTAGTAGGTCTGACAGAACTGAGGTGTTAGGGTTAGAAGCATCTTTTTAATTAAATAATTTGTTTTGTTTCATTTTACCGAAGGTAGTATAGCTAGTGGATGTTATACTACTTTTTTTGTTATTATATCTTTAGTATATTGTAGACTGTTATTTGTGGAAATCTCTGCTGATTTTGTTTAATTGTGCTTTTTTCTTAGTAATTGCATGGTTTTTGAAAATTAAAATGGGTAATATAGATAAAGAATACAAGTAGGTATAGTATTTTTCCGTTTCAAGTAGGTATATATCATTTTGAGTAAGGTATGGTTCTAAATATGGAAATATAAATTTACTTTTGTTATAGAATTTAATTAAGGAAGATGGCGACTAAGAAAGTAAAAGAGGAATCACTGTTTTTAAAACACTATCGATTAATGGTAGTGCCATTGGTATTTTTACTTTATTTATTCTCTCATTTTTTACTTAATCCTTATGATGCAGATTGGTTCAGAATGGATGTAGAGGAGATGTGGGAGTCTGCCTTTGTTCTTTTTCTATACTGTATGGCCATCACAGAGGTGAGTCTCTGGTTGAGTAGAGCTTTGAATAAGTTTTTGCCTTGGGATAAGCAGCCTGTGATGCGTGTAGTAGTACAGTTCTTCTTACTACTTATTTTTATCTTTACAGTATATTTTGCTATTAATTTTGTGTATGTTTATCTGTCTCCTTATGAGTCTTTTGAATTAATAGATTTAGAGGCAAAGATAGATTTATGGCAGTCATTAATCATTAGTTTAAATACAGGGATTTTTATCAGTGCTATTCACACAGGCTATTTTTTGATTAATAATTGGAAAAAGTCCATGGTGGATGCTGCAGAGCTTAAATTAAAAGCAGAACAACTAGAACGTATCGCTAGTCAGTCAGAGTTAGAATCACTAAAGATGCAACTAGACCCTCATTTTTTATTTAATAACTTCAGTACACTATCTGAGTTAGTAATAGAAGATCAGGATATCGCTGTTAAGTTTATAGATCACTTATCGCTAGTATATCGTTATATGCTATCTAATGTTAGAAAGAACACCATCAGTCTGTTAGAAGAGTTGACTTTCGTAGAGTCTTATTTTTACTTAATCAAAGAAAGAATGGGGGCGAAAGTACAGTTAAATATAAATGTGCAAGAGGAAGATAAGAAAAACTTCTATGTGGCACCTATCGCTATACAGTTATTAGTAGAGAATGCTGTGAAGCACAATAGTGCTTCTAAAGAGAGTCCTCTGAGAATAGATATTTATGTAGAAGAGGATTACGTAGTGATTCAAAATAATATACAAGAGCTAGTCGTGACTCTACCTTCTTCTAAAGTAGGGTTGACGAATATAAAGGAACGCTATCGTCTGCTAAGTAAGCACAAGGTTCTTATTCAGAAAACGGATAAAGATTTTGTGGTAAGATTGCCTTTGTTACTTAATAAGAATGACAAATAATCAGAAATAATAGCTTAAGAAAAATATACATGATGAAAGTTTTGATCGTAGAGGATGAGGTAAGAAATGCTAATAAATTATCTCGCTTATTGCAGGTATTAGATTCCACTATAGAAATCGTAGCTGTAGTAGAAAGTGTAAAAGAATGTATAGAATGGTTGCAGCATCACGAGGAACCGTCTTTGATCATGATGGATATTAGATTAGAAGATGGTTTGTGTTTTGAAATATTTGAACAGATAGAGATAAAGGCTCCTGTGATATTTACGACTTCTTATGACGAGTATGCTCTAAAAGCATTTAAGGTGAATAGTATAGATTATATTATGAAACCTGTGAGGGAAGAAGAGTTAGAACAGGCATTGAATAAGTTTAAATCACTTAGAAGTACTCCTGTATTAAGTGATTCTATTAAAGATATACTTGGCAGTTTACACAAGAAAGAAGCTTTTTATCGTTCACGTTTTTTGATTCCTTATAAGGATGGTTTTAAGACTGTGAAGGTAGGTGAGATCGATTTTATTTATTCAGAATTAAAGATTACACATTTAGTCTTAAAGGATAAAACTACTGTAATCGTGAGTCAGACCTTAGAGGAGTTAGAGGAAGAGTTGTCACCTGAGATATTCTTTAGAGCGAATAGACAGCATATCGTGAGTGTGGATAGTATAGAGCATGTACAGAACTACTATAATGGTAAATTAAAAATAGGCTTATTAAAAGATCCTCAGAGAGAGGTAATCGTAAGCCGTGAGAAGGCGCCATTACTTAAAAATTGGTTAAATTCATAAAGCTACATTAGTAGCTTTTTTTGTGTCTATCTATAAGTATAAGAGAATGTTTATTCAGGTAAGTAATCAGTTTTGACGTTTCAGGTTCGAATTTTTACGCTTCGAACTAATTCTAGAAGTTGGAGCGGTATAATTTTTGATTTTTGTTGTGTTAAAAGCGTTAGAAATGAATAAAATTTATAGAAGTACGAAAGTTTTGTTTTTAGGAGGACTATTATTTGGTTTATCTGTATTTTTCGTTAGTTGTAAAAGTGATGCAAACGAAGGAGCAGAAACAACATCTGTATTAGAGGTAAAAACCAGTATAGTGGAGAAAGGTGATGCATTAGTATTAAAGAAGTATACTGCATCATTAGAAGGAAGAGTTAACGTAGAAGTACGTGCACAAGCTTCTGGATATATCGAGAAGATATTAGTAGAAGAGGGAAGTTACGTAAAGAAAGGTCAGGCATTAATACTTATAGATGCACAACCTTATCGCATTCAGTTGAATAATGCTAATGCGAGTTTAAAAGCAGCACAAGCAGCTTTAGTAAATGCTCAGTTAGAAAGAGATAAAGTACAATCTTTATTAGATAATAAATTCGTTTCTCCAATACAGTTAAAAACGGCAGATGCGGCATTAGATAATGCAAAAGCTAATGTAGCACAAGCGCAGGCAGCTGTGGCAGAAGCTAAGTTGAACTTGAGCTACTGTACTATTACAGCTCCAGTAGATGGGTTCTTAGGTCGTATCACTAAACGTGTAGGAAACTTAGTAACTGCGGGTGAAGCAGAAGAATTGACTACAATGTCAGATATCTCTCAGATGTATGCTTACTTCTCATTGACAGAAGCTGATTATTTTAATTTAGTAAAAGAGAATGGCAGTTCTGATAATGTATTAAAGATGCCTATAGAGTTAGAATTAAGTAATGGTGATAAATACCCTATCACAGGTAAGGTAGATGTGATTAATGGTGAGTTTGATGCTGGTACGAACTCTATTAGCGTACGTGCAGTATTTGATAATCCAGATCGTCTATTGAGAAATGGTGGTACAGGAATAGTGAACTTGATGGCTACTCATAAAAATGTAGTACAAATTCCTATCGCTGCAACATCAGATTTACAGGATAAGATATTCGCTTATGTGGTGAATAAGGATAATACTGTAGACCAAAGACAGCTTAAAATCATAGGGAAGAACTTACATACTTACTTTATCGAAAGTGGCGTGAATCAAGGAGAAACTCTAGCTATTACAGGTGTGAATCAACTACAAGATGGTATGTCAGTAGCAGTGCTAGCTGCACCAACAAAGAATGTAGGAGGAAATGTAGATTCACAAACAGCAAAGGCTAGTGAGTAATCCCTAGATGTCTTCATTATTTAATTAAAACAAACAGAACAAATGCTTAAAAAGATTATACATAGGCCAGTATTGGCTACCGTTATATCTCTTATTATAGTAATATTAGGGGCGGTTGGTTTAACACAGTTACCGATCGCACAGTTCCCTGATATTGCACCTCCTAGTGTTACAGTAGCGGCTTCTTATCCAGGGGGTAATGCCGAGACAGTATTAAAATCTGTGGTTACTCCTCTAGAGGAGGTAATCAACGGGGTGGAGAATATGACTCATATCGAATCAACAGCTAGTAATGATGGTACAGCTTCTATCACTGTTTTCTTTGATTTAGAGACAGATCCAGATCAAGCTGCAGTTAACGTACAAAATAGGGTAGCACAGGTATCTGGTATTTTACCAGCTGAGGTATTGCAAGCTGGGGTAATCACTCAGAAAGAGCAGAGAGGTATGATTATGATTATTGACCTTATCAGTGAGGACAATACGTTATATGACGAAACATTCGTACAGAACTATGCTCGTATTAATTTAGTACGTGAGTTAAAACGTATTAAGGGAGTTGGTAAAGTACAGTTGTATGGTGAGAAAGATTATGCTATGCGTGTATGGTTAGATCCACACAAATTAGCTAATAGAGGATTAACTCCTAAAGATGTAGAGCGTGCTATCCAAAGTCAGAGTATGGAAGTAGCAGCAGGTAACTTAGGACAGAATGCTGGTGGAGCAGTTCAGTATACGCTTACTTATCCTGGAAAATATAATACACCAGAGCAATTCGAAGACATTGTAGTTCAAGCTGATAAAAGTGGTAATGTATTATATCTTAAAGACATTGCACGTATAGAGTTTGGTGCAGTGGCTTATGATGAAGAGAATAAGATTAACAGCTTAGATGCTGTATCTATGGCTGTGTTCCAAACAAAAGGATCAAATGCCAATGAGATTCAGACACAAGTATATAAAGTGATAGAGGATTTAACGCCTCAATTACCAAAAGGATTAAAATACAATGTAACCTTTGCTAATAAAACACAATTAGACGAGTCTATTAATCAAGTAAAAACTACGTTGATTGAAGCGTTCTTACTAGTGTTCGTAATTGTATACATTTTCTTACAAGATTTTAGATCTACTATTATTCCAGCGATAGCAGTGCCAGTATCATTGATCGGTACTTTCTTTTTCTTGAATATGTTAGGATTCTCTATCAATATGTTGACACTATTTGCATTAGTATTAGCGATTGGTATTGTAGTAGATGATGCTATTGTGGTCGTAGAGGCCGTCCATAGTACGATGGAGCTCGAAGGATTAGATGCAAAAGAAGCAACATCTAAAGCGATGAGCGAAATTTCAGGTGCGATTATCTCGATTACTTTAGTAATGTCAGCAGTATTCTTACCTGTAGGTTTTATGGAAGGTCCAGTGGGAGTATTCTATAAGCAGTTTGCATATACACTTGCGATAGCGATTATGATCTCGGCAGTAAATGCTTTGACATTGAGTCCAGCGTTATGTGCTTTATTACTTAAAAATCACCACCATGATTTAGAACACAATGCAGGTGAAACAAAAAAGAATGGTTTTAAAACTAGATTCTTTAGATCATTTAATGCAGGGTTTACTTCATTAACGAATAAGTATATCGGTGGAGTTAAGTTCTTAATTAAGAGAAAGGTATTGAGCCTATGTATCTTATTAGGATCTATTGTAGGAATGGTATTCTTAATGAATTCAACTCCTAAAGGGTTTATTCCAAACGAGGATCAAGGGTTTGCGATGTTTGCACTTTCATTACCTCCAGGATCATCTATTGATAGAACTGCAGCAGTATTAAAAGACGGTGATGAGATCATGAGAAAGCATCCTTCTGTAAAGGCAGTTACTACTATTTCTGGATTTAATATATTAGGTAATGCTGCCAGTCCAGCATACGGTATGGGATTCATCTCATTTAAGGATTTAAAAGAAAGAGGAGAAGTAAGAGATATTAATGAAATCATAGCTGAATTAAATGCGCAATTGACTTCATTAAAAGAAGGAGAGTTTTATGTATTTGCCAATCCAACTGTACCAGGATTCGGAGACTTCGATGGATTAGAGTTGGTTGTTCAAGATAAAAGAGGAGGAAGCATTGAAGATTTTGCAAATGTTGTAAATCAATTCAATAAGGATTTGAGTGATACAGATGAGGTACAGAGTGCCTTCACGATGTTTAAAGCTGATTTCCCAATGTATAAGATCGTAGTAGATCCTGTAAAGGCAAAGATGCATGGAGTGGATGTAAGTGATATGATGAGTGCAGTTCAATTATTCTATGGATCAGCACAGGTGAACGACTTTAACCGTTTTGGTAAACAGTTTAAGGTGTTTGTTCAAGGAGATGCACAGTTTAGAGCAGATGAAGAATCATTTAAGACTATATATGTTACAGCTGGTTCTGGAGAGATGATTCCAATCAGTTCATTGGCACATTTAGAAAAAGTGTATGGTCCACAGGCAATTAGTCGTCATAACTTATTTAACTCTATTGCTGTGAATGGTATTATTAAACCAGGAGTAAGTACAGGTGATGCAATGAAAGCAGTAGAGAAAGTAGCTGCTGAGAAATTACCAGCAGGTTATGGAATCGAATGGTTAGGATTGAGTAAAGAGGAGCAAAAGTCAGGTGGACAGATGGTATTTATTTTTGGTTTATCAATCTTGTTTATCTACTTTATTCTTTCGGCTCAGTATGAGAGTTATATCTTACCATTAGTAGTATTGTTATCATTACCAGTTGGTATTATGGGGGTGTTCCTAGCTATTGGAGCTGTGGGAATAGCTAATAATATCTATGTACAGGTAGGGCTCATCATGCTGGTCGGACTGTTAGCTAAGAATGCTATTTTGATTGTAGAATTTGCTGTTCAGAAACGTCAAGGAGGAATGAGTATTGTGGATGCAGCTGTTGAAGCTTCTCGTTTACGTCTTCGTCCTATTTTAATGACATCGTTTGCATTTATCGCTGGATTGGTGCCACTGATGTTTGTTCAGGGATCATCAGCACAAGGTAACCATTCTATTAGTATTGGTACTGCAGGAGGGATGGTAGTAGGAGTTGTTTTAGGAGTATTTGTTATTCCATTCCTATATGTATTCTTCCAATATTTACAAGAGAAAGTGAGTGGGAAAGCACCAGAACAACCAGAGGTATTAGAAGACTAATAGTTCAACAGACTGTAATTAATTAGAGAATGAAAAAAATAGTATATATAGTAATAGGTTCGATTTTTTTCACTGCTTGTAAAGTAGGGAAAGACTATGAAAGACCAACAGTAGAAAAGCCAGAGCAGTTTTATCAAGAAACTGTTTCTGATACTACTGCTAATAATCTAGCTAAACTTAGTTATTCGGAGTTCTTTAAGAATGAAGAATTAACTAGTTTAATACAAATAGCTTTAGAACGAAATGCGGATTTACAAGTAGCTGTTAAGAATATAGAACAGACTAATCTATTGTATACGCAATCTAAGATGGCTTTGTTGCCACAATTAACAATGAATGTGGCAGCTAGTAGAACAGAATCTTCTAAGAATAGTTACTTAGCAGCTAATGATGCAGGACGTGTTAATGATGATTTTAATGCTAATCTAGACTTGTCTTGGGAATTAGATATTTGGGGGAAGCTTAGAAGGGAGAAAGAGGCTGCATTAGCAACAATGTTACAAACTGAAGAGATAAAGCGTGCAATACAGAATAGATTAGTAGCTGAGGTAGCAACAAGCTATATTAATTTATTAATGCTTGATGAACAACTTAAGATAGCAAAGGAAGGAATTATCCTTCGTGAGAATACTTATTTGTTGACCAAAAAAATGTTTGAGGTAGGTAATGAGACTATTGTAGCGATGCAACAAGCAGAGGCACAATGGTTAGAGTCTAAAGAGTTATTACCTCAATTAGAGCAAGAAATTGCTTTACAAGAAAGTGGATTGAATTTGCTTTTAAATAATTATCCGCAGGCAATTTCTCGTTCTGTTACTATAGGTGGTTTAAGTTTTGTTACTGATTTAAATACGGGTGTACCTGCGGATTTTTTAAGTACTCGTCCTGATATACAAGTAGCGGAGTACAATCTTAAAGTAGCAAATGCGAAAGTAGGTGCTGCTCAGGGGCAGATGTATCCTAATATCGTAATATCAGCTCAAGGAGGATTAAATGCATTTAAGGCTTCGGATTGGTTCCAAACTCCAGGTTCTTTATTTGGAATGGTAGCAGGAGGATTAGTACAGCCTTTATTTAATCAAAAGAAATTAAAAACAGCTTATGAAATCGCTGTTGTAGAAAGAGAGAAAGCTGCAATACAGTTTAAAAATACAGTTGTCACAGGATTTACTGATGTGCATAATGCATTAGTAAAAATTGACAAGATTTCTCAAAAGGAGGAGATGATGCAAAAGAGAGTGGATATATTAAACACTTCTTTGTCTAACATCAAATTTATGTTTGAGATGGATAAGGTATCTTACTTAGAGGTTATTAATGCACAGAGTTTAGCGTTGCAAAGTAGTTTGAGTTTTGCAGAGTTAAAGAGAGATCATTTAGCATCGCTAGTTGATTTGTATAGAGCTCTGGGAGGTCATTAATATAATCTAGTAGATTTTTGATTGAGGATGAAACCAATATTGTTTACAATATTGGTTTTTTTTATTGTAATTTAGATGTTTGGATTGTTTTTTTTCAGTCCTTTGCATCAGTTAGTTATCTTTGTAAGGATAAGAGTGGGTTATGAATAAAAAAAATGTAAAACTTCAGCAGATTATAATGACACTTCTAAGTATTGTATTCTTAGTAGGGGTGGGTTATTATGGAAATAAGGATAAAGGTGGAGAAAAGGAAGTGATTGAATCTAAAACGATTGTAGCCACTGAAGAAGTAGTCCAAACTGACAATGAAGTAGCCTTAGAAGAGGAAGAGGAGAAAACAGAAGAGGTAAAAGAGGTAGTAGCTCCTACAGTCTTAGTGTTGAATAGTAAATACCATACTTATACAAAAGAGTATGCAGCTAAGGTCAAGATGAAGTATAGTACCCCTATCAAGGAGTCTATAGAAGGGAAAGTAGTGTCGCTTTTTATAAAAGAAGGACAGGCTATCTCAGAAGGCCAAGTAATCTATGAAGTAGAGGTAGGGAGTCTACAGGTCTCTAAGAAAGAGAAGGATAAAGAACAGAGTGAGTACAAGGGATTAAAAAAAGATCTAGAACGTGCTGAGAATAGATTACAGAAGTTAGCTAGAAGAGACAGTGTTGCTTTTGTTAAACAACGCGAGGTTGTAGAGGAGTTGCGTAAGAACCTAGTTGAGCTAAGTGATAAAATCAATGCATCTGATACGAAGTATAGTAGACATGCTGTTAAGTCTGATTATAGTGGTATCGTGAAGAATATCTCTGTTAAAGTAGGAGATGTCCTAACAGCTAATGATAAGCATAATTTGTTTACTATAGTTGGGTATGATGTGTTTTTTGAAATACCTGCTAATGATATGGTGCAGTGGAGACAAGGCATCACAGGACAGAATACTCTTGTAAGCTCATTTGAAACTAAAGAAGGACAACGTATTCCTGTCAAAGTAAATCTTAAGAATGATACAGATATTTTCTTTTTAGATAAATCTCCTCAAGTAATGGAAGGATTAAAACTCAATGGAGAAGGTATTGCAGAGAATAGAGTGGTGATATCATTGGTATATAAAGATGTTATAGAGATACCTTATTCTGCTATAAGTTTAACTAGTGATGGTAAGCAGTTCATAACGATTAAAGGTGAAAATGGTGTGGAAAGTAAGAAAGAAATAGTTCCTATCAGAAAATATACTTCGTATGCCTTAGTGAATGATCCTACCCTTGAAGGTGTGTCTATTGAGAATAAAAGTAATTAATGAGATAAGTTTTTATATATAAGTAAAGCCCTTGTAGATGTTCTATGAGGGCTTTTTGTTTTCAGTAAATTAACTTTAGAGGAAGGGTATAGTTATTAGAACACAGTGTGTATATTTCTTTTAGAAGATCATTTTACTGTATCTTTTTTTAGTGTAAAAGGGTTTGATATAATCAATTATATATTTCCATTTTCAAAATATCCATTCCTTAGCACAGGCACACAGTTACTAATATTAAAATCACTAGCTAATAAGACGTCTTTTTCAAATCCTCTAGCTATTAATTCTTTTCCAGAACTACATTCTTTAATATCACTTAGTAGCGTTTCTTGGCTACTTTTGAATATCGCTAGACTAGCCTTACTTTCTGGAGATAATCTATCTTCTAAATAAGAAATTATTGCTCCAGCTCCTATTACATCTTCAAGAGAGACTCTTAAAGAATTGTCTTGCCATTGTTCTCCAGCAGCGATTATAGATATTTTCTTTCCGTACTTTTTAGCAAAATTGGCTACTGCTTTAGCGTTTCTTAAGCAGCCACATAGTGTAGGGGTATTCCCTGTTGTTAAGCTAAGGGTAGCTCCATTAGGAGAAGGTAAGACTAATTTTTGATGAGGAGTAATATGGGTTAGAGAGGTTGGGGAAAGTGAAAAACCATCTGTATATTTTCGTTTAAAATCAGCTAAGATAGCTCCTACATTTTTAGCATATTCTATAGCTGTTTCATTTTTCCATTGATATGGATAGATGAATGCTCCTCTACTAGTTGCAATATCTACACAAGTAGAAAAAGACAAAACATCGACTATTATGATTACATCAGAAATAGGAGCAAGCTCTTCTACTCCCTTTAATCCCCATTCCATTCTTATATCGTATTCGTGTTGATTGTATATCATATATTAAGTAATAAAAATTGTTCTAGATTTCGGTAATAATATAAATATAGTCACTTCTTGTAGAATATCTATATTCATAATAAAGTAGAAAGGTGCGCAATAAATAAAGTTTATTTAATGCACCTAATTAGCGTAGTATTTGGCTAATGTGGAATCTGAGTTTAATTAAAAGAAGGGAGCAATAAAGCATAAAAAAAGCCCGATAACGAGTGTTATCGGGCTTTTCAGCGGAGAAAGAGGGATTCGAACCCCCGGACCTGTTACAGTCAACGGTTTTCAAGACCGCCGCATTCGACCACTCTGCCATTTCTCCAAATGGTCTACATTACTTCCGTATTGCGAGTGCAAATATACTGCAAATACTGGGCTTTGCAAGGTTTTTTGAATAAAAAAGATATTCTTTTTTATGATGTTATTATAACTTGTTTAAAATGAGTTAGTAATAGTTGTTTAAAAATTCAAGCTTTTTGCACAAATCTGTATGCAGAGGCTTTTTTTATTTCTACTTACTTGACTTTTCTAAGTGTTTTTATATATTTATCAAGTTAATAAGTAGAATATGCTTTTAGAAAAGTTATTAAAAGAGTTTGAAGTTGAATTATCTGTATTTACTTCTTCACAGTATACTTTGTTTGATGAATACTTCGAACGAATTTCTATTTCTAAGAATGAGTATCTAATAAAAGAAGGAGAGGTAGAGCAGTACAGTTATTTTATTTATGAAGGAATATTTAGATGTTGGACTTTAGATCCTAAAGGAACTGAACAAACATTTTGGTTTTGTAAAGAAGGAACTTTTTCTATGTCGAATATTTCTTTTTCTCTTCAAGAGCGAGCGGACTTTTCTGTACAAGCTGTTATGGACGCAGTAGTATATCGAATTAATAAAGAGCAAATAAGCGATTTATACGCTTCTATTTCTGGATTAGAGATAATGTTCGGGAAATTAACCGCAAGGCTTTTAAATCGTCTCTTACAGCGTAATATAGATCTAATTAAGTATTCTTCAGAAGAATATTATTTGAGAATGCAAGAAGAATATGGATTGACATTTAATTATATCCCCTTAAAAGATATAGCTTCTTATTTAGGGATTACCCCGCAAGGGCTGAGTAGAATTCGCAAGCGAATTTTTTAACCCAGGTTCAGTAGATTGTCTTTCAAAGCTTAGAAATTTGCCTTATTAAATTTAAAATTATGATTAGAAAAGTAAAGAGTCAAGAATATCCAGTATTAGTAGAGATATGGGAAAGTGCAGTAATACATACTCATGATTTTTTAGCAAGAGAAGACTTCGAGTATTTTAAAAAGACCATACCTAGTTATTTTGAATTCGTGGAGTTGTATGTACATCTTAATCAAGAGGGAAGAATGACTGGTTTTATAGGTGTTGCTGATGGGAACTTAGAAATGTTGTTCATACACAATGATTTTCGAGGACAAGGAATAGGTAAATTGTTATTAAACTATGCTAAAGATAGACTTCATATTACGAAAGTAGATGTAAATGAACAAAATCATCAAGCAGTTGGATTTTATTTACACATGGGGTTTAAATCAGTAAGCAGATCTGAGACAGATGGACAAGGAAAGCCTTATCCTATCCTACATTTAAGCTTGTAATTATTCCCACGAATGAAGAGGAACAATGAATGTTTTGTGTAAAACACGATAGTTTAAGGACTAAATTTATAGAAACTGATCTCTTTTGAGCAATATCTGCTCACTTTTTTAGCAAAGTGTAGTAATAACGGTTGATTCGACGTATTTAGCTTTGGTGTGTTGAAAGTGAGTGAATTAGGTGATATTTACCGTTTGAAATACAAGAATGTAAAAATATCAAGTACCAAAACAGAGAGGGAAAGTGGTAAAAAAGTCAGTAAATACTGTGTATATGTGAGATTATATTCTATTTTTGTAATACATATTTAAAATGTAAAAATTACCATGAAAGAATTAATCGAAAAAATCAACGCTGAGTTTGAAGCGTTCCAACAAGATTCAGCTTTACAATTAGAAAACGGAAATAAAGCTGCAGGTACAAGAGCACGTAAAGCTTCTTTATCTATTGAAAAACTTTTAAAAGAGTTTAGAAAAGCTTCTTTAGATGCTTCAAAACAATAATAATAAAAACTCCTACTTTCTTAAGTAGGAGTTTTTTTATTCTTTAAGTTTGTATTTTATAAAAAGAGCATGAACTATTTTATCATTGGTGATATACACGGTTGTTATCACACGTTTTGTTCTCTTCTAGAGCAGTGGGATTCTTCTAATGAGCACTTAGTATTAGTTGGAGATTTAATAGATAGAGGCAATTATAGTTGGTTAGTCGTAGAGAAGTGTTTAACCTTATTAAGTGATACAACATTGTCAGTAACTGTTCTTAAGGGAAACCATGAAGCTGAACTTATTCAGTATATTAAGGATGGACATCATGAAATATGGACATCTCAGTGTGGATTAGCTACCTTAGAAGACTTTCAAATGCATCATGTAGATTTGCAAAACCTTTTACCACATTTAGAAAGACTACCACTTAAGTTTGAGACTTCTTCATTTATTGTCACACATGCTGGAGTATGTGATACGACTAATCCTTATGAGGAGACTAATTGGGATGGGGTATTATGGACTCGTAAGCCACTAGTCAATCTTCATAAATTACAAGTACATGGTCATACTCCTTTAAAACAAAATCAACCTCAGTACACTGCAGATAGTCATTCGTATAATATAGACACAGGAGCTTATTATGGCTATGGGCTAACTGGTATTAAGTTAGATCAAGTAGCTAATGTTGTTGAAATTATAAATATACCTACAGATAGGCGTGATATAGCATCAGAGAGTAATGAATAATTGTATCTTTGATTGAGAGTAGTTTTTATTCTACTTACAATATTGCGTTAAGTCATGAAGAATTTCTACATACTGATTATATGAGAATGAAGGAGTATAGGTATAGTATTTTTACGGATAAAATAGAAGAGGGAATAAACAAAGGGTTGTTAAAGCCTGGAGATAAACTACCTTCTGTTCGAGCTATAAAAAAAGAATACAACTTAAGTATAAGTTCTGTTCAGAGTGGCTATGATTATCTTGTATTTAAAGGCATGGTCACTAGTATGCCTCGCTCTGGGTATAGGGTATCTGATCGTCTTGCGGAACAAAATCTAGAAGTAGAATTACCTATTATCCCTCGCGATGCAGTTTTTAGAAAAAAAATACATCTTATAACAAACCCTATAAGTGACACTAGTCAGACTATACTTAATGAGGCGAGTCCGTCTGACCTATTTATTCCTCAAAAATTAGTTCTCAAAACAATGCAAGAGGTAATAAGAGAAAAAGGAGCTTCTTTACTTCGTTATTATCCTAATAATGGGGCAGAAGAGCTAAGAGATTTGTTAGTGAAGAGAGCTGGACTTCATGGAGCTTCCATATCATCAGATGAACTTTTGGTTACTGATGGAGCATTACAAGCACTATATATTGCTTTAAGTTCTATTACTTCACCTAATGATATTATAGCAGTGGAGAGCCCATGTATCTTCTCTATTTTAGAAGTTATTGCTAGTCTGAAGCTAAAGACAATAGAAATACCTGTTCGTGCGTATGATGGATTTGATACAGACTATTTAAAAAAGGTCTGTGCAACTAATAATATAAAAGCGATTGTACTAACTCCTAATTTTCATAACCCTACAGGAATATTAATGACTGAGGAGAGTAAAAAAGCAGTTTATGCAACTGCTCTATATCACAATGTACCCATCATAGAAAATGATGTTTTTGGCTGTCTTTATTTTAAGGGAAGTAGACCAAGTAATATCCGTAACTATGATGAAGCAGGATTAGTAATGACATATTCGTCTTTTTCTAAATCGTTAGCGCCAGGTATAAGGCTAGGATGGTTAGCAGCGGGGCAGTTTTTTTCTGAGGCAGAGCGTTTGAAGTTCGCTCTAGGTCGTTCAGTATCTCCAATAAATCAAGAGGTAATGATAAAGCTTCTTCAATCTTCAGCTTATGATAAGCACCTTAGAGTTTTTCGTCAGCAATTAGAGCGTCAGGCATTACAGTTGGTAAGACAATTAATTCATAGTTTTCCTGATTCTATTCATGTTCAACTTCCACAAGGGGGGTATTGTACATGGGTTCAATTGCCTGCGCATATAGATATGAACTTTTTCTATAAGCGATGTACAGAAGAAGGAGTACAGTTTACACCTGGAGAGACTTTCTCCTTTACAGATGTATACGATAATTGTTTTAGAGCAGTATTCTCTAAACAACTTACTTTACACAATCTAGAAGCGATAAGAAGAGTAGGAGAATCTATATTATAAGGGATGTACCGATGCTTTTTTAGAGTACTGTATCGAAACAGATGAATTAGAAAAGGATATGTTTGTAGATAAACATGAAATAATATGGATATAATATCGAAATTCACAATAGGAACTGAAGAAGGACTTGGTATTCTTTTTCAATTAAGAGAAGCTCAAATAAGAGAAATGTACGCAGATACAGTGGAAGTAGAGCGATTAAATCAATATATAACTCAACAATTAAATCATAAGGAAGCTGTATTAGAACTGAATAATCTAAGTACACAAATGCTAACAGTGTTTAATCAAGAAGTACCTGCGGGGTTTGTGATGATTAAACAAGTAATGCAGCCAGAAGTACTAAAAGATAAAAAAGTTATTAATCTCGAGTCTTTTTATATCAATTCTGAGTATAATGAGGTAGGAGTAAGAGAGTCTTTATGGCAAAAGACTTTATCCTTAACCCGTAATTATGACGCAATATGGATAGAGGTATTACAGGATAATCCTTTGATTCCCTTCTTGAAAGAGTGGGGATTTGAGATTAATCAGGAGTCTGTTATACAGCCTTTTAGTAAGCCTTCTTATATCCTGATAAGATGGAAACCTAGTGAATAAGCTCTTTTGACAAGGAGTGTTTTTTATAAGTTATTGATTGAAAACCATAAGCATTGCTTGTGGTTTTTTAATTTATGTGTTTTTGAAGATGTAATGTTCAAAATTAGTACGCTAGTAAAGAGTTTTCTTTAAATCAGAGTTTATTTGATAATTGTCTTTCTTCAATTACATAAAAAGTAAAATAAAAATAAGTGTAAATGGATGAATGATAATTTGTCAATTTATTTTTTTGGAAAATGAGTACACTAAAAATCTATTTCTTATTAATAAACTAAAGATAGTTTTGTTCTGACTTACTAGAGGTTTGCTAGAGGGTTTCTTGCACCTTTCTTCGAGAAAGACACCTTCTGGGCAAGGAAAGTCCAAGAAAACTCCTAGTAATCCCCTAAGAAGTGCAAGCTAAGGAGATTCTCTTATTCATAAATATCTAAATCAAAACTCGCATATTAGTTTAACAATTTCAATTCCTGTCTTTGCTTTAACCTATAATAATTCTCTATAGTAACACCATTGTACAATAATGTATTAAAGCCTTTTTATGTCATGATAAGATGGAAATCTATTGAATAAGTTCTTTTGACAAGGAGTATATTATATTTTATAAGTTAATTTTGATCATGGTTGTGAACATTTATTTATGGCCATTTTTATTATTGGATGTTGAGAGGCTCAAGCCCTAATTCTTTTCTTCTCTTATTTACTTTTTTGAGATTATCATAAGGGTATAATATTAGATTTCCTTTATCATCATAAGTTGATTGTGTTCCATATTTTTGAGGTATTTCTTCGCCTGTAGCTATTTTATCTTGTAAGTAAGCCAAGTGTTTTGGTTCTAAGTAGCCTAGTTTTATAGCCTTTTTTATTTGTTTGAAATATTTCTTTTGATATTTGGTATTAGCATGTAATAATATGACAAGAGCATGGTAACTACTTTCTTTTTTGTTTACTATTGCTGTATGAAAATCACAATGATCAAAGATGTTAAATAATAACCTTTGATTTAGTGCATCTATTTTCAGATCCATTGTACCACTTAATCTATTTTCTTTATCTTTTAGGTAAGTATCTTTTAACAGACTATCTATTTGGGTACAGTCGATATCTAATTTAGTATTGATAGTGTCAGTATATATTCCATAAGTTTGATACAACATCATAGTCTTTTTAAACGCTATATCTTTTCTAGTGATTTTTTTGAATTTTAAAACTATAGAATCATTTTGTTGGTCAACGTATCTATCTACAGTATATTTTTTTGGAGAGTATGTAGCCGCTTGTTCATAACTTAAAAGGTCATTACTAGGAGATAATATTTTATAAACTTTATTATTAAGAGAATCTATTTTTATTAACTCTAGTACTTGCTGATTGCTCATTTTTAGATACCTTTTATTTGAGGTACAACTAGTAAAGATTAAAGAGAATAATAAAAAGTAACTTATATATCGGAACATTGTATTTTGTTTTTATAAAGATAATGTATTTCAATCTCATCTTGTAATGAGTTATCACTGTTTATATAGTTTATCTACACTTTTAGTTAAGAAAAAGAGCCAAGTTCCCTCTAGAGAGAACTTGGCCCGTGGTATAAAAAGCTTAGAAAAAGGAAAAATATTAATAAGGTATAAAGTCCTTACTTAGTTTACTAAGAATCTTCTTGGTAGGAGAAGATAACATGACCATGAGAATAATAAATATTAACCCCCAGATAACCCAAGTATAGTAGTCTTGAGAGGCTCTAGTTATAATCTGTGTATTGATATGGTTATTGTAAATTTTAGTGGCTAGTTGAGCTCCTGTGGTGTAATCTTTTCCATCTAGTGTGACATGGTGTTGTATATTTTTAAGTGTTTCATTGTTTAATGGATTAGTAGATGCTATATATTCAGAAGCTCTATTGTAGTGTATACTTTTATTAAACAGTTGGAAGTAATTGGTAACTCCTATCGTAACAGAAAAACTTAAGAACCTAAAGCTAATTCCTAAAAATGAAACAGCATTAGATATAGCTGGTGGTATAGAGGCAGCTGCGTATATTATTAAGGGAATGTGTAAAGCTGCAATGGCAAATCCTTGAATAAAAAAGGGAAGTATAAAACTCTCTGTTGTACCTGTATTAGAGAATAAGAAATAGACTTGGATGTGATAGATTAATAAAGTTCCAAAACCAAGTAATACAATGTATTTAATCGCAACATCATTTAATAATAATCTTGATACAATTAGTAACCCCGCTATTGTCCCTAAGGTATTACTGATATAAATACTAGTCAGATGAATAGAAGATACGCCTAATGACTGTAAATAGGAGTAAGCAAAACCTGTCGTTCCTTTAAAAAAGTAATAGATCATAATCAAGAGGATACCTAAACAAAAGTCTTTGTATCTAAAAACAGCTAGATTAATAAAAGGTCTTTTAAGACTGAGCTGTCTCAAGATGAATAAGATTAACCCTACAACTGTTGTACTAGTTAACAGTCTGATTCTACTGTGTTCCAAATAGTTTAATTGTTGTCCATACACGAATATATAGCCGATAGAACAGATAATAATCGTAAAGTAAATATAACTAATCCAATCTACCTGATATAGAGGGAGTTTTTCTCTAATGTGTACATTATTAGTAATAGTGAGTAATAGAACAGCTCCAGGTACCTGTAAGATAATCAGTAAGTAAAACATAATATTAAATGAATAGTACTGAAGTAT